>DATCBO010000086.1:0-8590 GCA_036511795.1 Xanthobacteraceae bacterium
GGTGCGAAAGGGCCCAAGGTTCGCCTCCACTTGCGCGTCGACTAGAGGAAGTCACGACGGTTTCCATTTGCTACTCGCCATTCGCACCGTCGCCGCTGTTTGACATGATGGATCGCGGAGCGAGCGTGGCTCGGACTGAACACTCGGGTCGTGTGGCGCGCGCTCGCGTGTAAATTCCACGAACCCGGGGCGATTCCGCCGCGAAATCCCGATTCTCGGTGCGCTCATGCGGGCTACGTGCTAAACGTCCTTGTTATCGAAGAAGCAGATATCGACGCCGCCGGTGGCGAAGCTCTGAACATCGGCCACCGTGGCTTGTCCTTCGGCGCTCCCAAACGCATTCTGGATGGCCGCGACATCGTCGAAGTGCAGGATCGCGATCAGATGATAATTGGCTGAGCCCATGGGTCTGACAACAGGCCCGGTGCTCACTTCATATTTTCTCACGCTCGGGATTTTCTTCGCCAGCGGCACGTGCTTTTCGAAATAATGTTTGTTGAAGGCGGCCGCATCGAGCGGCGTTTTGTACCTCGCGAAAAGCCGAGCCATTGAGCACTCCCGTTGATTGCTTTGCGGAACTCGAGCGGTATCCCGGTTCCGGGAGAACCGCCATTACTCCGCCGCGCTGCGCGCCACCACGGGATCGTAATTGAGGATCGGCGCCAGCCACTTTTTGGCCTCTTCGACCGTCCAGTTCTTGCGCGCGGCGTAATTCTCGACTTGATCGCGCTCGATCCGGCCGACGCCGAAGTAGTGGCTTTCCGGATGGCTGAAATAGAGCCCGCACACCGAAGCGCCGGGCCACATGGCGAAGCTTTCGGTAAGTTTCACGCCGATCTGCCGCTCGCCGTCGAGTAGCCGGAACAGCGTTTCCTTTTCGGTGTGATCGGGCTGCGCCGGATAACCGGGCGCGGGACGGATGCCGCGGTATTTTTCCGCGATCAGATCGCCGGGCGCGAGCGGTTCGTCAGGCGCATAAGCCCAGAGTTCCTTGCGCACGCGCTGGTGCAGCCGTTCGGCGAGCGCTTCCGCCAGCCGATCTGCCAGCGCTTTGGCCATGATTGCGGAGTAGTCATCGTTGGCGCGCTTGAAGCGTTCGGCGATGTCGTGTTCGCCAATGCCGGCGGTCACAGCGAAGGCGCCGATATAATCGGAAAGCCCGCTGGCGCGCGGCGCGACGAAGTCTGCCAGCGCGATATTGGCGCGGCCCTCGCGGCGCGAAAGCTGTTGCCGCAGCGTATGCAGGACCGCAACCGGCTCGCGGCGGGTCTCGTCGGCAAACACCAGGATATCGTCGCCTTCGCTGTTGGCCGGAAAGAATCCGGCTACGGCCCGGGCGCGGATCCAGTGCTCGGCGGCCATGCGCCGCAGCATCTCCTGCGCGTCGTCAAACAGGCTGCGCGCCGCTTCGCCTACGGCAGCGTCATTGAGAATTCCCGGATATTTGCCTTTAAGCTCCCAGGTCGCAAAGAACGGCGACCAATCGACGTAGTCGAGGAGTTCGGCGATCGCGACCTCGCCGAGGTTCTGGATGCCGAGCAGCTTCGGCGCCGGCGGCGCGTAAGCGCCGGACCAATTGAGCTTGAGTGCATTAGCGCGCGCGTCGGCGAGCGACAGCCGCCGCTTGTTGGCTTCGCCACGTTCGTGTGCCGCGGCGATGCGGGCGTATTCGGCGCGAACGTCTGCGATCGTGCGCTCCCGCCTCTCGCGCGACAGCAGGCTTGAAACCACGCCCACGGCGCGGCTCGCGTCGTTGACATAGACCGCCTGGCCGCGCCGGTAATTGGGATGAATCTTCACCGCGGTATGGGTGCGGCTCGTGGTCGCTCCGCCGATCAGCAGCGGCACGTCAAATCCCTGTCGCTCCATCTCGGCGGCGACATGACACATCTCGTCGAGTGACGGCGTGATCAGGCCGGAGAGCCCGATAATGTCGGCCTGCTCGGTCACGGCCGCCTGCAAAATCTTTTCCGCCGGCACCATCACGCCGAGATCCACCACGTCGTAATTGTTGCACTGGAGCACGACGCCGACGATGTTCTTGCCGATGTCGTGCACGTCGCCCTTGACGGTGGCGAGCACGATTTTGCCGTTAGAGGACGTGTGGGCGCGGCCGTCCCGGTCCTGCTCCATGAACGGCATCAGGTGCGCAACGGCCTGCTTCATCACTCGCGCCGACTTGACCACTTGCGGCAGAAACATCCGCCCCGATCCAAACAGGTCGCCGACGATGTTCATGCCGTCCATCAGCGGGCCTTCGATCACGGCCAACGGACGCGGCGCGCGAAGGCGCGCTTCCTCGACATCGGCGGCAATGAAATCGGTAATGCCGTGGACCAGTGCATGCGCCAGACGTTTCTCGACCGGCCATTCGCGCCAGGCCAGATCGGCTTCCTTCTTTTCCTTGCCGTGGCCGCGGTGGCGCTGGGCCAGCGTCAACAACCGCTCGGCCGCATCGGCGCGGCGGTTGAGCACCACGTCCTCGCATGCGCCGCGCAACTCCGGATCGAGATCGTCGTACACGGCGATCTGGCCGGAGTTAACGATGCCCATATCCATTCCGACGGCGATGGCGTGATAGAGGAACACCGAATGCATCGCCTCGCGCACCAGTTCGTTGCCGCGAAACGAGAACGAGAGATTGGAGACGCCGCCAGAGACGTGAGCGTGCGGCAGGTTTTGTTTGATCCAGCGCGCGCCTTCGATGAAGGCTACGCCGTAGCCGTTGTGCTCCTCCATGCCGGTCGCGACGGCAAAAATGTTCGGATCGAAAATGATGTCCTGTGGCGGAAAGCCGACACGGTTCACCAGAATGTCGTAGGCGCGTGCCGCGATCCTGGTTTTTTTCTCGAGCGTGTCGGCCTGGCCGGCTTCATCGAACGTCATCACGACGACGGCCGCGCCGTAGCGGCGCACGATCCGGGCCTGACGGATGAAAGCGTCTTCGCCTTCCTTGAGCGAGATCGAGTTCACCACCGGCTTGCCCTGCACGCACTTCAGGCCGGCCTCGATTACCGAGAACTTGGAGGAATCGATCATCGCCGGCACGCGCGCGATGTCCGGTTCGGCGGCGATCAGATTGAGAAAGGTCACCATGGCCTTCTCGGAATCGAGCAGGCCTTCGTCCATGTTGATGTCGATGATCTGCGCGCCGTTCTCGACCTGATCGCGCGCGACCGCGAGCGCCGCCGGAAAATCGCCGGCCGTTACGAGCTTGCGAAACCGCGCCGAGCCGGTGACGTTGGTCCGTTCACCGACATTCACGAACGGAATTTCCGGGGTCAGCGTGAACGATTCGAGTCCAGCGAGCCGCAGCCGCGGCGGAATGGCGGGGATAGCGCGGGGCGCTTGGTCGGCAACGGCTTTGGCGATGGCGCGAATATGCTCGGGCGTGGTGCCGCAGCAGCCGCCGACGATGTTGACCAGGCCGGACGCGGCGAATTCGCCCAATTGCGCGGCCATTGCTTCGGGCCCTTCGTCGTAATGGCCGAATTCGTTGGGCAGGCCGGCATTCGGATAGGCGCACACCAGCGTGTCGGCGACACGGCCAAGTTCGGCGATGTGCGCACGTAACTGCCGCGCCCCGAGCGCGCAGTTCAGCCCGATCGACAGCGGCGCGGCATGCGCGATCGAGTTCCAGAACGCTTCGGGTGTCTGGCCCGACAGCAGGCGGCCGGAGCGATCGGTGATTGTCCCCGAAATCATGATTGGAAGGCGGACGCCGCGCTCCTCCATGACCTCGCCGATGGCACAGATCGCGGCCTTGGCGTTGAGGGTGTCGAAAATGGTCTCGATCAGGAGTGCATCGACGCCACCAACCATCAGTCCGCGGACCTGCTCGCCATAGGCGATGCGCAGTTCGTCAAACGTGATGGCGCGGAAGCCGGGATTGGATACGTCGGGAGAGATCGACGCGGTACGGTTGGTCGGACCGATCGCGCCGGCGACGAAGCGTTCGCGGCCGTCCTCATCCTGCGCGATGCGCGCGGCTTCGCGCGCGAGCCGTGCGCCCTCCGCGTTGAGTTCGTAGGCGATCTCCGCCATGCCGTAATCGGCCTGGGCGACGCGGGTGGAGGAGAACGTGTTGGTGGACACGATGTCGGCGCCGGCGCGGAAATAGGCGAGATGGATCGCCCGCACGGAGTCTGGGCGGCTGAGATTGAGCAGATCGTTGTTGCCACGAACCTCGCGGTTCCAGGCGTCGAAGCGCGCGCCGCGGTAGCCTTCCTCGTCGAGCCGCAGCGCCTGAATCATCGTGCCCATGGCACCGTCGAGCACGAGGATGCGCTCGCTCGCCAGCCGGCGCAGCGTTAGTTCAACAGCGGAGGTCAAAGCAGGACTGGACATCGGCTATGCACGCTCCCTCTGCTCTCTGGGGAGAGGGAGCAGATTGTGCTCGGCGACCTCATCCTGCGCCGGCCGCAATCCCAGCAAGTGGCAGGTCGCGTAGACCAGGTCGGCGCGATTCATCGTGTAGAAATGAAAATCGGTGACGCCATGATCGACCAGATCGAGCACCTGCTCGGCGGCGACGGCGGCAGCGATCAGCTTGCGTGTCGCGGGGTCGTGCTCGACACCCTCGAAGCGTTCGGCAAGCCAGGCCGGCACCGAGGCGCCGCAGCGCGCAGCAAAGTTTTTGGTGGTGTTGAAGTTCTGCACCGGCAGAATCCCGGGAACGATCGGGATTTCGATGCCGCTTGCACGCACGCGGTCGAGATAACGGAAATAAAGATTGTTCTCGAAAAAGAACTGGGTGATCGCGCGGCTCGCGCCGGCATCGACCTTGGCTTTGAGCATGTCGATATCGGCCTCGACCGAGGGGCTGTCCGGATGCTTTTCCGGATAGGCCGAGACCGACATTTCAAAGCCGCCACGGTGTGCGATGCCGGAGACGAGATCGGCGGCGTTTTGATAGCCGCCAGGGTGGGGTGCGTATCGCTCGCCCGCGCCGCCGGGCGGATCGCCGCGCAGCGCCACGATGTGGCGCACGCCGGCCTGCGCATAGGCGGCGATCACCGCGTCGATTTCCTCACGAGTTGCGGCGACGCAGGTCAGATGCGCCGCAGGCGTCAGCAATGTGTCGGCGAGAATGCGCTTGACGGTCGCATGCGTGCGCTCGCGCGTCGAGCCGCCTGCGCCGTAGGTCACCGAGACGAAGTGCGGGCGAAGCGGCGCGAGGCGCGAAATCGCTTCCCACAGCGATTGCTCCATCTCCGCGGTTTTGGGCGGAAAGAATTCGAACGAAACGCGAATGCTGCGCCGCGCGCCCTCGGTGCGGCTTGCTCTTGAAAGGCTCATCAGGCGACCTCGCGCGTCGGAGTGGCGAGCACGATCCGTGGATCGCGCGCGAGCCAGAGCGAGACCGCGATCTGGCCTTTCGGCCCCAGTGGCAGCGTCTCCTGCCGAGCCGGATCGAGGCCGGCCGCTTGCATCCACTGCGTCACTGTCTCGGTCGCAAAGCCGAGGCGGCGATGGGCGTGCTCCTCGCGCAGAAATTCAAGATCATGCGGCGCGAAGTCGACGACCAGAAGCCGGCCGCCGGGCCGCAGCACCCGCGCCGCCTCACAGACGGCGCGCGCGCTGTCGTCGAGGAAGTGCAGCACTTGATGGATGATGACCGCGTCGAACGAATCGCGCGGCAGCGCCAGGTCGTAGATGTCGGCGTGTCGCACGCTGCAATGCTGCAGGCCCGATCGGTCGAGCCGCGCGCGCGCCAGCGCGAGCATGTCGCGCGACAAGTCGAGGCCCAGCCCGCGCTCGATATCGCCGGCAAACAATTCCAGCATGCGCCCGGTGCCAGTGCCGAGATCGAGCAGCGAGCGGATCGGCTTGTCGGCAAGCGCTGCACGGACGGCGGCTTCGACTGCCGCATCGGCGACATGAAGTTTGCGGATGCGGTCCCATTCCGCGGCGTGCCGGCGGAAGTAATTCTGAGCTGCAGCGGCGCGTACGCCGCGCACCGCGGCAAGGCGTTCACGGTCGCGGGCAATGACGGGGTCGCTCACATCCAGCCGTGCGATGAGTTCGCGGGCGATATCAGCGGAACTCCCGCGCTCGCCGAGACGGAAGAATGCCCACGACCCTTCGCGGAAACGCTCGACCAAGCCGGCCTCGGCGAGGAGCCGCAAGTGCCGCGACAGGCGCGGTTGTGACTGGCGCAGGATTTCGGTCAGATCGGAGACCGTCAGTTCGGTCTCGGCGATCAGCGCCAGGATTCTCAGCCGCGTTGCTTCGCCCGCCGCCTTCAGTGAAGCGGTAAGCGCCGGAAAGTTGAGTTGGCCGTCAGTCTGAGACTGAGACATAAAGAGATCTTTATGCGATTAAGCCGACTGATGCAACGGGAAAATGGGACATATCCCAACATCCGGTGGGCCGCATTAGCAGCACCCGACGAGCCTTGGCGACCTCGGTCCGCATGTGCAATCTGCGCGCATGACTGAAACAGCCAAGACCAATAAACCGGCGGCCGAAAGTCCGGCGAGCCGGAATCCATATGCGCTGCGCGAGGGAGAAGTCGCCGCGGCGCCGGCGGGTCACGCTCTTGATTCCGCCGCGCGCGCCTCGGCGCCCTGCGCCAAGGGATCACTGTCAGTGCTGTTGCCGCCCGAGCGCCATCGTCGCCCCCAACCTCAATTGGTAAAAAGTTCTTCTCTGCACCGTGCTCTCGCTCTGACATTTCCGGTTCGGGGCGACGATGGCGCTCGGGCCGACCGATGATGATGCTGACGTCGGCTTCGCTGGGTCGGGGCGGCCCCAAGGTGAGGTCGGCGGCGAGCGCAGCGAGGTACAGGGTCATCGACAACGATTGCCAAATTCCGCAGCACTGACAGTGCGAATTGCCCTCGCACTTCGATGCTGTTGCCCTCGAAAACTTGATCCGCGACTGTTGGGCGAAGGTCGAGTGGGGTTACGGCAGAATTCTCGTCCGCGATGGTGCAAACGCGAACTGGCAACTGTCAGTGCTGCAGATTTTCCGATCTGTTGTCGATGACCCCGTAGCTGATTGCTGGGGCCTACCAAGCGGCTGCCAACCAACCATGCCGCCGCCTGGCTGCATTTCAAACACGCAAGTTTTATGCCTGCGTCCTCGATGGACGGCATGCAGTCCGATTCGGCCGTTACGCCTTGGCGCCGCCTTGCAGGTAGGTCGGGCAGCTTGGCGATGTTGGTCGCTATGCGCCGGGTCTCGTCGCGCGTCAGCCGATTGGTGGCCGATCGGCGCTGCGACTCGTCGTCAAAATAGACATAGGCCAACGCCTGTCCGACGCTGTCTTTGATGATAAAACTCTCTTGGAGGACATGCCCCGCACCAATTCCGCACCGATCGCGCCCCTGGCTACGCCTGGGCGGTGCGTTTCGCCGCCGCGGCGAACACTTCATAGACCTGCTTGAGGATCGGCTTGCGCTGGACGATGTCCGGGCCGACCGATTCCACGAGCTTTATCAGCTCGGCATGCTCGTTTGCCGAAAGATCGATGAGTTCGCCCCCGTGCTGGCGCCAGATCTCACCCGACTTGACGTAATAGTCTTCCTGCCACTTGTTGGCCACGGCGGCGGCCTTTTGCGCATCGGTGTCGAGGATCGTCTGCAGGTCCTTGGGCAGCGAGTCGAACCATTTCTTGCTCAAGAACGCCATCGAGAAGATGAAAGGTTGGCCGGTCTCGGTAATGTATTTGGCGGCGTCGTAATAGCGCATCGCCGTATCGACGGAGCGCGCCAGCACCGCGCCGTCGATCGCCCCTTGCTGAATCGCAGGCAACACGTCGCCAAGCGTCATCGCGATCGGCGAAGCGCCGAGCCGCCTGACCACTTCCTGCTGCATGTCCGCGGCAAGGACGCGCAGCTTCTTGCCTTTGATATCGGCAAGGTGGCGGATCGGTTCGCGGGAAACGATCGAAGACGGCTGCGAAACCCACAGCGCAACGCCGTGGACGCCCTTGTTGGCGCCCAGTCCGAATATCGCCTTTTGCAGTTCGGCGTCGCCGGTGAGGCGGATGCCGTGGGCCATGTCCTTGACCAGTCCAGGAGTCGACATCACTTCGTAACGCGCGTCGACGCCGACCAGAAACTCCGGCGGGCCGATATAGCCTTGGATCGCGCCGAACTGCATGCCTTCGATCTCGCGCGGGATCGGTCCCAACTGGCTCGCCGGGTAAATCTGTCCCTTGATGCGGCCATTGGAATCCTTTTCGACCATGGCCGCGAACTGCTTGCACCATTCTTGCTGCGCGTCATTGATCGTGGCGGTGCCGAGCTTCATGACGTAGGTCTTGTCGTCGGCGGCCCGCGCGTCGCGAAGGCCCGTTGCCACGAACGGCGCGCAGGCGCCGGCGGCCAGCGTTGTTCGCAGGTAGGCTCGACGGTCTATGAGAGGCATGTCCTTCCTCCGAGGTGGTGGATTTTTATCGCTGTAAATTCGCGATTAAGCTGCCGAACGGTTTTCGTAATTCTCTGCACCGTGCTCTCGCTCCGACATTTCCGGCTGGCGCGATGGTGTACTTTATCCCTTCGCGAGGGGTCGCCGAAGACTCGGGCGCGGCGCATCCCGACCGGCTCGGGCCGCCTGGGTGGTGGTGCAGCGGCTGCTGGC
>DATCBO010000087.1:0-6043 GCA_036511795.1 Xanthobacteraceae bacterium
CCGATATAGGCGGCGGCATCGTTGGGGGACATCGTGAGGGACTTAGCGAACTCAGGCATGAAGGCACCACGAATGGTGGGAAGCCTTCTTGCACGGAACGCGTCACGGTCGAGGCGTTGACAGTGACATCCGGTTCGCTACAGGGCTCACGGGCATGTCCCTAGGCTTGACCCTAGGAACCCCTGCCATAGCGGGTATCGCGCGAGCATCACAGAGCACACTTGCCCGGGCCCGGTCAACACCGTAACGATTGAATGCGAATTGATCCGGACGTGTGGTATTCGGCCGTTGGCCGTGTGGTAGGACTCCGAAAATTCCTATTATTTCATAGTGGATGGCCGAGACAAGCCCGGCCATGACGGTTGTTGGGCTTACGCCCACATCCATTCAGCTTTGCTGTTGACGAAGCGCGCGGACCCGGCTTGTTAACGAGCCAAGAAATTCGAGGAGAAACGCCGATGATGCGATCCAAACCGCCGTTCCGCGCCGATGTGGTCGGCTCGCTTCTGCGCACTGCACCGCTGAAAGAGGCCCGCGCCAAGCGCGACAAGGGCGAGATCACACCGGCGCAGCTCAAGGAGGTCGAGGACCGCGAGATCGAGAAGATCATCAAGAAGCAGGAGGACGTCGGGCTCCAAGTCACGACCGACGGCGAATTCCGCCGCTCGTGGTGGCATTTCGACTTTTATGGCCTGCTCGACGGCATGGAGCGGTACACCCTCGACCATGGCATCCAATTCCACGGCGTGCAGAGCCGGATGGAAAGCATCCGCGTCACGGGCAAGCTCGGCTTCACCAATCATCCGATGCTGGAGCATTTCAAGTTTCTCAAAGCCCACACCATGGCGACGCCGAAAATGTGCATCCCGAGCCCGGCGACGCTGCATTTTCGCCTCGAGCCCAGCGCGGTCGTCACCAAGGAATACGCCGACCGCGACGCCATCTTCGAGGACCTCGGCAAGACCTATCGGCAGGCCGTGCGCGCGTTCTACGACGCCGGCTGCCGCTATCTGCAGTTCGACGACACCGCCTGGGCCTATCTGTGCTCGCAGGCCGAGCTGAAAAAGGCGCGCGACCGCGGGCTTAACGCCGACCGACTGCAGCAGGACTATGCCCGCGTCATCAATGCCGCGCTCGAAGGCAAGCCGGCCGACATGGTGATTACCACGCATGTGTGCCGCGGCAATTTCCGCTCCACCTGGATTTCCGAGGGCGGGTATGGACCGGTCGCCGAGACGATGCTCGGCAAGCTGAATTACGACGGCTATTTCCTTGAATACGACAGCGAGCGCGCCGGCGGCTTCGAGCCGCTGCGCTTCCTGCCCAAAGGAAACAAGATCGTGGTGCTCGGTCTGGTCACGACCAAATCCGGCACGCTGGAAAAGAAGGACGACATCAAGCGCCGCATCGACGAAGCAACCAAATACGCGAGCCTCGATCAGCTGTGCCTGTCGCCGCAATGCGGCTTCGCCTCCACGGAAGAGGGCAACGTCCTCGCCGAGGATGAGCAATGGGCCAAGCTCCGCATGGTGGTGGAACTGGCTAACGAAGTGTGGCGCTGACGCGCCAGCCGCCAGGCGACATCGCCGCCTTCTTGAAGCCGTGGATTCTTTGCATAGTCCTCGACGCCGGAATCGAAATGTCGCCGGACGCGAACGAATGAGCGCGGCGCGCGCAGCGGAGATCGGGAGATGGCGAAGACTCAAGTGAACGAAATCGCGGACGGCATCTATCGGATTTGCTCCGTGCGGGCGAACGAAAAGGCCCCGCTGAGCTTCAACCAGTTCCTGATCGACGACGAACGCCCGGCTCTCATCCACACCGGCTATTACGAATCGTATGAAACGGTGCGCGCGGCCGTCGCCGAGGTCATCGACCCGAAGCGCATGGCCTATGTGGTGATCGGGCATTTCGAGGCCGACGAATGCGGCGGCATGGACCGCTTCGTCGCCGACGCTCCGAGCTCGGTGCTGGTGGCCAGCGAACTCGGCGCCTTGGTCAATCTGGCGCACTGGAATTACAAGGGCGCCGTGAAAGGCATGCGCGACGGCGACATCCTCGACCTCGGCCGTCATCGCCTGCGCGTTCTGGAAACGCCGCACGTGCATCACTGGGATTCGCTGATGATCTTCGACGAAACCACGCACAGCCTGTTTCCGGCCGATCTGTTCATCCAGCCGGGCGATCAGCCGCCGGTCGTGACCGAAGACCTCACGGCCTCGATGCTCAAGCTGTATCGCAACACCGGTATTTTTGCCCATGAAACGCCGGTGCGGCAGGTCGTGGGTCGCGTGCAGAAACTGGACCCCGCCTGGATTCACCCGATGCACGGCGGCAGTTTCGAGCGCGATCTCGCGTCGCGCTTCTATCAGGCGCTTGCCGAACAGCCGTTTGCCTATGCGGGAATGCTGCGCGGCCGCCAACTGCCGATTTAAGGGACAGCAAAAGTTCACCGCACGATGAGCAACACCCTTCGCGGCGCCGACATCGTCGCTCGCTCGCTGCAGCGCCTCGGCACCCGGCGCATCTTCACGCTGTCCGGCAACCACATCATGTCGATCTTCGACGCCGCGCTCGATGCCGGCCTCGACCTCGTTCATGTCCGCCACGAGGCCGCTGCCGTGCACATGGCCGATGCGCATGGCCGGCTGACTGGCGAGGCCGGCATCGCGCTCGTCACCGGCGGGCCGGGCCACGCCAACGCGGTCGGCGCGCTTTACACAGCGCTCGCCGCCGAATCGCCGATGGTGCTGCTGTCGGGACACGCCGCCACCTGGGAGTTGGGCCGCGGCGGCTTTCAGGAATTGCGCCAGGCGGACATGGCGAAGCCGGTGACGAAGGCGTCGTGGACGGCCCGCAGCGTTGAATCGCTCGGCCATGACATCGGCGAGGCCGTCCGCGTCGCGTTGTCGGGCCGGCGCGGGCCCGTTCACCTGAGCCTGCCGTCCGACCTGCTCGACGCGCGCCTGGACGAAAACGCCGTGACGTGGCCGGCAAGCGAACCGGCCCCGCGCACTGCGCTCAGCGACGCCGACTGCGGCGAAATTGTTTCCTTGCTCGCCGCCGCCGAACGGCCGCTCATTTTCGCCGGGCCGCAACTGTCGGGCGCGGCCGAGCGCATGCTGTTGGCGGAACTTGAAGCCGCAACAGGAACGCCCGCAATCGTTCTGGAAAGCCCGCGCGGGCTCGCGGACGCGACGCTGGGTGCGCTGCGCGAGGTCGCAAAGCGCGCCGATCTCATCGTGCTGCTCGGCAAGGCGCTCGATTTCACCATCAAATGGATGGCCGCCCCCGAGTTCGATCCGGCGGTCCGGGTCGTTGCTGTCGATCCCGACGCGGAACTCGTAGCGCGGGCGCGGCGCGAGAAGGGCGATACTTTGCTGCTTGGCGCTGTCGCCGATCCAACGCTCGCCGCCACACAACTCGCGGCCGCCGCGAAGCGCGCTGGCTCGCCGAAAACATCGTGGCTCGCCGAAGCCCGCCGCATGCTGGACGCGCGGCCGGCGGCGTGGCGCGACGTGACGTCGAACACGCCCGGCCGGCTGCATCCGGCCGAAGTATTTCGCGCCTTGCGTCCATTCGTCGAGCACGATCAAGACACCATTCTCATCTGCGACGGCGGCGAATTCGCCCAGTGGGGCCAGAGCATGCT
This sequence comes from Xanthobacteraceae bacterium, assembly GCA_036511795.1. Classification (GTDB taxonomy): domain Bacteria; phylum Pseudomonadota; class Alphaproteobacteria; order Rhizobiales; family Xanthobacteraceae; genus BOG-931. Next base: position 3,653 of record DATCBO010000087.1, read on the forward strand.
TCCGGTGCGGCGGCGTCTGATCAACGGCGTTGCCGGCGCGATCGGCAGTTCGCTGTCGTTTGCACTCGCGGCGCGGCTCATCGAATCCAAGGCGCCGGTATTCGCCGTGCTCGGCGACGGCACCATCGGCTTCCACATCAGCGAATTCGAAACCGCGGTACGGTGCGCGCTGCCCTTTGTCGCCATCCTCGGCAACGACGCGCGCTGGAACGCGGAGAGTGAAATCCAGCGCCGCGCCTATGGCGCCAACCGGATGCATGGCTGCGAACTCCTGCCGGCGCGCTACGATCAGGTCGTGACGGCGCTCGGCGGCCACGGCGAATTGGTCGAACGCGCGGCCGATCTTCCCGCCGCCATCGAGCGCGCGCTCGCCAGCGGCAAGCCGGCCTGCATCAACGTGATGATCGAAAGCACCGCCGCTCCGGCGCTGAGCCTGCCGCTCTGAGCGGTCAGTGTCGCGGACACTCAAGTATTCCGTCCCGCGTTGCGCAACGCCGGCAGACCGATGCCGGTGGCGGCAAAGCCGCCGTCGACCGCGATCGTCTGCCCGGTGATGTAGCTGGCGCGGTCGCTGCACAAAAAGAAGATCGCCTCGGCAAGCTCCTGCTCCAGGCCGTAGCGGTTGAGCGGAATGGCATCGTGATAGGCGGCGCGAATCTCCGGCGTATGGACGGCCTTTGCCATGGCGGTATCGACCGGGCCCGGCGCCACGGCGTTGACCCGGATGCCGAGCGAGGCGAGCTCGATTGCTTGTTGCTGCGTCAAATGCGCGAGGCCGGCCTTGCTGGTGCCGTAGGCGGCGCGCAGCGTCGAGGCGCGCAGTCCCGATATCGACGTGATGTTGACGATCGCGCCACCGCCGCTGTCGCGCATCAGCGGCGCCGCGGCCTGCACACACAGGAATGGTCCGGTGAGGTTGACCGCGAGCACGCGCGACCAATCCTCATAGGTGACATCGAGGATCGGTTTGAAGATCGCGATGCCCGCATTGTTGACCAGCGCGTCGAGCCGCCCGAATTCCTTGGCGACGCGCGCAACCGCTGCAGCCACGCCGGCGGCATCCGCCACATCAGCACAAATGGCGATAGTCTCACCAGCCGGTAGCGCCGCGTGGGTACGGTCAAGCGTGTCGCTGTCGATATCGAGCAGCGCGACGCGCCACCCGTCGGCGAGGAACCGCCTGGCGGTCGCAAGCCCGATGCCGCGCGCCGCCCCTGTCACCAGCGCGACTCTTTGTGTGCTGCCGGTCATCGCACCTTGAATCCTCCTCGGCGCGCGGGACAACTATTTCCCGCATGCTTCGCTCCCGTTTGTTTAAAGAAGCTTGAGGCTCGTGCCAGATCACTCGGCCGCGAGCGCGCTCGCCTTCAGCGGCAGCTTCAAGCGATGCCACACGTCGACCAGCGCCTCGGCCAGCCGGTCGATCAGCGCGTCGTCATGATACGGGCTCGGCGTGATGCGCAGCCGCTCGGTGCCCTTCGGCACCGTCGGATAGTTGATCGGCTGAATGTAGATGCCGTGCTCGGCGAGCAGCATGTCGCTTGCCGCCTTGCACTGCTCAGGATTGCCGACGAATACCGGCACGATATGGGTCGTGTTCATCATCACCGGCAGCCGCGCGGCGGACAGCACCGCCTTGGTGCGCGCGGCGCGGTCCTGCTGCCGCTCGCGCTCCCAGCTCGACGTTTTCAGATGGCGGATCGCGGCGGTCGCCGCGGCGGCGACCGGCGGCGGCAGCGCCGTGGTGAAGATGAAGCCCGGCGAGTAGGAGCGCACCGCATCGATGATCGCGGTGTTCGCCGCGATATAGCCGCCGACGCAGCCGAACGCCTTGGCGAGCGTCGCTTCGATCACGTCGATGCGGCCCATGGCGCCGTCACGCTCGGCAATGCCGGCGCCGCGCGGCCCATACATGCCGACGGCGTGAACCTCGTCCACATACGTCATGGCGCCGTATTGTTCGGCGAGATCGCAGATCTTGTTGATGTGCGCGATGTCGCCGTCCATCGAATAGAGGCTCTCGAACACGATCAGCTTCGGCCGCTTAGGATCGGCGGCCGCGAGAAGCTGTTCGAGATGCGCCATGTCGTTGTGACGGAAAATCTGCTTCTCGGTTTGCGCCTGACGCACGCCCTCGATCATCGAGTTGTGGTTCCAGGCGTCCGACAGGATGAGGCAGTTCGGCATCAGCTTGGCCAATGTCGAGATACCGGTCTCGTTCGACACATAGCCGGAGGTGAACACCAGCGCGGCTTCCTTGCGGTGCAGGTCGGCAAGCTCGCGCTCCAGCTCGACCAGCGGATGATTGTTGCCGGCGATGTTGCGGGTGCCGCCGGCGCCGGCGCCGTGCGCGCGCGCGGCGCGTACGCCGGCCTCGATCACCTCGCCATT
>DATCBO010000088.1:0-3165 GCA_036511795.1 Xanthobacteraceae bacterium
CGCTCGCGGGTGGAGCAGGACGATCCGATCGGGCGCGCGTCGACCCGGTCGCCCTTCGCGCCAAACACGGGCGCGCTGGCTTGCACCTGCGACATGATCGGCAACGCGATGAATCCCGCAGCCACCAACGCAGCAGCGATCACGAAAGCTGATTTCATCATGGCGACACCCCTGTCCAAACCGCTTCCATCCCCGGAAGCATTTGATCGTTTGTCGCGCCCCGGGTCCCAAAGGTTCACAATTTATTAAGAATCATTGACGCATCGGAGCCGCGCCAAGGATCGGCATCAACCAAGTGGCGTAATTTACTGAATTATCGGGAGAATTTTCTGCCTCCCGAAGAATCCGGCCGCGCCGTGCCCAACAGCGCCTTGCGAGCGGCAAGCGCGCAAGCTAGACCGCGCCTATGCCGCGCATCGCGCTTTTCGCCGGATCGTTCGATCCAATCACGCTTGGCCACCTCGACGTTGTGCGCAACGCCGTCCGCTTGGCCGACAAGCTGGTGCTCGCGATAGGCGTGCATCCGGGCAAAACGCCGCTGTTCTCGGCGCAAGAGCGCCAGGCGATGCTGGAGGAAATCTGTGCGCCCTTGGCGCGCGAGGCGGGCTGTGAATTGGCCTGTGTGACGTTTGCGGGCTTGGTTGTCACGGCGGCCCGTGAGGCCGGCGCCACCGTCCTGATCCGCGGGGTGCGCGACGTGAACGATTTCGATTACGAGATGCAGATGGCCGGGATGAATGCTGTCATGGCGCCACAACTGCAGACCGTATTTTTGCCGGCGTCACCGGCGGCACGCCCGATCACCGCGACGCTCGTGCGGCAGATTGCCGGCATGGGCGGCGATGTGTCGAGCTTCGTGCCGGCGTTGGTGGTGTCGCGGCTGAAACAGAAATTCGCCAAATCCTGACACTGAAACCTTCACAAGAATTTTCATTGGGGAGATGCCATGATCCGCCTCGCAGCCATTGTGCTGACGCTGTTCATCGCCGCACCGGCATTCGGCCAGGGCATGACCAAGCCCCTGACAAATCCCGCGGCGCTCAATGCGCAAGCGCCGGCGGTCTACAAGGTGAGATTCGATACCAGCAAGGGCGCCTTTGTCCTTGAAGTGCATCGCGACTGGGCGCCGCACGGGGCCGACCGCTTTTACAATCTGGTCAAGAACGGCTTCTACGACGGCTCGCGATTCTTCCGCGTGATCTCCGGGTTCATGGTGCAGTTCGGCATCAACGGCAATCCCAGCATCGCGGCGCGATGGGAGGACGCCAATATCCCGGACGATCGGGTGACGCAAAGCAACCTGCCGGGCTACATCACGTTCGCAACCAGGGGCCCGGACACACGGACCACACAGGTCTTCATCAATTACGGCAATAACCACGGCCTCGACAGCCAAGGCTTCGCTCCGTTCGGCCGCGTCATATCCGGGATGCAAGTGGTCAACGCGCTTTACAGTGAGTACGGCGAGGGTGCGCCGCAAGGACAGGGGCCGAGCCAGGGCCTGATCCAAAGCCAGGGGAACGCTTATCTGATCAAGCAATTTCCCAAGTTGGACTACATCAAGAAAGCAACCATCACCCCTTAAGTTTGAACAAAGACCTCAACAGGAGCCAGTCCTATGGCCGATGACGAAGGGACGAAGGCGTCGCTTCCGGCAGGCGCCGATCCGCAGAACACGCTGATCATCGAAACCGCGCCGGGCGTGATCTTTATTGAGCTCGATACCGATGTTGCCCCCAAGCATGCCGAGCGGCTGAAACAGTTGGCGCGCGAGGGCTATTATGACGACGTGCCGTTCCATCGCGTCATCGACGGATTCATGGCGCAGACCGGCGACGGCCAGCACGGCAACGGTACCGGGGGCTCGTCGTACCCCGACCTGAAAGCAGAATTTTCCGAAGTGCCGTTCGAGCGCGGAATTGTCGGCATGGCGCGCAAGGGCGGCAACAACCACTCGGCGAACAGTCAGTTCTTCATCATGTTCGACGAAGGTTCGTTCCTCAACGGCCAATACACCGTCATCGGTGAAGTCGTCGCCGGCATGGACGTGGTCGACAAGCTCCAGCGCGGCGAGCCGCCGGCCAAACCCGATCGCATTATCCGCATGAAGGTTGCCGCCGACGCGGCGTCCTGATCCGGCCCTCAGCGATCGTTCGTCGATTTCGTAGCAGGCTCCGATTTTGTCGGGAGCGTGGGCTCGCTGGCGGCTCCCGCGCCATCGGTCGCGTCACGCCTGTCCGGCGGGGAGCATTGCGGCATCGGCGTAGCGCGCAGGAAAATCCGCCACAGGCGTTGCAGGTCGCTGTCGGGATTGCATGGTCGGCCGCTCATGGACCACATATGGGCCTGATCCTTAAGCCGCGCCAGAACGTTTCGTCCGGGCGCCGCGACCGACGACACGCATGCGCACTGAACTATTCGATTTCGATTTGCCGGAAGATCGCATCGCGCTGCGGCCAGCCTCACCGCGAGACGCCGCGCGGCTTCTGGTGGTTCGGTCGGGCGATCCCCCTGCGTTCGAGGATCATATCGTGCGCGAACTGCCGGTGCTGCTGCGCGCCGGCGACGCGCTCGTCGTCAACAACACCAAGGTGTTGGCGGCAAGTCTGTACGGCCGCCGCCTGGCGCGCGACGAGGGCGGTCCCGAGGCGGCCATTGCTGCTACTCTCACCAAGCGGATCGATGGCTCGCGCTGGACTGCTCTGGTGCGGCCGGCAAAGCGCCTCGCGGTTGGCGATGTGGTCCGATTCGGCACCGAAGGCCGCGTCTGCTTTCTCGGTCAGCTCGACGCCACTGTTGAGGCAAAAGGCGAGGGCGGCGAAGTTACATTCGCGTTCGCCTTCCACGGGTCGATTCTCGACCAGGCAATCGCCGAGCGCGGAGAGATGCCGCTGCCGCCCTACATTGCCGGCCGCCGCGGCGTCGATGAGGCCGACAGCGCGGACTACCAGACCATCTTTGCGCGCGATGAGGGCTCGGTCGCCGCGCCGACCGCGGGGCTGCATTTCACCGAAGCGCTCGTGACCGCGCTGCAAGCGCGGGGCATCGCGCTCCACGAGGTGACCCTGCATGTCGGTCCGGGCACGTTTTTACCGGTCAAGGCCGACAATACCGAGGGACATCACATGCACGCGGAGTGGGGCACCGTGACCGCCGGAACTGCAG
>DATCBO010000089.1:0-99643 GCA_036511795.1 Xanthobacteraceae bacterium
GGCCGCGCCGGTGTAGATCGCGGTCATGAAGATCAGCGAAGACAACAGGCTCATCCACAGCGTTGCCGGCAATACGATCGCGAGGATCAGCGCAGACGAAACACCTGGAATTGCACCGCCCAACATGCCGAGCGCGATGCCCGGAATGGTCAGCAGCCACGCGCTATAGGAACTGCCCAGAAGATGCAGGGCTGACTGCAGCGCTTGCCAGTCGATCACAGGTTGCTCCACACGGCGCGAGCGACTGCCAGCGGTATCGGAAAGGTCAGCAACGTGAGTGCCGCAACACTGAGCGCCACTGCGATGCCCAGGGCGAGTGACAGCAGCACGGCGATGTTGCGCTCGCCCAGCAGCCACAGCGTGGCGCCGACGAACAGGAAGGTCGCGACGTCAAAGCCGATGTAAGGTATGGCGACCACGTACGCGCCGAACAGACCCATAAGCGCCGCGATCGTCGCAAGTGAGCCCGAGCGGAAGCGGCCGTGCGCCGTGCTTGCGGCTGCATCGGCTTGGATGGACGAGGCGTTCGCTGCCGGCAATCGCCCGAAAATCTCGATTGACGCAATGTAGAGCAGGAGACCGGCCGCGACCGCGCCTACCGGCCCTATCAGAATGAGATTGCTGAACGTGAGAGACGCTGCGGCTGCCGTCCAAAGATACCAGACGATGAAGGCCAGCAATAATGCCGCGAATAACAGATGCTCCCAATCCGGGACGTGCTCCCGCTCCCTCGACATGCTCCGCCCCGATCGGGGCTTTTCGAATTGCGCCAGATGCCCCAACTGCGGTGCGATGGTATCGCGTGTGGCGGCACGGTCAACGTATCGGGACGCGAAGATTCAGCGCGATTCCGGCTGCCATGCGACAATCACCCGCACCAGCCTGCCACCGATGTTCGGATGCGGCATCGGCGGGCTTTGCAGCAAGAGCGTTTCGCCGTCAAAACGGATAGCGCGCACCTGATCGGTGCCGACCCACGCCTCGTTCCACGCTGCCTCGACCTTGGTGATGACGTTGCCACCCTCAACGCGGTAACGGCCCGTATAGGCAATCATCGTTTTGAGCGCGTTGGCGCGCTCGGCGTCGCTGTTCGGCACGCCACGGCCTTCGGCGGTCATCAACGCGAGCCAGCGGCCTTCGGGTGTCGCGATCTGAATGCCCTTGGGATGCTCACCATAAACCGATGTGCGCTCCCCCGTGGCCTGATCCTCATATGCAACCGACATGAGCGACCAAGTGCCGACGATCCGGCGGCGTAGCTCGCTGTCGCCCATCGCCATCACTCCGCTGTCCAGCCGCCGTCGAGCACAAGCGCCGAGCCAGTCATCAGCGACGATGCGTCGGAAGCGAGGAATACGATTGCGCCGGTGAGCTCGTCGAGCTGGCCGAGACGGCCGAGCTTGATCTTGGACAGGACCTCGTCGCGGAACGCCTTGTTCTCAAAGAACGGCTTCGTCATCGGCGTCTCCAGAAACGTCGGGCCGAGACTGTTGACGCGGATGGCGTGCGGCGCGAGCTCGATCGCCATCGCCTTGGTAAAGCCCTCCATGGCGTGCTTCGAGGCGCAATAGACGGTGCGGCGCGCGGCCCCGACGTGGCCCATCTGCGAGGAAATGTTGATAATGGAGCCCGGCAGCTTGGCCGCGATCAGCCTGCCCGCCACCGCCTGCGCCATGAAGAACGCCGCGCGTACGTTGAGCGCAAAGATGGCGTCGAAATCCGTAGGTGTGACGTCCGCCAGCAACGCCGGGCGGTTCATGCCGGCATTGTTGATGAGGATTTGAAACGGCTCCACCGCTGCGATCGCGCGACGCATCGCCTCCACATCGGTTACGTCGAGTTGCAGCGCATCCGCCTTCTGCCCCCGGGTCCGAATCGCCGCCGCAGCGGCTTCGATCTCGCTTTTGGTCCGCGCCGCGAGCGAGACATGCGCGCCGGCCTCCGCCAGCGCCGAGGCCGCCGCGAGCCCGATGCCGCGCCCGCCGCCAGTCACGAGCGCGCGCTTGCCGTCGAGGCGGAAGGACGGAGTCTTGGCGAGGTCCATCAGCGTCTTCCTGTTGTCATTCCGGGGCGCCGCGCGGCGGCGAACCTGGAATCCATAATCCCTGCGTTTGTGGTTATGGATTCCGGACTTGCCGCTTCGCGGCAATCCGCAATGACGTGTTACTCCGCCGCTTGCGCATAGGGCACATTGCGGCCGCCGTAGCGGCGAACGCGCACGTTAGCCTGCTCGGCATGGGCCAGAAAGCCTTCCAGCACGCACAGTCGCGAGCAGGCTTCGCCGATCTGGGCGCTGGCCTCGTCGGTCAGCACTTTTTGATACGTGCAGGTTTTGAGAAATTTCCCGACCCACAGCCCGCCGGTGTAGCGCGCCGCCTTCTTGGTCGGCAGCGTATGGTTGGTGCCGATCACCTTGTCGCCATAAGCGACATTGGTGCGCGGGCCGAGGAACAGCGAGCCGTAGTTCTTCATATTGGCAAGAAAGTAATCCGGATCGCGCGTCATCACCTGCACATGCTCGGAGGCGATGCGATCGGCTTCGCTCACCATCTCGTCGTAAGAATCGCAGACGATGACCTCGCCATAATCGGCCCATGCCTTGCCGGCGAGATCGGCGCTGGGCAGGATTTTCAGCAGCCGCTCGACCTCCGCCATGGTGTCACGCGCGAGCTTTTCCGAATTGGTGATCAGGATCGCCGGCGAGGTCGGGCCGTGCTCGGCCTGGCCGAGCAGATCGGTGGCGCACATCTCACCGTCGACCGTTTCGTCGGCGATGATCAGCGTTTCGGTCGGCCCAGCCAAAAGATCAATACCGACGCGGCCGAACAATTGCCGCTTGGCCTCGGCCACATAGGCGTTGCCCGGTCCCACCACCATGTCGACCGGCGTGATCGTCTCGGTGCCGAGCGCCATCGCGGCGATCGCCTGCACGCCGCCGAGCACGAAAATCTCGTCCGCGCCGCCAAAATGCATCGCTGCCACGATCGCCGGATGCGGCCCGCCCTTGTAGGGCGGTGCGCAGGCGACGATTTTCTTCACGCCGGCAACGCGCGCGGTGACGATCGACATGTGCGCCGACGCCACCATCGGATAGCGGCCACCCGGCACATAGCAGCCGATCGAGTTGACCGGGATGTGCCGATGGCCGAGCACGACGCCCGGCAGCGTCTCGACTTCGAGATCGCGCATGGTGTCTTTTTGTTTCTGCGCAAAATTGCGCACCTGCGCCTGGGCGAATTTGAGATCGTCGAGATCGCGCTTGCGCACCTCCCCGATCGCGCGCTCAATCTCGGCGGCGGTCAGCTTGAACGAAGCCGGCGACCAATTATCGAATTTCTGCGACAGCTCGCGCACCGCCACGTCCCTGCGCGCCTCGATGTCGGCCAAAATCTGCTCGACCGTTTCGCGGACCTTGGCGTCGGCCGCCTTGATCGCGCTCGCATCCATTCCGCGCTTGAGGTAACGAGGCATTTTACTCTCCCTTGTGCCTTCCCCTCTCCCCCGCATGCGGGGAGAGTCAGATTATTTTATCGCCTGCGGGTTGAGCGGCGAACCGGTGCCTCCGGTGATGATGAGCGGCGGGCCGCAGAAGAAGAATTCGTAAACGCCATCCTCGTCGCAGTCTTCGGCAAGCTCCTTGAGATAAAAAATCTCGCCCATGCACAGGCCCATGGCGGGGATCACCACCCAATGCCACGGCTGGTTCGCATCGGTGGTCTCGTTCGGCCGCACTTCGACGCCCCAGGTATCGCTGCAGATCGCGGCGATTTCCTTCTCCTGGCACCAGTAGCAGTTCTCGAACTTGACGCCGGGCGCATCGCCGCCCGCATAGCCGCCCCACGTTTTCTCCTGCAGGCAGCGCTCCATCTGACCGGTGCGGATGATGACGAAATCGCCGCGGCCGATCGACACATTCTGGTCCTTGGCGCACTTGTCGAGTTCGTCATTGGAAATGCTCTCGCCGTCGGCCATCCACGGCACGCCGCGAAACCGCGCAATATCGAGCAGCACGCCACGCCCGACCATCTTGTTCTTGGAGTGCTCGATGCCGAGAACGTTGAGTCCCTTGGCGTCGATCAGCTTGGCATCGTAGCCGTTATAGGCCTTATCCTCGTAGAACACGTGGCCGAGCGCGTCCCAGTGCGTGGCGCCCTGGATACAGCAGATCAGCGTGTCATCGGCGTAGCGGATCTTGTTCCAATCCTGCCGGCCGGCGATGGCGTCGGTGCCGGTCGCCAGCATCTGGTGGATCGGATTGAAGCGTCCGCCGAACAGCCCGTTCTGCGGGCCACTGGCGTCGAGTGGAATGCCGAGCGCAAAAGCCTTGCCGGAGCGGATCAGGCTCGCGGCCTTGACGATATCCTCCGGCCGCACGTGATTGAGCGTGCCGACCTGGTCCTCCTTGCCCCAGCGGCCCCAGTTGCTGAGCGTCTTGCTCGCTTCGGCGATCGCCTGCCGCCCCACTTTGATATCCATCGCTGCCTCCTCCCGCCTGCTGCCGCTTTGCCGTGCCTTGTGGGGGCGGATATTGGCGCGCGCGTCGCAATTCGTCCATGCGGTGAACTGGCCAGCGCCGACAGCGGCAAACTGGGCAATTGCTTGCGGCAAAGGATTCGGAATAAGAGGCGTTGTTTCCGGTTCTTACGATAACGCCGCGCCGTAATCACGACGCGCGCGATGGGAGGAAGACATGAAGCGCGGAAAATGGCTCCTGGCGTTTGCATTCACGGCGATTATCGGCGCCGGCACGTCACAGTTGCACGCCGCATCGATCGTCGACGAGTGGGCCAGCGTGAAGGCGCCGCCGCCGCCGCCGGTCAAAGAAGTCACGCTCGATCCCAAGACCACGGCGCTGGTGATGGCGGATTTCGTCAATCCGATCTGCAGCCACTATCCGCGCTGCATGGCATCGCTGCCGGCCGCCAAGAAGGTGCTTGAAGCGGCGCGCGCAGCCAAAGTGCTGGTGGTCTATACCAGCATTCCGAAAGTTCCGATCGCTGCCGTGATGCCCGAGCTTGCTCCGCAAGGCGACGCGCCGTTCGTGCAGGCGTTCACCGACAAGTTTCTCAATACCGATCTGGAGAAAGTACTCAAGGACCACGGCATTAAGACCGTCGTCATGACGGGCGTGTCCTCCAACGGCGCCATCATCGAGACCTCGAGCGAGGCGGCATTGAAAGGCTTCAAGGTCGTCGTGGCACTGGATGCCACCAGCGCGGCCACCACGTATGCCGAGCAATTCGTCGCCTGGCAGCTGGTGAACGGGCCGGTCATTTCGCCGAACATCACACTGACCACCTCGGATATGCTCAAATTCTGAACGGATGGCGCCACTACAAAACGGGTGGCGCCACAACAAGGAGAACAAAATGCGACGCAAAGTATCGCGCGTATTCACCACGATCGCGCTGGCGGCGGCGGCCGTCGGCATGGCGGCAGCTCCGGCATTCGCGGGCAACGTGATCGACGATTGGGCCAGCATCAAAACACCGCCGGCGCCGCAACTCAAAGCCGTCACCGTGGATCCGAAGACCACGGCACTGCTGATGCTCGACTTTATGAATCAGAACTGCGGCAAGCGGCCGGCCTGCGTGGCCAGCATCCCCGCGATGAAGAAGCTTCTGATGGAAGCGCGCGCCGCCAAGGTCGCCGTCGTCTATAGCATCATCGCCAAAACGACGACCGCCGACGTCATCAAGGACGTCGCCCCTGCCGCCGACGAGCCGCACGTCCAAGCCGGTCCGGACAAGTTCCTGAATACGGACTTGGCGAAAATCCTCAAGGATAAAGGCATTCAGACGGTGATCGTCACCGGCACTGCCTCGAACGGCGCCGTGCTGTTCACCGCCTCCGGCGCCGCCATGCGCGGGCTGAAAGTGATCGTGCCGGTCGATGGCATGTCGGCTGCCGACCCTTACGCCGACCTGTCCACTGCCTACACCTTCGCCACGGCACCGCTGGTGTCGGCAAAGTCGACCTTGACCAAGATCGACATGATCAAATTCTGATCGCTCAACTCGCGACCGCGAGTTCACCGGCGGCTGCCGCGTCGTTCGCGGACGCGACGGCCACCTGGTTTCGTCCCGCCGTCTTGGCCCGGTACAGCGCAAGGTCCGCCGTCTCGACAAGTATCGTCTCGCCGGCATACTTGATGAACGAATGCGGCCATCGCTGCAATTGATGAAAAAATCGAGCAATTTTCGCGTGTCTCGTCCCAACGGCCGTGGTTAGCTGTTGCCGGTCAGATACGGAGTGCTCCCATGAAGCTTTTGAGTTTCAGCGCCAGCGGCAGAGACTTGTTCGGCGCGGTGAGCGGCGACGGCGTGGTCACGCTGAATGATAAAGTCGGGCAGCCAGACCTCGCCGCAGCTCTCGGAGCAGACGGCATCGAGGCGCTGCGCCAGGCAGCCCGGGGGGCGAAGGCCGACCACAAGCTCGCCGACATCAAATTCCGTCCGGTGATCCCGCAGCCTAATAAAATTCTCTGCGCTGGCGTCAATTACCGCGCGCATGCGGCCGAAGTGTCGCGCGAACTGCCAAAGCAACCGAGCATGTTCATCCGCTTCACCGATACACTGGTCGGCCACGGCGGCGACATGGTCCGGCCGAAACTCTCCGACAATTTCGATTACGAGGGCGAGCTGGCGTTGGTCATCGGCAAAGCCGGCCGTCACATTCCCCTCGATCGCGCGCTCGACCATGTCGCGGGCTACACGATCTTCGTCGACGGCTCGGTCCGCGACTATCAAAAATTCTCCGTCACCTCGGGCAAGAACTGGCCCGGCACTGGCCCGCTCGGCCCGTGGCTCGTCACCACCGACGAAATTCCCGACCCAAGCAAGCTCGTGCTGACGACGCGGCTGAACGGCCAACAGGTGCAGCACTCCGGCACCGACAAGCTGATCTATTCGATCCCGCAGATCATCTCGTTCTGTTCCGACTTCACGGCGCTGTCGGCGGGCGACATCATCGCCACCGGCACGCCCGAAGGCGTCGGCCACGGCCGCAAGCCGCCGCTATGGATGAAGCCCGGCGATACGCTCGAAGTCGCGATCACCGGAATCGGCATCTTGCGCGCGCAGATCGTCGGCGAATAGAGATCGGAAGGCTTTCGGCGCTACGGGTCGCGCGCCGCGCCCTTCACTGAACCGCAATCCCCGCCTGCTTGACCACCTTCGCCCACTTGGCGATTTCGGATTTCAAGAACGGGTCGATATCGGCAAGCGGCATGTTCATGGTTTCACCGGCGGCAGCGGCAATGCGCGAACGCACGGCGGGCGCGGCGAGCGCCTTTTCCAGCTCCGCGTGCAGCTTGGCGACGATGGGTTGCGGCGTTTTTTTCGGCGCCCACAAACCGAACCACGTGTAGTACGTGTAGCCCGGCACTCCGGCCTCCTCGACCGTTGGCACGTCCGGCAACAATGGCGAGCGCGACTTGCCTGTGGTGGCGAGCGCGCGCACGGAGCCGCCTTTGATCTGGCCGAGCGCGCTCGCCAGGTTATCGAAGAAGACCGGCACCTGGCCGGAGATAACATCCGTATAGGCCGGCGCCGCGCCCCGATAAGGCACGTGTGTAAAGTTGGTCCCGGTCATCAGCTTGAACAGCTCCATCGATAATTGCTGTCCGGTGCCGATGCCGGCCGAGGCGTAATTGATCTCGCCGGGCCGCTCCTTGGCCATCGCGATGAGTTCTTTGAGCGAGTGCGCCGGAAAATTCTTGCTCACCACGATGGCGAACGGGAATTCTGCCATCATGCCGACCGGTGTGAAGTCGGCGACCGGGTCATAGGGCATGTGTTTGAACAGGCTGGGATTCACCGCCATGCTGGCATTGAGCCCGGTCTGCAGTGTGTAACCGTCCGGCACCGCCTTGGCGGCGACCTCGGTGCCGGTGAGCGAGCCGGCGCCGGGCAGATTCTGGACAACGAAAGGCTGGCCGAGCTGACTGGAGAGTTGCGCTCCGACGATCCGCGAAACGATGTCAGTGCCGCCGCCGGGCGTCGAGGCGACGATGATGGTGACGGGCCGGGTCGGATAGTCTTCCGCCAAAAGCGGCGTCGCTGCCATGATGCCGGCAGCGACTGCTGCAATTGCGGCAGTCGCAATGCGAAAGCGATGAGACAAGTTATCCCCCTTTGATGAGCCGAACGCCGCGGCGTTTTTGCCTTGTGGAAACCCTACGGCCAGCCCTCTTGTTCGATAGTGAAGTCGAAAAGCCTTGCTGTCGAACAGGGCGTTGGTGATGCGACCGACAGGCTCCGAGGATCAACGGGAACCCAAAGGCACCGGGCGCGGCCGTTCGATCTCGGGAAGGAACGCGGTGAGCACGCCAATCAGCGGCAGGAACGAGCAGACCCGATAGACGAAGTCAATGCTGGTGAGATCGATCAGCTCGCCGAGCGCCGCGGCGCCAAGCCCCGCCATGCCGAAGCCAAGTCCGAAGAACAAGCCCGACACCATGCCGACGCGGCCGGGGATGAGCTCCTGGGCATAAACGACGATGGCCGAGAACGCCGAAGAGATAATGAGACCGATGAGAATGCTGAGCACGATGGTGGCAGAGAGCCCGACATAAGGCAGTGCCAGGGTGAACGGCACCACCCCCAGGATCGAGCACCAGATGACAAGCTTGCGGCCGACACGATCGCCAACCGGGCCGCCGATAAAGGTGCCGGCCGCAGCCGACGCCAAGAAAACAAACAGGCAGAGCTGCGCATTTTCCGCCGTCAGCCCAAAATGGTGGATCAGATAAAAGATGTAATAGCTGGTGATGCTCGACAGATAGAAATATTTCGAGAAGATAAGTGCGATCAGCACCGTCATCGCGCGCCGCACCGCACCGGGCGCCAAGTCTGCGGCAGCCGCCATGGATGACCGCGCGCGAGGCCGAGCCAAGGACGAACGGCCAAAGGTGTGTCCCACCCGCGTGAGGATCGCTATTCCGGCGATCGCCAGCAGCGCAAACCAGGCCATGCTGCGCTGCCCGTACGGCAGCACGAGCAAAGCTGCCCCGAGTGGCGCCAGCGAGTTGCCGACATTGCCGCCGACCTGGAACAGCGATTGCGCAAAGCCGTGCGCCCCGCCGGAAGCGAGCCGCGCCAGGCGCGAGGATTCCGGATGGAAGATCGACGAGCCGATGCCGAGAAACACGCAGCCCACGAGCAAGGCGGCGTAACTCGGCGCGAAGGCGAGCACCGCGAGGCCAGCCGCGATAGATGCCATGCCAAATGGCAGCGCATATGGCTGCGGCCGGCGATCCGTAAATAACCCGACCGCGGGCTGCAGCAGCGACGCGGTGCCCTGGAACACGAGCGTGAGAATGCCGATCTGGCCAAAGCTCAGATCGAACCCGCTCTTGAGCAACGGGTAGATGGCCAAGAGCAGCGAGGTCGAGAGATCATTGATCAGGTGGCAGAAGGTCAGCGCACCCAAAATCGAAAACGATTTGGCGCCGGTCGCTCTGCCAATGACGGCTTCAGTCACGGAAAACGCGTCCTCTCTGTCCGCCGCAGGCAGCCCCGGCAGGGGACGGCACAATCACGAGTCTTGCTTGGGTGCGATGCACTTAAACGTCAATCGGATGAATAGGAAGTAAGCGGGCCATCCCAATCTGCATTGCACCCATGAGCATGCCGACCGCGACGTGCGGCCGGCAAACGCTGGATAGAGGGCGGGCGGGCTTGGGGCGGGCAACTCGATCCGGGCGGTTCACTCGCCGCGGAGCACGGCGGCGAGGCCTGAAGCGTCGTCGGTACCGATGCGGCGGATCTCGCCGTTCTTGAGATGCAGTTCGACGGCGTCGAGGCCGGACACGTTATACAGCCGAAAGCCCGGCCGCACCCTGATGCCGAAGCCCGTCAGGACGCTGTTGCGCACGATGCTGACGTTGGCGATGTCGGTGCGGGCCATCCGGTATTTCCACGCGCCCGGGCCGAAATACCATTCCAGCTCGTTGCCGTTGACGACAACGGTGAGCGACGAAAACAGCCAGGCGAGCGCGACGCAGCCAAGCGCAATCGCCAAGCCCAGCCATCGTCCCGCGGTGGGGTTCATGAATGCCGCGGTTCCCGCCGCGGCGGCCCCCACGCACAGCACCACAACCATCAGGGTGCCGACCTGACGGTGTTCATAATGGTCGGACATGGGACTTCTCCAAATGCGGTTTGAAGGCAAACCGCCTCAATCACATGCTTAGTCCACCGTGATCTGGAGAAGGTTCAAGGGCCCGGAAACGCCCGCCGGACCAATCAAACCCGTTAGCCAACCAACCCGAACAGCGTCTGCGCGTTACGGTAATAAATCTTCTCGCGGTCGGCGTCAGGCATCTCGATCGAGTTGAGCACCTTGAGCGTGTCGCGGATGTAGCCCGGTCCCTTTTCCTTGTCGAACGGGCAATCGGAGGCGAACACGACATGGTCGGCGCCAAAAAAATCGAGCCCGCACACGGTCGCCGCTCGCGCGCCTTCGACCGCCGTGTCGCCATAGAAATCCTTGAAATAATCGAACGGCCGCTTCTTCAGCGATTTGCGCAAGCTCTCATAATCCTCATCGGAGGTACGCACCCCCATCTGATCGAACGAGTGGGCGACGCGGCCTTCCAGATACGGAATCACACCGCCGAGATGGTGCGCGATGACTTTCAGATCCGGATACTTGTCCATGATTTTCGAGAACACTAGCCGCGCCAGCGTCACGCCGGTCTCGTAGGGCCAGCCGAGCACGCTGCAGATCTCGTATTTTGACACTTTCTCGGTCGGGTAGTCCGGCATCTCGCGGGTGCGCGACGGATGCAGCAGAATCGGCCTGCCGGATTTTGCGATGACTTCGAAGATCGGCAAAAACTCCGGCGCGTCGAGCGGCACGCCATTGGCGTTGGTCGCGATCTGCACGGCGTTGGCGCCATTGTTGAGGGCGCGCTCGGCCTCCTTCGCCGCCGCCTCCGGCGCATTCATCGGCAACAGCGCCGACCAGCCAACGAAATGTTTCGGATGCTTGGCCGCGACCTCGCCCAGACCATCGTTGGCGATTTTCGCCATCTCGGGCGTCTTCTCAGGTCCCCATAACCGCTCCATCGGCGGCAACCCGTGAGAAAGCACCTGCGCGTAATCGGGAAATGATTCGACGATGCGCAGCCGCAGTTCGAGATCGGACAGCGCCGGAATGCCGCGCACGCGCTTGCCGAGGTCTTTCGATCCCGCCGGCGTCTCAAGCAGCGCCTCGTAATAGCGCTTCGGGAAGAAATGATTGAAGGCGTCGATGGTGCGCATGCGTTGCTCCTTGTTCGTCATTCCCGTGCATAGCCGTTCGAAGAACGGCGTCGCTTCGCTCGCCTGTGTCGCGGGCGTCCGCGTCTTTTGTCATCGCACACAGACGTGGATGGTCGGGCGAAAAGGTTTGCTATTTCTCCGCTCACTTCGCCTGCATCAGCCATGACGCCATCGCCACGGCGTCGGCGTCGGCGTCGAAGAAGCCGATCAGTTGCAGGCCAAGCGGCATCCCGCCGTCCTCGAACAGCGGCAGCGACAACGCCGGCACGCCGAGCAGCGAGGACGGCACGCCGAATTCCGGATTGCCGGTCGAGGCCAGGCCCTCGGGGGCGGCGCCGGGCGCGGCCAGCGTGATGAAGCCGTCGCAGCCTGCGGCGAGCGCCGCATAGACCCCGCGGATGCGCGCGCGCTCCTTGATGTCGGCGCGGTATCCGGCAAGCGTCAGGTTGTCATATTTGTACGCGCGCTCGAGCGTGATGCGGCCGAGCTTGGTGGCGTCGCGGTCGCGCATGGTGCGAAAGAACCACTGCCCCTCGAAGCCGTTGCAGCGATGCGACAGCTCCGTCGCGCTGAGCAGCTCGTTCTCCAGCGCCGCAATGTCTTTGTCGTTATGGCGGCTGCGGATCGCGACGCCCGCGGATTTCAGCCGGGCGACGCAGTCGTTGAACTGCGCCTTGGCATCGGCCGCGGCTACATCCCAGCCGGCCGTTTCCAGAACGGCGAGCGTTTTGGGCTTTTTCGCCGCCGGCAATTGCCCCGGCCCCTGCAATCCGGGCGTACCGGCATCGCCGCCGACCCGGGCGACGATCTCGTAGGCCACCTGCCAGACGTCGGCGAGCGACGCGCCGAGCACGCCGGTGCAGCTCTGGCTCTGGATGTCGTGGCTGCCTTCGCGGTTAAGCGCGTTGAGGCTTGGTTTGAAACCGAAGCAGCCGCAATAGCTCGCCGGACGAACGGTGGAGCTGATCACCTGTGTGCCGAGCGCCGCCGACGCGATGCCGGCCGCGACCGACGCCGCGGAGCCGCTCGAGGAGCCGCCCGGCGTGCGCGCCGTGTCCCAGGGATTGCGCGTGCCACGCGGTTCGGAGGCGGCGAACTCGGTGGTGACCGTCTTGCCGATGATGACGGCGCCGGCGTCACGCAGCGCACGCACACACGCAGCATCCTTCTCCGAGCGCCAGCCGGCAAACAGCGCCGAACCCATTTCGGTCGGCATGTCGACCGTTTCGATAATGTCCTTGATGCCGACCGGCATGCCATCGATCGGCGAGACCGGCTTGCCGGCGCGCCAGCGTTCGGTCGAGCGTTCCGCCGCGGCGCGTGCTGCCGGCAGATTGGTGCAAACGAAAGCGCCGATCCGCGGCTCCCACTGCTCCAGAAGCGCAAGCGAGTCTTCGAGAAATTGCCGCGGTGTTTGTTTCCCGGAGGCAAAGTCGCCTGCCGCGGCGAGAAACGGCCGCATCACGGGTTTTGTTTGGTGGGGGGACATGAACGTTCCTCACGTCATTCCGGGACGCGGGCGGAAGCCCGCGGGCCGGAATCCATAGCCACAGAATTCTCAGTCATGGCACGATGTCGAAGGTTTCGAACGACGGATATTATGGATTCCGGGCTCGGCCTTCGTTCGGCCGCCCCGGAATGACAGCTATTTCTTGCTCTCGTCGTAATAGTGGATCTCGTAGAGCACGCAGCCGCGGTCCGACTTGAACGGGCCGTGATAGGCGCCCGGCGGCCGGCACGCATAGGTCGGCGCGGCGAAAGACTCGCCGCCTTTGCCCTTGTCGTCATTGCCGACGATGAGATCGCCGGAAACGAGATACACCTCTTCCCAATGGTCGTGCACGAACGGCGCGGTGGTGAAGACGCCGGGCTCGAAGCGCAACAGCCGGGTGCGGCTGCCCATCTTGCGCGTTTCGTCGAGATCGCTGGCGAGGATCTTCTGTTGTATGCCGGACGGATAGCCCGGTGGCGTCGCCCAGCCGCTTGTCATATCGACCTTGTGAAATTCGAGATGCGGCTTGTTCATCGGCATGCGGCGGTTCCTCGTGTTAGGCCGGGATTATGCGTCGTTTACGGCGCCGCGGACGACCGTGGCAGCGACCGTTGCATTGGTTGGACACGCATTGTACATGGAGTAAAAGTTCGCGCAAACAAGCGACAATAGAGATCGCGACAGGCGCAGCGTTGCGCTGCGGGGCTGCGACTTTCATCGTCGCCGTAACGAGGAGCCCCGCCATGCATGAGATTACCGGCCAGACCCATTGGCACGAACCGTCGGGCTTCAAGCGCGCCGGTTTCGGCAAATTCAATCGGCCGAAGACGCCATACGACCTGTTCATGGAATCCGAGGAGATTCCGATCTACCGCGATATCGGCGTCAGCAAGGTGCAAAATCTGCCGTTGCAACCGTGGAAGCGAACAGGCGGGCGCGGCAGCTACATTCAACTGCACGGTACCGAAGGCAAGTGGGGCTCGTACGTCGTTGAGGTCCCGGGCGCAGGCGCGCTCAATCCCGAAAAGCACATGTACGAGGAGATTTATTTCGTCGTCGAGGGACGCGGCTCGACCGAGGTCTGGCTCGAAGGCGACAGCAAGCGGCACGTCTTCGAATGGCAGAAGGGCTCGCTGTTCTCGATTCCGGTCAACGCCATGCACCGCATCGTCAACGCCAGTTCGTCACCGGCGCTGCTGCTTGGCGGCACCACCGCGCCTAATCTGATGAACCTCATCAACAGCACCGACGCGATCTTCAACTGTCCTTATCAGTTCCGCGATCGCTTTTCGGGCGCCGACGACTTCTATAAATATAAAGACGACATCGAGCCCGATCCGGTGCGCGGACTAGCCATGCGGCGCACCAACTTCATCCCCGACATCGTCAACTGCGACCTGCCGCTCGACAACCGCCGCTCGCCCGGCTGGCGCCGTGTCGAACCGTTCATGACCGGCAACACCTTCTATCTGTGGATCGGCCAGCACGAGAACGGACACTATTCAAAGGCGCATGCCCACACGTCGGCGGCGGTGCTGATCTGCATCAAGGGCAAGGGCTATACTTATACGTGGCCGGAGCGGCTTGGACTGACGCCGTGGAAAGACGGCAACGTGGCGGAGGTCAAGCGCGTCGACTACGAGCCGGTCGGCATGGTGTCGGCGGCGCCCGGCGGGGCGCGCTGGTATCACCAGCATTTCGGCGCGTCGAAGGAAGCGTTCCGGCTGACGGCTTGGTTCGGCCCACACAATCCCGGCCGCGAGCCCGGTCCGCCCGGCGAGAAGCACACCGACTACACCGCGATGGATATTCCCGAGGGCGGCACCGCGATCCCCTATTACATGGAGGATCCGTTCCTGCGGAAGGAATACGCCGAGCGCATGCAGCGCGAAGGCGCCGAGAACCGGATGCGGTCGGAATATTACGAGCGCGATTATCGCGGGCTGCTGCCGCAGGAATGAAGAAGCTATCACCCACCTCGTCATGCGCGGGCTTGACCCGCGCATCTCGATTCATAAAGCACCGAACACGGTGTTCGAGATTGCCGGGACAAGCCCGGCAATGACGACGTGTTGTTGTCCGGAGAACAGCGCATGACCGACGACGAAGCCCAAGGCGGCCGCATTTTCTTTTCCTCGACGGGACGCACGTTCGGCGAGGAGGATGAGCTGTGCGTGCTCTCGGTCGGCGTCGACATCGGCTCTTCGACCTCGCATCTGGTGTTCTCGCGCATCGTGCTGGAGCGGCTCGACAGCCGCTATGTCGTCACCCAGCGCGAGAGCTTCTATCAATCCGACATTCTGCTCACGCCCTACTCGGGCGAGGAAACCATCGACTCCGCTGCGCTCGGCGCCTTCATCGAAAAACAATACCGCGACGCCAAGATCGATAAGGACGAGATCGACACCGGCGCGCTGATCCTGACCGGCGTCGCCGTGCGCCGGCGCAACGCGCGCGCGATCGGCGAATTGTTTGCGGCGCAGGCCGGCAAGATGGTCGCGGTCAGCGCCGGCGATTCGCTGGAAACCGTGATGGCGGCCTACGGCTCGGGCGCCGCGGCGCGCTCGATCAAGAACAACGCCCCGGTCATGAACGTCGATATCGGCGGCGGCACCTCGAAGATCGCGGTGTGCGCCGAGGGCAGGGTGCTGGACGTCACCGCGATCGATGTCGGCGCACGGCTCGTCGTGCTCGATGCGGAGAACAAGATTGTACGGCTCGAGGAAGCCGGCCGCCGCTTCGGCGCCGACCTTGGCCTCAAGCTCGATCTCGGTTTCCAGCTTTCCACCGATCAGGCGAAGGCGCTCGCGGCGCGCATGGCCGACCGATTGTTTGAAGCGATGGAAGGCCGCTCGCCGCGCGCCGGCGGCGCCGAGCTGTTGCGGCTCGACCCGCTAGGCTGGCGCGGCAAACTCTCGGATGTAAGCTTTTCCGGCGGCGTGTCGGAATACATCTATGGCGGCGAAGCCAAGGTATTTGGCGACATCGGCCCGCAGCTCGCCGCCGAAGTGCGCGCGCGGCTGCGCGAGTGGGGCCCGGACCTCGCTCGTCCCGAGGCGCGCATCCGCGCCACCGTGATCGGCGCCTCGCAATACACCATGCAGGTGTCCGGCTCGACCATTTTCGTGCACCCGCTGGAAACGCTGCCGCTGCGCAACGTTCCGGTCATCGCGCCGAACTTGGCGCTCGGCGATGAGACCATCGATCCCGCTGCGGTGTCGGCCTCGATCAAGAGCGCGCTCAAGCGGCTCGATCTCGGCAGTGGCGAAACGCCGGTCGCAATCTTTGTACCATGGCGCGGCTCGGCAACGTTCCGGCGGCTCGACGATTTCTGCAAAGGCGTTGCCGATGGTCTTGAGGCAGTGATCGCTCACGGCCATCCGATCGTGCTCGCCGGCGACGGCGATGTCGGCGGTCTGATGGGCATCCACTATTGCGAGGAAATGAAGTTCAACAATCCGATCGTCTCGATCGACGGACTCGAACTGAAAGAGTTCGACTACATCGACATCGGGGCCATCCTCGATACGTCGGGCGCCGTGCCTGTGGTGATCAAGTCTTTGATCTTTCCGACCAGTGCCGGCGTCGGCAAGGATTGGGAAGCGGAGCGTGCCGTAGCCGGCGCCACGGCCGCCAGCGGTTAAGCACCGGTTAATGCCTGCGCGATCGTCGGTTGCGCACGTTTTGTGCATTGCACGATCGCGCGCCGATATGCGCTGAAATCAGGCACATGGTGTGACTTTCAGAGCCGCGGTAAGGCCATCTAACTGTCTGAAATTGTTTTGTTTTCATAACTTTATCTGCTGGCACGCATCTTGAAATGACCGAGCCAGGTTGGCGCCGTGCAAGCCGCACGGCGCTCAAGTTTGGCTCGGGAGACGACAGATGGATTATGTGGCACCGGCCGACGTCGCCGGAGCGATGCTTGAAGCCGGAAAGCGCAAGCTGGCGCTCGCGCCGCGCGACCTGTTGATCCGCGGCATGCTCTCGGGCGCCATTCTGGGCGTGGCGACGAGCCTCGCATTTACCGGCGCGGTCCAGACCGGTCAGCCGCTGGTCGGCGCCCTGATCTTCCCAGTTGGCCTCATCGCCATCGTGCTGCTCGGCCTTGAACTCGTGACCGGAAGTTTCGCGCTCGTGCCATTGCCCTGGCTCGATCGCCAGGCGAGCTTCGGCGCGGTGCTGGTAAACTGGGGCTGGGTGTTCATCGGCAATCTGATCGGCAGCGTCGCCTATGGGGCGCTGCTCGCGATCGTGCTCACCAACATGGGCCACACTGCACCCGCGGGCGTCGCTGCGCGCATCGTCAGCATCGCCGAGGCCAAGACCCTGGGCTACGCGGCTTTGGGCACGGCCGGCATGGTCACCGTGTTCGTCAAGGCGATGCTGTGCAACTGGATGGTCTGTCTCGCCGTGGTGCTTGCCATGACCACGACGTCGACCATCGGCAAGATCGCTTGCGCCTGGATGCCGATCTTCATCTTCTTCGCGCAAGGCTTTGAGCACTCCGTCGTCAATATGTTCATCATTCCGACCGGCATGATGATGGGCGCCAAAGTGACGGTCGCCCAATGGTGGCTGTGGAATCAGATCCCAGTGACGCTCGGCAATCTGGTCGGCGGTTTCACCTTCACGGGGCTCGCCATCTACGTGACCTACAAGCCCAAGTCAGCCCCAGCGAAAATTCTACCGCCGACACCCGCGGGGGTGCCCGCCGAGTGAACATCGCCGCGCCTGATCCATCAACGCGACCGATCGGGACAACGGAGAGCGCACAACAGCGGAACAAGTAATGCCGGGGGATTTCGAGCCAGAACAGAAGCGCTATCTCGAAGGCTTCGTGGCCGGTTTGCAGATCGCGAAAGGCACGCGGCTGCCGAACGGCAACGGCCTTGCACCGGGATCGGCCGGCGCACCATCGCCCGAGCCGATCGGCCCGGACGCGGTTGCATTGCGTGCGCAGGACCGGATCGTCAAGGCGGGCGGCAAGCTGTCCGATCCGGAAAAATTCAAACGCGAACTCAATCCGCTCGACGCCTACGAAAAGCTGAAAGACCAGGCGGCCAAGAATGAGGCGCCCAAGGCGGACGACAATTTCCGTTGGCGCTTCTTCGGACTGTTCTACTGCGCTCCGACGCAAAGCTCCTACATGTGCCGCCTGCGCATTCCGAACGGCATCCTTTCGCACTGGCAGTTCTCAGGCCTTGCCGATCTCGCCGAGCGCTATGCCGGCGGCTACGCGCATGTAACGACGCGCGCCAATCTGCAAATGCGCGAGGTGGCACCGAAGAACGCCGTCGCCATGGTGGAGGCGATCCAGGACCTGGGATTGAGCTCGCGCGGCTCAGGCGCCGACAATATTCGCAACGTCACCGGCACACCGACGGCGGGCATCGATCCGCAAGAACTGCTCGACACGCGGCCGTATGCACGCGAATGGCATTTCCACATTCTCAACAATCGCGCGCTGTATGGCATTCCGCGAAAGTTCAATGTCGGCTTCGACGGTGGCGGCATCATCCCGGTGCTGGAGGACACCAACGACATCGGCTTCCAGGCCGTTGTGGTGAAAGACGGCTTCGGCATCGAGCCGGGCGTGTGGTTCCGGCTGATGCTCGGCGGCATCACCGGTCACAAGGATTTTGCCCGCGATACCGGCGTGATCGTCAAGCCCGCCGATGCCACCAAGGCGGCTGACGCCGTGGTGCGGGTGTTCATCGAGCACGGCGACCGCACCAATCGGGCCAAGGCGCGCTTGAAATATCTGCTCGACGCCTGGGGTTTTGAGAAATTTCTCACCG
Source organism: Xanthobacteraceae bacterium (assembly GCA_036511795.1). Classification (GTDB taxonomy): domain Bacteria; phylum Pseudomonadota; class Alphaproteobacteria; order Rhizobiales; family Xanthobacteraceae; genus BOG-931. The sequence continues at coordinate 18,561 of DATCBO010000089.1, forward strand.
CCATCGAAGACAAACTCGGCGACAAACTCGTACGCGCGCCCGCTGAAGCAATCGAAGCGCGCCCGCCGTTCGACCGTCTCGCCCATATCGGCGCCCGCCCGCAGAAGCAAAGCGGCCTGTTTTGGCTCGGCGTGGTGCTGCCGGTCGGCAAGCTCACCCCCGAACAGATGCGCGGCCTTGCCGCTGTCGCCAAGGATTTCGGCGACGGCGATATCCGTCTCACCGTCTGGCAAAATCTCTTGATCTCCGGCGTCGCCGCGGAGCGCGTCGAGGCGGCGCAGACCGCCATCGCCGCCATCGGCCTTTCGACCAGCGCGAGTTCGATTCGCGCCGGTCTCGTCGCCTGTACGGGCAATGCCGGTTGCCGTCTCGCCAATACCGACACCAAGCGGCACGCCGACGACATTGCGCGCTGGTGCGAGACGCGCGTGCAGCTCGACGGGCCCATCAACATTCATCTCACCGGCTGTCCGAACTCCTGCGCGCAGCATTACATCGGCGACGTCGGATTGGTGGGCACCAAGGTCGTCGTGTCTGACGACGGCGATCAGGTCGAGGGCTACCACATCCACGTCGGCGGCGGCTTCGGGCCGGAAGCGGTCTGCGGACGCGAGTTGTTTCACGACGTCAAGGCCGACGAGGCGCCGCAAGTCGTCGAGCGCGTGCTCAAGACGTATCTGGCGCAGCGCGCCTCGCCGGATGAAAGCTTACTCGCCTTCACGCGCCGTCACGACATCGACGCGCTCAAGAGCCTCGTCGCACAGCAGGCCGGCGAATGACCCACACCGCACCTCCGCCCATTCCGACGCTCATTCCAGACAGCGCGCCGTTCACGCCCGAGCAGCGCGTCTGGCTCAATGGCTTCTTCGCTGGGCTATTGTCGCTCGACGCCGGCATCAGCCCATTGCCGGCGGCGGAGGCCGCGGCGCTCCTTGCCGGCATCTCCGGCGCGCCTTTGGCGCGCGGCCCGCTTGGTGACGGCGATGACGGTCAAACACCGTGGCACGACCCGACGATGCCGCTGCCCGAGCGGATGCAGCTTGCCGACCAGCGGCCGTTGCGGCGGCGCATGATGGCGGCGATGGGCCAGCAGGATTGCGGCCAATGTGGCTATAACTGCGAGGATTACGCCAACGCCATCGTGGGCAAGCAGGAGGAGCGGCTCAATCTCTGTGTGCCGGGCGGCAAAGACACGACCCGGATGCTCAAAACGCTCTATGCCGAGTTCGGCGCGGTCCCCGTCGTCAAAGCGCCGGCGATTGTCGAAGCGCGGGCGGAGCCAGAAGCGCTAGCCGCCTCGCCAAAAGCCAAAACCGGCACATCGCGCGACCGGCCGGTGGAGATTGCGTTCGCATCGCGCACCCGTCTCAACAAGCCGGGATCCAACAAAGAAACCTGGCACGTCGATCTCGACCTCGGCGACAGCGGGCTCAGCTACGCGGTCGGCGATTCGCTCGGCATCTTTCCGCGCAACGACCCGGCGCTGGTCGACGCCGTCATCGCCGCCGTCGGCATGCCGGCGGACTTTCCGATCGCCGATCGCACGCTGCGCGATACGTTGACCGACGACGCCGCGCTCGGCGCGGCACCCGACATGCTGTTCGAACTGATCTCGCACATCACCGGCGGCGAGCGGCGGCAGAAGGCGAAGTCGCTGGCGGCCGGCGGCGATCCGGACGGCGACGCCAAGGACCTGGACGTGCTCGCGGCCCTGGAAAAATTTCCCGGTATCCGGCCGGATCCTGAGGCCTTCGTCGAAGCGCTCGATCCACTGCAGCCGCGGCTCTACTCGATCGCGTCCTCGCCAAAGACCGCGCCCGGCAAGGTGGCGCTCAGTATCGACGCAGTCCGCTACGCCATCGGCGCGCGGTCGCGAGCCGGCGTTGCCTCGACCTTCTTTGCCGAGCGGATCGCGCCCGGCACGAAGCTCAAGGCCTATGTGCAGAAGTCGCAGGGCTTTGGCCTGCCGGCCGATCCATCGGTGCCGATCGTCATGATCGGTCCCGGCACCGGCATCGCGCCGTTTCGCGCCTTTCTGCATGAGCGCATGGCGGCGCGGGCGCCCGGCCGCAACTGGTTGTTCTTCGGCCATCAGCGCCACGATTACGATTTCTTCTATGAGGACGAACTGATCGGCATGCGCGCCACCGGACTGCTGACGCGGCTGTCGCTTGCCTGGTCGCGCGACGACAACGACAAATTCTACGTCCAGGACCGCATGCGCGAGGTCGGACGCGATCTATGGTCCTGGCTCGCCGAGGGAGCCGCGCTCTATGTCTGCGGCGCCATCACCATGGGCAAGGACGTCGAGCGCGCATTGCTCGATGTCATCGCGGCCCACGGCGTGCGCACGCCTGACCAAGCCGCAACCTTCCTCGCCGACCTCAAGCAGAACGGCCGCTACCACACCGACGTGTACTGAGGAATTAGCCGCTAGCCCGCGCCGGACTGGTATTCGGCAGCTTCGGGTGACAATGGCTCGCCGCCCGCGCTAAAACCGCCCCGTCAGATCGGGAGTGGTGGATGCGCACAGGTGCCGAATATCTGCGTTCGCTCAAGGATGGGCGGCGCGTCTTCATCGACGGCGAACGGGTCAAGGACGTCACCGAACATCCGGCCTTCGCGCAAGCCGCCCGCTCGATCGCGAGCCTGTTCGACATTGCCGCCGATCCGGCGCTCCGCGAGCGCATGACCTATTCGTCGCCGAAAACCGGCGAACCGGTGTGGCGTGGCTACCAGATTCCGAAGAGCCATGCCGACCTCAAGGCGCGCCGGCTGTTCAGCGAGACATGGGCCGAAGCAACCTTCGGGCTGATGGGCCGCACGCCCGACCATGTGGCGGGCTTTTTCGCCGGCTATGCGGCGACGCCCCAGGTGCTCGCGGCCGGCGGCACGCAGCAGAAATTCGCCGACAACGCGGTCGCGTTCTACGAATTCATGCGCGACAACTCCATCTATGCGAGCTACGCCATCGTGCCGCCGCAGATCGACCGCTCCAAGCCGGCGCACAAGCAGAGCGACCCGACGCTCTATGCCGGTGTCGTCAAGGAGCGCGACGACGGCATCGTCATCTCCGGCGCGCAACAGCTCGCAACCGGCGGCCCGATCTCCGACTACATCCATCTGAGCTGCATCCATCCGCTGCAGCCTGGAGACGAGAACTACGCCAATTGCCTCGCCGTTCCGGTCGCCGCCGAGGGCGTCAAGCTCTACCCGCGGCGGCCGTTCGCGCGGCCCGGCAGCGGCTTCGATTATCCGTTGTCGAGCCGGTTCGACGAATCCGACGCCTACGTCGTGTTCGACAATGTGTTCGTGCCGTGGGAGCGCGTGTTCATCTATCGCAACGTCGAACTGTCGCGCGACCAATGGTTCAAGACGCCGTCGCACTCTTATGGCAATCATCAGGCGCAGGTGCGCTACGTCACCAAGCTCCGCTTCATGGCGGGCTTGGCCCAGCGCATGAATGAGATGACCGGCAACGCCGCGCAGCCGCCGGTCCAGATCATGATGGGCGAGCTTGCCGCGCTCGCGACCGTTTACGAAGCCATGCTGCTTAGCCACGAGATCGCAGCGCCGATCAGAGACGGCGTGCTGTGGCCGTCGGTCGTCACGCTCTATTCGGCGATGGCGCTGCAATCGGAGCTCAACGGCCGGATGCTCGAGATCGTCCGCGAACTCGCCGGCGCGGCGTTCATCACCCTGCCCTCCTCGGAAGCCGATTTCGGCAATCCCGAAATCGCCGCCGACCTCGAGCGCTACATGCGCTCCGCGACCTCCGACGCCAAGACGCGCGTCAAATTGATGCGGCTGATCTGGGATTTTCTCGGCTCTGAATTCGGCAGCCGCCACGCCCAGTACGAAAAATTCTACGGAGGCGCATCGTTCCTGGTGAAGCAGAACGTGTATCGCAATTTCGACTGGAAGCGCGCGACCGGATTGGTTGATCGGGCGCTGAATCTGCCGCCGCTCGAATAACAAGCGACCCCGTAGCCTGCGGCGAAGCGCGGCTTGACCCGGCCTGTTAAGGCAGGTATCGGCGGCGGCATAATCGTCACAGGGTGGAAACGGTGAATCTCACAAACAAGGCTTTGACTCGAAGAACTGTCCTGCAGGTCTCGGCCGGCGCGGCTGCGCTTTCGGCCAGCATCGGAACAGCCTCGGCACTCGATTACCCGACGCGGTCGGTGAAGATCGTCGTGCCGGTGCCGCCCGGCGGCGCACTCGATATTCACGCCCGCCTGATCGGCAAATACCTGTCCGAGCATATGGGGCAGTCATTCATCATCGAGAACAAGCCGGGCGCAGCCACCAATCTTGGCGTCGAGTACGTGGTGCGCGCACCCGCGGACGGCTACACCCTGCTGCTAATGCCGAGTTCAGTATCGGTCAACGAAACGCTGTACACCAATCTGTCGTTCCACATTCCCCGTGACATCATTCCCGTCGCGATGATCTCCAGTTTTCCGCTGGCGATGGAAGTGAATCTGTCGGTACCGGCCAAGACCGTTCCCGAATTCATCGCCTACGTGAAGGCCAATCCGGGCAAGATCAGCATGGCGACATCGGGCAACGGTTCGCCGCAGCATATCACGGGTGCATTCTTCATGCTGAAGACCGGCACCCAGATGGTCTACGTGCCCTATCACGGCGGCGCCCCGGCGATCACCGATCTGATGGGCGGGCAGATCCAGATATATTTCAGCCCGCTGCCCGAATCGCTGGCGGTGATCAAGGCCGGCAAGGTGCGCGCACTCGCCGTGACCGGCGCAAAGCGCTCGCCCGTATTGCCGGACGTGCCCACCGTCGCCGAGACGATTCCTGGTTTCGAGGCCGACACCTGGCAGGGCATTGCGGCGCCGAAAGGAACGCCCGACGAGATCGTCGACAAGCTCAATAAGGGCGTCAACGCGGCGCTGGCCGATCCGGGCGTGAAGGCGCAGATGGCCGCTCTCGGCAGCACCCCGATGCCGATGTCGCCCCGGCAATTCAAGGATTATGTCGTGGCAGATATCGCCAAGTGGGCCGAGGTGATTCGCGACGCCCACATTACGCCGGAGAATTAGACCGAAGCGAAGCACTAACGCACGCCGTACCCGAAAGTTTGAACCGGCCAAGCCAAATTTTGCCCTTCGCTGGCCCGGACCCTAGTCGGTCGCGGTCGTCATGGTGGCCGCCAACGTCACGCGATCCGAATCACGCGCGCTATCCTGCGCGCTCGGCACCGGGACGGTTCGCGAGGCGACCGCACGACGAACCAAGCCGTCGCGACGCGCGGCACCGACGCGCTTGGCCGAACAACTTGTATTCAGAAAGTAATAAACGAAGTCGGCGCAGGGATCCTGTTTTCGCGTATCCTGCTTTTGCGCGTTGCGCGGTTGCGCGATCTGATTTTGCTGTGGGCGCACCGCAGAGCGGGCCGAAGCCGCATCCACGTCCGCAAATGCGAGATCGATCCACCCGGGCAGCGGACTTTTGATCGCGGGCGGCGCGACCATCGCGCCTTCCATCAGCGACCCGGCCGTGGTGGCAAAGATCGCAAGCCCGGCCACAGCGCTCACGGCCAGCGCAGCCAGAGTTTGCGGATAGGCGGACTGCGCACGACGACCGCCGCGACAGGTCCGATCGGAATAAACGTGAGAAAGCGCGCTCATCGCCCCAACCCGCCCACAAAATCGCACCGCCAACCCTCCGAAGGACGCTTACTCAACCCCACGGAGCTGGCGACGTTCCTGTCTGTTAGTGATGCGGAGCGGCGTTTCGGTTCACCGGCACGAAGGCATTGTCCCCTGCCGAGCGCCTTTCGGTCTTGCAAAAGCCATCATCGAACCCGACCCTGCCCGGCGTGCGCAAGGTGTCGGATGCCGCGCGTCGACTACGGGGAAACTGCACAAACTTCAGTGAGTTCCGGCCTCAACGCCGGCAATGGGTTGCGGCCGGTTCTTGGGGAAGAACCGGCCGCGGCGCGCTAACCTGGTTGGGTGTCGGTCCCTGTCGGGGGATGGGGAGACCGGGTTAGCGGCTACTACACGTTCACCACGTTAGACGCTGCGCGCCACGCCTCGGTTCAAGGCATTCCGTTGCCGCGTCCACGCGGCGTCGAGCGTTCCCGACGCTCTGCCAGCATCACTTGTTAGATCGAACCAGAACGTCAGCCCGTACCTCAGTCCGTACGCATGTCTCGCGCATAACGACGCGACCGTGGACCTACCGCGCCGGGCCGCCGACGCCGGGTGTGCGCTCCATGTCGATGATGTTGACCGTCTTGCCATTGGGCAGGACCATATCGCCGGGCTTCTGACCGGCGGCGCACGGGCCAAGCCATTTGGCCGCCATTGTCACATGCCGCGGCGTCGGAATGCCCTTGACCTCGCTCGTCAGCACCATCGTGTATGCGCTGTCGAAACTGCCGGTGATGACATTGTGGCTGGTGGTCGTCCGCCCCGCGATGGTGCACACCGAGTCGATCGTGATCGTATCGGCCGATTTCTGCACATCATGCTTGGAGCAACTCCGCTGTGGCAGCGAAGCAAACCGCGATTGCATGACCTGGTCGGTCTTGGCATCGATGCATTGTTTCATTGAGACTGTATGGCCGCTTGTTACGACCGTATCGATCTGCCACAGACCGGCCTTCCGGGTGGGTAGATCGCTCGCGAAAGCCTGAGCCGTGCCAATCATCGCGAGGCAGCAAGCCGCTCCGAGCCGTTTCATCATTCGCTCCCGTTGAATATGTTTGGGTTCGATCGGCGCCCCTCCGATCATGAAAATATATCGCAGCACCGCATTCCGGCCGTTAAGCCTGTAGCGGCCGGCAAGATGGCGGCAAGATGGCAGCCATGCAGCGCAAGGAACTTCTCGCCGCGTTGCCGCAAAGCTGGCGGCGGATGCTTGGCGATTTTCGCTTCCAGTCCGTCGAGCACGGCATGAGCGACGCGCGGATTTTTCGCCTGCGCGATCCGGCATCGCAGACGTTTTATCTCAAGGCCGCCATGTCGGCCGCGGTGTCGGACGGCATGTCGGACGACAAGTCGGACGCTCTGTCCGAATTCCGCAGCGAAATCGAACGGACAAGGTGGCTATCCACGCGAAATGTCCCGGTGCCTGAGATCCTGGACCTGTTCGATGACGGCCGGATCGGCGCGGCATTGATGACCGCCCTGCCCGGCTCTCACCCGCATGAGTTAGCGCAGCCGCCTGCCGAGATCGTAGCGCATCTGGCGCGCGGGCTGCGCGCACTCCACGCGCGCACGGCCGCTGATTGTCCGTTCGATGAAACCACGGCGGCGCGGCTGGCGCGGGCCCGCGCGATGATCGACGAAAACCGCATTGATCCGAACGCATTCGACGAACGTAATGTGGGACGCTCACCGCTTAAGATTTATCAACGGCTCGCGGCGGACGCTCCGCGCATCCCGAACGATATCGTCATCGTTCAGGGCGACGCCACATTCGACAATCTGTTGATCGACGCCGAAGGCGCTCTCGGCTTCATCGATTGCGGCCATGCCGGCCGCGGCGACCGCTATCTCGATCTTGAGGCCGTCACGAGCGACATCGACGAGCATTTCGGCGTCCAATGGGTCGAGGAGTTCGCGCGCTGCTACGACGTCATGCTCGATCCGACCAAGCTTCGCTTCTTTGACGATCTCTACGAATTTTTCTGAACGCTGCCGTATTAGCCCGTGAGGCTCCTGCTGATCACCACGCTGATGGCGACGCCTGCCAGCGCCGCCGCAATGCCGACGGCGACTGTTTCCACCACCGTGCGCGCAATGTTGTGTCCGGCGATCCGCCCGCGTCCAACACCGAGCCCGATCAAAAGCGCGATCGTCACCACCGCGGAAACGCCCCGCGCCTGCGGCACCGGCATAAACACGAATGGCAGGATCGGCACCGCCGCCGCGGCGAAATCCGCGATCAGCATCCACATCGCCTGCACCCACGGATTGGGCGCCGCCTCGGGCGATCCGTGCAACGCCAGCAACAAACCATCGAGCGCGTCGCGATCGTTCATCACCGCGCCGGTCAGCGCCGCGGACTGCTGGTGCGTCAAACCGGCGGTCGCCAACTGGCCGGGAAGCTCCGCGCAAATCGATGCCGCGTTGGCGGACAGCGAGGCTTGCAGCTTGGCGCGCTTGGTTTTCATCTCGTCGCGCGTGGTCTCGACGTCGAGGAAGGCGCCGGCCATCATCGACACGGCAGCCGCCACCGCCCCCGACGCACCGGCGATCAGCACAGTCCCGGTATTGGTGGTCGTGGCGGCGACGCCGAATATCAGGCCGAAGATCGACACCGTCCCGTCTTCCATGCCGAACACGATGGTGCCGGCCGCATTGGCCAGCGAAGCGCGCAGCCGCTTTGATCGTGAGCTGAATGTCACCGTATGTCCCCCTTTCGGCCTGCGCGCCGCGCGCCCCGATTCGCTCGGCCGGCAAGGCCGCACCTCAGCCGCGCGCCGCCAATGCCATCCCGATCATGGCGCCCCCGCCAAATATCAGATTGACGGCAAGGATCAGGCCCAAAGCCCACCCGGCCGTTGCCGGCAATCCGATGATGATCAACGCGGCGAGACATAGATCGACGATTCCGCTCGCGAGCAACCAATTCCACCGGGCCGACTGCTCGCGCCAATGTTCCAACGCCAGCATAATCGTGACGGCGCCTTCCAGCGTAAGAAAACCCATCAGCAAAAAAGGAAAGCCCACGAAGGCGAGTTCCGGCGTCGCAAAAACAAAACAAGCGATGCCGATCGCCAGCACTGCAGACAGCAGCGACCACCAAAATCCCACCGCGCGATGCATCACAATGGTCGTAATCAGACCGACAATTCCTCCGATCAGCAACAGCCACACCAGCAGTGCAATACCCAGCCTGAACGGTAAAAAGACCGCCGCGATGCCCAATAGAACGAGCACAACGCCCTCACCGAATTGCAGCTTCCAATGGTGCTGTTCATCCATCCGCATGTGCCGGCCACAAGCTTGCTCTATCGCGAGCGCAATCTTCCGCTATTGGGAAAATTGATAAAGGTCAAACGCTCTCAATGCCGCGCTCGCCGCATTGAGCCTTACTTCGCCACCGAGCCTTATTTCGCCATGAAGCCGCCGGACTGCCGCGCCCACAAGTCGGCGTACAGTCCGCCGCGGCTCAGCAGTTCGTGGTGCGTTCCGTCTTCGAGGATACGGCCGCTGTCGAGTACGATGAGCCGGTCCATCGCGGCGATCGTCGACAAGCGATGCGCAATGGCGATCACGGTTTTGCCCGACATCAGGCTGAGCAACTGCTCCTGGATCGCGACCTCGGCTTCGGAGTCGAGCGCGCTCGTGGCCTCGTCGAGGATCAGGATCGGCGCATCCTTGAGGAGGACGCGCGCGATTGCGATCCGCTGGCGCTGGCCGCCCGAAAGCTTGACGCCGCGTTCGCCGACGCGCGCCCAATAGCCTTGAAGGCCGCCGCTGTCTTCCAGGCGGACAATAAAGTCATGCGCATGGGCGCGCTTTGCCGCGTCCATGGCGCCGCGCAATCCGGCCTCCGGCTTGCCATAGATGATGTTGTCGAGCACCGACCGGTGCAACAGCGAGGTGTCCTGCGTCACCATGCCGATCGACGCGCGCAAGCTTTCCTGCGTGACGCCTGCGATGTCCTGATCGTCGATCAGGATGCGGCCCTTCTCGAGGTTGTAGAAACGCAGCAGCAAGCTGACGAGCGTCGACTTTCCGGCACCGGAGCGGCCAATCAGGCCGATCTTCTCACCGCCGCGAATAGTCAGCGAAAGGCCGTCGATGACGCGGGCCGGATCTGCGCCAGCCGTGCCTCTGACGCTGCCGTAATTGAACCCGATGTTTTCGAACCGGATTTCGCCCTTGGTGACGACAAGCGGCTTTGCTTCCGGCCGGTCGACGATCGCATGCGGCCGCGCGATGGTCCCCATTCCGTCCTGCACCACGCCGATATTTTCAAAGATCGTGGTGACGAGATTGAGCACCCAGCCCGACATCTGGGTGATGCGCATGACAAGCGTCGCGACCAGCGCCACGGCGCCGAGCGAGACGATGTCGTTCGACCAAAGCCAGATGGCGAGCGCCATGGTGCCGGCGATGACGAGCCCGTTGAGCGCGGACAGCGTCGCCGTCATCACCGTCGTAAGCCGGACATACGACTGATACTTGCCGGTCTGCTCCTGGAGCGCGGCGCGGGCATAACTTTCCTCATTCTCGGCGTGGGCGAACAGCTTCACCGTCAGGATGTTGGTGTAGCTGTCGACGATGCGGCCAAGCAGCATCGATCGCGCGTCCGAAGCTTCGGTCGACCGCGTGCGTATCAGCGGGACGAAGCGCGACAGCGCGACCCCGTAGGCGATGAACCATGCCAGCAGCGGAATGACGAGGCGCGGGTCGGCGGCCCAGAACAGCATCACGGCGCTGATCCACTGCACCGCCACGAACACCGCGGCATCGCTGAGTGTCAGGAACGAATCCCGGATGGCCGGCCCCGTCTGCATCAGCTTGTTGGCGACCCGGCCGGCGAAATCGTTCTGGAAGAATCCCAGGCTTTGCCGCAGCATGTAGGTGTGCGTCTGCCAGCGCACGCGGGTCTGGAACGGCGGCGACAGCACCTGATTCTTGAGCAGGTCGTAGGCGAACAGGATCGCCGGACGCGCAATCAGCACCACGAATGCCATCCACAGCAGCAATCCGGCGTGGTCGCCAAAGAAGCGCGCCACGCTCGTTGCCGCGGTCATGACATTGATCAATTGAGCCACGAAGATCGCAAGCAGCACCTCGCTCACCGCCGCCAACAGGTCGAGCGACAGGATCAGCGCAAACACCGGCCAGATCGGCCGGATGAAATGCCAATAGAATGCCAACAGCGCGCCCGGCGGCATGGTGACCGCCTTGCGCACAAATGGGTCGACGCGACTTTCAAACCAGGCAAACATCGAACCGCTCGAAATTTCGCGCGCGCCGCCAGAAACCCAGACGGCTGCGCCATTGTTAATAGGTCAAGGAGCCGCCGAATCGCCCAAAGCGCTCGTCGCGGGCATGGACTCGGCTGACGATGCTTTTGTCGCTCCGGATTGCCATTCGGTTCAAAGCAATTTTGTTTCGCTCCGCTTTCGTCATTGCGAGGGCGATAGCGACGAAGCAATCCAGTGCAGCCTCACGGTCATCGCAAGCGGCCCTGGCTTGCTTCGCGGAACCTGTCATCGGACCGCGCGACTTCGCGCGGGTCCGTTGGCTCGCAATGACGCGTTCTCGCGACGCGTTCGTCATTGCGAGGAGCGATAGCGACGAAGCAATCCAGCGCAGGCTCGCGGTCATCGCAAGCGGCCCTGGATTGCTTCGCTTGCGCTCGCAATGACGCGTTCTCGCGATGCCTGGGCACCCGAGTCCTGCCAACGGTTTGCACGAACGGGCCTTCCCCTGAGGGAGGCGGAGCGCCGAAAGGCGCGTAGTCGTTGCCGCGCTTACGCTACCCAAGCGGAGCGCCGCTTGTGTTGCGCAGATCGCGGCGCGCGCTCCTTTTGGGAGACGCGCTCGCCTCTCGGCGCTCTACCGCGGCTCTCGCCGATTGCTCGGCTCAGTCCGGTCCCGCGCTTCATGGCAGCGCCAACGGATCACTCCGTCCGCCACCCGGGCAGCCAGCTCCTGGCAGACCGGCGTCGTGGCCAGCCGGGCGAGTTTCCGAACCGCCTGCGCGCAGAGTGTATGGCTCCGCCCGCAGGAACCGCCCTCGCTCCCCTTCGGGGAGTACCCTCGGCCGAAAGGCCCTCACACACGGTGAGCGAGGTGGATGTCTTGTATCTAATTCGGAGACATTGTCAAGAAAAAAGAGACAACCTCGTGATGAAATCCTACGGAGATTATCTGTCACATTCACCGCATAATTTACGGAGATTATTGAATTCTGCGGAGAATAGGCCACATAATCTCCGCAAAGGAAGGGTCGCTATGGCCACTTACATTCACGAATTGCCGAAGTGGCCCCATTTCCGCTGGTCGGCAGAGGCATTCGCCAAGCACCTGAGCGAGGTTCGGCATCGCCAGGGCCTCCTTGCCGGGCATATGGGGGCTCTCGGATTTCCCCTCCAAAAAGAGGCCGTGCTCAGCACCCTGACGGAGGAAGTCATCAAATCCAGCGAAATCGAGGGGGAAATCCTCGATCGCGACCAAGTCCGCTCGTCGCTCGCCAGGCGCCTCGGAATGGACGCCGCCGGCCTGCCGCCGAGCGATCGCCGTGTCGAAGGCGTCGTCGAAATGATGCTCGACGCCACCCAAAAATACGACAAACCCCTGACGAAGGAGCGCTTGTTTGGATGGCATGCCGCGCTATTCACCACCGGGCGCAGCGGCATGCGGGAGATCACTGTTGGCGCGTGGCGAGCCGACGAAGCTGGAGCGATGCAAGTCGTCTCCGGCCCCATTGGTCACGAGAAGGTTCACTACGAAGCCCCGGCGGCTTCGCATCTCGAAGATGAAATGCAAGCCTTCCTCAATTGGTACAACGCCAAAGACGACATCGACCCGGTCGTCAAAGCGGCAATCGCTCATTTGTGGTTTGTCACCGTCCATCCGTTTGACGATGGCAACGGCCGCATCGCGCGCGCCATCGCAGACATGTCGCTGGCGCGGTCGGAGGGCAGCTCACAACGCTATTACAGCATGTCGGCGCAGATCAGGCTGGAGCGCAATGCCTACTACTCCATTCTGGAACAGACCCAGAAGGGCGATCTCGATATTACGCCCTGGCTGAAATGGTTTCTGGCTTGCCTGAACAGGGCCTTTGACGGCGCCGAGACCATCCTTGCCACTGTTTTACGGAAGGCCGCGTTCTGGAAGAAACACGCCATCACACCCTTCAATGCGCGCCAGCATAACATGGTCAATCGTCTGCTTGACGGCTTTGTCGGAAAACTCACCAGTTCCAAATGGGCGAAGCTTGAAGACACGTCCGCTGATACTGCGCTGCGGGACATTAACGACCTTGTGGCCCGTGGCATCCTGAAGCGCGATGCAGGCGGCGGACGCAGCACAAGTTATTTGCTCGACCCCGGTTTGGGGTGAGCGGAATCCTCTGATCGAGCCAGACCGCGCGCTACAGACACTACCATAGCCGTCCGTTTTCACAATTAAATGCACTGTCACCGTAATTGTTTGTCGGAAAACTCACCAGTTCCAAATGGGCGAAGCTTGAAGACACGTCCGCTGATACTGCGCTGCGGGACATTAACGACCTTGTGGCCCGTGGCATCCTGAAGCGCGATGCAGGCGGCGGACGAAGCACAAGTTATTTGCTCGACCCCGGTTTGGGGTGAGCGGAATCCTCTGATCGAGCCCAGACCGCGCGCTACAGACACTACCATAGCCGTCCGTTCTCACAATTAAATGCACTGTCACCGTAATTGCTACGAAGTTAGCTTCTATCGATTGAAGGCGGATGGAGAGTTTTCGTTAGCTCACTATCGCCGTCGCGACAAACCAGCTGATGTGACCCGCGACATGCCGTTCCTCGAAGATGCTACTTACTGCATCAGTAAAGTGATCGCGAGCTCAAGTGTTGCCGTCCCCGCCCTGAGGAAGGTCGCTCGATATACGCGGGACCATTCTTCAATATTCGTAACCGACGGCCCGAAATCGTTAACTCCAACGCAAAAGGCGAAAAGGCAACAAGAGATTGAAGCTCTGGCGGATGCAATCGATAAGCTGGCCGACGAGGCGGGCAACGGCAGGGCCAGCTATATCCAGTTCGAAGGCATTCTCACCAAGCTGCATGCAGCCGGTTTTTTCCCGCTGATGACCGACCTTTCCGCCGTCGCAAAGACGATGGTCTGACGCCGTGCTTGTACCCGGAAAAAAGGAAAGGCTGACCGTCAAGCTTTTCCGAATTGTTGAAGGCGAAGCGGAGGGTCCTTTCGCCATCGCCGCGCTTTTAATGGTCGTAATCGTGGTAATTTGGCGATTCTTTTAGTGGCATCTCCGCTCGACGGGACGAAATCGCGTGGTCATCACGCTGCACGATTTTGCCCACGTGGACACGCTGTGCGGCCTGATGCCCACCCTACGCGTGCCCACCCTACGCGCTGGCGCTCGCAAATTGAGGCGCGCGCAGATCGTGCCCTCGCCCCTTGCGGGAGAGGGCGACTCGGCGGTTCAACAACAAGAAGGGGTGAGGGGTCGGGCGCGCCGCAACCCCTCACCCATCCGAGTTTGCTGAAAGGTCGGCGCTGCCCTCTCCCGCCTGCGCGGCCGTAGCCGCTCCGGCGCGGCGAAGGCCCGCAAGGGGAGAGGGCGTGCCCTTTACGCCACCGCATCTGCCAATTGCGGCGCGGAGGGCGGCGACTTCTCTCCGGTTTTCGCCGGCTCGAGCGCCGCCGCGACGGCTTCCTCCACGCGCTCGAGCCAGACGAATTCCATCTCGCGACGCGCGACGTCGGGAATGTCGTCGTAGTCGCGTTTGTTGCGCGCCGGCAGCATCACGCGTTTGATGCCGGCGGAGTGCGCGGCGACGACCTTCTCCTTGATGCCGCCCACCGGCAGCACCAGGCCGCGCAGGCTGATCTCGCCGGTCATGGCGGTATCGCTGCGGATGGTGCGGTCGGTCATCAGCGACACCAGCGCCATGAACATGGCGACGCCCGCACTCGGCCCGTCCTTCGGGGTCGCCCCCGCCGGCACGTGGATGTGGATGTCGCTCTTCTCGAAGCGGCCGGCGTCGATGCCGAGCGCGACGGCGCGGTTCTTCACGATCGACAACGCCGCCTGCGCGCTCTCCTTCATCACGTCGCCGAGCTGGCCCGTCAGAATGAGCCGGCCCGAGCCCGGAATGCGGGTGGCCTCGATGAACAGGATGTCGCCGCCGACCGGCGTCCAAGCGAGGCCGGTGGCCACGCCGGGCACGCTCGTGCGCATCGCGGTTTCGCTCTCGAAGCGCGGCGCGCCGAGGATCGCCACGAGATCGTCGCGCGCGATCGTGATCGGCCCGCTACTGCCTTCGGCAATGCGCACCGCGGCATTGCGGAGCGCCTGGCCGATCTGCCGTTCCAGACCGCGCACGCCGGCTTCACGGGTGTAGAGCTGGATGATGTCGCGAATGACATCGTCGCCGATCTCGACCTGGCCTTCCTTGAGGCCATTCGCCTCCATCTGGCGTCTGACCAGATAGCGACGCGCGATCTGCAGCTTCTCCTCGGCGGTGTAGCCGGCGAGGCTGATGATCTCCATGCGGTCGCGCAGCGGCCCCGGAACGGTGTCGAGCATGTTGGCGGTGGTGATGAACACCACGCGGCTCAGGTCATACGGCACGCCGAGATAATTGTCGCGGAACGTATTGTTCTGCTCCGGATCCAAAACCTCGAGCAACGCCGCGCCCGGGTCGCCGTGAATGCCGGCGCCGAGTTTGTCGATCTCGTCGAGCATCATCACGCAGTTGCGCGTGCCGGCCTTGCGGATCGCCTGGATGATGTTGCCCGGCAGCGCACCGATATAGGTGCGCCGGTGGCCGCGGATTTCCGCCTCGTCGTGGACGCCGCCGAGCGACACGCGCACGAACTTGCGGCCCATGGCGCGCGCGATCGACTGGCCGAGCGAGGTCTTGCCGACGCCGGGCGGACCGACGAAGCACAGGATCGGCGCCTTGCCTTGCGGCGCGAGCTTGCGCACTGCCAGATATTCGACGATGCGCCGCTTGATCTTTTCCAGATCATAGTGGTCCTCGTCGAGGATGCGGCGCGCGTCGGCGATGTCGATCGGCTTCTCCTCGGGCAAAGCCCAAGGCAGTTCGATCAGCCAGTCGAGATAGGTGCGCACCATGCCGTATTCGCCGGCAGCTTCCGGCATGCGCTGCAACCGGCGCAATTCCTTGCGCGCCTGATCCTCGATCTCCTTCGGCATCTGCGCGTCGGCAATGGCCTTGTTGAGCTCAGCCATTTCGGCGGCCTTGCCCTCTTCGCCTTCGCCGAGCTGCTTCTGAATCGCCGCCATCTGCTCGCGCAGCACGGCTTCGCGCTGGCGCTCGTCGAACGCCGCCTTGGTCTGCTTGCCGATCTCCTGCGACAGCCGCAGGATCTCGATGCGGTGCGAGAGCAGCCGCGAGACCTTGTCCATGCGGGCGGTGATGTCGACCGTCTCCAGGATCTCCTGCTTCTCCTCCGGCTTGATGTCCATGTAGCCGGTCGCCAGATCGGCGAGCGCCGGCGCGGCGTCGATCGACTGGATGGCGGCGAGCAGGTCCTGCGGCACCTGCGGCAGGAGCTGAACCGCCTCCACGGCTTGCGACTTGAGGTTCACGAAGCGCGCCTCGATCTCCGGCCCGCGCAGGGCGGGTTCGGGAATCTGCAACACGCGCGCGACCATGAACGGCCAGCCGGTCAGATACTCGACAATCTGAAAGCGCTGTTCGCCCTGGCAGACGAGATGATTGGTGCCGTCCGGCGCCGTGAGATAGCGCACGATATTGGCGACGGTGCCCATGCGGTGCATGTCGATCGCCGACGGATCGGCGACTTCGGCATCGCGCTGCATGAGAATCCCGACCTGGCGCTGGTCGCGCACCGCCTGCTGCGCGGCGGCCACCGATTTCGGCCGGCCGAGCGTGATCGGCAGCACGAGGCCGGGGAACAGCACGGTCGAGCGCACCGGCACGATGATCAGCGCGTCGGCCGGCAGCGGCGGCAATGCCCCCGCGGGTCCTTCCCTCGGCGCCTCTTTGGCTTGCACTTCAACTTCAGCCACGATTGGTCCCTGCTTTCTTCAACGTAATCACCAGACAACCCGCGACGGCGGCACGCGTGACGCCGCTGTAACGCCCAACCGGCAGCCGTACGCGCCGGTGGAACCGGCCTTGCGGCAGTTCGAGCCGATGGATGGTCGCCGTCCGCAATTCCGGCGGCAGCACCCGCACGCCGGCAATGACCAGGTCGCCGTCTTCGATGACCACCTGGGCGTCCTCGATGGCGACGCCGGGCAGCGCGACGAGCGCCAACACCTCATGTTCGTTCTCGAGGATGTCGACCGGCGGCTCCCAGGCCGGCTGGCGCGCCTGAGAGGCCCGCGGCCGGAACATCTCGCGGTGCATGCGTTCGGCGCGCGCGAGCACTTCGCACGCTTCCGACCACATCCAATCGCGGGCCAAATCTCGCGGCACGTCGCGGGCCATGAATATTCCCCTCCAGTGTGGATGAATTTATGTGTGGAGGCCACCGCCGAAATTCAACGGTACGGTGACTTGGAACAGTGACTTGGAGGTGAGAGGTAGGGACTAAGCCTTCAACTTGGGGACCAAGTCTTTGGCTTGAGGAGCAGGACTTTCGTTTAAGGGGCGCGACTTTGGCTCAGGAGCACGGACTGCGCCCTCACGCCAGAATGCAGCCCGGTTGTGGGTCACCGGCGAATTTCGCTCGGCTGAAGCCTGGATTTCCGGGGGCCATCCGCTAGAGTGCCAGCAGGCTAACGATGGGCGAAGCAAGGGAGTGAGTGCGAGGATGGCGCAGGTTTTCGTCTGCAGCGAGCTCGAGATGAAGGACGGCGACGTCCGTATCGTCCGACAGGACAAGGTCGAAGTCGGCGTCTACCGGCACGACGGCTCGTACTACGCCTACCGCAACCAATGTGCGCACCAGGGCGGACCGGCCTGCGAAGGCATCGTGCGGAACAAGGTCGTGGACCTGTTCGGCCCCGACCGCACGTTCCTCGGTCAGACCTATGACGCGGACGAGCCGCACATCGTCTGCCCTTGGCATGGCTGGGAGTACAAGCTCAAGACCGGCGAATGCGCGCCCGACCCGAAGATCCGGCTCAAGCGCTACGACGTCGTGCAGCGCGAAGGAGGCGTCTATGTCGTCCTCTGACGTATTGGAGCGTCCCGCCGACATATTGGCCCGCGCCGCCGCGGCGCTTGGCGCCGCCGTGGACAATCCCGACCAGGTCGCCGATGCCGATCTGCGCGCGCTCATCGCCAACGTCGTGCGGCTCTACGGCGTAAAGGCCGAGAACGGCATGCGCACGCCGCTGCCGCCGGACAACGCCGGCGTCACCATCGACGAGACGATGATCCTCGCCACCGATCTCCTGCACGCGCTCAATGTGCAGCTGTTCGAATTGTCGATGTGGCAGGCGATGACCGGCAACAGCATCGCCCCGCATCAGCGCGTTGACGCACCGCAATCCCGCTAGCTCAAACTCCCGCCAGCAGAAGGGAACAGCCATGAACGTGATGACGCCGATCGTCCACGATCCCAACCAGCAGAAATTCGACACCACGGACCACCTCGCCCACGCGGCGCAGCAGGCCGAGGATCGACGCTACGAAGATTTCATGATCATCGACGTCGACTCGCATCACTACGAGACCGGGTCTTTCAAGGACATCCTCCAGTACATCGAAGACCCGGTGATGCGCGACCAGTTCAAGTACACCAAGGGCCAGACACTGATGCTGCGCTCGACCGGCGGCTTTCAGGAAATGGCCGGCCGCATCGCCCGTTACGAATATCGCAACAGCGACCAAGGCGCGACCGGCGACCGCCACAAGGACATCACGCTGACGCTCAAGTGGATGGACGCCATGGGCGTCGACGTCGCGTGCCTGTTTCCCACCCCGATGCTCGGGCTCGGCCTCAATCCGATCGTCGAGGTCGAGGTGCAGTACGCGCGCGCCTATAACCGCTGGCTCACCGAGCATATCCTGGCGCACGAGCCGCGCATCGTCTCGATGCTCTATCTGCCGATGAACGACCCGGTTGCGGCGCTCAAAATGGTGGAAGAGTTTTCCGGCCGCCAGGGCGTGGTCGGCTTCCTGGTCACCACCGTCCGTTACAAGCCGCTCTACAACAACGTCTACATGAAGCTCTACGCGGCGCTGGAGGAGCGCGGGTTGCCGCTCGCGTTCCATGCGGCGACAAACTGGGGCGACCAGAGCATGGCGATCACCAACAAGTTCATCGCCAGTCACGCGCTCGGTTTCACCTGGTTCAACGTCGTGCATATGACAAACTGGGTGGTCAACGGCATCCCGGAACGCTTCCCAGGCCTGAAGTCGATCTGGATCGAGAGCGGGCTTGCCTGGGTGCCGTTCCTGATGCAGCGGCTCGACAACGAATACATGATGCGTTCGTCGGAAACGCCGTCGCTGAAGCGCAAGCCTTCCGATTACATGCGCGAGATGTACTACACCTCGCAGCCGATGGAGATGATCGGCAATCGCACCATGCTGGAAGAGACGTTCAAGATGATCGCCGCCGATACCCAGCTCGTCTACGCCTCCGACTATCCGCACTGGGACATGGACCTGCCGTCGACGATCTACGACCTGCCGTTCCTCAATCTGCAGGCGAAGAAGAACATCTTGGGCGAGACCGCGCGCAAGCTGTTCAAGCTCGACACCATCCTGTCGCCGGAAAAGAAGGCCCGGCTCAAGGCCCGTGTCCCGGCGTAGCAGCACCGATGTAGCGCGATCCCTTATTTGTAACGGTTTATCGTAACGGGATATCTATGGCTGCTCCGCCGCCGCCGCTGCCGCCCGATGTGCGCCGTATCGAGCTGACACGCAGCACGGTATTTCCGATGCTTGGCGGCCGTTCGACGTGGTCGCGCGAGCACCTGCTACCGATCTTTGCCACCATCGTCGCCGGCCTGACACTGATTGTGGTACCGATTCCGGGGCTGAATTTCAGCAGCAACGCGCAGACCAACGCAGCGTGGCAAGTCTATACGACGATTGCGGTCTACATCGCCTTCCTGGTGAATTATTACATCAATCAGATGTGCGGGCGACCCCGCTCGGGATGGCTGTTGGGGCTGGTCGGCCTCGTCACGCTGTTGAGCCTCGGCGGCAGCGTTTGGCACTTCTGGTACAATCTGTTTTACAACGTGCTGCCCGCCGCGCAGTGGCAGAAATCGACCATCGTACCCGTGCGCATCGCCGGCTGGTGGTTCGGCACCGGGCTGTGCGAGGAGGGCTTCAAGGCCCTGCCACTCCTTGCGCTGGCGCTGTTAGGCGCCGCAATGACCGCGCTCGGCCGCCACACCGGGGGCTGGCTCAGCCGATTTTTTACCGGTTTCGGCAGACGCTTCGGGCTGCTTGAACCGCTCGACGGCATCGTCATGGGCGTCGCTTCGGGCAGCGGCTTTTTCATCGCCGAAACGCTGGTGCAATACGTGCCCGGTGTGATGAAGCAGGTGAAATATCCCGGATCGCAGGCATTCGACGGCCTGGTGCTGCTGCTCGGGCGCGGGTTGCCCGACGTTGCCGAACACTCCGCCTGGGCCGGCCTGTTCGGTTATTTCATCGGACTGGCGGCGCTGCGTCCCGGCATGGCGTATATTCTTGTTCCGCTCGGCTGGCTGAGCGCCGCGGCGCTGCACGGCGGATGGGACGCGATCGACGTCGTCACCAGTAACGGCATCGTCATTCTGAGTTTCTGGGTGTTCGTCGGGCTGCTCAGCTACGCTCTGCTCGCCGGTGCGATTTTCAAGGCCCGCGAAATTTCACCGCGCCGCCACTCCAGGGTCGCCGCTGGATTGCACAGGCCGCCCGGATTCGCCCCCAAATCCACGGCCGCGGCAATGCCGTTCGACGCCGCCGAAGCGCCGGATGGGGATTGACCGCACATTCCGTTCCACACAGACATGCTGAGGGGCGCAACATGTCAGGCATCATCCGGCGACTAAAATCGGCCACAGCGCGCGAACGTGCGCTGGTGCTCGCAGTTCTCGCCCTCGGCTCGGCGCTGCTGTCGTGGGGTCTGCCGGAGCCGGACATCGTGTTCTTTCACAAGACGCCGATGCTGCCCGCCCTGTGGTTCGGTCTGGTGCTGTGCGCCGGCGTGGCGCTGTGGTCGTCGCGCAGTCCGTTCACGCTCGTGATCGTCCTCGTGGCATGCGGCATCGCGCGGCTCGCCGCGTTCGAAACCACAGTTCACGTCAACGGCAGCATTGAAGATCAAATCGTCTCCCAGTCGGGCGCACCGGTGCCTAATTTCAGCGTGCCGATTGTGAATTATCTTCTCGGCCTGTGCGGGATGCTGGGCGGGCTGATCGGAAGCGGCGTCCTGGTTCTCATCGTCTCCACGGTGGTGAGCAGCATTCGCACCGTGCCTGCTTGGACGCGCACCATTCTGATCGGGACCGTTGCGGGACTTTTTCTGGAATGCCTGGCAAGCCGAGCAGTAGGCGAATGGTTCATCCACACCGACAGCCTGCTGCCGCTGTTTCTGATCTGGCAGATGAGCGTCGCGGCTTCGCTGGCTTACAGTCTGGCAAAGCCCGCGAGCAAACCGGTCTCGCCTTAGCCGGCGCTTGCCGTCGAAACCGGCTGTGTGCCGCGCACGCCTTGCGCCAGCGTCCGGACCAGATCGGCCACGGCCGGCACGGTCGCCGGCGTCGGCTTGCCGCCGGGCGCCAGGGTCTTGCGCACGGCATCGACCAGCGCCGAGCCGACCACGACGCCATCGGCGCCGCGCACGATCGCGGCCGCCTGCTCGGCCGTGCGGACGCCGAAGCCGACGCAGACCGGCAGCGTCGTGTGGCGTTTGATGCGCACCACCGCATCGGCAACCTTGCCGGCATCTGGCGTCGCCGAGCCGGTGATGCCGGTGATCGATACGTAATAGACGAAGCCAGACGTGTTTTTCAGCACGACCGGCAGCCGCTTATCATCCGTGGTCGGCGTCGCAAGCCGGATGAAATTCACTCCGGCGGCAAGCGCCGGCAGGCACAATTCCGCATCTTCCTCGGGCGGCAGATCGACCACGATCAGCCCGTCGACACCGGCCGCTTTGGCGTCGGCCAGGAAGCGTTCGACGCCGTAGACGTAGATCGGATTGTAGTAACCCATCAGCACGATCGGCGTCGCATCGTCGCCGCGGCGAAATTCACCCACCAGTGCGAGCGTCCGCTTCATGTCCTGGCCGGCCTTGAGCGCGCGCAAACCCGCCGCCTGAATCGCCGGCCCGTCGGCCATCGGATCGGTGAACGGCATGCCGAGTTCGATCACGTCGGCGCCCGCGGCCGGCAACGCTTTCAGGATCGAAAGCGCCGTGTCGTAATCCGGATCGCCCGCCATGGTGAACGTGACAAGCGCGGGGCGGCCTTGTTGTTTGAGCGCGGCGAACCGCGCGTCGATGCGGGTGGTCATATTCGCCTCTCCCCACGCGGGAGAGGCCGGCCGTGAGCGTAGCGAGCGGCCAGGTGAGGGTCCCCTGGGAATGAGCTTAACCTCAGCGCCCAGGCCCTCACCCGCGCGCTCGGCGCGCGACCTCTCCCGCAAGGGGAGAGGGCAAGATGTGCTGCGGCGCGCATCACCGTCATTACCCTGCCCTGCTTTCCAGATGCCGCGCGACGGTCTCCAAATCCTTGTCGCCGCGGCCGGAGAGATTGACCACCATCAGATGATCTTTCGGCTTTTTCGGCGCGAGCTCTAAAACCTTGGCGACGGCGTGCGCGGGCTCCAGCGCCGGGATGATGCCTTCAAGCTTGGACAAGAGCGCAAAGGCGTGCAGCGCCTCGTCATCGGTCGCCGACAGAAAGGTGACGCGGCCGACGTCGTGCAGCCATGAGTGCTCGGGCCCGATGCCCGGATAATCGAGGCCGGCCGAAATCGAATGCGCTTCGTTGATCTGGCCGTCCGCGTTCATCAGCAGATACGTGCGGTTGCCATGCAGCACGCCCGGTTTGCCGCCGGCGATCGATGCGGCGTGCTGACCGGACTCGAGACCATGGCCGGCCGCCTCGACGCCGTAGATCTCGATATCGGTGTCGTCGAGGAACGGGTGAAACAGCCCCATCGCGTTGGAGCCGCCGCCGATGCAGGCGATCAGCGAATCCGGTAAGCGGCCTTCGGCCTCTTGCATCTGTTCGCGCGTCTCGCGGCCGATGATCGACTGAAAATCGCGCACCATCATCGGGTACGGATGCGGCCCGGCGATGGTGCCGATGCAATAGAACGTCGAGCCCACATTGGTCACCCAATCGCGCAGCGCCTCGTTCATCGCGTCTTTGAGCGTCTTCGAACCGGACTCGACCGGCACCACCTTGGCGCCGAGCATCTTCATGCGGAACACGTTGGCCTTCTGCCGCTCGACGTCGACCGCCCCCATGTAGACGATGCACTCGAGATCGAAGCGCGCGCACATCGTGGCGGTGGCGACGCCGTGCATACCGGCGCCGGTCTCGGCGATGATGCGCTTCTTGCCCATGCGCTGCGCCAGCATGATCTGGCCCAGCACGTTGTTGACCTTGTGCGCGCCGGTGTGATTGAGCTCCTCGCGCTTGAGATAGATTTTGGCGCCGCCGCCCGAAAGGCCGGAGGCCGTCTGTCTGCAATATGCGGTCAGCCGCTCGGCGAAATAAAGCGGCGACGGGCGGCCCACATAGTGCGCCAGATAACCGTCCATCGCTTTTTGGAAGGCCGGATCGGCCTTGGCGTCGGCGTAGGCCCGTTCCAGATCAAGGATCAGCGGCATCAGCGTCTCGGCGACAAAGCGGCCGCCATAGATGCCGAAATGCCCGTGCTCGTCGGGTCCGGTGCGAAACGAATTGAGCTTCTGTTGCACGCTCATGCGCCCTCTTTCTCACGTTCCCGGCGCGCTCGCAATTCCCCTTGGCAATGCGGCCACGGCGGGTCGGCCACAGCGGGTCGGCCACGGCGGGTGGACCGGACCGCCAACTCGGCTCGGCGTCTTCAGCCGCGGCCTCGGCGCGACCTCGCGGCTGCCGGGCCAGGCGGAGTGGCTGGAAGCCGCTCCGCCGCCTGGCGCGCGGCGCGCACGAAGGCACGAATTTTATCGGGGTCCTTCTGCCCAGGCACGCGCTCGACACCCGAGGAGACGTCGACGCCCAGGGCGCGCGTGATCTGCAGGGCCTCGGTCACGTTGCCGGCATCGAGACCGCCCGACAGCATGAAGGGAATGCCAATATCGAGATTTTGCAGGAGGCGCCAATCGAATGGTTTGCCCAGACCTCCAGGGCGCGTCGCCTCGCGCGGAGCGCGAGCGTCGAACAACATGCGGTCGGCCATATTGGCGTAAAGCCGAATCGGCGACAGGTCGGCGCGCGCGGCGATCGGAATCGCCTTCATCACCGGCAGGCCGAAGCGCGAACGGATGGCGCCGACACGCTCGGGCGTCTCGCCGCCATGAAGCTGCAGCAGGTCGGGCTTCAACGCATCGACGATGTCGCGCAGCATGCCGTTGGCGGCATCGACCGTGAGCGCCACCTTGAGCGCGCGCGAACCGGCCCGCGCGCCAAGAAGCTTCGCCGCCTCGAAGCCGATATGCCGCGGCGACGGCGGAAAGAACACGAAGCCGACCATGTCGGCGCCGGCCTCGAGCGCGACATCAAGCGCCTCGGGCGTCGACAGGCCGCAGATTTTGACGATGAGACTCATTTTTCCAAGCGTGCGACAAAGCCAATCAATAGGTCGAGTTCGACGATTATGGGATCCAGCCGATTTTTGATCACCTCGGCGACGATCTCGAGGTCGACCTGCCAATAGGCGTGCACAATGAAATTGCGCAAGTCGGCTAATGGCCGCCAGGGCAAATCAGGAGCCGCGCTTTTAATCTCACCCGAAACCTTGCTCAGGGTTTCGCCTATGATCGCGAGGTCATACAACGCCGCACGCAATGGCTGGCCCGCTCGAGCCAAGACGTCCGCGTCGAGACCACCGGCGTCGTCTTGGGCATATCGCGCAAAATCGCGTGCGTCGCGCAGGCCGTCCAGATCGGAGTGGGTCATACGGGCTCGACGAGGCTCGGAAACTCCTCTGCCTCGCGACCCTTCAAACCGCTCTTCAGAACGATACCCACTCGACGACCCAGCAGATCGGAAAGCTCGACTTCTGCCTCGGCCAATCCAAGCAAATCAAGTCCCGGACGCTTTTCAGCCAAAAAATCCAGAGCATCGTCATCGAACACATGCCCTACGCTGCCCCGCGGCAACAAACCGACGATCTTGAGCGGATGCTTGCCTTCGATCGCCGCAATATGCATGCGCAAAATGGTGCGATTGATGTCAGGCACATTCATCGTCACATCCTCGATGAAGCAAGCATAACATATGGCGATCAATTCTCGCCAATCACCCCGCCGGCGGCCGCAATCTAAGCCTCGGCGGCGGCTCCTGTTGGCGCGGCACGATGCTTGGTTCGGCCGCCTTGTCCACCAGCGCATCGAGTCTCGCGCGCAGTTCGGCCGTCTCGCGCTCTAGCCGTCGCGCCACTCTGCGCCAGCGGCCGTGCCCGAGCCGTACCGCAAGTCCGCCGACGATCACGCCCGTGATGAGCGCTGCGAGGACGATCACGAACAGCGGCAGCGTCAACGCCGCAGCGGGCGCACTCGGGCTGAAAGGATCGAGCGACAGCATCACGGGTTGGCGGTTGGCCACGGCGAAAGCGATGAGGATGATCGCGAGCGGCACCAGTATCAGCACCGCGATAAGTTTGCGCAGCAAGTATTGCTCCAATTCACTCCGCTTGCGGGAATCCAGATATAAGCGCTGGGTCGCCGCCGTCGCGGGGGACGAGCGGAATTAACCGGCGACCTCGCCGATACGATTGAGCCGCTCGCGCATTTCCTTGCCGGTCTTGAAGAACGGCACGCACTTCTCATCGACGGAGACATGGGCGCCGGTGCGCGGGTTGCGCCCCGTGCGCGCCGGACGCTCCTTCACCGAAAATGCGCCGAAACCGCGCAGCTCGACACGATCGCCGCGCGCCATGGCGGCGATGACCTCGCCGAGGATCGCGTTGACGATGTTCTCGACATCACGCTGATAGAGATGCGGATTCTGATCGGAAATTTTCTGGACGAGTTCCGACTTGATCATGTTGGCCCGCCTTTGACCGTCCGCGAACGCTGACGTCTTCGTTTCAGTTGTCCGTGGCGGGAGGTTGCCAAAGCGCCAACAGACCGTCAAGGTTGAAGCGGCTGAGCGTGCCCGTGCCATCCAGCCCGGCAAACTGGCGGGCCAGCCCATCGAGGCCGAACGCGTTGAGCGCCGCCACCGCGGCGGCGTGCAGGAACGGCAGATCGTCGAGACGGCTGTGCAGGCTATAGTCACGCACCGGCAGGCTGGCGGCGATCTTCTTGTCTTTCACCAGCCAGGCTTTGGCCGTCCGCTCGCCGCCGAGCGCGTCGATCAGCTTGAGGCCGACGCCCTGATGACCGGTAAAGACGCGGCCGTCGTCGATCGCGGCAAGCTGTGCGTCGGTCATATGCCGGCGATCCTGCACCAAGCCTTTGAACCAGGCGTAGGAGTCCAGAATGATCGCCTGGATCGCCGCGCGTGCTTCCGGACTGGTGGGTTCGAAGCCGTTCGGCGCCGCCTTCAGGGGGGTCGATTTGATCGACTCGACCTTGACGCCGATCTTGCCAAGCAGATCGGTGAAGTTCGGGTACTCGAACAGCACGCCGATTGAGCCGACCAGCGAGGTTTGCTTGGCGACAATGTAATCGCCGGAGATCGCCGTAATGTAGGCGCCGGAAGCCGCCATGCTGTCGACTACCACGGCGATCGGCTTCTTGGCGCGCACGCGGCCCAGCGCATCGTACAGTTGCTCGGATCCGGCGGTGGTGCCGCCGGGCGAATCGACGTGCAGGATCACCGCCTTCACCGCCGAAGAATCGGCGAGCCTGTCGAGCTGGCGCACGCGTTCCTCGTCGTCACGGATAAGTCCCGTAATGGTGACGCGTGCGATATAGGAACCGCTGACGAAGCCGCGCCTGCTGACCGACGCCATCATGGCGCCGATCGCCAGCACGATCACGACGATGGCGACCACGCGCCAGAAGGTGAGCTTGCGCCGCATGCGGCGGCGGTCGACGATCAGATCGGCATCAAGCGACATCGGTGTCAGTCCTTAGTTGCTCCGCCCATTCCCGCGAAAATGGGAATCCAGCGGAAAGAACTGGGTCCCCGCTTTCGCGGGGACGAGCGGAAGCAGACTCACTCGCTGCCTTCTTCTTCCTTCTCCGCCTCTTCGCCCTTGCGGCGCAGCGCAGTGCCCAAGATATCACCGAGCGTTGCGCCGGAATCCGACGAGCCGTACTGGGCAATCGCCTCCTTCTCCTCAGCGACTTCCAGCGCCTTGATCGAGACGGTGGCTTTCTGGGTGCGGCGATCGAACTGGACCACACGGGCATCGACCTTCTGACCGACGGCGAAGCGATCGGGCCGCTGTTCGGAGCGATCCCGCGCCAGTTCGGCCCGGCGGATGAAGGTCGTGAATTCGGTACCGACGACCTTGACGTCGATGCCGCCTTCCTTGACGTCGACCACCTCGCAGGTAATGACCGCGCCTTTTTTCAGCTCGCCCGCCACTTCCGGGGACACCGCGCCGCCGTCCGCCAGTTGCTTGATGCCGAGCGAGATGCGCTCCTTCTCAACATCGACGTCGAGCACTTGTGCGTTGACCTTGTCGCCCTTCTTGTATTCCTCGATGACCTGTTCGCCCGGCCGTTTCCAGTCGAGATCGGACAGATGCACCATGCCGTCGACGTCGCCGTCGAGCCCGAGGAACAGGCCGAACTCGGTCTTGTTCTTGACCTCGCCTTCGACCTCTGTGCCGGGCGGATATTTCTCGACGAACACCTCCCAGGGATTGCGCATGGTCTGCTTCAAGCCAAGCGAGATGCGCCGCTTGACCGGATCGACCTCGAGCACCTGCACCTCGACTTCTTGCGAAGTGGAGACGATCTTGCCGGGATGCACGTTCTTTTTGGTCCACGACATTTCGGAGACGTGGATCAGACCCTCGATGCCGGGTTCGAGTTCCACGAACGCGCCGTAGTCCGTGATGTTGGTGACGCGGCCCTTGAACTTGGCGCTGACCGGATATTTGGCCTCGATGCCCTGCCACGGATCGTCGAGCAGTTGCTTCATGCCGAGCGAGATGCGGTGGGTCTCGTGATTGATCTTGATGATCTTGACCTTCACCTGCTGGCCGATATTGAGCACCTCGGTGGGGTGATTGACGCGCCGCCAGGCGATGTCGGTGACGTGCAAGAGCCCGTCGATGCCGCCGAGATCGACGAACGCACCGTAATCGGTGATGTTCTTGACCACGCCGTCGATGACCTGACCCTCTTCGAGGTTCTGCACCAGCTCCTGGCGCTGCTCGGCGCGGGTTTCTTCCAGCACGGTGCGGCGTGACACCACGATATTGCCGCGGCGGCGATCCATTTTCAGGATCTGGAACGGCTGCTGATTGTTCATCAACGGGGAGACGTCGCGGATCGGCCTGATGTCGACCTGCGACCGCGGCAGGAACGCGACCGCGCCGTCGAGATCGACGGTGAAGCCACCCTTGACCTGATTGAAGATGACGCCCTGGACCTTCTCGTTATTCTGGAACGCCTTTTCGAGCTTGCCCCAGCTCTCCTCGCGCCGCGCCTTGTCGCGCGACAGCACGGCTTCGCCGAGTGCGTTCTCGACCCGCTCCAGATAGACCTCGACGGTGTCGCCCAACTTGATTTCGCCGTCCCGGCCCGGCCCGGAGAATTCGCGCAAAGCCACCCGGCCCTCGGTTTTCAACCCGACGTCGATGACGGCGACATCCTTTTCGATGCCGACGACCGTCCCCTTGACGACCGAACCTTCCTGCAGGTGACCATCGCCAAATGACTCCTCGATCATACTGGCGAAATCTTCGCGCGTCGGCGCGGCGATAGCGACTTGAGCCATGAACACTCCGAGCCCCGTGAAAATGAAAATGATCCCGAATGTGCGACAGCCGCCGGTTATGCCAGCGGTTGGGGCCAGTGCCAGACGATCGGGACAAAACTGCGGTCGGGCGCCTTACATGCGAAGCGAACGGGCTAACCTCCAGTGACGAAAGCGCGGTTAGCTGCGCTTTCGGCCCGTTCGGACGGCTTCGATGATATCGACGGCGGCCCGGAACTGGGCCGATATAGCCGGTGCGGCGGCTTCGGGCAAGTCCGTCCGGCAGAGCCGCTACTCGATCGAAATGTTCCCGCGGCGCACCGTCTCACGCCAGAATGCGGCCTCGGCGTTGAGGCTTGCCGCGAACTGCGTGCGCGAAGCCGTCGGCACCAGCATGCCAAGCTTGGTAAACCGCTCCCTGACCAGATCAGTCTGCTGCGCGCGGGCGACCGCTCCCGAAAGCCCATCGAGGACGGGATCGGGCGTGCCGGCCGGCGCGGCCACACCGAACCAATTCGAGGCCACAAAGCCCGGGTAACCCGACTCCGCGATGGTCGGCACATTCGGCAGCATCGGCACACGCTCCTGCGTCGCCACCGCGAGCGCCGTCAGCTTGCCTTCGCCGAAGCTCGTGCCCACTGCCGCGAGACCGATCGGAAAGACCTGGATTTCGTTCTTAAGAAGCGCCAGCACCGCCGGCGGCGAGCCCCGATACGGAATGCAGGTGATTTGCGTATCGGTGGTCTGCTTGAGCCTTTCCATCATCAGGTGATTGACGGTGCCGAGACCCGGTACGCCATAATTCACCTTCCCGGGATTGCCCCTGGCATAGGCAATGAATTCCTTGAGCGTCCGCGCCGGTACCGCTGGATTGGAAAACAGCACCAGCGGTACCTCTGCGGCTTTGGCGACCGGCGCCAGCGCGGTCAGAGGGTCGAACGTCATCTTCATTACGAACTGATTGATGACGAAATTATTGGCCGCGCCGATGAGCAGCGTGCTGCCGTCCGGCGTCGCGCGCGCGACCTCCTCGGTGCCGAGATTCCCGGAGGCGCCGGGCCGCGCCTCCACAATCAGCTTTTGACCGAGTTGCGGCTCCATGCTGACCGCCAGGAGATGCATGATGTTCTCGCCGACCCCGCCGGCGGCGTAAGGGCTGACCACGCGGATGGGACGATCGAAATGGACCGCCGCGCGGGCTCGCCGCGCGGCCAACGCGCCGAGCAAAGGCGCAGCCAGCGCCGTTCGCCGTGTGAACTGACCCATGATCCCTCTCGCTAGAATTTCGGAAACAATTGCTTGTCGGCGAGCCAGCGCGACATCGTTGGCCTTTGCCCGCGGGGCGCGGCCCGAAATTCATCGTGGCGTTCCTTGTTCGGCCAGACCAGCGAAGGCGTGACCGCGAGGCGCGTCCGGATCGCCGCACGGGTGACATTGAACACCATCAGATCCTGCGCCAGAGCGAGCGGACCCGCATAGTGCTTGCGAATGTCATTTTCAATTTCGGGCGCCGTGTCGAAGTCGTTGAAAAAGTGGAACACCACCGC
Source organism: Xanthobacteraceae bacterium (assembly GCA_036511795.1). GTDB lineage: Bacteria > Pseudomonadota > Alphaproteobacteria > Rhizobiales > Xanthobacteraceae > BOG-931. Next base: position 48,763 of record DATCBO010000089.1, read on the forward strand.
CTGGCGCGGCTTTACCATCTGCAAAACCTTGCCGCATTCCTCCGGCGCAGTATGTGCCATGGTGCCGATGCCGATCGCGCTCTTTTCCGGATAACCCGAGCGCTCGACAAGCTGCTTCACCGTATTGAAGCATTCGTGGATCAACAGATCGGCGCCCTGCGCGTTGTCGACGAAGAAACGGCTTGGCGTCGTATCGCCGGAGAACACGAAGCACAGACCATTCCATTCCAGCCGATAACTCACGGGACCGTCATAGATGTGGATCGCCGGGAAGCTTTTGATGACGACGCCGTTATGCTCGTAGACGACGCCGGTCTTGCGGAAATCGAATTCGTGGACTTCGACCTCGGCGCCGGCATCGGGCAGGAGGCCGAGCCGCGTGTCGGTGTCCCACGCGAGCGACTCCATCTGCTTGTGCACGAAATGCTCGGTGCCATATTTCGGCTCGGCGCCCGATGGACCGTACAGCACAAGCGGCTTGACCCGTCCGCCGGTCCAGCTGCCGATCCAAACTTGGGCGAAGTCGCCGACATGATCGGCATGCAAATGCGTGGCGAAATAGGCGGTGATGTCCTGGTGCGGAATTTCAAGCGCCGTGAAATTCGTCTGCGATCCCGAGCCAAAATCCATGATGAACTTGTCGCCGTTGCCGAGTTCGATCAGCCAGGAGCAATTGGCCTGGCCGCGACGCACAAACGGGCGGCCCGTGCCGAGCGCGATAACGCGCATCTCGTCAGCCGCTAGCGGTTCAGTGTTGGGGAAATAGTAGTCGCGCTGACTTGCCATGATCGCTCGCCATGATCGTTCGCCATGATCGCTCGGGTCTGCTCTGGGTGTTCACCCGCGCTTGCGGCGGGTTCGCACATCCTCAATCATCTTGATAGCGGCGCGGAGTGCCGCGTCCACGCTCAAATGCGTGGTGTCGAGCAAGTGCGCGTCGGGCGCCTGCACCAGCGGGGCCGCGGTACGCCGGGAATCGCGCTCGTCGCGGCGGCGCAGGTCGGCCAGCACCTCTGCCTCGTCGGCCGCCTCGCCCCGGCCGTGCAGCTCCAGCACCCGGCGCTTGGCCCGCACCTCCGGCGTCGCGACCACGAACAGCTTTACGTCGGCGCCGGGCGCGATGACGGTACCGATGTCGCGGCCATCGAGTACCGCGCCTGGCGGCTGCACCGCGAAGGCGCGCTGATAATTCATCAGCGCTTCGCGCACCTGCGGGATCGCCGCCACGACCGAGGACGCTTCGGTAATTTTTTGGGTTTTCAGCGCGCTTTCGTCGAATTTTTTTGGATCGAGCGCCGCCGCCGCGGCGATCGCACGTTCGGCATCGTCAGGGGCATACCCTGCGTCGAGCATCGCCTTCGCGACGGCGCGATAGAGAAGTCCGGTGTCGAGGTGATGCAGCCCATAAATCTGCGCGATCTGCCGCGCGATGGTGCCTTTGCCCGAAGCCGCCGGTCCGTCGATGGCGATGATCATGCCAGCTCCGCACCCAGGCTCCGCATCAGTTCGACGAAGCCGGGGAAGCTCGTGGCGATGAACGCGCCGTCGTCGATCTTGACCGGCTTTTCGCTGGCGATCCCCATGATCAGAGCCGACATGGCGATGCGATGATCCATGTGGGTGGTGACCAGCCCCCCGCCCGGCGCGCGGCCCCTGCCCTGCACGATCAGATCGTCACCGTCGATGTCGACCTCAACGCCGTTGTTGCGCAAGAGCGCGGCGGTGGCGGCGAGCCGGTCGGATTCCTTCACCCGCAATTCCTTTAAGCCCCGCATGACCGTCTCTCCCTCGGCAAACGCCGCAGCGACCGCGAGCACCGGATATTCATCGATCATCGACGGCGCGCGTTCAGGCGGCACTGTGACGCCGCGCAGCCCGCCGCTTCGCACGCGCAGATCGGCAACCTCCTCGCCGCCTTCGTTGCGCACGCCGACCCGCTCGACCGCTGCGCCCATCTCGGCTAGCGTGGTCAACAGGCCGACGCGCAATGGATTCATCATCACGCCCTCGAGCACCACATCGGACCCCGCCGTGATCAGCGCGGCGACCAGCGGGAATGCCGCCGAGGACGGATCGGCCGGCACCACGATCGGCGCCGGCACAAGCTCGGGCTGGCCGGTGAGCGTAATGCGGCGGCCGGCCGCGCCCTCGCCCACCGCCTCGACGCGAACCTGTGCGCCGAAATGCTTCAACATCTTTTCGGTATGATCACGCGTCGCCTCGCGCTCGATCACCACCGTCTCCCCAGGCGCCGAGAGCCCGGCGAGCAGCGCCGCCGATTTAAGCTGCGCCGACGCGACCTGTGGCTCGAAGACGATCGGAATCGGGTCGCGGGCACCCGCCAAAGTCAGCGGCAACCGACCGTCGGTGGAGGCAATCGTGCGCGCACCGATCCGCTCCAGCGGGTCGAGGATACGCCGCATTGGGCGCTTGCGCAGCGATGCATCGCCGTCGAACACCGCCGTGATCGGGCAGCCGGCGACCGCGCCGAGCATGAGCCGGCAGCCGGTGCCGGAATTGCCGAAGTCCAGCGTCTGGGCCGGTGCGGCGAAACCGGCGACACCGACGCCGCGGATGCGCCACCCGCCGCCGCCCCGCTGTTCAAGCTGTGCGCCAAGCATTCGCAGCGTCTGTGCGGTATTGAGCACGTCCTCGCCTTCCAGCAGGCCCCCGATCCGTGTCTCGCCGACGGTGAGGGACCCAAGAATCAGCGCACGGATTGAGATCGATTTATCGCCCGGCACCCGGGCGCGGCCTTTCAGCGGGCCGTTGCGCCGGGCCGTCAGCGGGGTTCGATGTTCAGACATGGCGTAAATCCAGGCGCGGGCTCGATCCGGCGCGGCTTCTAGCACGATAGCCCCGCTACGTCGCGCTTCCGAACGTTTCCCGGATGCGGCGCAGTGCCCATAAGCGCTTTACGCGTGTCTGGACGCGCTGTGGCGCCGCGCCCGAGACCCCGCATCGAGAAAGCCCGCGAACGCTATTGACAGGCGCGGCCGGGCTCGCCAAGTGAACCCCCCAAAGCGTATCGCGCCGCACCGCATGGCTGCGGCGGCAGGAAGCGAACGCATCCAGATCACTATTCAGGGTTACTGACCTCATGGCGAAGCCCGAACTTGGCACCAAGCGCATCTGCCCCGAAACAGGCCGCAAGTTTTACGACCTCAGCAAGGATCCGGTGATCTCGCCCTATACCGGCAAGGTCGTCCCGGTCGAGCCGCTACCGCGCGCGCGTTCGGAACCCGCGGCGGCCGCCGCTGCCCGGGCCGCCGCCGCTCCGGTCGAGGAGATCGCCACGCCAGAGCCCGCCGATGCGGAATTCGTCTCGCTCGAAGAGGCCGACGCCGAGGCGTCCGGCGGCTCGGCGAAGAAGCCGGCCGAGGCCGAGATCGAGGAGGAAGAAGTCGCGATCGACGACGAGGGCATGGACGACGCCGCGTTCATCGAGGAACAGGAGGAAGAAGACACCGACGTGACCGATATCATCGGTGGCGATCGGGAGAACGAGGAGGAACGATAGTTCAGGCATCAGGGGCAGGCATCAGGTCTCAGGCGAGACCGCCAGCTTGGTCGTTGCCTTGTGCGTGACCACCGATTACTGATCCCTGTCTGCTGATAACTGATCCCTAAAGGGGCCATAGCTCAGTTGGGAGAGCGCTTGAATGGCATTCAAGAGGTCGGCGGTTCGACTCCGCCTGGCTCCACCAATAAAATCAAATACTTAGGTGATTTCGCATTTTGGCCTTGGCACTGATTTGGCACTGACGAAAGCGTTCACCTAGGAGACCCGGCAGCGGCCTGACTCTTGTGCCGCAGCCTGTGCACTCGTAGAAAAACACACAGGCGTCGAACGACATCCGCTCGGAGGAGCGGTGGCCGCATTTGGGGCAGGTCAACAGCGATATTTCCATCACTGCGCTCACGAGCAGTCCTGCTTGATGAACCCGCTGATCTCCTGTGGCGAGGCGAAGATCGCGTCGGCACGGTCACCCATCATCCCTGCACCGACGATTGCGGGCGCGCCTTTTTCCGGACCCTTATCGCTGCTGTCGACCATGAGTCGAAGATTGCGCTGCCAAAATGCGCGGGTGTGACCGTCGGCTGTGGTCACACGGAAAGTATCGTGGCAATAGCTAATGGCTTGCACACGATGTTCGGGACCAACAGCTTTCAGATCAAGGTCGGTCCCGCCCGTCATTCCGCCGCCCCCCATTATTCCCCCCATTTGGCCATTTTGAGCTGATTGAAGTGGCGCATGTCCTGCCTGGGTCGCTTCTTTAAGAAATGCCAGCACGTCCGCACGCCGTTGATCATTCTTGATGCCGGGAAAAGTCATCTCGTTTCCCGGAATTAGATGTTGCGGATCCTTGATCCAGTCGTTCAGGGTCTCGTCATTCCAAACGATTGCCGAAGATTTTAGAGCGGAGGAGTAACGTGGAAAGCTGGTCAAACTTCCGGCTTTACGGTTCCAAAGGTTTGCCAGGCTTGGTCCGGTCATGCTTCGGTTCGGCTGCAATGAATGGCATGCGGCACAAGTGCCGAAGATACGCTGGCCATTGTTAGCATTGCCCTGTTCTGCAAGGGTTGGCGAAAGACCAGCCGACACATCGAGGGTCAGGAACGTCAATAGAAGGAGCCAGCGCATCATTATCTCCATCGGTAAGCCGGTCGCCCATCCCATGCACACATGGTTAGCGCGGGCGAGCGCTACCCTCGTACATGAAGGTCATCGGTCTTGGGCCGCGCATGTAACCTGTCTCAATGCGCTCGAATCGGAAGCCCGCACCCTCAATCAACGCGCCAATCGCGCGATTGAGATGGCAGCCGCCGCCGATACGTTTCCAAGCCGGCGTGAGGCGATCCTGCCACCATCGAACGTTGGGATCGGTAGAACGGCCATGTTCTACGAACAGGAGCCGACCACTCGGTTTGAGCACCCGACGCATTTCGACGAGTGAACGTGCAGCGTCCGGAATGCTGCACAAAGACCAAGTCGAAACCACGGTGTCGATGGTGCTGTCTTCGATCGGTATCGCCTCCGCCGTTCCTTCCACGAAGTCCACCTGGCCGGCATCCTGACGACGTGTGCCGCGTGCCATCGCGAGCAGCTTCGGCGAAGGGTCGAGGCCGATCACAAGCTCTGCCTGGTCCGTGTAGAAGGGCAGATTGAGCCCTGAACCGATGCCGATTTCCAGGACGCAGCCTTCCGCAGCAGGAATCACACGATTGCGGTACGCTGCAAGGTTGTGCTGACGCATCGCAAGATGGATTAGACGAGGAAGAATATGATCCCGGTAAAAGCTCATGAGCTCACACTGACTACGGACTTTTGTTCTGAATGGTGCAGGGTCTTCTCTTGTGCTGGAACTTTGAAGCTGTTCACGATGCCGTAGACAGCCGGGATAACAACAAGCGTCAGGATAGTCGAAGACACCATGCCGCCGATCATCGGAACAGCAATCCGCTGCATGACCTCCGATCCGGTGCCGCTGCTCCATAGAATCGGCAGCAGTCCGGCCATGATGGCAACTACAGTCATCATCTTCGGACGGACGCGCTCGACCGCTCCGATCATAATGGCCTGGTAAAGGTCGGCGCGCGTGAATACACGGCCTTGGGCCGCTCGCAACGCCTTCACCTCTTTCATCGCTTGATCGAGGTAAATCAACATCACGACTCCGGTCTCGGCAGCGACGCCAGCTAGCGCAATGAAGCCGACCGCAACGGCCACCGACATGTTGAAGCCCAGCCACCACATCAGCCAGATTCCGCCAACCAGCGCGAACGGCAGTGAAAGCATGACGATCAGGGTCTCGGTCAGCCGGCGGAAATTCAGAAAGAGCAAAAGAAAAATGATCAGAAGCGTGAAGGGGACGACGATTTTAAGGCGAGCCTCCGCGCGCTGCAGATACTCGAATTGACCGCTCCAGGTGACGTAGGTCCCCTCGGGAAACTTTACCTCGTCGGCTACGGCCCTGCTTGCCTCCGCGACGTAGCCACCGAGGTCACGTCCGGCGATGTCGACATAGATGTAGATCGCAAGCCGCCCATTTTCGGTGCGGATCGAGGTCGGGCCACGCGTAAGCTTTACTTGCGCGACCTCGCCGAGCGGAACTGATCCACCATTTGCCATCGGCACTTGAACATCGGTCGCAATTGCCATGGGATCGGAGCGAAGTGAGCGCGGGTACCTCACGTTGACGGTGTAACGCTCTCGGCCTTCTACCGTCGTTGTGGCTGTCTCGCCGCCGAGCGCCATCCCGACGACCTCTTGGACATCGGCCATACTGAGGCCGTAGCGGCCCAATGTTTCTCGGTTTGGAATGATCTCAAGGTAATATCCGCCGATCGCTCTTTCGGCGTATGCGCTGGAAGTGCCGGGCACCGCGCGCAAAACGGCTTCCACCTCGCGCGCCACCTTCTCCATCTCTGCCAAATCGGTGCCGAAAACCTTCACCCCGACCGGCGTGCGAATTCCCGTCGAAAGCATGTCGATGCGAGCACGAATCGGCATGGTCCAGGCATTCGAAACGCCGGGAAATTGAAGCGCTTTATCCATCGCGGCCCTCAGGCGCTCAAGCGTCATGCCGGACCTCCACTCGGACTTCGACTTCAGGTTGATAACCGTCTCGAACATCTCCATAGGCGCGGGATCGGTGGCCGTGTCCGCCCGACCGGCCTTGCCGTAGACGGAAGCCACTTCTGGAAAGGACTTTATGATCTGGTCTTGCCTCTGAAGGAGTTCGGCTGCCTTGGTGATCGAAATGCCGGGCAAAGTGGTGGGCATGTACAACAATGTGCCTTCATTCAAATCGGGCATGAACTCCGAACCAAGCTGCCGGGCCGGCCACACTGTGACGGCCATTGCCGCCAATGCGAGTACGATCGTCAGCGTCTTGGCCTGAAGGACGTTGCGGATAATTGGCCGGTAAACCCAAATCAAAAAGCGGTTGAGGGGATTTCTGTGCTCCGGGATGATGCGTCCCCGTATAAAGATGATCATGAGCGCGGGTACGAGCGTGATGGACAGAAGCGCTGCGGCCGCCATAGAAAAGGTCTTGGTGTAGGCGAGCGGGCCGAATAGCCGCCCTTCCTGAGCTTCAAGTGTAAAGATCGGAAGGAATGATACGGTTATTACGAGCAGACTAAAAAACAATGCCGGCCCGACTTCGCTCGCAGCTCCGATCAGTATTCGAACTCGGGACTTGCCCGGTTCGGCCCGTTCAAGACGTTTGTGGACATTTTCGATCATCACGATCGCGGCGTCGATCATGGCGCCAATCGCGATGGCAATGCCGCCTAGACTCATGATGTTTGACCCGAGCCCGATGAATTTCATCGCAGCAAACGCCATCAATATCCCGACCGGCAGCATCAGAATGGCCACCAATGCGCTCCGGACGTGCAGGAGAAACAGCACACATACGAGCGCCACGATGGTGCTTTCTTCAATCAACGTGCTTTTCAGGGTTGTGATCGCCGCTTTGATCAATTCGGAGCGGTCATAAACCGGAACAATTTCGACCCCCTTGGGCAAACTGGGAGCGATCTCTTTAAGCTTGGCCTTGACATTGTCGATGACCGTAAGGGCGTTTGCGCCAAATCGCTGCAGGGCTATTCCGCTGACGACCTCGCCTTCGCCGTTGAGCTCAGTAATACCCCGCCTCTCGTCCGGGCCTAGTTCGACTCGCGCTACGTCACGAATACGCAGCGACGTTCCTTGGTCGGTCTTGAGAACGATGTCCCCGATGTCATCAATATTTCTGAGATAGCCTCGGCCCCTCACTATAAACTCAAACTCCGACAGTTCGATCGTTCGGCCGCCAACGTCCATATTGCTGGTCCGAATAGCTTCGCGAACCTGGGCGATGGAAAGACCTTGAGCCCGAAGCCGCCGTGGGTCGACGACGACATTGTACTGTTTGACAAATCCGCCGACGCTAGCGACCTCGGCAACGCCTTCCGCCTTGGAAACGGCATATCGCACCTTCCAGTCCTGCAACGAGCGCAGCTCCGCGAGCGTTCTGTTTTTTGCGAGAATGGCATATTGGTAGACCCAACCAACACCGGTTGCGTCGGGCCCCAGGCTTGGTGTTACGCCCGCGGGAAGCCGGCGGGCGGCCGAGTTGAGATATTCCAGTACGCGGCTACGGGCCCAATAGGGGTCTGTGCCGTCGTCGAAAATTACGTAGACGAACGAAACTCCGAAAAACGAGAAACCGCGCACCACCTTGGATTTCGGTACAGTCAGCATTGCCGTAGTGAGCGGATAGGTAACTTGATCCTCAACGACCTGTGGCGCCTGACCGGGGTAGTCCGTCAAGACGATCACCTGCACATCGGAAAGGTCAGGAATAGCGTCAAGCGGAAGCGTCCGCAGTGCGTAAAGCCCTGCGGCGACCGCGAATACCGTTCCGATCATGATCAACATAATGTTGCGCGCGGACCAATCGATGAGGCGAGGTATCATCGCGCGCCTTCCGACGAATTTAGGCCCTGCAACGCAGCCTTCAGGTTACTTTCGGCATCAATCAGAAAATTCGCAGAAACGACGACCTGATCGCCTTCGCCGATCCCCGAGCGAATCTCAACGAGGTTATTGCCACGCGTACCGACGCTAACCTCACGCGGTTCAAAGCGTCCGTCTCCCTTGTCTAGGATAACTACCTGTCTTGTGCCGGTATCAATCAATGCGCTTTCAGGGACGGTGAGGACCGGGGCGCCTGACCCAATCTCAATATCAACATCTGTATACATCTCGGGCAGAAGCGCCTCATCTTTGTTGCTGAGCTCGATTCGCACTCTGACAGTGCGTGTGTCCGCGTTGAGCTGGGGATAGATCAAGGCGACTTGCCCTGGGAAGGTTCGACCTGGAATACTTTGTGCGCGAATCGCGACCGCTTGACCCGGCTTTATGCCTGCCATTTCCTGTTCAGGCACGTCGGCCAACACCCAGATTGTTGAAATGTCGGCGATCCGGAACAACACTTGGCCGGACGAAGCTTTCATGCCTTCCGTGGCATTACGCTCAAGCACAACCCCGTCTCGCGGGGCCGACCACACGATAGTGAGCGGAACCTTGCGGGTGTGCTCCATGTCTGCAATGACGTTGGCCGGCACATTAAGGTTCTCGAGTCTACGTCGCGAGCCTTCCAGGCCTGGATTGGCAATGAGCTGAGCAGCCGCAGCATTTACATCCGGCGAAAATAGTTCGAGCAGGCGCTGGCCTTTTTTAACGTGGTCGCCCGTTGTTATGTTTTCTACGTGTTCGATGAACGAGTCCGCGCGCATCGACACAACTGTGATGCGACGTTCATCGAGCTTGACCGTGCCCGGAAGGTGTAACAAGTGAGCTATAGGCCGACGAGCCGCGGGCTCGGAGCGCACCCCAGTTCGTTGTATCTTACCGGGCGAGAGTTTTACGACGGTATCGTCTGCGGCCTCTCCCTCATAAACGGGCAGATAGTCCATGCCCATCGAGTCCTTCTTTGGGACCGGCGACGTATCGGGCAGACCCATTGGGTTTCGGTAATAGAGAATGCGCTTACTCTCTTGGGCAGGAACGTCAAAATTGCTGTCTTCATTGGCATGGACGGCCAAAAACGGCCGGCCGTCCGCCGTGCTCTTTGGCGACGCTGAATAAAATGGCTTGCCGTCCGGATCGCGGTAGTAGACCACAGGTCCCGTTGGCGATGGGACTCGTTGAACGGCTGGCGCGCCATCGAGCATCTTGCTGATGCTGGATGGCACCCAATCCGGTAACGCTTGATTGCCGCGGCCGACATGGAAACCGATCGCCGCTCCGGCCGCGCCCACGAGGAGCGCGGCCGCAACCGAAAGCGCTTTTCCGGAAGACGGTCGAGGTGAGAGGCCGTCGATCGGATGCAAAGCCGTGGGCCGGTCATCCATTACGGCGTTGCTTTCACAACAAGTTTGCTCTCGACGGTGCCGGCTTCACCCTGAATTTTGGCTCCAAGCGATAACTGCCAGCGTCCCGCCATCGGAATATTGGTCTTGAAGCGATAGACGCCTGGCTCAGTGGATGCGATTTCCTCGATAGGCTCCTTCATCTCGGCCATGCCGTCGGGCGCCATGTCGATGCGCTTCGCGAAGATCACCGCATCCGGCACCGGCTTGCCGGTCTTTTTGTTAATAAGGCGCACGGAAACCGTGACTTCACCGCCCGATTTGACGTCGCTTTGAATCAACTCGAACTGGTAATCTTTTACGTCGGCCAGCGCATGCGGTGCTGCCGTCATCCAAAACACGCTCACCAACGCCGCAAACGCGCCGCGCATTTTCCTCGACACACCCATCTTCCGTCTCCCAAAGCTCACGGTTCGCTGGCTGGGCGGAGTGCCCTGGGCACAGCAACGGATCAGCCGCGCCCAACAAGGCATGCGGCTGTGACCGGCAGGCGTTAAGTGCCGGGATTGAGCGTTAGGTTTTGGGAGGCCTTGGCGGCGGGGCGTAACCGAGGCTTGTGAGGGCCGTATCGCTCGGCGGGAACATCAAACTCGTTTGTCCGACAGGCAACAACAGCGCCGCACCAGCGGGCAAATTCAGTACGATTCCCAAAAGGCACAGCGCCATCAATGGACAGTCCTTGGAACAATCGGAGACGGGTGCCTTCTCGGGGCAACACGGCATACCGTCAGGCAGCACCATCTCAGAATGCAGTTGCGCTGAGGATTCACTGGCCATTGCGTGCACCGCTCCCGGCATGGTCATAGCCAACGCCGGGGCCGCGAGCGGTGCAGCCAGCAAGCCAAGAACGGCGAGGGCTGCCAGCAATCTGCTATGGTAAGTCGGAGCGTCACACCGACAGACTAACACAGGGAGCTTCCGCTATTCCATCCCTTCCGTCGTGGCGGTTCCCCCGGCGACTTTGCGAGGCTCTATACGCTCTTGCAACGTTTCGGCGCGGCGTGGAATCGCTTCAGGATCACGGCAGGGCAGGTCTAGGCTGGTCACAATGCTGGCAGCTGCGGCTATAATGGCAAATGGTACCGGTGCGCTCCATGATGGTTCGCGACAGCCAGCGGACTCTTCCCCTCCCACTCTGAGCCGCCGTGGTCGGGTACCGGCGAAGACTTGCAGCAAGATGGTCTAAACCCTCGGCTTTAGTTACCATTTGCGGCCCGGAGAATCGCTTCGGCGGACGCCCTGTTAAGCTGCGACGTCAGCCCGACTCGCGAAAAAAGCCAGATCAGCCACTTCGTCGGGTCCCAGTGATACCAACGAACGCCGTTGCGATAGTCGCGCGGAAATCGATGATGAAAATTGTGGAATCCCTCGCCATTGGTGAGGATCACTGCAAGCCAATGGTCGCGTGCGGACGAACCCGGATCAAACGCGCGCTGGCCGAACGTATGCGCCACCGAATTGATGAAAAATGCGGCATTCAAGACGATAAAAATCCGGGCGGCGACCGGTACTAACAGCGCGTACATCCATCCTCCGATCCATGCCCCGATCAGAAGCGGGATGACCAGGCCGGACAGCTGCGACCACAGTTTGTAGTGCTGGTCCTGATGGACGACCATCGGATCCCTGGCGAGGTCGCGGACGTTCGAATAATCGTAAGGCGGTTTTTTGATGAGAACCCATCCGACATGCGCGTAAAAAAAGCCGCGCTTGATATTGTACGGATCGCGGTCCGTATCGGTGTAACGGTGATGCAGACGATGCAGTGACGACCAGCGCATCGCTGACTGCTCAAACGCCGCTCCGCCAAAAAAAAGCACAAACAGGCGAATCGGCCATGCTGCTTTGAAGGCCGCGTGGGAAAAAAGGCGATGATAGCCGAGGGTGATGGAGAAGGCGCTGGCCAGAGTATAAAATGCGAAGAAGGCGACGTCCGGGCGCGTCAAACCGCGCTGCCAGAGATAAATCGGACAAAAAATCACCGCCGATACGGTTATGAGACCGATGAAAATAATGCTTCCCCAGCGATATCTCACGCTGAGTGCCCAATTTCCACTGAACTGGGAGTCGCCTGGTGCATCGGTCGGTCTCCTCGTGAGAGGCATCGACAATCCTGGACTTACCAGCCTGGATTTTCGAGGTGCTTCCCGGTCTCGTTTCGACCATTAACGATACGGCTATTTCTGGCCCGTCCGCAAGGCAGGCACGGCGGAGCCGACCGCGCCCAATTCGGCAGGCTTCCCTTGGCGCGCAGGACCACCCGAAAGGCTGATGTGGCCGCCCCTAACCGTTTTCTTTCGAAAGTCATTCTTCAGAAAACCCAGAGGTTTTTCGGCGTTGAAGGCCTGTTCTTTAATGGTGCTATCATCGGATAGTGCCGACCAGAAAATTAGCGGGGCATCGAGACGGTTCGAGACATGATCGATCACACGCGCCGCTGCATATTCATTCACCAGCGGAAGGTGGCTGGCACGTCAATCATAACAGCCCTGGGGCATTCGCCGGACAAGCCCGAATGGCACCGATTCAACGACGGCGTCCTGTCTCCGGATTGGGCCGGGCGTGATACCGGGTATTTTGTGTTCTCAGCGATCCGCAATCCATTTGATCGGCTCATCTCCGCCTGGAAATATTTGAGTTGCACGCGAGATCGCCAACTCCTTGATTGTCTGCGGAATCCTCCACGCGAAGGCGCGGATTATCGGCATTTTACACGCCCGCAGATAGATATTCTGCGCGATCCCGAAACCGGTCGGCTTATTATCGACGATCTGATCCGGTTCGAGAGCTTGCAGCGAGATTTCGACCGCGTTTGCGATCGGATGGGTACAGCCAGCCAGCAATTGCCCCACCTCAATACAACCCTACGCTCGCGAACCTATAAGGATTATTTCGACACGGAGACACATCAGCTCGCAGAACGGATGTTTGCGGAGGACATTGCTATGTTCAACTACGAGTTCTAGTCGGTCGGATTTTGAGGCCTAATTCGTTCCGCGCGCCGTGCTCGTCAGGCGATGAAGGTCTTGGCCGTCGCGCGGCACGAATGATCGTGGTGATCTATTGAGAACACGAAAGGCGGGCGCTAGAGTAAGCACGCACGAAGGCGAACACTGGCTGATTTGCGGCAGCGCTTGGGGACGGCCGGGTCTGACGATGAAATTCCCATCGCGCTTGTCAGCCGGGATCAATCGGCTTGTGCGTCTGCCGCAGCGCAGCAGCCTTCGCGTTCGCATCATGTGCGTTGATGTCGACTGGATTCTGCAACGACTGGCGGGCGAACTACAACGTCGCCTTGATTACGTCGACGTCGGTCCGACGCCTGATCCTTCGGCGCCGATCCAATACTATGTGAACTACGGAGCGTACGAACGGCGTGTTTCGCCGCTCGAATTTGCCTGGTTCACCCACCTTGATGAAGTAGATCAAAACCTTGCAAATCGATTTAGGTCGGTCAGCGCCGCTGTCGACGTGGCAATCTGCCACTCGAAAAAATATGCCGACATAATCCACGCCAATGGCATCCGTAACGTCCACGTCATTCATCCGGGTGTTGACTTTGGGCAATTCACTCCCAGGCTAAAAATCGGTGTCGTTGGCAGAACCTACCCGAGCGGCCGTAAGGGCGAGAAACTATTGGCTGCCGTGGCTGACGTGGCAGGCATTGAATGGCACTTTACCGGTGAAGGCTGGTTTGGCCGGGCACAGCGGTTGGCTGCGAATGAGATGCCAGATTTCTATCGCAACATGGATTACATTTTGGTGCCGTCCCTCTACGAGGGCGGTCCAATGTGCGTTGTCGAGGCGCTGGCCTGCGGTGTGCCTGTGATTGCCCCCCCGGTGGGCTGGGTCACGGAGTTTCCCCATATCGAATTTGCGACAGGTGACGCCACTGACCTGCGACGGGTCTTGCACGAGCTGATGAAAGGGAAAATGGATTTGCGGGCGAGCGTTGAAAACCTAACATGGGACAATTACGCAGCCGCTCACGACAAGCTCTTCAGGCATTACTACGACCGGTTGATAAGGTCGCCGTGATCGTCGTGGTGGCCCAGCCGCCTGTGGAAGTGATGGAATAACCGCACTATCCGGATGTAGCGGCGGGCCGGCGCCAGTATGCCCCTCGCATCACTGCTTAGGGCACGCCCGCGCTGTTCTGCCCAGATCAAATGTCCGCAACACCTGACAGGTGTGGGCGCATCGTCGATACAACAAGAAAACGTCCGGCACGGCATGGGGGTCCAGCCGGTTGCCGCCGCGTTTTAGCTTGCAAGGACGGCCAAAGCGGCGCAAATATCCATTCTCCTTCGGGGTCAATATGGGCTGCCCCGACTAAGGACCCTATTGCCCGATCAGCATGGCGACCCGGTAGCCAAGTCAGGCCGATGCGCGCGAGGCAAGCATTCAGGCGGCTGTTAACTCGGACGAAATACAGCCTCGCCAAGCCGCTCGATCGGACCAGCATTCGCGGAAAGGATTGGAGTTTTCTCGAAAACTTCGATGACTTGGCCGATCTCGCAAGATTCGATTTTCAAATTGAATTTCTCTACCGCAGCGGGTCTAAGAATACCAAGCTGATCAGAGCGGGCCATTATGACCGAAAGTCTTATGCGGCCTTTCGCAAGTTTGACGGCTTATTCAGCAACAAATACCGAATACTGATCTGCATTCCGTGGCTGAGGGTCGGAGGCGCGGAGCGCGTGGCTGCCAATCTGGCGGCCGCACTGCAACATCTCTATGGACCCGGCAGCGTTGCCGTCCTCGTGCTGGATTTCACCGCCGATCAAATCCGAAAGCAATATCGCAACGAGCCCGCGGCGGATTTGTGGTTTCCTCCCGACGTCCCGGTCTTCGACATGACCGAAACCCTCACATTGGAGCAAGATCAGCGCGTCGCCGCCTTGGCAAAGTTACTGTTGGGCATCGCGCCGCAGTTCATTGTCAATGTGAACTCCAAGACAATGTGGGACTGTTTTCTGGAATATGGACGTCAGCTTGCGTCGCAAATCAATCTCGTCGGCTGTCTTTTTTGCAACGACCGCGACTTGAACGACGCGCCGCTTGGTTACGCGGCTTCATATTTCCGGGAGACTCTTACAGATCTTTCGTTCGTCATCACAGATCAGACCGCTTTTATCTGCGAGCTGACCACTCGCTTTAATCTCATTCCAAGCGAATATTCAAAGCTGAAATGTCTTTATCAGCCGGTTGCTGCTCCGAAGTCGATGAGCGACAGCGCTCGGTTCGAACGACTACGCCGACCCAATTCCTATCGCCGTCAGGTGTTGTGGACGGGACGTCTTACGCGGCAAAAGAATCCGGAACTGCTGCTGCAAATTGCGGTCCGCCGCCCCGATTGCGACTTCCACGTTTTCGGCGTCGGCCAGCTTCCAAATGGGCGCCCGCCCGGGAACTTGCATTATCATGGCCCTTTCGAGCGCTTCGACGAAATCGAAACCGAAACATTCGACGCATTTCTCTATACCAGCCGCTGGGACGGTTTGCCGAACGTGTTGCTGGAAGCGGCCGCGCATCGCCTCCCGATTATCGCGCAAGTGACGGGGGGCATCGGCGAAATTGTAAGCGAAGCTACCGGCTGGCCAGTGCCGGTGACCAGCGATGCCGACGATTTCAGTGCAATCCTCAGACAAGCCTGTTTTGAATTCGAACAACAACGCGGGGACGCCCGTATCGCAACGATGTCCGAATTGATCGGGACGCGCCACTCTTTCGAGGCATTTTGCCGGACGCTGGGAATGATATTCGGCAGCAGGGATTTTGATCATGTCGGTCACCAGCATCATCATCGTCAGTGATGAGGGATCGATCGCGAGGGCGACCATTGAAAGCGCGCTGGCGGCCGCGGCTTATGCCGGCCTGCGGGGTTTAGAAGTCCGGACGATCGTTGTAGCGGATCGTCCCACAACCGAAACGGTCGCTGCGTTGGAGCCCTATGAGCCGCTTTTGAAGATTATCGAGATCGACGCCGGCGATCTCGGCGCCGGCCGCAACCACGCCGTCTCAATGGCCGACGGTGAGTTTGTCGCATTTCTCGATGGCGACGACCTCTGGACCAAGCGTTGGCTTTGGGAGGCTTATCGTGTCGCTGCCGACGACGATAATGAGCGCGTTATCGTTCACCCGCAGTATAACGTCATTTTCGGCGGCGGCGAGGACCACATTTACGAGCATATCTCGTCACGGGACCCTTTATTTGATGCTCGGTACCTTATTTTCTCGAATTACTGGCTGTCGCTGAGCTTTAGTCGAAAAACCACGTATTTGTCGCATCCGTATTCTCGCAATCGCCTTAGCGCCGGATTTGGCTACGAAGACTGGAAATGGAATTGCGATACCATTCGTGCCGGCTACGAACATATCGTTGCTCCAGGCACATATCATCTCATTCGCCGGCGGCATCGTTCGTTGCGTCAACGATCGAACCTGGCGAATTGCCTGATGACGCCCTCCCCCCGATTTTTCGATGTAAAGAAACCACGTCTACCGACCGACGCTCAAAACGTCACTGCGCAATTGCAAGAGGCGGAAACGTGGCGCTGCTCGGTTACGGTTCCGGCCACACCCATTTCGGGGTCGCTGGCGGAGACAAGACGGCATGCTTTTCAATCACTTTGGTGGGGTGATTCGATAACGCCGTACGAGGCGGTGTGCATGCGCTCCTTCATCGATCACGGTCACAGCTACCACCTCTACAGTTACGCTCCCGACTTGAAGGTACCCGACGGGGTCGTACTTCGCGATGCTGCGGAGCTGTTGCCGAAGGCGGATTATTTCGAATACACAGGGCCGGGCAGAGACTCGCCGTCGGCTTTTTCGAATCTCTTTCGATATAAGCTGTTGGCAACTCATGGCGGCTGGTGGGTCGACACAGACGTGATATGTTTGACCAATCAGATTTCTCCATGCAATCATTTTTTCGCCCTTGAGAGCGACGGCATTGTCAATGGTGCGGTGTTGTATTTCGGGCCGGCGGATCCTGTCATGATCCGATGCTTTGGAGAGGTCCTGGCAATTCGCGGCCACACCGAATGGGGTGACCTCGGCCCACGCTTGATCACAAGGGTGTTGCGGGACTGTGGTTTGATTGCCCAGGCGCAACCGAAGGACAGCTGCTATGCGGTTGGATGGAAGGACGCGCTCGATCTTCTCGATCCATCGCAAGCGGACTCGATCATAGCACGCACGAAGTCCGCGCCATTTATCCATCTGTGGAATGAAATCTATCGCCGAGGCGGCATCGACAAGACATTGCGACCGGCACCCGGGTCTTTCCTGCGGCAGATAGCCGACCGTCATCCGGTCGAGGGATGGCGAGGCGAGGCGGAGGCGGTCCGACCAGAAAATACGAGTTGACGAAGTAGCAGTTGATCCGGGTCCGGAGGGGCGGTGCAGGAGAGCACGTCGCCTCGCTTTTCTGGTGTAAAGATGCGAATTGCGATTGGGATTGTCAGTTTGTTTCCTGGCGGCGGGCTTCAGCGCGATTGTATAAAAATCGCGCGGATCATCTATCAGTTCGGGCATACCGTGGTCATCTACACGGCCCGCCTGAGCGGCGATGTGACTGACGCCGACATTCCCATCATTGTTCTTCCGAACTCCGCAAAGACCAATCATGGCCGGCAATACCAATTTGCTGTCGATTTTCAGCGTCAGGCCTCAAAAACGTTTGATCTGGTGGTCGGCTTCGACAAGCTTCTCGGACTGGACGTGCTTTACTGTGCCGATCGGTCGTTTCGACATCGGTTCATCAAACAGCCCTATTTGCGCCTGCTCCCGCGTTATCGCACCTACAGCAAGATGGAGGGTAATTCGTTTGGGCCGGGGCAAAAGACGCAGATCATTCTGCTTAGCCAGAAGCAGGCGCTGGAATATCGTGGCGTGTGGCACACCGAACCGGAGCGCGTGATCGAATTGGCGCCGACACTGTCTTTTGAGCGGCGCAAGACCGAATACCGCCTTAACGGCGTCCGCGAGCAAGTGCGGACGCAATGGGGGTTGCAGGGGAACGAATGCGTCTGGCTGACCATCGGAGTCCAACCGAGGACAAAGGGCCTCGACCGCGTTTTGCACGCATTGCATCGTTTTCCCCATGCGAGGCTGCTGATTGCCGGATTGAACGAGACTGACCGTGTCGCGAACGCCGATGCAGAGTTGGCGCAACGGCTGGGAATTTCGTCTCGCGTTATCTGGCTGGGCCACCGGGAAGACGTTGCGCAGATAATTGCCGCCAGCGACATCCTGATGCATCCCGCGCGATACGACACCACCGGCACGGTGATCCTGGAGGCCCTCGTCAATGGCCTGCCGGTGCTGACGACATCCGCCTGCGGCTATGCCGAGCACGTACAGACTGCCGGCGCCGGGATCGTTCTCGAAGAACCCTTCGACTTCCAACCGTTCATGGAGGCCATCAGGTCCATGAGCGAGCCTGCACACCGTGCCGCTTACTCGCAAGCCGGCATCGCGTATGGGCACAACAAACACCTGTATACAGGCAGGCTGCAAGCTGCCGAGGTCATGCTTGACCTCGCGGAACGCATCAAACATGAGCGGGACGAGCAGTACCCCGGGACTGTCGGATAGCGTCGGCACGCCGCCCCTCGCCGAGCGGACATGACGGCAACACGATCGGATGTTGCGGCTGGCCTATACATTACTCGAACCTTCGCCGGCGTTCCCGTCAGTGATATTAGGGGCATTAATATTGGGAGCATGGCGAGACCGATTAGACAGCGCACGCGCTGCGAGCAGTGCCATGCCTGGCCGGCGCCACAACATCTGCGCAAGCGTTCGACCAGTCCGCGCGAACGCGCCCGCCGGGGTTCGGTGCAGATAGTTGATAATGGCAAGTGCGGCCAGACGTCGTTCCGCATGGCTGAGTTCAGAGAGCCGTTCCACCAGCGGCGAGAAGTCAATGTCCTTGGCCCCGGCTGAACATTCCGGATCGGCAAGATCGAGCAATCGGTAGGTGACGGCATCCTTGGCGTAAAATGTGTCCAGGGCGTCCGCCGTGCGCCAATCGGGTGCGGTTGTCATGCCGATCGCGGGATCGCGTCCTGTCTGCCGCCGGATGGCCGTTGCTCGCTGGGCGAGGCGAACAGAGAAAGACTGACGGATCGCTTTTCTTGCGGAAACATTCGTGTCGTGGCGGCGGTATTGCACCAGCGCATCAGCCACATTTGCGAGCTGGGTGATCTCGGACATGCGCAACCAGAGATCATAATCTTCCGCCGCCTCGAACGCGGCGCGGTAGCCGCCGAGGCGGCGCGCGATTTCCGTACGGAAAATCACCGTGGAATGAATGAATGGATTTGTACGTGCAAGGACGTCGGTAATTCTTTCCGGCCGCGTCTCAGGCCTCGAGTAGCCCCGAGCCCGGCCATGCGCATCGATTCGTTGCGCCCACGCGCCGAGCAAGCCGACGCGTGGATTGTCGCCCAGCACGCGGATTTGCCGTTCGAGCCGATGCGCTATCGCGCGATCGTCCGCGTCAAGTCGCGCGATGAGCGATCCACGGGCCTCGTCGAGCCCATAATTGAGCGCGGCGACGAGACCTAGTTCATTCTGCCGCAGCACGCGGATACGCGAATCGCGGCTCAACCAGTCTGTCAGGATCTCGGGAGTCTCGTCGGTCGAGCCATCGTCAATCACCAAGAGCTCGAAGTCCCGACAGGTCTGGTAGATGATGCTCTCGACAGCTTCGCTGAGCCAACGCGCCCCGTTACGAACTGGCATCACCACGGATATCAGCGGACTCGTCGTACTGCTCATATTGGAAGGCCGGTTCACAGCGAAACCGAAGCATAGCCCGATTTCTCGCCATTTCTCGAATTATGATTGTCCTTGCCCGACAGAGGCTGTTCTGCTCAACCGGGCGGGATACAATTCCGCGCAGCATCTGAGGCGTATGTGCGACCGATCGATTTTGAGGGTGACTTACGGTTCGGCGGCAATCCCGTTGGCATCGCGTCGCCCGCATTAGTGGCGTTGCTCGCAGTTGCCTTCCTGTACCCGATCCTGTTATGCGCGCTGGCGTTCCCCACCCCTTTCGGCGACCTGCGCGAGCAGATCAATTGGGGACTGCAATTTCCGCTTTACACCTGGAAACATCCGCCTCTGCAGTCATGGATTGCGGGAGTAGTCGCGCTGTCGGGCGCGCGCGACGCGTGGTCCTACATGCTGGTCGCCCAGCTTTTGAACTTGCTGGGGTTCTATTATGTGGCGGCGACCGCGCAACTACTTTTGGGCAGAAGCAGTGCGGTTGCCGCGTTGATTGCTCTTTGCAGCGGCCTCTATTTTGTTGGCTGCATACCCACTGAAGCTTTGAATGCGGATCAACTTCTGTTCCCGCTCTGGTCAGGTATTCTGTACCACCTCGTGCGCGCCTTGCGGGAAGACCTGTGGTGCGACTGGATTGCGCTCGGCCTCCTCTGCGGACTTGCTCTTCTCGCGAAGTATTTTTCGCTGGCTCTGATCGCCGTGCTCGCAGCCAACCTCCTGTGGACTTCGGCGTATCGCAGGGTTTTCCGCAATCCTCGTTTCTATGCGGCAGGCTTCCTATGCGCTCTACTTTTCCTCCCGACAGCCATCTCGGTATTGCAGCATTCCAATACCCTTCAATACAGCTACGGGCGTTTTTACCTCAAACCATTCGAACTGCGGTGGGACGAACACCTCGCACTGTGCATTGTATCGCCGTTGATTTATGCCACGCCCTTCGTGATCGGCCTGGGGCTATCTGTCAGGCGGAAAACCGCAAGTTTCGGCATGCGACTGGACGATGAAAGCCGGCTCGTTGTCATGACCGCATCGGCGCTGTTCGCCTTCGTTCTTCTGCTCGTTCTGTTTGCCGGACTCGATTTCTCCCCGCGCTTTTTGAACGCCCTCTACGGTTTTGGGATTCTCTCTGTGCTGTGCACGGCGCGCCTCACGCCCACGGCGGTTCGCTATTGTCTGCGCATGGCGCTGTGCGGGTGGGCTGTGTGCCTTGTCGGAACCGTCGTTTACGCGTCCTGCTTCGTCAACAATCCGCTACGGGAGCCGGCGCCGGCAGCGGCTGCGATTATCCAGCGCAGTTGGAATTCGCAATTCCGGTGTGGCCCGGCATATATCGTGGGTAACGATCGTAGCGCTCAAGCGGTCGCGCTTTATTTCAATGGCATTGTGACCGGTGTTTCGATCGGGGACTGGCTCCATGCCCAATGGGTCGATCGTGATCGCTTGCGGCGATTCGGCGCTGTCGTGATCGCGACGCCTGCCAACTTGGCCGACGCCGACTTTTATTCGATGCTTCAGATGCAGACGCCGCGCCAGTCTCTGGAGCTGCCGTACCGGCACACGCTCTCCACAACGCGGCACACCTATGTGTATTCCTTTGTTGCTCCGACCGATTGCGACTCTCATTCCGGCTTGGATAATCCGCGAGGCAAGGCGGTAGAGATACGATGATGCCGACGGCGCGTGCCAAATGCAGCAGGCCAAATTTTGCCGTGTCGGCGATCCCACGATCAGCGGATGAGCCGATGCAGCCACATCCACTGTTTTGGCTCCAGTCGAATCCATGATTCGATCATGCTGAAAATCGCCTGCATGGTCGCGCGCGTGTCGGTCTCGCCGTTCGGTTTGCGAGGAAACTGGAGTGGCCCGGTAATTTGAATCCGATACCGTTGATCCGGCAAGCGCGTCGCGTATCCGGCGTAGACAGGCCACTTCCCGGTTCCGGCCAACAGGGCCGGCAATGGGTTTACCCGGCACATCCGGCCAAAAAAACTGACCTCAATGCCACGCGCGTAATGCTGATCGGGCAGAATTCCAACCAGCATTCCATCGCGGAGCGCCTGCACAATCTCGTGCCGCGCCGTCGGACCCACGTCGATAAGGCGAGCGGCAAACTTTGCTCTCTGCCGCCGCAGCTCCGTGGTAATCGCCGAGCTTGGCTGCCGCTTATAAAGCACAGCGATTTCGAGCCCCGCCGCGCGAGCGGCCATGGCGGGCACCTCCCAGTTGCAAAGATGAGCCCCAATCATGATCGCTCCGCCGCGCACTCGTGCAATATCACGCATAATATCGGCGCTGCGCTCGTCCATAATGACTTGGCCCGCCAACGGCGTTTCAACTGAAAACTGCATCAGGTCCGAAATGTGCCCGTACTCGCCAAATGTGCGGCCGAAATTGTCCCACATTCCGCGGAGGATTGAGCGGCGTTCGCGCGAACTCAGCGCAGGCAGCGCTGCGCTCAGCTGTTGGCTGGCGTGACGATTTCCTCCCAGCATCCAGCCAATGTTGCGAAGTATCGCCGCGCAAGCCGAGGCGCTCACCTTGCGCGGCAGCAGGCTTAAAGCGCCGATGGCGCATACGGCGACGCGACCGTACACTTGCGGGCCGAGCGCCTCTCGATATTCATCGGCAATGTAGTTAACCGCCGGTTTGGCGGCGACCGCGCGCCGCTCAAATTCCTGTATAAACGGGATGTAGGTCGGCGTTCGATCTTCTGTGCGCGTCAAGGACAGACGATGTGCTGCGCTCAGCCTGAAAACCTCTCGGCCGGTGCGAACCGTGCACGCCCAATACGAGCGCGCCGAACCGAGACGGCGCTCTTTGAAGACCTCAATCTGAGCGATATCGGCAAAATGGACCTTCGCCACGCCAAGTGGCCCACGGCGTGCAAGTCCATCCCCAGTGAGCTCAAACTCGAATATGGGGCCGAAGAGGCGCGGCCGGCATGAATATTTCATTGTATCTGCCGACGGGCTGGCAGGATCTAACGCCGGACGGACATTCATGAACCGGCCTCGGCAACAGTCCAACCGCCGGCACGGCCCACGAGCCGGAATGTGCGAGCGGGAAACCGCAAATAAGAATACCCGAGCAGCATGCTATTCCGCCGCCACCGGCGAATTTTCGGTGAGCCCGCTTTTGCCAAATTGCGACTGGAAGAAATCGGCGTAGCGGTTGCCCCGCCGCAACAACGCCTCGTGCCGCCCGGACTCGGTTACGGCCCCATTTTCAATCACGTAGATCATGTCGGCGTGCATGACGGTATAAAGACGATGGGCAATCACCAGGGTCGTGCGGTTTTCATACAGGCGCCTGATCGCCTCTTGCACGTAGCGTTCCGATTCGCTGTCCAGCGATGCCGTCGGTTCGTCGAGCAGGATGATTGGCGCGCGGCGAATGAGGGCGCGCGCGACCGCGATGCGCTGTCGCTGCCCGCCTGAGAGTTGCAGGCCGTGCTCGCCGACCGGCGTATCGTAACCGGAAGGAAACTGGCTGATGAATTCGTGCGCATGGGCGGCACAAGCAGCAGCGACGATCTCCTCCTCACTCGCATCAACCCGGCCGAAAGCGATATTTTTGCGGACCGAGCCGCGGAATAGAAAAATATCCTGGCCCACATATGCGATCTGCTCGCGCAGCGATTTATCCGATATCTGCAAGATATTCTGGCCGTCAATCGTGATCTCCCCGCTGTGGGCGTTGTAAAAGCGGAGCAGCAGGTTGAAAATTGTTGTTTTGCCGCCGCCGGACGGCCCGACCAGCGCGGTCACTTGGCCCGGCTCGGCAGTCAGCGATAGATCGCGCAGCGCGGGCTCGTTCGGACGGTAAGCGAAGGCCAGTTTGCGGAGCGCGATCCGTCCGCGGTCGACCTTGAGCGCGGGCTTTGCGCTCTCATCGACGCGATCCGGCAGATCGAGAATATCAAGCAAAACACTCACGCCCACCAGCGCGCCGCTTAAATCGACATTGAGGCGAGCGAGCCGCTTTCCCGGCTCGTAGGCCAACAAAAAAGCGGCGATGAAGGAAACGAATTCGCCCGGCGTTCCGTTTTGAAAAATGACGCGATAGCCCCCGTACATCAATACGAGGCCGACCGCTGCGCCCGCCAGCGCTTCCATCAATGGCGTCGAGCGATTCACCACCCTGGCGAGCTTATTGGCAGCCTCTTGCACGGCGACCACGCTCGCCCGCAAGCTGTTGCGCATCTCGCCCTCGAGGCCGAGCGCTTTGACCACGCGTATGCCCTGTACGCTCTCCTGGAGCGTCTCCAGAACCAAGGCGCCGCCGCCATAACCTTTTTGAGCAAGCTGGCGCACCCGTCTGATCAGGTGACGCACGGTCAGCACCGCCGGCACCATCACGAACACGCCGATCAATGACAGCCCCGGGCTTCGCGCAACCATCACGACAAGAAGACCACCCAAGGTCAACGCGTCGCGGCCAATAGCGGTGATCAGTATCGCGAGCACAGTTGAAACCGAACTCGCGCCATAGCTGATGCGTGCGCTGAACTCCGAGGAATGACGATCGCCGAAGAACGCAACGTCCTGGCGCAGCAGCTTATCGAACAGCCGGCACTGATTTTCGGCGGTAATTTCGTTGCCGATATGCGCCATCGTCACCGCTTGGTTGTAGCTGGCAAACCCTTTCAGGGCGAACAGCACCATGGTGGCGGCGGAGATGACGATAACGTCCGGGAAATTGCGGGCCACATAGGCCTGATTGATGGCGGAGCCCAGCAGATAGGCGCATGCCGACACACAGGCCGCGCCGACAACCATCCAAACTACGGCCTTGGCGTATTGTTTCCAGTAGCGTCGGCCATAATCGCGCAGCAGCCGATGAATCAGTACGGGCGATCCCTCTGGATAGCGAAATAACTTACTCTTGAGGGCACTCAACATGACGATGCACAAAGGCCTCGGGCGGGTCAAAATTTACGATAGCGCGAGGCCGGCCAAGTCGCAATCGCGGCCGATTGAAACTGCCCATAGCGTTCATCGCGTCCGCCGCTAAACGAACGATCAGGAACAAGCATTTAAATCCCAAGCGTACTGAATCAGATTAACACCGCCAAGGCAATCGCCATGGCCACGACGAGGATGGTGCCAAAGAGCCCGCTCTGCGGCGCTTCGGGGACGCCGACGAGCCACCGCGGAGCTTTGTAGTCGACATAAAGCCGCGACACTTCAATGCAGAATATCGCCGTCGCGTGCAAGATGATCGGCAGCCAGAGGCTTCTTCCACTGATGACATAAGCCAACCCGAACAGGCAGCCGGCGATGAAGAAGCCGAAAATCCCCTGCCCGAGCGGCCTGCGTCTGGGCGGCTTTATAAAGTGCACCAGCGAAAAGACGATCGAGCTCAGGATGATCGCCACCATCGAAGATGCATAGGATTGCGGCAATGATCGAAGCAGCTGCTCCAGCAGCGTTCCTCGAAAAACCGCCTCCTCAAACGTGGCCAAAGGCAGCGGCGTCAAAAACCGCCGAAATAGCTTGGCTCGACGCGTTGCTCGATCGAATTTCGGGGCGATCTGCAGCCATCCCGCGTTGATGTAAAACGCGAATAAAAGGCAGAACGGAAAAAACATAATCGAAAAGGCAATCGCGATCTGGCGCCATGGGAGGGGCAATGGAAACAGTTGATGCAAGAGAACCGATGGACGGATTCCAAGCGCAAGCGGCGTCCCAACAAAGATGATGATCCACACCGCCTGGATCATGACCTGGCCTGTCAAGCGCATCGGCTGCTTCCGCGTCGCGTATTGCAGCGGCCATGCCAATGGTTCTCCGACAAGCTTGAGTGCGACGCTCTGAACTCCCCAGAGCGCGCACAACGCCAACGCGGCAACCCCAAGAGTGATCACTATGTTCATGCGGCACGGGACGCGCCGGAACGGGCGCGCAGGAAGTGTGACCAACGTTTGTCGAGCCAGAACAACCAATTCTCGGGATTGGCGCGCAGTTTATCCTCGAACCAAAGGCACCAGTCCTGAGCGGCCATGCGGATGGCGGCGTCTCGATCTCCGACATCGCGGGGGATGTCGGCGTAATCCCAGCGAACCACCATGCGCGAATCCGATTGCCAGCTAAAATAGGGCCGTAACATCGGCGAACGGGCCGTCATTGCAATCGCAAATGCCCCGCCCGGAAGTCTGGCAGGCCGCCCAAAGATTTGCACCGCAACCCCTTGTCTGGGATCGGCCAACAAATCCGGCGTGATGCAAAGCACCTTACCCCTTTTTAGAACCTTCAAATACGTTGCGGCATCCTTAATCGTCGTGGCGTGGGCTGGCCGCAGCAATATTTCGACGCCCAACGCGTTATACCATTGCAGCTTACGCTTCATGCGTTCCGCACCCGGAGTTTGCCGCACCAGAGCAACCGATGGATGTCTGCGATTGATGACTGCCGCGACCAGTTCGTGGCCCGACCAGTGAGGCGATACGATCACGGCGCCACGCCCTTGGGAAACGGCGTCATCGAGGAGATCAACAGATACATCGAAATTCACGTCGTCCAAAATCGACGACGATTCGAGTCCATGATGGAAAATTGACAGCGCGTTACCCAGAAACCAGCCAAGGCGGCGAAAATACAAACTTTCCGATTGAGCGGGCACATCGAAGCCCAATGCCAGTCTCATATTTTCGCGAACACGTGGCCGCAACAGGGGAATGGCACCGGCGAATTCAACTAACGAACGGACGGTGTTGCGCTGTTGTTCGACCGAGAGCCGCGCGGTTGCACGAATAGTCTGTCGGATAGCCAATTGGGTGATAGCGCGGCCGAACTGGCTGGCGGAAATTTTCATGGCTGACAGATCGTCCGCACGGCACTTTTGCGACAATTGACCAGAACGCCTCTACATTGAGGCCTGCTTACGGCAACCAGAAAACAACGTGAAGACTGCCGCTCTGCTGCAAGTGCTGCAAAATTTCCGCGAATGGGACAGCCAAGAGCAGATAGCATGAATCGATAAAGGTTCTCAGCACCGCCCCCAGCCGAGGGGACCGCAGACTGGTGGGGCGCCACGACGGGGTCCAAGGCAAGAGGCGCGGCACCTGCGCCATATAATCCCGATACGAATTCCCATGTATGCGAAGCATTTCTCGTTCTTCATCCAAGATTCGGCCGCGCAGGACGATTGCAATATAGGCCGCCGATATAATCGCCAACGACACGGTCCCGGATTGGCCTCCGACCCCGGCTGCCCCGATGATCGAAAAGGCATAAAGCGGATGGCGAATGATGGAATATGGGCCGACCTTTATCAACTCGTAGGTCTTATGGCCAGTGATGAAAAATGAACACCAAGTACGGCCGACAATACAGATAATGATCGTACAGATGCCCAGAATCTCAATTGTTTTTTGCAGACTTCCCGACCAGGATGATGCCGAGAAAACAAACAGCGATCCAAGCGCCACGGTGCCGATCAGTAAAGGAAATTTTCGCCGGTCGAACGCGCGTTGTCCAAGCTCCCGCCCGGTGTAACGGCCGAACATCTAACAATCCTTTTGTGGCGCCTCAGCCGACGTCGGGTGCAAAGCGCGGCCCTGTGGAAACGCTTAGCGTTGCGGCAAAGCCGAGCCCGGGCCACGTCGTCGTCATTTTTGGCGCACAGTCCCACCGGGCCCACCAGCAACCACTGGCAGCACCCAGCCACCCGCGAATGAGCCCGAATATTGAAGCGTTTCCGGGTCTCCTGCAAGGCAGGGGCCGGCGTTGACGGCGGCGGAATTATCCGTGCCCCATTGGCAAATGCCGAACGGCGCCGGCGCCGGCGCGGGCGAAGACGCCGGCACCGGCAGAGCGGCTACCCGCTATTTAGCGCTGACTCACCGCATCCGGATCGACGAGTGGCGTGATGCGCCGAATGGCGACCCGCCGATTGGCCCGTTCCGGTCCGCTCGTCGGGACTTTCAGGAATTGCCCGCCGTAGCCCTGTGTTGACAGGTTTTCTGCCGGAACCTGAAATTGCTCGGTCAGAGCGACAGCCACCGATTCCGCGCGCCGGTCGGACAGCGACAGGTTGTCGACGTCTGAGCCGACCGCGTCGGTATAGCCTTCGATAAGGAAGACCTCCCGCGGATTGCGCTGGATGGCGCGATTGAGCGCCTCGGCAATGGCCGACAACCGATCGACTTGATCCGGCGTCAACTGCCACGATCCAGTATCGAAATTAACCTCCAGGTCGAGCCGCGGCATGTACGCGCGCAGCGGCTCGTTGTAGCGCACTTGGTCGAGCGTGTAGCGCCGATCGATGCGTTCGACCGGCGGCGCAACCAGCACGCCGTAGATCGCCGCCTCGTCGGCGCGATCGGCATCGACGATGTAACGGTCGCGCGGAATCCGGATCACCGGCGCCGTCAAGCTGAGAAACACGTTGGCTAACTGCGCGCCGGCAAAGCCGTTATCGATAATCACGATCTCGCGGCCGTCCGGATTTCTGCGCACGCGGCGCAACAGACGCCCATCGCTGTCGCTGTAGTCGATGATCTGCACGTTGTCCGGACGCATCACGATGGTGACCGTCTCATTGCCGCGCCGCTCGACGTGCACGTTGCGAGCTCCAACGACAAAGCGATCGACCTCGCTATGCCGAATGAATGTGCGGTTGCCTTCCTGAACGATGGTGCGACCCGGTTCGCGAATGATGAGCTGATTGCCGACGTGCTCCTCACGGCGTTCGCTGCGCACCTGATTGATGCCGGCGGTCGGCGCCTGACCTTTCGGCGCGAGGAACTGACCTTTGTTGATGACCTGCGTCGGAGGCGGCACCGCCGTTGGATTTCCGGGCGGTGGCGGCGCGCGGCGGACAACATTTGGGGCCGCGAGCGGCGTGCCGGCCGGCGCGTTGCCGACATTCTGCTTCGGCGTGGGTGGCGTCGCCGCCGCCGGCTTGCCACGCTCACGCGGCGAACCTGCTTGAGGCGCCGTTTGAGGTGACGGGGCACTCGCGGCCGGATGTTGGCCCGGCTTTAATTTGCCCGGCACCTCCGGCGTGGCACGCCTTTCCGGAACCGACGGCCCGGGCTTGCCGCCCGGATGCTGCGGCGGCGTTGTCTGAGCCGGCTGCACTTTGGGTATGGGCTTTCGCGCCGGCTCTGTCGGCGGACGAGGCGGCACAGGCGGCGGCGTTGTCTGAGCCGGCTGCATCCTGGGCGGAGGCTTTCGCTCCGGAACTTGCGGCGTGGGGGCCCGAGTCGCGGGTGGACGCGAAGCCTGAGGCGCGGGCGTTTGCGGCGGGTGAGGCGTTACCGCCGGCGCGGGCGGCTTGGGGGGCTGTGGTTTAGCCGGCGGCTTTTTCTTCAAATCCTCCGGCTGGCCGGCTGGTGCGGCCTGAGCCAGCAGGTAGCCTCGCGAGGTCTGCGCACGGGCGCTCGGACTGAGCGCCGCGGCCAGCACGCCAGACAGGATTGTGCCGGCAAGGAAAAAGGATGGCGAAAGCCTCATGCTTATTGCTCCGCAAACGGCCGCGCAAAATGGCGCGGCGGTTTCGTTATTCAGGATGGATGCGATGGATTCACGACGCCGGTAGTGATTACCGCAGCGGCTGCCCGCTCGAGCCCGCGATCTTCTTGTCGATTCACGAATCTCCCCCGCGCGTCGTCCAAGGGCTTACGGGCAAGTTAGGGCCGGTTTATGGCTGCGATCTGGCCGCAATGTGAGCCGGCGGCGCTCTGCGCGAGCACCATCACCCGATGGAAATGCAATCATGTCCGCCCGCTCGGAGAATTGCACGATCGGCCAGTTGATCTGCGGCGGCGTCAACTGAGCGATCTTTCTGCACCGAATTTCATCGCGATTTTCGTCGCGAATTTTTGTGCATATTCCTGCCAAGAGGGGTCGTTGCGCCCCCACGAGGCGTGAAGGATCAGAATGTCCCAGGGGACGGCGATGCGAAAACCAGCCAGGGATGCCCGGTAGCTGAAATCGAAACGACCGCCTCGACACTGCCCGCCTGGACCTCGGTAAGACCCAGCAAATAAAGCGCGCTCGCATCATCTGGAACGACTTTGAGCACGGCCCTGCAGCCGCGTTCCGCCTCGGCAAAACGCCCCGCCTGGTAATCCATCGTCGCGATCGCGATGATATTGTCGCTATTGAACGCTCGCGTGGAAAACATTGGCTTTATCTGGGGAGGAAGGCGACCGTAACGAACGAGACAGAGCACGAGAGCTGCCGATAATAAAGCGAGGCCCGCACCCAAATCTCCAAACTCGCTGACGAAGCATCCCGGACTTGTCCCGAATGTGAACCCATGCCACGAGACAAAATGCGTAAGGGTGCCACCGAGACGGGGTGTGCTATAATGAGCACACCGATCGCGGAGGAGCTGGGCATGCGTGGAGAGGGGTCAAGCGGGGTGTGGCGTGGCGCGGGCCTCGGCGTTACGGCGATGCTTACCGTAACGGCCTTGACCATCCTGCCGCCGGCCCTGTCGAGCGCGCGCGCGCAGCAAGATCGCCAGCCGAGTCTCAACTCGGAAGACGTACTGGCGCCGTCGCAGATGGCGCAACCGATGCCGGCGCCGGTGTCTGAACCTGGCGGCGCACCAAAGAAAAGGAAGCCGCCGGAAAAGCGTGCCGCTGTCGCCAAACCCGAAGGGGCCAAGCCAGCGCCGAGCTCGGCGCCGGCTCACGCGCCGCGCGCCGGCAGCTTTAAGACCGTGATCGAATGCAAGGGGCCGTTCGCCAGGGATTCCGGCATGCTGGCGCTCGCTGTCGCCTTCGATTCGCGCAACATGATGTTCACGCACGAGAAGGTGCAGGGCACCGATGTCGGTGTCACCGTGATGTTTCCCAAGGATCCGAAGCGCCGGCTTGAAGTGTGGTGGCAGAATGCCAACCGCACCGGGCTTTATCTGATCGATATTGCCGGCAAATCGACCTGGGTGGCGCCGAAAGGCTTGCGGCTCGGGCTGACGCTCGAGCAGGTCGAAAAGCTCAACCACAAACCGTTCAAGCTTAAGGGCTTCGACGCGGACGGAGTCGCCGCCGTGGCGGATTGGGATGGTGGCGAACTCGCTTCATTGCCAGGCGGCTGCAAGGCGAGTGGCAGCGTCCAGGCCAGAGACAAAAAAGCCGCCGGTGAGTTGCCTGCTAAAGATGAGTACAGCTCCAGTGATCCCGCGATGCGCGCGCTCAAGCCTGCCGTCAGCGAGATTTTGATCGGCTATTAGGAGGCGTCCCTCAGCTCGCGAGAAGGGACAAGGATCTATTGCCGCGGCGCGACGGTCGGGACGTCCGGCGCTTCTGCCTCGCTGCCGAGTTTACGCACGTCGCGCGCCATTTCCAGGCAGGTGAGCAACTCGGTGTAGCTCGAATCGCCGCCCATCGTGGCTTCGTCGATGCAGTGCCGGCGATCCGCGGCCGAGAACGTCGACCATTGCTTGACGACCTGCTCGCGCGTCTCGCGCTCGCTGTCGATGCAGTCCTGCTTCGCTTTGGCGACCGTAATGTCGCGATATGAGGTGCCGCCCTGGATGGCGATGCCCCGGCAGACCGGCTCGACGTTGAAAGTCGGAACGCTGTCGGCGATCGGCGTCAGCATGTGGGCGCCGAGCGCCAAGACCGATGGCAGAATCATGATCAAGCTCCGCAACTGCGCCCGCGCGACTATAGCATGTCCGCGGTGCGGAACGAGGCCCGAAGATGCCATATCGGCGCGCGGCAAAAGTTCTTCGCCGCGCGTCGTCTCGCGCGCCGTCTAATGTCTGCTGCCAGCCGTCAGCGTCAGCGCGGAATCGCCTGGACCGCGATGCCGGTATTGGGATCAATGACCAGGATGCGATCATCCTGATAGACGTAACGGTAGGCCGGAACGGCACTGCCCACCGGCACCGCCGGCGTCTCCACCGCGGCGTCGTAGGCCGGCTGCTCCACCGCGGCGTCGTAGAGTGGCACGGTGTCATACGGCTCGACCGTAGGGGGCGGCGGCGGTATCGCAGTGTCGTAAAGCGGACCACGGACATACGGCGATGCAACGCGCGCCGTCGTTGCTATGGTCGTGGTTGTCGTTGTCGTCGCGGGGACGACCCTGTCGGCTATGTAGGCGTGGCGCGTGACCGCGGTATGCCGGATGACTGCCGCGCGGCGGCGCACCAGCGGGCGCCGGACGTGGCGGGTCGTCGTCGTGGTGGTGACGGTGCGCACCGTTCGCAGCGCCGGCGGGGCGACAACGGCGGTAGCGGCGGGTACGACCACGACCGGCTGCGGCGCGATCACGGTTTGCGCCGCGTCGTACATCGTCTGCGCGTGCGCGGCGGGGACCGCTGCCGCAAGCGTCAATCCGAGTGCGGTGCAGGGGATTGCGAGGCGGGGGACATGGACTCTCATGAAGGACTCCGTGTGTTGTCCGGGCTGTTCGGAACTTAGCCGAGCATCCAACCAACGCGGTTCGCCACGCCGGCGTTCCGGCGATCGCCTGAGCGAACGCGCGCCGTGTTCCGTCGCCGCAAAGTTGACGCCGTTTGCGCACGTTTCTGAAAGCGTGACGTTGGGTTTTCTGAAAAGTTTCCGGGTCGCCGTTAAACGCGCATGTCGCCTCTAAACGCGCACGTCGCCTTTAAACGCGCATGTCAGCGCCATAACGTTCGGCGAACGCCGGCCGCAACAGCGCCGCGAGCGGCAGGGTCAAGAGCGCCACCAAAGCGACCAGCATGAGCGTGTGGGTGACGCCGAGCAAATCTCCGGCGCGGCCGAACACGATCGGGGCTATCGCGCCCGAGCCGATCGTGCCGGTATAGAAAATGCCGAGTGCGTGGGTGCGCCTTGCCGGCGTGACGAGGTCCGGTACAGAGCCGTAGAGCACCGAGGACGTGCCGTTGAGCGCGACGCCGATGAGCGGCAGTACCGGCAGCGCGGCGAACAGCGGCAGCGGCAGCAGCGCGAGAATGCCCAGCGCGGTCGCGCTTTCTGTCACCCAGACGGTGGCAATCGCGCCGAATCGCGCACCGAGGAAGGTGCAGGCAAGTTTGCCGGCCGCGCCGCCGGCGAAAATCAGCGTCATCGCCAAGCCGACGTCTTGCAGGGTCGCGCCCTTGGCCTTGAGCACGAACGGTACAAACAACAAGAATCCCATGCGCGTGGCGCTGTCGAGAATGCCGATCGCAAGCAGCAGGCCGAAACCGCGCGACCGGGGCGGCATGCGGTCCTCGACCCGCGCGGGCCCGGCCGCCGCGCCGGCGTCGCGACTAAAGCGCGGCATGAACAAAAAAATGACGACGGCCATCACGAGGCCGAGGCTACCGAGACCGGCCAGCGCCGGCCGCCACGGCATCACGAGCAGCAACAGCGACAAGGCCGCAGGGATCGTCATCTTGCCGAGATCGCCGCAGAAATTGTAGGTGCCGAGCGCTTTCAGAGAGCGCGGCCCCGCAAAGGCCCGGGCGACCAGCGCGGAAGCGATCGGATGCTGCGTGCTGGAACCCATGCCGCCGATCACTAATGCGGCAAGCAGCATGACGAAACCGGTGCTCAGCCCGGCGAGACAGTAGCCGAGGCCCGCAAGCGCCGTGCCAAGCGCCAGCACCACGGCGGCGCCGAGTCGCTCCGACAAAAAGCTCGCCGGGATCTGCAGGCTCGCCATCGCACCGACGAACATGCTGCGCAGCAACCCGAGCGCCGCATAGCTCAGCCCGAATTCCGCCTGCCACAGCGGCAGCATGATGTAGATGAGATCGGTGTAGCCGTCGTGCAGCGCGTGTGCGCCGGCGGCGATCGAGGCGGCGCGGCGCTCGTCACGCGAAAATTTTCCGGCGCGCGCCGCAATTTTGTCCCAAATGAGCCGGTGCATGGGCGACCAGTGTCCGATTCCAACATTCGCACCCGGGTTCCGTACGCTCGTTTTTCTGCTGTCAGTTAAGGCGCGGTCGCCGCCCGGTCAATTGCAGCCACAGACTTCCGTCTGGCCGCGATTGACCGTAATAGCCTGCCCGTGCAGTCTGCCGTCTTGGGAATCAGGCGCCCAATTTGTTGCTGGGGAGACGAATCATGTTCGGCATCGGCGACCTGTTCCAGTGGGAGCGATTCGTCACCCCCACCGTCATCAAGGTGTTCTACTGGCTTGCCGTCGTCATTTCCGTGCTGATGGGCGTGGTCGGCGCCGTCAGCTCGCTCGAAATCATGGCGTATAATCCGTTTGTCGGCATGATTTTTCTAATCACGAGTCTGCTCGGCATCTGCATGGGAATCGTCATATCGCGCATCGTGGCCGAATTTGTGCTCATCGTGTTTCGCATCAACGAGCACCTGGGGGCGATCCGCAACCAAGGGGCGGCCTTCGATCCGCAGGCCCAGGGCTTCAGAGAGCAATAAGTCAGTTTGCAAATCGGAAGTGCATGACGTCGCCGTCCTGCACGACGTAGTCCTTGCCTTCGAGCCGCAGCTTGCCTGAGTCACGCGCGCCTGCCTCGCCGCCGCAAGCAACATAGTCATCGTAGGCGATGGTCTCGGCGCGGATGAAACCACGTTCGAAATCGCTGTGAATGACGCCTGCCGCCTGCGGCGCTCTGCTGCCGAGCGTTACCGTCCAGGCGCGCGCCTCCTTCGGCCCCGCCGTGAAGAAGGTGACGAGGTGCAGCAGCGCATAACCAGCGCGAATGAGGCGGTCAAGGCCGGCCTCTTTGAGACCGAGCGTCTCCAGATATTCGGCGCGTTCGTCACGGCCAAGGAGCGCAATCTCGGCCTCGATCTTCGCCGAGATCGCGACAGCGACGGCGCCTTCCGCCGCGGCCTTTTGCTCAACCTTGCGCGAATAATCGTTGCCCGATTCGGCGGAGCCTTCTTCGACGTTGCAAACGTAGAGCACAGGCAGCGCCGTGAGCAGTCCGAGCATGCGGAACGTCCGCTCCTCCTCGGGCTTGCGATCGGCGAGCCGCGCCGGCTTGCCGTCGCGCAACAGCGCCAGCGCACGGTTGGCGAGGTCAACCGTCTCCTTGGCTTCCTTGTCGCCGCCCTTGGCCTTTTTGCTTAAGGCATCGACCCGCCGCTCCAGACTGTCGAGATCGGCCAGCATGAGTTCGGTCTCGACCGTCTCGATGTCGGCGATCGGATCGATGCGTCCTTCGACGTGAGTCACTTCGCCGTCCTCGAAGCAGCGCACGACGTGCGCTATTGCGTCTACTTCGCGGATGTTGGCCAGAAACTGATTGCCCAGCCCCTCGCCCTTCGAGGCCCCGCGCACGAGGCCCGCGATGTCGACGAAATTCAACCGCGTCGGCACGATTTCGGCCGATTTGGCGAGCGTCGCGAGCGTTTGCAGCCGCGCATCCGGCACCGCCACTTCACCGACATTCGGTTCGATGGTGCAGAACGGATAATTCGCCGCCTGCGCGGCCGCCGTTTCGGTCAGCGCGTTGAACAGTGTCGACTTGCCGACATTAGGCAGCCCGACGATTCCGCATTTGAAGCCCATGACAGATCATTCACCTGGAAAGTTCGAAATTGGGAGCGAGTTTATGGTCACTCGCGTTGATCGCGAAAATCATCAGATTTGTATCGACGCAGCAGTTCATCTTCCCTTTCGGCGTAAAGAGTCCTGCGACCAACCAAGCTTTGCCGGCCCCATGGAAACCTGGCCCATCCAGGAATTTCCAAAGTAATGCGAGTTTTTGGCTCGTCAGCCGCGCTCTGGCACCGCTCTTCAAGCACACCGGCGACAAAGCGCGAAAGGCTCTTATCCTCTTTGGCCGCAGCAACGTGCACGCGACGGGCGAGATCGTCGGTAAGAGTGACGGTGACTTTCTTCATGACAAAATACCGTGTCATTGTTTGCAGTATCAATTCGTCTTTTTTTCTTCGCCAAAACCCTTCGCCGCCATGGCGATATGCACCTTGTTCTGAAAGCTTGCATCCTCCCCACGGACCAGAATGTCGACGTCGTCCGACAGAATCCCGATCAGCACTTCGAGCCAGTCACGCTCGCTCTTGGCGAAATCGTTGAGCACGTAGGCATAAACCAGGTCCTTGTTGCCCGGATGACCGACACCGATGCGCACGCGCCGGTAATCGTTGCCGATGTGCTCGGTGATCGAGCGCAGTCCGTTATGGCCGGCGATACCGCCGCCGACCTTCACTCTGACTTTGCCCGGCGGCAGGTCGATCTCATCGTGGAACACGGTCACGTCGCCCGGGGACAGCTTGTAGAAATGCGCCGCCTCGGCCACGGCGCGTCCGGATTCGTTCATGAAGGTGCCGGGCAACAGCAGCAGCGTGCGCGTGCCGCCAATGGGGCCCTCGCACGCCACACCCTGAAAACGCCGGCGCCACGGCCCAATGCCGTGGCGCTTGGCGATCGCGTCCATGACCATGAAACCGACGTTGTGCCGGTTTCCGGCATAGCGGGCTCCTGGATTGCCTAAACCCACCAGGAGCAGCATCGGCGTCATCCCGCGAGGCGAAGCCTCACTTCTTGTCGGCACCGCCGGCCGCCGGAGCGCCCGCAGCACCTGGCGCGGCACCCGGCGCCCCCGCAGGAGCACCGCCCTCGCCCGGCGTACCGGCAGCCGTGGCAGCGGCTGCTGCCGCCGCGGCCGCAGCCACGGCCTCCGCGGCCGCCTTGATTTCTTCAGCGTAGCCGGACGGCGGAACCACAGTGACAAGCGTAATGTCCCTGCCCGAGACGACCCGCACGCCTTCCGGCAGCGCGATGTCACTCAAGTGCCTGGAGTAATTGATGTCGAGATCGCTGACGTCGACCTCGATGGCATTAGGAATGGCGTCGGCACGGCAGCGCACCTCGATCGTATGGGTGACGATGCTGACGGTGCCGCCGCGCTTGACGCCGGGCGATTGGTCGGCATTTCGCACATGCACCGGAATATTGACCCGGATGGTCGCGCCTTCGCCGAGCCGCATGAAGTCGACATGCAGCGGCAAATCGCGCACGGCATCGAGCTGAAAGTCGCGTGGAATGACGCGGTGCTTCACGCCGTCGATTTCCACATCATGGATGGTGGTGAGGAAATGCCCGGCGTAGATGCGCTGGCGCAGGTCGTCATATTCGAGCGAGATCGGCAGCGGCGGTTTGCCGTCGCCGTAGATGATGCCGGGGACCCGGCCGGCGCGACGTTCAGCCCGGGCGGCCCCCTTGCCTGCCCGCGGCCGCGCAACGGCCTTGATATCATTAACGGTAGCCATGGTGCGATCCTGTCTCAACCCTGTGGAATGCAAAGACATCCGCGGACAGCCTCCAGGGGTGGAGCCGCGGTCGCGGCGCTTATAGCGGCGCAGATGTTGAAAAACAAGGAAACAGGCCGCCACCAAGGCGGCGTCAAGCGGTAGGGGCGGCTACCCTATGCGCCGGTCGAGGAACCAGCCCTGCCGAGAGCCGTTTCAAGCGCCGTCACCCGGGCTTTGAGCGCCTCATTCTCCTCCCGCGCGATCCGGGCCATGTCCTTGACGGCCTCGAAATCCTCGCGGCGGACAACGTCGAGTTCGCGCAGAACGCGCTCGGCCTGGGTCCGGAACAGCGTTTCGAACTCGCGCCGTACGCCTTGGGCGGCGCCGGCCGCGTCATTCATCAACCGCGCCACTTCATCGAAGAACCGGTTCGTCGTCTGCACCATGGCTGTCTCCGAAACACTGGCGGCTTTCGCTTGCCATGCCCGCAGACAATGGCAATGGTGCGCCGCGGCCGCAAGGGGCGGCGCCGCAGTGGGGGCGGTCCAATCAGCATGGCGCTTTCGCGCCCGCGAGGAAGTCCACCCGATGCTCGTCCTGCCGCTCCTGCCCTACCCGGCCATCAACCCGATCCTGGTTCACATCGGCCCGTTGGCGGTGCGCTGGTACGCGCTGGCCTATATCGTCGGCATCCTGGCCGGCTGGATCTATGCACGCGCCATCATTTCGTCGCCGCGGCTTTGGAAGGGCACAGCGCCGCTCACGGTGATCGATTTCGACGATTTCGTCATTTGGATCACGCTCGGCATCATTCTGGGCGGCCGCATCGGTTATGTGCTGTTCTACAATCTGCCGCTGTTTGCAGCGCATCCGCTGCAGATTTTCCAGCTCTGGAACGGCGGCATGTCGTTTCACGGCGGCTTCCTCGGCTGCACTATCGCGATCGTCGCGTTCGCCTTAAAGCGCAAAATCCCCGTCCTCTCGCTCGGCGATCTCACGACCGCGGTGGCGCCGATTGGTCTGTTCCTCGGCCGCCTCGCCAATTTCATCAACGGCGAATTGTGGGGTCGGCCGACCGATGTGCCGTGGGCCATGATCTTTCCAACCGGCGGCCCGATTCCGCGTCACCCCAGCCAGCTCTATGAAGCCGCCCTCGAAGGCATCGTGCTGTTTATCGTGCTCAACGTGCTGGTCCGCCTCGGCGCGCTCAAGCGGCCTGGCGTCATCAGCGGCAGCTTTGCGATCGGCTACGCGATAGCCCGAACCACATGCGAGTTTTTCCGCGAGCCCGATCCGCAGCTCGGCTTTCTCTGGGGCGGATTGACCATGGGAATGTTGCTCTGCATTCCATTGATGCTGGCGGGAATCGCCATACTTGCTTATGCGTTGAGGGCCCAACCGAAGCCGACAGATGGCTGAAGAAGCTTCCCAGCTCGAACGCGAGATCCGCCAGCTTATCAGCGTCGCGGGGCCGATGCCGGTCGCCGAATATATGCGGCTGTGCCTGACCCACCCCCGGCATGGTTACTACGTCAGCCGCGATCCGCTTGGCAGCAGCGGCGATTTCATCACCGCTCCCGAAGTCAGCCAGATGTTCGGCGAATTGATCGGTGTTTGGCTCGCCTCTGTGTGGCAGCAGATGGGTGCACCGGAGACTATCCGCCTGATCGAACTCGGGCCGGGACGCGGGACGATGCTGCTCGACGCGCTGCGGGCGGCCAAAACGGTGCCGGGTTTTCTGTCGGCAGTCGCGTTGCATCTCGTGGAAATCAGCCCGGCGCTGCGCGCGGTCCAGGAACACCGGCTTGAGCCGCTTGGCCTGCCGATTTTCTGGCACACGGCGCTTGAGGACGTTCCTGAGGGGGCATGTCTGATCGTTGCCAACGAATTCATCGACGCATTGCCGGTGCATCAGGCGGTCAAGCAGGAGGACGGCTGGCATGAGCGCGTCGTCGAAATAGGCGCAGACGGCAAGCTTGCGATCGGAGTCGCGCGCAGCCCGCTGGCGCATTTCGATGGGACGTTGCCCCGCGGCATCAGGTTGTCTCCGCCCGGCTCGATCTACGAGTGGCGCGCCGACAACATCGCTCTCGAGATCGGCCGGTGCGTGCGCAGCGACGGCGCCGCGCTGATTATCGACTACGGCCACGCCTGGTACGGCCTGGGTGAAACTCTCCAAGCCGTCTCCAAACATGCTTACAGCGATCCGCTGCGCAATGCCGGCGAGGCCGATCTCACCGCACATGTCGATTTCGAAGCGCTCGGGCAACGCGCGGAAAGCATCGGCGGCCGCGTCCACGGGCCGATCGCGCAACGCGACTGGCTGCGCCGCCTTGGCATCGACCAGCGCGCGGCGGCGCTCAAGACGCACGCCCCCTACGGCAAGGCGCTGGAGATCGATCAAGCGCTGTCGCGCCTGACCGCGGGCGGAGCCAAGGGAATGGGCGAGTTGTGCAAGGTCATCGCCGTCTCCGATCCGCGGCTCGATCAACTGCCGGGATTCGAAACGTCATGATGGTCAAGGCGGCAACGCTGTCGCTGCCCGGCATCAGCCACGCCTTCTTCACCCGCGAAGGCGGCGTTTCCGAAGGAATTTATGACAGTCTCAACGGCGGCACCGGGTCCGACGATGCTCCGGCGCGTGTCGCCGAAAACCGGGCGCGGATGGCGGCCGCCGTCGGGGTCGAGCCGCAGCGGTTTCTCACCGCCTACCAGATTCACTCGCCCCAGGTCGTGGTCGCCGAGACGCCGTGGCTGGGCGATGCCCGCCCCCGCGCCGACGGCATTGTCACGCGCATGCCGGGGCTCGCCATCGGCGTCAGCACGGCCGATTGCGGCCCTGTGCTGCTCGCGGACCCGCAGGCGCGAGTGATCGGCACCGCGCATTCCGGCTGGCGCGGGGCGCTGTTTGGCGTCGTCGAAGCGACAGTCGCCGCAATGGAGCGCCTCGGAGCCGCGCGCGAGCGCATCCGGGTCGCGTTGGGGCCGATGATCCGCCAGCCCAATTACGAGGTCGGTCCCGATCTGATCGACCGCTTTGCCGCCGAGGACCCCGAGAGCGCCGGGTTCTTCGCTCCGGCGCAGCGCCCGGAGCATGCCCTGTTCGATCTTGGCGGCTACGTCGCCGCACGGCTGCGGCGGGCCGGCATCGCGCAGATCGAAGATGTCGGGCTCTGTACCTATGCGGACCCTCGACGGTTCTACAGCTATAGGCGGGCCACGCACCGTGCCGAGGCCGATTACGGCCGCCACATCAACGCTATCGCGCTCGCCGCCGAATAGCGTTTACGGCAAATCTATACGGCCGTCGCAACATGCCGTCCGCAGTGTAAGAAACTGCTGGTATTGCTGCACAAAAGCCGCGGGACAACCCCCGGATTCGGGTTGCCAGCCCTTGGCGCTACTTGTATCAGGTCCGCGTCAAGCGCGCGTGCGCAGGAGAGCGGGAATGGCGAGCAATAACGGAGCGATGAAGCTCGTCGCCGGCAACTCCAACCCCGTGCTGGCCGGGTCGATCGGCCAATATCTCGGCATCCCGCTGACCAAGGCGGTGGTGCGCCGTTTCGCCGACATGGAAGTGTTTGTCGAGATTCAGGAAAACGTCCGCGGCGCCGACGCCTTCGTCATTCAGTCCACGTCGTATCCGGCCAACGACCACCTGATGGAATTGCTCATCATCACCGATGCGCTGCGACGCGCCTCGGCGCGCCGCATCACGGCGGTGATTCCGTATTTCGGCTACGCCCGGCAGGATCGCAAAGTCGGTCCGCGCACGCCGATCTCCGCCAAGCTCGTCGCCAACCTCATCGCCCATGCGGGCGCCGATCGGGTGCTGACGCTCGATCTCCACGCCGGCCAGATCCAGGGCTTCTTCGATATTCCGACCGACAATCTGTTCGCCTCGCCGGTGATGACGCGCGACATCCGGGAGCGTTTCGAGCTTGGCAAAGTGATCGTCGTTTCGCCCGACGTCGGCGGCGTGGTGCGCGCGCGCGGGCTTGCCAAGCGCATCGATGCGCCGCTCGCCATCATCGACAAAAGACGCGAGCGGCCGGGCGAGTCGGAAGTCGCCAACGTCATCGGCAAGGTCGAGGGCGGCATCTGCATTCTGGTCGACGACATCGTCGATTCCGGCGGCACGCTGATCAACGCCGCGGAAGCGCTGCTCGAGAAGGGCGCCAACGAGGTCTACGCCTACATTACGCATGGCGTGCTGTCGGGCGACGCGGTCGGCCGCGTCGGCAAATCTCATCTCAAGGAACTGGTGATCACCGACTCGATTCAGCCGACCCCGGCGGTCACCGAGTCAAAAAACATCCGCGTATTATCGATCGCCAACCTGATCGGCGAAGCGATCAGCCGGACCGCTGCGGAGGAATCGGTCTCCAGCCTGTTCGACTGAATCCGAGATCGGCCTCTCCCCGCCCTTGAAACACCCTGAGTCAACCTGTCGCAGGGCAGGACTGTGGACGGTGATTCCTTTTACCATTGTGCCCGGACCGCAAATCACTTCATGACTGCGTTTAGTCGAGCTGATTAAGGCGCTTGCGCGGCGCTCGCGCCACGAATCGGACCGAGTCCGGCCGCTGTGGCGGCTGATTCGCTATCTTCAGTCAAGTTGCGTGCGGCAGTCGTCCCTGCGTCAAAACGCAGCCGCGTATCGGGCTGCGCAAAGGGACACTCGGCGAGGACAAGTGGCGTGCGCTTATCCACTCAAAGCACCGCTCGGGGGGCTATCGCATGTCCATGATGGAAATCGGCCACGGCGAAAGGACCGGCGCTCTCGACGTCGTCGAGCGCATGGCCGCCAGCAACAACTGGCCGTTCGAACGTGCCGGCGAGGATGAGATAGCGCTGCACGTTACCGGCCGCTGGACCAATTATCAGATATCATTCACCTGGATGGCCGACATCGAGGCGCTGCATCTTGCGTGCGCCTTCGACATGAAAGTTCCCGAGCTGCGCCTTGGCGAGGTGCAGGCGCTGATCGCGCTGATCAACGAACAATTGTGGATCGGACATTTCGACGTGTGGACGCAAAATGGCGTCGTCATGTTCCGCCATGCGCTCGTGCTCGCCGGCGGCGGCATCGCGTCGGACCGTCAGTGCGAGGCGCTATTCGCCAGCGCGCTGGATTCTTGCGAGCGATATTTTCCGGCCTTTCAGTTCGTCATCTGGGCCGGCAAATCGGCGCGCGAGGCGATGGACTCCGCCATGTTCGAAACGTCCGGCGAGGCGTAACGCCGAAAATCGCGATATGATCTCGCCATGAAGCGAGCGAAACAACGGCGCAATAAACGGGCCAGCGCCGCCGACAAACCGCTGCGGAAATTTTCCGGACGTCTTGTTCTGCTGGGCGCCGGCAAAATGGGCTCGGCCATGCTTGACGGCTGGCTGGCGCGCGGCCTCGATCCGCGCAAGCTCACGGTGATCGAGCCGCAGGCGGCGAACAGCGTGAAGGCGCTGCGGCGGCGCGGCGTTCTGCTTAATCCAGCCGGCAAACCGACACCGGCAAGCGCGGTCGTCATCGCGGTGAAACCGCAAAGTGCGCCGGAAGCCGTCGCCTCGCTCGTGCCCTTTGTCGGCAAATCGACCCTCGCGGTGTCGATCATGGCCGGGCGCCCGCTCGGCTTTCTCGAACAGGCACTGCCGCCCGGCACGGCGATCGTGCGCTCGATGCCCAACACGCCGGCCGCGATCGGCCGCGGCATCACCGTCGCCTGCCCGAACGCGAAGGTTATGCCGCGCCAGCGCAAGCTCGCCTCCGATCTGCTCGCCGCCATCGGCACGGTCGAGTGGGTCGGCGATGAAGGTCTGATGGACGCGGTGACGGCGGTGTCCGGCTCCGGACCGGCCTACGTTTTCCTGCTCGCCGAGGCATTGGCACAGGCCGGCATCGCCGCTGGCTTGCCTCAAGATCTTGCGGTCAGGCTTGCGCGCGAAACC
The DNA here is from genome assembly GCA_036511795.1 of Xanthobacteraceae bacterium. GTDB lineage: Bacteria > Pseudomonadota > Alphaproteobacteria > Rhizobiales > Xanthobacteraceae > BOG-931. The sequence goes on from DATCBO010000089.1 coordinate 91,565, forward strand.
GTCACCGGCTCCGGCGAGCTGCTTCATCAATCGCCGCTCGATGCCGCGACGCTCCGCCAGAACGTCACCTCGCCCGGCGGCACGACCGCGGCGGCGCTCGCGGTACTGATGGGCCTGGGCGGACTGGCGCAGCTCATGGATCGAGCCGTCGCCGCCGCAACTGCGCGATCGCGCGAACTCGCCGGCTGATTTTACCCGGGAGACCGGTTTCGTCCGGCATCTTGCGATTCGCGATGCCTTGGAACTGGCTGATCGCGGGCCTACATTGAATCGAGCGCTATATTTACGCCGCCCGTTGCGGCGTCAGTTCACAGGAGTTCGGTCATGGCCCGCAAACCCAGCCGTCCAGCCCCACGTGTTCGTGCGACCGCCAAGGCGGCAGCACCGCGGGAAAGTAATTCTCCGGCCACAGAGCGCGAAAAGATCATTGCGGCGTTTCTGACGCTCCTGGCCGAAACACCGATTGAGCGGATCAGCCTGATTGACATTGCGAGCGCGGCCGGTGTGACGCTCGCGCAATTGCGCGGCGCGTTCGGCTCGCCGCTTGCGATCCTCGCCGCGCATCTCAAAGACATCGACCGCGCCGTGCTGAGCGAGGATTTCAGCGATATGGACGAAGAGCCGCCGCGCGAGCGGCTGTTTGACGTGCTGATGCGTCGTTTTGAAAAACTGGCGCCGCATCGGCAAGCCGTGCGCTCGCTGTTACGATCAACGAGCCGCAACGCACCGCTGGCTTTTGCGCTCAACGGGCTCGCCGTGCGCTCGCAGAAATGGATGCTGGCGGCGGCCGGGATCGGCGCCTCCGGTCCGCGCGGTGCATTGCGCGCGCAGGGTCTTGCGCTGCTCTACAGTTCGGTGCTGCGCACCTGGGTGCGCGATGACGATCCAGGCCTCGCGCGCACCATGGCGGCGCTCGATCGGGCGCTTGCCCGCGGCCAGCGCTTTGTCGGCTTCCTGGACGATCTGTTCTTCATCCCGTCGCGTCTGTGCCGGCTGCGGCCGCGACGCCGGCGCGACGACGATTCCGAGGAAACCGTTGCGGCGTGATTGCCGTGAACGTGATTGCCGTGACGTGGGTTAATTCGTGCGGTGGGGAAGGGCGTTATTGATGTAACGCAAGGCCGCTCCCAACCGATTAGAATAGCTATAAAAATGCGTTTTTTTCTTTGCGCGCCCGGATCGCGGGCGGTACAGATGGTTACGGATCGAACCAATACCCCCGCCGGGCCTATCCGCAATGATTGTGTGCTCTTGCAACGTGCTCTCCGACCACGACGTGAGGACCACGCTCGCTTCGCCTGAAGGCGCGCCGCGGACCACGTGTCAGGTCTATCATTGCCTTGGTTGCAGTGCACAATGCGGGCGTTGTGCGCGCAGTATCCGCCGCATCATGGACGAGGCGCTGGCCGGCGCCGGTTCGGCACCCCGCCAGGGCGATCAAGCCGGTTCCTAAGCCTTCATCAGCAATAAAATGTGCTTTGCGGACGCGGCAGGTGGCCTTCCTGCCGTCATAGGTTATAACTATTCTAATCCATGACCGTCTCGGGATGATTGCCGGGACGGCATCGCAGCAAGGAGAACGGCCATGAAAGGCGACCCTGGAGTCATCGATTTCCTCAATAAGGGGCTTCGCCACGAGCTGACGGCCATCAATCAGTATTGGCTGCATTACCGGCTGCTCGACAATTGGGGCTACAAGGCGCTGGCCAAGCAGTGGCGCAAGGAATCCATCGAAGAGATGCAGCACGCCGACAAACTGGTCGAGCGCGTCATCTTCCTCGACGGCTTTCCCAATATGCAGGTGCTTGATCCGCTGCATATCGGCCAGAACGTCAAGGAAGTGCTCGATTCCGATCTCGGTGCGGAGATGTCGGCGCGAGCGCTTTACCAGGAGGCCGCCACGCATTGCCATGGCGTGCGCGATTACGTGAGCCGCGACCTGTTCGAAAAGCTGATGCATGACGAGGAAGAGCACATCGACTATCTCGAAACCCAGCTCGACCTCGTGGCCAAGCTCGGGCTGGAGCTCTACGCTCAGCACCATATCGGCAAAGCCGACGAGGATTGAGCGGCCCACGATTATTTGGTCCAACGCCGTTATTTGGTACGGCGCGCTGCCCCAATTGCGAATGATCTGTTAACGCCGGCGTTCGGCGCCGCATCGCGTGCATGCGGAGCGTGGAACTCGCGTGATAAAAACACCACACTGATCAGCTGCTATACGCAGCGTTAGGGTTAAACGTTAAGGTTAAGCGCCGTTTAAGAAATAACTGCCATCTTCGTCCGCGGATTCCAGCAATGGCCGGCGCTCCTGCATGGCCATGTCGAGGAAAGGACGAAGAGATGGTAAGCGTTAAATCCCTCATCGGCGCCGGTGCAGCGGCTCTCATATCAGGTTCGGCTTTCGCGGCCGATCTCGGCGCCCCTCCACCTGCGATGGCCTATCAGCCCCCGGTTCAAGTCTCGGAGCAAAGCGGCTGGTATCTGCGCGGCGACGTCGGCGCAGGCGCACAGAACTTCTCGACCTTCGATCTTGAGCCCGCGGCCAACGTTCCCGCCAGCTGGACCGTCAATCAGAAGGACATCCAGAGCGCCTCGATCATCGGCGGCGGCATCGGCTACGAACTCAACAGCTGGCTGCGCTTCGATGTGACCGGTGAATATCGCACGGCCGCGGCATTCAAGGCGCTCGGCAGCTATAACCAGGGCACCTGCACGGTGATCGGCGTCACCGGCACCTGCTTCGACAATTACAGCGGCAACTTCCAGGCGGCCGTGTTCATGGCCAACGCCTATGTGGATCTCGGCACCTGGTGGTGTCTTACCCCGTATGTCGGCGGCGGCGTCGGCATGGCCTACGACCGCATCACCGGCGTGCAGGACATCGGCCCGCTACCTCCCGGCACGGTCGGCTTCGGCTACACCCAGACCGATTCGGCCAACTGGAACCTTGCCTGGAACCTGCAGGCCGGCCTCACCTACAATGTGTCCGACAATCTCAAGATCGACTTCAACTACCGCTACCTGAACATGGGCTCGCCCGCGTCGGCCGACATCTTCTGTCAGAACAGCGGCACGACCACCCCGTGCAACAACTTCAACCTCAAGGACATGACCTCGAACGACTTCCGGATCGGCGTTCGCTACATGCTGAATCCCGCGCCGGCCCCGGTCATCATGCCCCTGAGCACGCGCGGCTAACGAACACTTCCTCCATCGAGCGACGGCAAACGGCGCGGGCAACCGCGCCGTTTTTGTTTGTTTGGCGAATTGCCCGTGTGGCGGCGGGTCCTGCACGGCTAACCCTCCATTAAGGTTAATGGGAGATGATTTCGCCGGTCAGCCGCATAGCGGCAGAGGCATGAAAGGCCGGCAGATGCGTTGGGTTGTTGGTGCATTGGTTGTTCTTGGCTTTGCCCCAAGCGCGTTCGCAGCGGACTTCGACGTCCTGCGCGGCGCGGAGCCGGTCGGCCCGCCCAGTTACACCAACTGGAGCGGCTTTTATTTTGGTGGGCAAGGCACCTATGCCAGCGGTGGAGGGAATTTCGCCCAGGCGACGGGACCGCTGATCTCCTACCTGCTTCGCAATACCACTGTCGAACAGGACTTCAACATCTCCGCTTGGCAAGTGCTCGGCAAATCGGACAGCACGACCACCGGATTTGGCGGATTCGCCGGCTACAATTCTCAATGGGCCAACCTGATTCTGGGCGTCGAGGCGAACTACACCCACGCCCAGTGGTTTGGCTCCTCGAGCGATACGCTGGCCCGGCGCATGGATGCGAGCGGCACGACATACAATGTTTCAGTGACTGGAACATCGTCGATCACGCTGAACGACTACGGCACGCTCCGCGCACGCGCCGGCTACGTGATGGGCAATTTCCTGCCTTATGGTTTTGTCGGTTTCGCCATCGGTAGCGCCGACATTACAAAATCCGCTACCGTGTCCGACATTGAAACCAGTGATAGCACGGGCCAGGTGACAGGCTGCCTAGGAGGCTCGCTGCCCAGCTGCGCGTTGACCAACTCCGACAATCGTACCAACCAGTTCATCTATGGCTACTCCGCCGGGCTTGGAATGGATTGGGCGGTAACGCAGAACATTTTTCTCCGCGGCGAGTACGAGTACATCCAGTTTGTCAACCTCGGTGGCCTCGATCTGTATCTCAACAATGTCCGCCTCGGTGGTGGCTTTAAATTCTGACGGCTCGCTGCAGCGGACTGGCAACGAATTATTGAACCGCTCAATCATTTGAGTCCGTAGATCTACACTGCATCATCCGGCTTGACGTAAGCCGCGTCCTTCCTTATGTCACCCGGTGGGACACCCCTCCCCACCGAGGGGCGACTATCTGGAAGGATAGATCATGACGAACGTCACGCCTTCTGTGCGGCCGCACGTGCCGCATTTTTCGTCCGGTCCCTGCGCCAAACGGCCCGGCTGGACTGCACAAGCTCTCAACGACGCCGTCCTCGGACGCTCCCACCGCTCAAAAGCCGGCAAGGCGAAGCTCAAGCGCGCCATCGACCTCACGCGCGAGGTGCTGCAGGTGCCGGCGCAGTATCGGATCGGCATCGTGCCGGCATCCGATACCGGCGCTGTTGAAATGGCGCTGTGGTCGCTGCTCGGCCCTCGCCCGGTGACGATGCTCGCCTGGGAATCGTTCGGCGAAGGCTGGGTCACCGATATCGCCAAAGAGCTCAAGCTTAAGGACGCGAGCGTGCGGCGCGCTGCCTATGGCGAGCTTCCCGATCTGTCCGGCATCGACCCGGCGCACGACATTATTTTCGCCTGGAACGGCACGACGTCGGGCGTGCGCGTGCCCAATGCCGACTGGATTTCCGCGGACCGTACCGGACTTGCAATCTGCGACGCGACGTCGGCGGCATTTGCGCAAAATCTCGACTGGGGCAAGCTCGATGTCGTGACATTCTCCTGGCAGAAGGCGCTCGGCGGCGAGGCTGCCCACGGCATGCTGATCCTGTCGCCGCGCGCGGTCGAGCGGCTGGAATCCTATTCGCCGCCGTGGCCGATCCCGAAAATCTTTCGCATGACCAAGGGCGGCAAGCTGATCGAGGGCATTTTTGCCGGCGAGACCATCAACACGCCGTCGATGCTATGCGTGGAAGATTATCTCGATGCGCTCGAATGGGCGAAATCGGCCGGCGGACTGGCGGGGCTTGGCGCGCGCGCCGACGCCAATGCGGGCGCCATTGCCGACTGGGTGGCACGCACGCCGTGGATCGATTTTCTGGCGCGTGAACCGGCATTACGGTCGAATACGTCGGTCTGCCTGAAGGTGGTCGATCCGGCGGTAAATCGGCTCGCTGCCGACGCTCAGGCAACCTTTGTCAAAGGCATTGCGGCGGCGCTGGAAAAGCAAGGCGTTGCCTACGACATCGACGCCTATCGGGACGCACCGCCTGGCCTGCGTATCTGGTGCGGCTCGACTGTCGAGAAGAGCGACGTTGAAGCGCTCACGCCTTGGCTCGATTGGGCCTACGCCAACGCCAAAGACGCGCTCGCGAAAGCGGCGTAATTTTCCCCCTCCCCGCGCGGGAGGGGCGGCTTTCAAACATCAACGCCATCATTGGGATTTCAAACCATGGCTCCCCGCGTTCTCATCTCCGATGCGCTTTCGCCTGCGGCGGTTCAGATCTTCAAGGATCGGGGCGTCGAGGTCGACTTCCAGCCCAACCTCGGCAAGGACAAGGAAAAGCTCGCGGCCGCGATCGACGGCTTCGATGGGCTTGCCATCCGCTCCGCCACCAAGGTCACCGCCAAGCTTCTGGAACAGGCCAAGGGCCTCAAGGTGATCGGCCGCGCCGGCATCGGCGTCGACAACGTCGATATCCCGGCGGCCACCGCGCGCGGCATCATCGTGATGAACACGCCGTTCGGCAATTCGATCACCACCGCCGAACACGCGATCACGCTCATGCTGTCGCTGGCCCGGCAAATTCCCGAGGCCGACACCTCGACCCGCGCCGGCAAATGGGAAAAGAACAAGTTCCTCGGCGTCGAGATTTTCGGCAAGACGCTCGGCGTCATCGGCTGCGGCAATGTCGGCTCGATTGTCGCCGACCGCGCCATCGGCCTGAAGATGAAGGTGATCGCCTACGATCCCTTTCTGTCGGCCGAGCGCGCGCTCGATCTTGGCGTCGAGAAAGTCGAACTCGACGAGTTGTGGCAGCGCGCCGATTTCATCACCCTGCATACGCCGCTCACCGACCGCACTCGCAACATCATCAATGCCGACACGCTCAAGCTCACCAGGAAGGGCGTGCGGCTGATCAACTGCGCGCGCGGCGAACTGGTCGATGAAGCGGCGCTGGTTGCGGCGCTTAAATCCGGCCACGTCGCCGGCGCAGCGATCGACGTGTTCCCCGAAGAGCCGCCGCCGGCCGACAGCCCGCTGTTCGCCCTGCCGAATGTGGTGTGCACGCCGCATCTCGGCGCCTCGACGGTGGAAGCCCAGGAGAATGTGGCGCTGCAGGTTGCCGACCAGATGTCGGAATATCTGCTGCGCGGCGCGATTTCCAACGCCGTGAACTTCCCCTCGATCAGCGCCGAGGAAGCGCCGAAACTAAAGCCCTTCGTGGCGCTTGCCGAAAAGCTTGGCTCGTTTGCCGGCCAGCTCACCGAGACCGGCGTGCAGCGCGTGCAGATCACCTACGAAGGCGTCGTGGCGCAGATGAATACGCGGGCGCTGACCTCGGCGGCACTGGCTGGGCTGCTTCGCCCGATGCTGCAGAATGTCAACGTCGTCTCGGCGCCGATCGTCGCCAAGGAACGCGGCATCGTGGTTGACGAAACGCGGCGCGAGGCCGCCGGCGACTACGACAGCCTAATCATCGTGACACTCACGACCGACCGGCAGTCGCGGCACGTCTCCGGTACCGTGTTTGCCGACGGCCGGCCGCGCATCGTCAACATCAAGGGCATCCGCATGGATGCCGAATTCGGTCCGTCGATGATCTACATCACCAATCTCGATAAGCCGGGCTTTATCGGCAAATTCTCCTCGACGCTGGGCGATGCCGGCATCAACATCGCCACTTTCCATGTCGGCCGCGAGGCAGCCGGAGGCAGCGCCATCGCGCTGATCGAGATCGATGGCGAATTACCGCCCGACGTGCTCGCCAAGGTCCGTGCGCTGCCGCAGGTGCAGCAGGCCGAGCCGCTGCGGTTTTGAGCTACCTCCGCGTCGCCACCGTGATGCCGGTGAACACCAGCCCGTAGCCTATGGCGTGATAGAGCTGGAACTGTTCGCCGAGCAACACGATCGCCATCACCGAGCCGAACACCGGAACGAGATGAATGAACGGCGCCGCGCGGTTAGCGCCGATCAGTTCGATGCCGCGGTTGAGAAACAAGTAGCCGAGCAGCGACGGAAAGATGCAGACAAAGGCGAAGCTGATGAAGCTTTCCGCATCCAGCACGACGGTGCGGCCGCTGGCCAGTTCCCAGACCATTGCGGGGATCAGAAAGATAGCACCGCCGCCCATGCCGACGACAAGAAATGAGAACGGGTGGATCGCGGGCCGGCGACGCAGATACGCGGCGTAGAAGCCGTAGACCACGAGCGCCACGAGGAAGCTGACGTCGCCGCGGTTGAAGGCGATCGCGAGCAGCACAGCAAGGCTGCCGTGACAGACGATCACGGCGACGCCGCAAAGCGACACGCAGATGCCGGCGGCCTGCCGCAGCGTCAACCGCTCGCCGAACAGGACCAAAGTCCACATGGCGACAAACAGCGGCGCAACCGACTGCAGCAACAGGCCGTTGATCGCCGTCGTGTATTGCAGGCCGTAATAGGACAGCGTGTTGTAGACGGAGAAGCCGGTCAGCGCGAGCAGGGTCAGCAGGCCAGCATGCTTGCGGATCGCCGGCCAGTCGTGCCGCAGATGCCGCATCGAGAACGGCAGCAGGATCACCGTGGCGCCGCTCCAGCGGATGAACGCAAGCGTCATCGGCGGAACATGTCCGACGATGAAGCGACCCAAAATGGTGTTGCCCGCCCAGAAGAGCGAGGTCAGCGCGAGCAACAGGTACGGCTGGTCGAACAGCCAACC
>DATCBO010000090.1:0-30053 GCA_036511795.1 Xanthobacteraceae bacterium
CTTCGCGGTCATCCGCTCCTTTTTCTCGACCGCAAAGAAGCAGAGCTGGAACATCATCGACGCCGTGACCAGCGAGCCCTCAAACTTGGCAAAATCCCTACGCCTTTCGTGAGCTATCCAGCCAACCTGGGCAGTAACCAAGCATTAACCCAAACCACAAAATTGCCTCTGTTCTTCAATGGCTTCGCCCAAATTTGGTCGAACCGATGCCGGTCTCCGCGGCGATTCTGCAGGCCTACAAACTGATTCGCCTAGGATACCCGCTATGATCGAGCTGCCGGGGAGAGAGGTTGGCTTTGCCTCGCCCGCGACCGAACAGAGATTTTCCCTTCGCCGAACCGGGATCGAGATGGCCGCGGCCGCCGGCCTCGCCATTGCGCTGGTGATTGCCGTCGCGGCGGTGTCGATCGGCATGGCGCGTGCCCCGGCGCTTGGTGGCGCGGCTCATCACAATGGGGCGCGGCTCGCTATCGCGGCGGCCGGCCTGGGCGTGGTCGTAGCCGGCTGGGGCGGTTTGAGCGCGCTCGTCGGGCGCGACACGAAATTGCCGCCCGCCTGACGCCATCGGCTGAGTTTCAGGGCGGCCTGTAGGTCGGCGCGGCTGTTGCTCCCATTTAAGGCACTGCCGGCGGCGCTGCGCGCAATAAATGACTTAGATCTGAGCGGCATTGCCGATAATGTGTGCACTCCCCATTCGCCGCGGAGTGCGCGCAACCATGAAACTCATCACTGCCATCATCAAGCCGTTCAAGCTCGAGGACGTGCGCGACGCCCTGGTGTCGGTCGGCATCCACGGCATGACCATCACTGAGGTCAAGGGCTACGGCCGGCAGAAGGGGCACACCGAAATCTACCGCGGCGCCGAATACGTCGTGAATTTCCTGCCGAAAATCCGGCTTGAAATCGCGGTGGCCGAAGAGGACACCGATCGGGTGGTCGAAGCGATCAGCGCGGCCGCCAAGACCGGCCAGATCGGCGACGGCAAAATATTCGTCATTCCGATCGAGCAGGCGGTCCGCATCCGCACCGGCGAAACCGACGCGGACGCACTTTAGCGATCAAAAAATCTAAACCCTGGGGGGAATAATGAGGGTGGCAACTTTCGCGCGCGTCAACGTTACGCGCAGTCTGGCTGCAGCCGCTGCATTCACCGTCACGGCGGCGGCGACGGCCGTGGCGCAGTCCGCGGTCCAATCGGCCAGCAAGATCGATCCCGCCGATACCGCCTGGATGATCGTGGCGACGGCGCTCGTCCTGATGATGTCGATTCCCGGCCTGGCGCTGTTCTACTCCGGCATGGTGCGCAAGAAGAACGTGCTCGCCACCATGGCGCAGACGTTCGCCGCGACCGCTTTGTGTTCGGTGCTGTGGATGGCGATCGGCTACACGCTGGCCTTCACCGGTGCCGGGCCGATTCTCGGCACGCTGAATCGCGTCCTGATGCGCGGCATCGGCATGGACACGATCAGCCCGCTGGCGCCGACCATCCCCGAAGCACTGTTTCTGATCTATCAGATGACGTTTGCGGTCATCACCGTCGCGCTGGTCGCCGGCTCGGTGGCCGATCGCATGCGCTTTTCCGCTTTCCTGTGGTTCTCGGCGCTTTGGCTTCTGATCGTTTACGTGCCGATCGCCCACTGGGTCTGGGGCGGCGGCTTTCTGCAACGCGCCGGCGTGCTCGATTTCGCCGGCGGCACCGTCGTCCACCTTAACGCCGGTATCGCCGGCCTGGTCGGCGCCTATCTGCTCGGCGCCCGCCGCGGCTACGGCGCGGATAATTTCGCGCCTTACGATCTATCCCTCGCGGTGATCGGCACCGGATTGCTGTGGGTCGGCTGGTTCGGCTTCAACGGCGGTTCGGCGCTCGGCGCCAATTCGCGCGCGGTATTTGCTATCACCGCCACGCATCTTGCGGCGTCAATGGGCGCGCTGACCTGGATGGCGCTCGAATGGTGGGTGCGCGGCAAGCCATCGGTGCTCGGCATGATCTCCGGCGCGGTAGCAGGGCTCGGCACGATCACGCCGGCCTCGGGCTTCGTGCTGCCGTGGCACGGCCTCGTCATCGGTCTCGCCGCCGGCGTGGTCTGCTTCTACGCCTGCACCTGGCTCAAGATCGCCTGCGGTTACGACGACTCGCTCGACGTGTTCGGTGTTCATGGCATTGGCGGAGCCACCGGCACGATTCTGGTCGGCGTGTTTGCCACACGCTCGATTGGCGGCGTGTCCGGGCTCCTGGAAGGCCATCCGTCACAAGTTCTGATCCAGCTCTATGGCGTCGTCGTCACGCTGGCATGGTCCGCTATCGCGAGCTTCATATTGTTCAAAGCCGTCTCGGCCTTCACGCCGCTGCGCGTCGACAAGCAAAGCGAAATGGAAGGCCTCGACGTGACGCAACACGGCGAAGCGCTGCAATAGCCCGGCGAGCTCGGCGTGAATCGGACGCGCACCCGGTCACGCACGGCCGCAAAACATTAATTGCATGTAGGCCATGTTGCGGCCACGGTGGTGTGATGCATTGATGTATTGTTGCGATGGTAGATTAGTAGATTACATGGTTCCGCTGATTTGCTAGTCTGAAAACCGATTGGAACTGCAGAAACACCTAAATCAAAGACTCACTCAAAATACAAAGGAGACGCCATGCTACGGGTGACCACCATCGTAGCGCTCTGTGCGCTTGCATTATCCACTATGGCCTCGGCCGAGGAGCCTCATGGCAAGGGCAAACCCGTTGCCCACGGGGCCGTGCATGGCCCTGTCCACGCTGTCCCACATGCGGTGATTCGGCATCCCGTTGTTCACGGACCTATGGCCCATGGCGTCGTTCATGGCCCCATTGGCCACGGCCCCGTTGTTGTGATGCACGGCGGCCCGCACGGGCCGTTCATGTTCCACGGCCATCCGTTTGCATGGCATCCGGTCCACTTCGCCCACCCCTGGGCTTATCCGCAAGGCTATGGGTATCGGCTGTGGGCTGTGGGTGCGATCCTGCCTCCGCTGTTCTGGCAAAGGCCGGACTACTACTACAATGGCTGGGCCGACATGGGCTTGCCGCCGCCTGATCCGGGCTTCCAATATGTTCAATACGGACCGGACCTGCTGCTCGTGAACGTGAGCACCGGAGAGGTTGCCCAGGTATTCCCCGGGGCCTTCTCGTAACTTCTGACGATCGGCGTTTGCCCTCCGGCGGACGCCGAATCGCCCGAGCGACTTGCGTCACCGCGATGATCGCCGGCGATTGCCGATAGGATATTGTTCTGCCGCGGGCTAAAATCTGCGGCAGATTTTTTTAAGCCGCGCAATCGGTCCAAATTCGTCGCGGCCTGCGGGGAGGGGCAATTGGCATCCTTCGTGCTCGCGATCGATCAGGGCACGACGTCGACCCGGGCCATGCTGTTTCGCGCCGACATGTCGGTCGCTGCCCGCGCCCAGCAGGAATTCCCGCAGCATTTTCCGGCCGATGGCGAGGTCGAGCACGACCCCGAGGATCTGTGGTCGACGACCGTCGCCACATGCCGTGAGGCGATGCGCAATGCCGGCGCGGCCGCCACAGACATCGCCGCCATCGGCATCACCAATCAGCGCGAAACGACGCTGCTCTGGGACCGCGCCAGCGGACAGGCGCTGCATCGCGCCATCGTCTGGCAGGACCGGCGCACCGCGGATTTTTGCGCGCGCCTGCGCGCGGCCGGTCACGAACCGATCTTCGCGGCCAAGACCGGACTTTTGCTCGATCCGTATTTCTCCGGCACCAAGCTCGCCTGGCTGCTCGATCGCGTGCCGGACGCTCGCGCGCGCGCCGCACGCGGCGAACTCGCCTTCGGCACGGTCGATACGTATCTGCTGTGGCGGCTCACCGGAGGCAGGGTGCACGCGACCGACGCCACCAACGCGTCGCGCACGTTGTTGTTCGACATTCACAACGGCCGCTGGGACGACGAGCTTATAGCGTTGCTCGGTGTGCCGAAGAACGTGTTACCGGAGGTGCGCGATTCATCCGCCGCCTTCGGCATGACCGACCCACCGCTGTTTGGTGCAGCCATTCCGATCTGCGGCATCGCCGGCGATCAGCAGGCGGCGCTGATCGGCCAAGCGTGTTTTGCACCCGGCATGCTGAAATCGACTTACGGTACCGGATGCTTCGCGGTGCTCAACACCGGGCCGACGCCGATCGCTTCCAACAACAAGCTCCTGACGACGATCGCCTACCAGCTCGGCGGCGAGCGCACCTACGCGCTGGAGGGCTCGATTTTTGTTGCCGGCGCCGCCGTGCAATGGCTGCGCGACAATCTGCAGGTTGTCGCCAGTGCGGAAGCAACCGGCGCGCTGGCCGCCGCCGCGGACCCCACGCAGGAGGTCATTCTGGTGCCGGCCTTCGTCGGACTCGGCGCGCCGTATTGGCGGCCGGACGTGCGCGGCGCGCTGTTTGGACTGACGCGCGGCTCGGGACCGGCCGAGCTTGCGCAGGCCGCGCTCGACAGCGTCTGCTTTCAGACCGCGGATCTGCTCACCGCCATGCGGGCCGACTGGCCGCAAGCGCAGAACGCGCTGAAAGTTCTGCGCGTCGACGGCGGCATGGCCGCTTCCGATTGGACCATGCAGCGGCTCGCCGACCTGACCGGCTGCACCGTCGATCGGCCGCAGATCAGAGAAACGACCGCACTCGGCGCGGCCTATCTGGCGGGCCTGCACCGCGGCTTCTTTCCGGAGCCGGATCGCTACGCGGCGCAATGGCATCTGGAACGCCGCTTCGCGCCGCAGATGGACACCGCAACGCGTGCGTGCAAACTCGCCGGATGGTCGGCAGCAGTACGAAGGTTATTGAGCTGAACCGGGTTGTTTGCTCCGGTGGCGGCTCAACGTCTGCGCGATCTTCTCACTGCCCCCGAAAGCGACGCGTTCTGCCCGTTTTGTCGCCTTGTCTCGTTCTTTCCGCCTGCTAGCATCCGATCGGTCAGCGGGCGCTTGCCAGCGGCAAAACGCGAAACAAAGGAAACACAATGAGGCATCGATCCCAACTCGTGCTGATGTGCCTCGCCCTTTGCTCACTAGCAGCCCTTATCGATTCGGCCGCAGCGGCCGATTGGCCGGACCGCTCGGTGACCGTCATCGTACCCTTCGGCGCCGGCGGCAACACTGACATGATGGCGCGGCTGGCGTCGCAGGATCTGTCCGCCAAGTTCGGTCAGCCCTTCGTGGTTGAGAACCGGCCGAGCGCCGGTGGCGCACTGGGCACCCGCGCCGCGGCGTCCGCGGCCCCGGACGGCTACACGCTGGAATTCGCAGCCTCGTCGATGGTCACATTGACGCCGCAGGTACAGAAACTCGATTTCGATCCGGCGAAAGAACTTGTGCCGATCACCAATGTCGGCACCGGCACGCAGATGATCGCCATCAAGCGCAGTCTGCCGGCGAAAACGCTGCCTGAATTCCTGGCTTACGCGAAGGCCAATCCGGGCAAGCTCAATTTCAGCGTGGCCGGCACGCAAAACATAAGCCAACTGGCGCCGGCGCTGCTGTTTGCCCGTGCCGGCGTCAATATCGTCATGGTGCCGGCCCGCAGCGAGCCCGCGGCGATTTCCGATCTCCTCGCCGGCACCGTCGATCTGTATTTCGGTAATTCGTCCTCGCTGCTGCCGTTTCGCGACAACGACAAGATTCGTCTGATCGCGGTCGGCACCGCGAAGCGGATCCCAGCCGCACCCGACATTCCGACCGTCGCCGAGACGCTGCCGGGATTCGAGTTTTCATCGTGGAACGGATTTTTGGCGCCGGCGCAGACGCCCGAGCCGATCGTCGGCGCGATCCGCGCCGAGGTGACCGCTTTCGTCAAGAAACCGGAGATTTCGCAACGGCTGATCAAGCTCGGCATCGTTCCCGGCGGCCTGACCAAGGAGCAGAACGAGGCGGTGTTTCGGCGCGACACCGAAGCCTTTGCGGCGGGCATCAAGGCGGCCGGGATTACGCCTCAGTAGATCGCTGGCGGCGTATCCGTGGCCGCCGATTCGCGCCGCAGATTCAGTTCTGGTTTCCCACACAGCCGCCGATCGGGGTCTTGCAGCGAAATCCGTTACCTCGGCATTTACTCAGCGCCGCGTCGATGCTGTCGCCGGACGCCCATCCTGCTCTGTTACGCGCACTGCCCGTCGTGATGTAAACGCACCCGGCGTTCCAGGCGCCGGTCGCTTTGCATGTCGGACCTCCGGCATTTTGGCAGGCTTGTATTGCGCTTTCTCTCGCTTCCTGATCGGTTTGCCGGGTCCCCGAATAACCGATGGCGACGTGCACCCTTCCCCTGGACTTCCATATTGAAGCAGCGATCGAGTTCCACATCGGAGGCGGAGGCGCGGGCTGCGGTGGTGGAGACGGGGCTGGTGACGGGGACGGCGTCGGCGTCGGCGTGGCAACTTGAATCGGCGCCGGCTTAACAAGGTACGCTCTAAATCCATCCGCGCGCGCCCTGGCAATTCCAAAATAGGCGCGAAATGTCTTCGCCGGATCACCCTTCGTGCCTTTCACCAGCACATCGATATCGATCCGCGCCGTACAACTGCCGGGGTCCGGACATCCGGTTTTGCTGCCTTGCAGCAGCGACGCGCGAGCGTAGCGAAATTCCTTATTCCACCGATTGATCAGTTCAGTCGGAACCGGGCTCGACGTTTCGGTGTCCACCAAGAACTGAAACCAGGCGCACCGTCGTTCTTCATTCGCTCCCGGGGCGCAATCGCGCAGAACGATGGACCAATCGTACCGGTCGACGGATGTCTTGATCCGCGGATTACCGTCCGAATCCTGATCGATCGTCGCAGCCCAGCCAATGTCGCGGATCACGCCCGTGACGATGTTTGCGCTGATCGTGTCATCGGCCGGCTCCGGCGTCTGTGCGCAAACGTTCGTCGCCGCAACCAACAGCAGGAGCACGCCGCCCGTCGATAAGCCTCTCATACTCGTTCTCAGAATGCTTGCGATGAGCAGTCACGGCGCAGTCTGCAGAAGTCGACCTCGATTTTATTGCACACCGATGGTTCTCCTGAATTCGTCGGCTCGCTGCTTGAAAATTGCAAAATAGCTGCGGAACGTCTGAGCCGGATCGGCTCCGGTGCCGGCCGTCAACACATCGACTTCAATGCGCGCGGCGCAGGCGCCGGCACCTTCGCATCCGGCGTCGTTCTGCTGTTGAAGGAAGGCTTTGGCGTAGGTCGTTTCACTATTCCATCGAACGATCGTGCCCGCCGGAACCGCGGCCGGCATGTCGTTGTCGGCGAAGAATTGAAACGACCGGCAGCGACGCTGCTCCAACGCGCCGGCTTTGTCGCAATCGTAGAAATAAATCAGCCAAGGGTGTCCATCGACCGCAGTGTTCACTCGAGGATCACCGCCAGCGTCCTGATCGATCTTCGCGCCATAACCCAGGGCATGTATTTCCTGCGCGACGATATCGGCATTTATCTGATCGGCATTCGCTGAACCTGGCTGCTGCTGGGTTTGCGCAGTCGCCGGCGCCGCCACGATCGATGCCAAAGCCAACGCCGCAACTACGATCCCCCGCCATCGCTCGAGCCGCATCGTCCCCCCATTCGCGCTCATCGGCACAGAATAACTCGACTTTTGGCGACGGCAAGACGGCAAGCATCGCGTCGCCTGCGAGACTTCGCGCAATGCAGGCGCGCGGGTCGCTTCCTCCGGCCAATGAGAATTTTCTTGATTCGCACATCACAGCGTGCCCGCGTCGTGCCGCCAGACAACCTCAACGCAAAAACTGCAGTGAAATCAAACAAAAGCACATGCAAATGATTCGGCTTGACTCTGCGCGCGCGGCGCGTAGAAGCGCCATCCTCTCGCTCTTCGTGCAAGGACGTCAGCCGGTGACTCCGGCTGGCGGGAGCGAGTTGCGGTGCCCGCGGGCAGGGTTTCGTCGCCTTTGCGCTTGGGCGGTTTCGGACATCAACCTGCCGGCACAATGACCCGCACGCGAGGTGCTCGCTGCAACCGGGGCAGGCGCCGGCGGGATACCCCCGCCGCCTACAGGCGCTGCGCTCCGCGAAGCCTGGTCCGAAGCTGAGTCCTCGGGATGCGTGAGTCCCTTGGACGAGAACCGCCGTGGAACGCCGACAGGCGAGCGCGCCCTGCAGGGTGCGCGCTTGCCGAAAGGCAAGCGGTTACGGACAGCGTCTGTCGGCGTTCTGCTTCCTTGTTCTCCTCGTAGCTCGGGTTGAGCGACGCGAAACCCGGGAGCGGCAGTGAAAGCCGCACGATCGTCCCCGGATTTCGCTTCGCTCAACCCGGGCTACAGTGTGCGTCGCGTCCGATTGTGATGCTTCGGCCTTTTTCCACTCCGGGGCATCCGACGAAGATCGAGAATGCGGCGTCGTTTTTGGGAATGGCGTGCCTCATAGCTCGGGTGCGAACAAAAAACGCATCGCGAGAACGAGGGAGCATTGCTTAGACGGAGGCGGGGGAGCGGCGGTTCCATCTCCCTGGACGGGAGATAAAGAGATGTCTCGTCCCGTGGCGGCCCCCAATGGTTAATCGCGTCTTAACCTCGCCGCTCCTATGTTATTCGGATCAGTAATCCGGCGGGTGGTCCCGCTGCTGATGATGTACAGGATGAGCCCCCAAGTCCCCCTTTCGCCCGTCCGTGCGACTGGTTCGCGTTCGCCCTTCGTGCGGCTGCGCGAACTGCTGGACGGCGTCCCACCGGGCCAGTCGGCGATCAGCCTCGCCGTCGGCGAGCCGCAGCACCCGATTCCGCCCTTTGTCGGGCCGATTCTGGCGGCGCACCTTGCCGAATTCGGCCGCTATCCGATGAACAAGGGCATCGACGAATTCGCCGACGCCGTCGCGAAGTGGCTCAACCGGCGCTACACGCTCGACCGCCCGGTCGATCCGGCGACCGAAGTGCTGGTGCTCAACGGTACGCGCGAAGGCCTGTTTCTGGGGGCGCTTGCCGCCAAGAACTGGGTCGAGCCGCGCGCCGGGCGCCCGGTCGTTCTCATTCCCAATCCGTTTTATGCCGCCTACGCGGCGGGCGCCATCGCGGCCGATTGCGAGCCGGTCTATCTGCCGGCGACGGTTTCGTCCGTCTTCCTGCCCGATCTCGACGCGCTGCCTGATGAACTCCTGGCGCGCACCGTCGCGTTCTATCTCGCCTCGCCGGCCAATCCCCAGGGCGCGGTCGCGGACCGGGCCTATCTTGCCCGGCTGATCGCACTGGCGCGCCGCTTCGGCTTTTTGATCTTCGCCGACGAATGCTATTGCGAGATCTATGGCGACCACGCGCCGCCCGGAATGCTCGAAGCCGCGGGACCGGATTTCGCCAACGTCGTCGTATTTCATTCGCTGTCGAAGCGATCGAGCCTGCCGGGCCTGCGCGTCGGCTTCGCGGCTGGCGACCGCAAATTCCTCTCCTCGTATCTTGAACTGCGCAACGTCGCGGCGCCGCAGGTGCCGACGCCGATGCAGCATGTCGCCGTCGCCGCCTATGGGGACGAGACCCACGTGGTGGAAAACCGTCGGCTCTATCGCGAAAAATTCGACCTTGCCGATCAGATCGTCGGCGATCGCTACGGCTACCAGCGTCCCGCCGGCGGATTCTTTCTATGGCTCGACGTGACCGCTGCGGGCGGCAGCGAAGCGGCGACACTGAAGCTGTGGCGCGAAGCGGGATTGCGCGTCGTGCCGGGGCGCTACTTGGCGCGCGAGCAGGCGGACGGCAGCAATCCAGGCGAAAATTATATCCGTGTCGCCATGGTGCAGAATAAAGAGATCACCGCGGAGGCGCTGCATCGCCTCGTCGCGGTGCTGGGTTAGGAGATCATGCACAAGTTTGCCGCTCTATTCCAACCGCTCGTCCCCGCGAAAGCGGGGACCCGGCTCGTGCGGAAGCAATGCAGCGAGATCACCTGGATTGCCGCTTGCGCGGCAATGAGCGGGTAAGGGCAAGCAATGTCGCTGATCGACCGCGGGATTGATGGACTGACATTCGTGTCCGCGCAGCTCGGCGCCGTGCTGCAGCGGCGGCTGCGCGAAGCTACCGGCCTCGCGCTGATCAGCCTCGCCATGGTGGCAGCGCTAGCGCTCGCCACCTGGTCGGTCCAGGACCCTTCACTTAGCCACGCCACCGACGCACCGGTCCACAATCTGCTCGGCAAGCCCGGCGCCATCATCGCCGATCTGCTGATGCAGCTGTTCGGCCTGGGCGGACTCGCGCTGCTGCTGCCGATCGCCGTGTGGGGCTATCGCCTGCTCGGCCACCGTGCGCTCAACCGCGAGCGGCTGCGCATCGTGGTGTGGCTCCTCGGCGCCGTGCTCAGCGCGGCGTTCGCCTCCTGCCTGCCGCGAAGCCCGCATTGGCCGCTGCCGTCGGGGCTAGGCGGCGTCGTCGGTGATGCCATCCTGCGGCTCCCGGCGGTGCTGCTGCACTCGCCGCTGTCGGTGACCCACCGCTTCATCACGGGAATCATACTCGGCATGGCCGCGCTGGCTGCTTTCGCGGTGGCGGCGGGCATCGTCTGGCACGGTGACGAGGCGGAAGCGGACGAGGATGAGGAAGAAGACGAAGAGGAAGAAACCGAGGAGGAGGATGGCGACGACCGGGCGTGGATCTCGCTTGGTTTCCTGGCGCATGAACTTTTGAGTCTGCGCGCGCGCATCGCGCTGTTGTTCCGCCGCCGGTCTGCCGCCCCCTCGCCCCAACTAGCGCTACCGCGCCAGCGGATCGAACCGCATTTCGGAAAATCCGCGCCACCGCCCGCCAGCGACGAACCGAACGAAGCGGTCGAAGCGGAGGATGCCGATGAAATGCCGGTCGCCGCCGCGAAGAAACCGCGGCCGGCGCCGAAGCCGATGCGGCGCGGCGCGGACGGCTACGCCCTGCCGTCGCTCAATCTTTTGAGCGTACCGCGGGCCGGCGAGCGCACCACGGTCAGCGCGGAGACGATCCGCGAGAACGGCGCCGCACTCGAAGGCGTGCTCGGCGATTTCGGCGTGCGCGGCGAGATCATCAATGCGCGGCCAGGTCCGGTCGTCACGCTCTACGAGCTCGAACCCGCGCCGGGCATCAAGTCGTCGCGCGTGATCAGCCTCGCCGACGACATCGCCCGTTCGATGAGCGCGCTCTCGGCACGCGTCGCCGTGGTGTCGGGACGCAACGCTATCGGCATCGAGTTGCCGAATCCGCAGCGCGAGAAGGTTTATTTCCGCGAACTTCTGGCCTCGCGTGATTATGCCGAGACCGAGGCCAAGCTGCCGCTCTGCCTCGGTAAGGCGATCGGCGGCGAGGCCGTACTGGTCGATCTCGCCCGCATGCCGCATCTGCTGATCGCCGGCACCACCGGCTCGGGCAAATCGGTCGCCATCAACACCATGATCCTGAGCCTGGTCTACCGGCTGCATCCCGACCAGTGCCGGCTGATCATGGTCGATCCGAAAATGCTCGAACTATCCGTCTATGACGGCATTCCGCATCTGCTCACGCCCGTGGTCACCGATCCGAAGAAGGCGGTGGTGGCGCTCAAATGGGCGGTGCGCGAGATGGAGCAGCGCTACAAGAAAATGTCGAAGCTCGGCGTGCGCAATATCGACGGCTATAACGCGCGCGTCGCCGAAGCGAACAAGAAGGGCGAGAAACTCAACCGCACGGTCCATACCGGCTACGACAAGGAATCCGGCGAGGCGATCTACGAGAACGAAGAGCTCGATCTCGAAACGCTGCCCTATATCGTCGTCATCGTCGACGAGATGGCGGACCTGATGATGGTCGCCGGCAAGGACATCGAAGGCGCCGTGCAGCGGCTGGCGCAGATGGCGCGCGCCGCCGGGCTGCACGTGGTCCTGGCGACGCAGCGGCCGTCGGTCGACGTCATCACCGGCACCATTAAGGCCAATTTTCCGACCCGCATTTCCTTTCAGGTTACCTCCAAGATCGACAGCCGCACCATCTTGGGCGAGCAGGGCGCCGAGCAGCTGCTCGGCCAAGGCGACATGCTCTACATGGCGGGCGGCGGCCGCATCAGCCGCGTGCACGGGCCGTTCGTCTCCGACGAAGAGGTTGAGAAGGTCGTGCGCCACCTCAAGGCGCAAGGCGTGCCGCAATATCTCGAAGCGGTCACCGCCGAGGAACCCGAGGACGGCGACGGCGCGGCGGTATTCGACGGCACGCCGATGGGGATGGCGAGCGAGGGTGAGGGCGCGGACCTCTATCAGCAGGCCGTGCAGGTCGTCACCCGCGACCGCAAAGCCTCGACCAGTTACATCCAGCGCCGGCTGCAGATCGGCTACAACCGTGCCGCCTCACTGATGGAGCGCATGGAGAAAGAAGGCATCGTCGGGCAACCCAATCACGCCGGCAAACGCGAAATCCTCGTCGAGGCCGCCGGCGAAGAGCCTTTTTGAGAAAACAGCCATTGAGAATCGGCTTATATTGGCGGCAAATACTAAGCGGAGCTTTTGGATTTGACATTCGCTACCGGAGTTCGCGGCTGGGTCGGTAGCGAATGTCAAATCCGCTCCCCTAGTCGCGAATTCGCCATAACGCGCGAGTAGCGACGGTTTCATTCGCGGGGCGTGATCCCCACAGTTCCGGGCTTGCTTGTGGCGCCCGGAAAAGTGGGGAAGGGAGAGGGATAATATGGCGTCACGGCACGCAACATTCATTCTCGCAGCGGCGATCTGCGGTTCGCTGGCTGCTGCGCCGGCGTCGGCCGAAAGCGTGCCGCTGCCGGTTCCGGCGCCGCAGCCCAAGACCGGCTCCTCGGAGATTACTCCTCCCGTCGCGGTGCCAGCCCCGCCCGAAGATGCTGCACCGGCCGCCTCAAGTCAGGGTCACGGCTTCTTTCCGTTCTCGCTGCCCTTCGGCGGTTCAAAAACCGAGCAGGTGACGGCTTTCAACCCGCAGCAACGGGCGCTGCTCGACCGCGTCAGCCATTATCTCTCCACCATGCAGACGCTGGTTGGGAATTTTGTGCAGATCGCGCCGGACGGCAGCCGTACCGACGGTACCTTCTATATCCAGAAGCCCGGCAAGGTCCGCTTCGAGTATAATCCGCCGAGCCCGACCGAAGTGATTGCCGACGGTTCGTCGGTTGCGGTGCGCAACCGCGACCTGCTCACGCAGGATCTCTGGCCGTTATCGCAGACGCCGCTGCGCTACCTGCTCGCCGATCACATCAATCTCCTTCGCGACACCGACGTCGTGAGCGTGTCGTCCGACGATAAATTCATCACCGTCGTGATCGAAGAGAAACAGGTGATGGTCGGCACCAGCCGCCTGATGGTCATGTTCGACGCCAAGACCTCGGTGCTCAAGCAATGGACCGTCACCGATCCGCAAGGGCTGGACACGACCGTTTCGGTCTACAATCTCGATGGGGCGAAAAAGCCCGATCCGAACCTGTTCGTCATCAATTACCAGCGCAATCCGAATATCAGCAATCAATAGTACAGGCATCGGTGGATCAGGCGTCCGGAAACGAAAGTCCTGATAGCATTTCACTGTTTCAATCCTTATTTATTGCTGATCCTTGATTGCTGATCCCTGATCCCTGTGAAGCTCACTCTGGCAACCTGGAATATCAACTCGGTACGATTTCGTATCGATCTGGTGGCGAAATTCATCAAGGCGGTCCGGCCCGACATCCTGTGCCTCCAGGAAACGAAATGCCCGGATGACGCCTTTCCGCGCAAGCGATTAAAGCGACTCGGCTACGACAATATCGCGTTGAACGGACAGAAGGGCTATCACGGCGTCGTCGTGCTGTCGCGCCTGCCGTTCGAGTCGAGCGCGATCGAAATATTTTGCGGCAAGCGCGATTGCCGCCATGTTTCCATTGTGCTCGGCGAACGCGCCGGCCTGAAGGAGCCGGTGACGCTGCACAATTTTTATGTGCCGGCAGGCGGCGACATCCCCGACCCCGCGATCAACGACAAATTCGCCCATAAGCTCGCCTTCCTCGACGAAATGCATGTCAGCGCCGCACTCCGCCCGGCACCGTCCGAACGCAGCATCGTGGTCGGCGATCTCAATGTCGCGCCGCTTGAGTGCGACGTGTGGAGTCACAAGCAGTTGCTGAGTGTAGTTTCCCATACGCCGATCGAGTGCGAAAAGCTCATTCGCCTGCAGACCGCCGGCGGCTGGATTGATGCCGTGCGCCGCTTCGTCCCCGAGCCCGCGAAGCTATTCACGTGGTGGAGCTATCGCTCGCCCGATTGGGCTGCGGCCGACAAGGGCCGCCGGCTCGATCATATCTGGGTGTCGCCGCCGCTTGCCGACCGCCTATCCGCCGTCAAAATTTTAAAGGATTCGCGCGGTTGGGCGCGCCCGTCCGACCATGTCCCGGTAACAGCAACACTGGAACTGTAAGCGACGAAAGAGTACAGACGCCGACGCGGACAGTGTCAGACGAGCGGACCCCCATGAACTCGGCGACGCACAATTTCGGCAGGCATTATCAGTACTTCCTAAAGTGGCAACAGCGCGCGCGCGAGCCTGGGCTTACCGCGCTGCTGTTCATCGAAGGTACTCTTCTGTTCGTCGCCACTCCGCTCGCCGGCATGGGCTGGCTGCCGGGTTTTGTCCTGCCGACAATGTTCATGCTGTTCGTTCTGGCGACCCTGGTGGTGACGTCGCGCAGTCATTTTGCGGCTGCGATTGTCGCTGTTTCGATCGTCATCAGTACGACCAGCATCATTATCCATGTCGAATATCCGTCGATCATCACCGAATGGCTGAGCGCGGGCGGCCGTATGCTCGGCATCGGCACGTTGAGCGTGGTGATCGCCAAAGCGGTATTCGGGCCGGGTCACGTCACTTTACATCGCGTGCAGGGCGCGATCGTCCTCTACATGAATTTCGCCCTGTTCTTCTTCATCGCCTATCAACTCATCGATCACGTCGTTGTTGACGCCTTTGTCGGATTACCGAAGGCTGGCTCGGAATACGGTTCCGGCGCGGCGCTGCTCTATTTCAGCTTCGGGTCACTCACCACGGCGAACTTCGGCGACATCCGGCCGATCTATCCGATTGTCCGCAATCTCACTAACCTGGAGGCGATGATCGGGCAGTTGTTCCCGGCGACGCTGCTGGCCCGGCTCGTCTCATTGGAGATCAGCGAACGCCAGAGCAGAAAAAGGGGTGACTGACGGGAGAGGCGATGTTGGGACGATATCCGCTGCGTCTTTTTGCGGCCGTTCTCGGCTCCGCGGCTTACCTGCTCTCGATCGCACTTGCACCGGCCGCTGCGCAATCCGGCCTGCCATCGCTCGCCGAAATCGCCACCTATAACGGTCCCGATCGCACGGCGCGGCTGATTGTCGGCGCCAAAAAGGAAGGCGAAGCCGACGTCTATACCTCCGAGACGATCGACGACGTTGCGGCGCTGGGCGCGGCATTTCATAAGAAATACGGGGTAAGGCTGAAACTCTGGCGCGGCAGCGCCAACGATATTCTGCAGCGCGCGGTGCTGTATCTCAATTTTATGCTCACCGATGCGCAGGCCATCCTGGCCAAGCGTGATTTCCTGCCGGCGAGCGCCAAGGTTCCGCCGTCGCCTGCCGCGGCTTTGCCGCCCGGCACCGCGGTTACCTTTGTCGACCCAGCCGAAGCCCTGGATCAAAACCAAACATGGAGTACAAGCTATGGGCAGATCGTCATGAATCAGCCGCCGTAATCTGCGAAAACGGGATTGGAATTGAAGGAATATCCATGGGCAAAAAGCAGCATGACCCGGACAAAGAGCGCGTGTTCGTTCGGCCGATCACCGGCGCTTACAGTCTGACCGACGAGCTCAAGCGGCTGCGCTCTGCGCCTCGCGTCATCAAGGGCAAGGAAACCAAGCTTGATGGCGGTCCGCAGCACTTTTCGCGCCACTATGTGGAGCCGGAGGACGGCCTGTGTCAGACGCTGCACATTCATCTTGAGGAATATGCCCCAGGCGGAACGACCCAGAAGCACGGCCACGTCAACGAGGCGGCGTTCTATATCCTCGACGGCTCAGGCTACGAGATCCACGATGGGGTGCGTTACGACTGGAAGGCTGGCGACGTCGCTATTGTGCACAACAACTGCGTCCATCAGCACAACAACGCCAGCGCGACTGAACCCGCACGCGCGCTCGTCATCAAGACAAAACCGATGTACCTGTTCATGAACATGTTGTTCCAGCATACGGTGATCAAGCGGCCGAAGACGCCATCGCCGACGCAAGGCAATTTCGTGCCACGCGATTATGACGAAGATTTCAATCATCCGTCCGAAAAGGTCGAGGAAAAGGTCTAAAGCAAATGGCTTGGGACGAAGCTGAGGCCTGGCTGGCAGGGGCCGCCAACAAAAAGCTTTACCAGGACCTGCTCGACGACGCCACCACGCGGCCATCGCGCATGGCACTGCGCAAAAAGATCGTGCGGCCCGATGAGATGCCGTGGGAAATGTCGCGCCAGGGCCTGCTGAAGCATCTGCTCAACGACCAGATGAATACGCGCATGGAGACGGTCGACGCCTACATGCAGGTGATTCCGCCGGGGAGCCGGTCGGGCAAGCATCGGCACCTCGCCGAGGAATGCCTCTACGTCGTCGAGGGCTACGGCTATGACCTGCACCAGGACTGCGACGTCGAAATTACCGACACGTATGCCTGGAAGCCTCAGGATGAGATCAAGCGCTTCGAATGGGAAGCGGGCGATGTGATCTACGTTCCGCCCTGCACCATTCACCAGCATTTCAACGGCGATCCGGAGCGTCCGGCGCGGCTCATCTCCTGCACCAACCGCATCTACAAGAATTCCGGCTTGAACGATCTCGTGCAGGTCGAAGACGCGCCCGAATATGATCCCAACGTGACGCTGACAGCCGAGCTGATGCGGACGTATCTGAAGGCGGCAAGAAGAAAGTTGCCTGACTTTCGCTGTACTGAAGCGCGACCGAACTGAAATTACTCCGGCCTCTTGTTGCGCGCGAGCACGGCCCGCACATTCTCCATGTCCCGCGCCCATTGATTGGCGCGGAACGCAAGGTGGTCGCGCAGCCGCTGCGCGGCGTCCGGATACGAATCGAGGATTTTCAGAAACGTGGCGCGCGAAACCCGCATCAGCGTCGCGGCTTCGCGGGCAGTCGCGGTCGCTGGCCGCTTGGTTTCTGCGAGCAGGGCCGCTTCGCCGAGCAGCGTTCCCGGACCGGCGACGGCTTCAGGGCCCTGTAGCGGCTTCAGCGTGATAGAGCCCTGTCGCAGGAGATAGGCGCCGTCGGCGTCTTCGCCGGCGGTGAACAGCACATCGCCCGGCTGTATCGAGCAGGTTTCGGCGGCGATGGCGAGGCTGCGCAACGCGCCGCTGCCAAGCGGGCGCAGCATCGGCACGCGTTCCAGGAAAACGATTTCGTCCTCGATGCTCATTGCAGCGCGTTCGGCGACCGCATGTTACGGCACGAGTTTGTAGCCGCCCGCTTCGGTAACAAGAATAGCGGGCGCGGCGGCGTCCTTCTCGATCTTCTGGCGCAGCCGATAAATGTGCGTCTCCAAAGTGTGCGTCGTCACCCCCGAATTGTAGCCCCAGACTTCCTGCAGCAGCGTTTCGCGCGACACCGGCCGCTGCCCGGCGCGATAGAGATAGCGCAGGATCGACGTTTCCTTTTCGGTCAGGCGCACCTTGCTGCCCTTGGGATTGAGTAACAGCTTTGAGCTGGGCCGGAACGTGTAGGGGCCGATAGTGAAGACTGCGTCTTCGCTCGCCTCATGCTGGCGTAGTTGCGCCCGAATGCGCGCCAGCAGCACGGCGAACCGGAACGGCTTGGTGATATAGTCGTTGGCGCCGGATTCGAGGCCCAGAATGGTGTCCGAATCAGTGTCATGCCCGGTCAGCATGATGATCGGGGCTTTGAAGCCGTTTTTGCGCAGGATGCGGACCGCCTCCCGCCCATCGATATCGGGCAGACCCACATCCATGATCACGAGATCGATCTGCCCGGCCTTCGCGGCCTGCACGCCCTTGCTGCCGTTATCTGCGGTAACCGCCTCGAATTCTTCGTGCAGCGACAGTTGCTCGCTCAGCGCCTCGCGCAGCTCGGGATCGTCCTCGACGATGAGAATTTTCCGCGTATTCGGCATCAATCCGAGTCCCAAAAACCGCCCTGCGAGACGACCGGCGGCTTGGCTTTGCCGCGCGCTTCGCGCGAAGTAGAACATTCACCGGCTAAAGAGCAAGCGGCACTTGAAAAACTCATTTGGAGAAAGGGCGGGAAGGAAAACGCGCGGAAGAACCCGGCGGACGTCACTGCGGCTCATCCGCATCCATTCCCGGCCGGGGCGGCGCTCCCGAGGCTGGTTATTCGCCGGCCCGTTCGTGATGCCTGTCGCGCTCGGCCGAGCGGGCATCCGGGCCGACAAGCGCGAGGGCGATGGCAGCACCCCTCGGGGCCGCTTCTACCCTCTCAGGTTATGGTGGCGGGATGATCGCTGGCTGCGGCCCTCAACTCGGCTGGCAGCCCGACGAATCGGTCCCTTGGACGCTTGGTGCGAGGAACCGTCCGACCGGCGCTACAATCGGCCGTTCCGGCGGTCCGCCAGTGAACCAGGCGACCGTCTGTGCCGGTCCGACGAACTCTATGATTTTATTATCGAAATAGACCAAAATACGCGGCCCCGCGTCGCCGGCCGGGGCAGCGCGGTGTTTATCCACGTCGCTCGTCCGGGGTTGGAACCGACTGCCGGGTGCATCGCGCTGCGCAGGCGCGATCTGCAAATTCTGCTGGCGCGCATTACGCCCAAAACCCGAATCTTAGTTCATTCTTAGAGGTGCGCCGTGCGGGCGCCGAAGATCGCCGTCCCGACCCGCACATGAGTCGCACCGAACGCGATCGCCGTGGCAAAATCCGAGCTCATGCCCATCGACAACAGGTTAAGGCCATTACGCTTGGCGATCTGCGCAGTCAGCGCAAAGTGCGGCGCAGGCGCCTCGTTCAATGGCGGAATACACATCAATCCCACTACGGCGAGACCAAAGCGATCATGGCAGGCGGCGAGAAAGGCATCAGCTTCCTGCGGCTTGACGCCGGATTTCTGCGATTCGCCGCCGGTGTTGATTTCGACAAATAGCTGCGGACGGCGCGGCTGCCGGGCAAACTCCTTGGCGAGTGCCTCAGCGAGGCTTGGCCGGTCGAGCGAGTGGATGGCGTCGAACAGCGCCACCGCCTCCCTGGTCTTATTCGATTGCAGCGGCCCGACCAGATGCAGTTCAAGCCCGGGGTGCCGGTCGAGCAGCGCCGGCCACTTGGCTTTGGCTTCCTGCACGCGATTTTCGCCGAACACCCGCTGATTGGCAGCGATGACCGGTTCGATCGCGTCGGCAGCGAACGTCTTCGATATCGCCACGAGCGTCACACTGGCCGGATCCCGTCCTGCGTCCCGACAGGCGCGGACGATCTCCTGGCGCACAGCCGCGATGCCGCCGAGGGCATTCATGGTTTCCCTCCGGTAAACGCTAATCTTTCGTCAATGCTAGGTTGCATAGTTCCAATTTTGTCGGCTGTTCCAAGCTGATTTTTACCCTTGTTGGCTACGTTGTGAAACGGGGCGGAGGGTACGCAATGCCGAATGAACGGCCAAAATCCAATAAGCCAACCCGGCGCAAGCAGCCGTTCCTGAGCATTCGCGCGCGCTTGATTGTGCTTGCGCTTCTGGCAATCGCGCCCCTGATGTTCGAGCGGGTGCATGCGCTCGAATCGGCGCGCGCAGAACGCACGGAGGCAGCCCACGCCCAGGTTATCGAACTGGCGCGGCAGGGCGCCGAAGCGCAGGAGGAAACGATATCCTCTGTACGCGCGCTTCTGCAGATCGTGGCGAGTGTGTTCGTCAAGATGCCGTTCGAGACAGCCGACTGCAATCAGTACCTGACTAATTTGGCCAGCAATATTCCGTGGATCAGGGCGCTGTCGATCGCCGGGACTAGCGGACAGATCATATGTTCCAGTGAACCGCGCGCGGTCGGACTGAACATCGGCGATCGAGCGCATTTTAAACACGCGCTGGATGCGCGCGAATTCGCATTGAGCAACTACTTCGTCAATTCGACCGACCAGGTCCCGACGATGTTCGGGGCATTCCCCGCAATCAACGCAAGTGGCGCCGTCACCGGAGTAGTTCTGGCCTCAATCAACCTGCAATGGATCAACAAACTCGCCGCAAGCGTCGGCCAGCAGTCGGGAAATTCCGTGCTGTTGATCGACGGCGCCGGCACGCTGGTTGCCGCATCGACCAATGAGCAGCAGTTCATCGGCCGCCGCTTTAACGACAGCGTCCTGGTCCGAGGCATGTTGGGGCAGGATCAAGGTACGGTCACCGCGCCCAGCCTCGATGGCAAACCGCGCATCTTCGGTTACGTCCGCGTGCCATGGACGCGTGCACGACTCGCGGTCGGTCTGGATGAGGCCGCGGTTCACAACGGCATCGATCACGAAATCGATGTTGCCTATATGCAGGTGGCACTGATTGGAATTTTTGTCCTGATCGTCACATGGTTCGGCGGCGAGCAATTGATCGTCCGGCCGATCCGTTCGCTGGTGCGCACCGTCGCCCGTTTCGGCCGTGGCGATCTGCACGCGCGCGCGAACCAGGAGCGCTGGGTCGCCGAGTTTGTCCCGCTGGCGGCTGCGTTCGACGATATGGCGCTCAAGCTCGCCACGCGCGAGGAAGAGCTGCGCATCGCCAATCAGCACCTCGAAGAATTGGCAAGTCTTGACGGTCTTAGCGGCCTCGCCAATCGGCGCGGCTTCGACCGCGAGATTGAACGCGTCTGGCAATGCGGATTTGAGGCCCACACTCCGGTCGCGCTGATGATGATCGATATCGATCATTTCAAGCTTTATAATGATCGTTACGGCCACGTCGCCGGTGACACTTGCCTGCGCGCCGTGGGCGAGACTCTCTCGCTGGTCACGCTGGAGGAGGCCGTGCTGGTCGCCCGCTACGGCGGCGAAGAGTTCGCCCTGCTACTCCCCGGGCTCGATATCAAGCGCGCGGCCGCGCTCGCGGAGGAAGCGCGCAAGTCGATTGAAGACTTGATAATCACCCACGCCGAGTCGCCGTGTGGTCTGGTGACCATCAGCGTTGGCGTCAATTCGCTGGTGCCGGGCAAAGGTCAACCCGTGGCCGATCTGGTCGAGACCACCGACAATGCGCTCTACGCCGCCAAACGCAGTGGCCGCAACACCGTCGTGGCGACCGCCCCGGCGCTACTAAGCATGGCGTCGTGATCGCGTCGCCGCGGGTTTGCGGGCGCGAGTTGCAGCACGCACCTTCGCGCGTTTCTTTCTCGGCGGTACCCAAATCATTGCTTGACGCTTCATGCCGCCTGGATCGGTGAAATAAACTGCGTCATAGTTTCCTCCGTAGTATTCATCGGGCGGGTCGACGATATTCATCGCATTCTGTTCGCGAAAGGCGCCGAGCGCGTCCACATCCTTGCGGCTCGACATCTCGAACGCGTAGTGATGGAAGCCGATATCGCCCTTGCCGTTACGCATGTCTGCTGCGCTTGCCTTGCGCCCTACGCCCGCCCAAGATAGCGCAAAACGAAAAGCATCGGCCGTAGGGACAACGTCATGCCGCGCACCTTATTCGACAAGATCTGGGACTTGCATCTGGTCGGGCAACGCGCCGACGGCCGCGATTTGCTCTACATCGACCGTCACGTCCTGCATGAGCTTCACGCCCACCATGGCTTTGCGTACTTGCAGAAGCAGCAGCGCAAGGTGCATCGGCCGGACTTGACCTTCGCGGTCCAGGATCACACGGTCGCCACCAAGCCGGGCCGCGACGACGACACCAATCCGACGGGCGCGGCCTTCATCAAGGCCATGCGCGAAGGCACGCGCCGAAACGGCATCAGACTGTTCGACGTCGGCGATCCGGAGCAAGGCATCTCGCACGTGGTAGCGCCGGAAGTCGGCATTGTACTGCCGGGAGCGACGCATGCGGTTCCCGACAGTCACGCCAGTACCGTGGGGGGCCTTGGCGCGCTGGCATTTGGCTGCGGCACGACCGAGATGACGCATGTTCTCGCCACCCAGGTGATGGCGCTCAAGCGGCCCAAGCGCATGCGCGCACGGCTCGACGGCCGCCTTGGTGCCCACGTCAGCTCCAAGGATGTGGCGCTGCGGCTGATCGCCGAACTCGGCGTCGCCGGCGCCCGCGGCTATGCGGTCGAGTATGGCGGCTCAGCTATCTTGGCCATGCCGATCGAACAGCGCATGACGCTGTGCAACCTCAACATCGAGATGGGCGGCCGCTCGGGCTTTGTCGCGCCCGACGACGCCACGTTCGCCTGGCTCGCGGGCCGGCCCTACGCACCGCAAGGCGCGATGTGGGACCGCGCGCTTGAGCACTGGCGCACCCTGATTACCGATGACGATGCTGCATTTGATCGCGAAGTCGTGCTCGATTGCCATGCGCTTGAACCGCAGATCACCTGGGGTACCGATCCGAGCCAGGTTGTCGGCATTTCGGGTCGCGTTCCCGAGCCGGCCACGCTCGACGCCAGCCGGCGGCCCGCAGCGGAAAGTGCGTTTGCCTATATGGGACTGCAGCCGGGAACGGCCCTGCTTGGACTGCCGGTCAATCGGGTCTTCATCGGCTCATGCACGAACAGCCGGCTGCCCGATCTTGAAGTGGCCGCCGCCGTGGTGCGCGGGCGGCGTGTCGCCGCGGGCGTCGCCGCAATGGTGGTGCCGGGTTCCTCGACTGTAAAGCGCGAAGCGGAGGCCGCGGGGCTCGATCGCGTATTCCGCGACGCCGGATTTTTCTGGGGCGAATCCGGCTGCTCGATGTGCGCCGGCGGCAACGGCGACCGCGGTGCGCCTGGCGAACGCATTGTCTCAACCACCAACCGTAATTTCGAGAACCGGCAAGGACCGAAGACGCGGACGCATCTCGCCTCGCCGGCGACCGCCGCGGCGAGCGCAATTGCGGGCCGCATCGCCGACGTGCGGCAAGTGTTGGCGGGAGCAGCGTGATGCAGCCGTTTTCCAGCCATACCGCCGTCGCCGCACCGCTGCTGCGCGACGACATCAACACCGATCAGATCGCGCCGGTCATGCACGGCCGCGACCTCAAGGAAGACTACAAAGTGACGCTGTTTTACCGCGCGCGGCGGCGCGATGACGGCAGCGAAGACCCGGATTTCATCCTCAACAAGCCGCAATTCCGCGATGCCGGAATTCTCGTGACTGGGAATAATTTCGGCGCAGGCTCGTCGCGCGAGTCGGCAGTCTGGGCGATGGTGGCGAACAATATCCGCGTCATCGTGGCCAAGAGCTTTGCCGACATCTACCGCGAAAACTGTCTGCAGAACGGCGTGCTGCCGATCGTGCTTACGGCCCAAGAGGCCGATGACCTGACCGCGCGTGTCGTTGCCGCCAATGGCGCCGCGCCATTCACCGTCGATCTCGTCAGCCAGCGAATCAGCGGCCCGGGCGGCGCCGAGATGCCCTTCGACATCGCCGCCGCCGACCGCATACGCCTCCTCGAAGGCCTCGATGACATCGGGCTGACGCTTAAACATATGAACGAGATCGCAAGCTGGGAGCAGCGCATCGCGGCGGCGCAGCCCTGGCTGCAGACCGCAAAAGACAGTCGCTGAGAAAAGGGAGTGCGGCCGATGAATGCGCGCAAGAAATTCAGAGCCATCATGGCGGGCAAGCGCCTCGTGCTGATGCCCGGCGCCTACGACGCGCTATCGGCGCGGATCATGGAAGCCGAGGGTTTTGAGGCGATCTGCGCCGGCGGCTATGCGGCGATCGGTTCAATGCTGGCCCAGGCCGACATGGGCCAATCGAACGTGCGCGACTACGCCGATCATTACGCGCGGGTCGCCGCGGCGGTCGAAGTGCCGATCTACGTCGATGCCGATACCGGGTTCGGCGGCGTCAACAACGTGCGGCAGATGGTGCGAGCGTTCGAAGCCGCCGGAGTCGCCGGGGTCTTCATCAGCGATCAGGTCTTTCCCAATCGCTGCGGCTATCTGCCGGGCAAGCAAGTTGTTCCTGTCGAGCAGATGCTCGCCAAGGTGAAGGCAGCACTCGACGCGAGGCGCGATCCGGATTTTTTCATCGCGGCACGCACCGACGCCGCCGCGGTCGAAGGCCCCAACGCGGCGATCGCGCGCAGCCAGCTGTTCATGGAGGCGGGCGCCGACATGGCAAAGCCCATGGGATTCGATTCGATCGACGAGATCAAACGCGCCATGCGCGAAATCCCGGGGCCGCACATGGCAACGCTGTCGCAAGCGGCCGGCAACAAGAAGCGCAGCCTCGAGGACCTCGAAGCGGCCGGTGTGGTGGCGGCGACATTTCCATCAGTCGCGCTGTTCGCCGCGGCGAACGCGGTGCGTAACGTGCTGCGCATTCTCAAGCGCGAGAATTCCCTTACGCCGACCTTCGAGCATTTGCTGCCGCTGGAGGATTATTACGAACTGGTCGGGCTCAAACAACAGTTGGCGCGCGAGGAGGCCTACGACAAGGCGGCGGCAGCGCTCGCGCACAAGCGCGCCGCCGAGTAAGCGAGCGCCGTCGGCAGGCAACGGCGGGCAATTCCCGATGCGCTGCGCGAGCCCGGCTTTCGTCCGCCGTTTGTTGCTGGCGGTCGCGTCCCTGTCATGCGTCGCCGCTGTTGGCGGCAACGCGGGTCATGGCACCGGGAGCTTTTACCGCGGCAAGGAGATTCGCCTGATTGCCGGATTTCCGGTCGGCA
The DNA here is from genome assembly GCA_036511795.1 of Xanthobacteraceae bacterium. GTDB lineage: Bacteria > Pseudomonadota > Alphaproteobacteria > Rhizobiales > Xanthobacteraceae > BOG-931. Next base: position 24,732 of record DATCBO010000090.1, read on the forward strand.
ACGACTACGATGTCGGTGCGCGGCTGCTGGTCAAATATCTGCCCAAGCACATCCCTGGCACGCCGACCGTCATTGTACAAAACATGCCGCAGGCGGCGAGTGTCGTGGCGGTCAATTACCTGTATGCGCAGGCGCCTCGCGACGGCACCGTATTCGGCTCGTTCTCCCGCAATATCGTCAACGACGCGCTGACTGGTGATCCGAACGTTCGGGTCGACCCGCGCCGACTCATCTGGCTCGGCGCGACCTCACACCCGGCGCGGGTGTGCGTCCGCCGCTCCGATGCCCCGGTGAAAGCGCCGGCTGACTTGTTCACGCACGAAATGATTGTCAGCGCCGGCGGCGCTTCATCCTCGCTGGCGATTGTACCGACGGTGCTAAACAAGGTGTTGCACACCAAGTTCCGCATCGTCGAAGGCTATCAGGGGATGGGCGACTCGATCCTTGCTGCCGTGCGCGGCGAATCCCAGGGCGTGTGCGCATCGTACGGGCAATTCCGCATTGTCGATCAGCTGATCCGAGAGGGGAAGCTCGTCTTTCTGCTGCGCGCCGAAGAAGCGCCGATCGCGGAAATTCCCAATGTCCCGTCGATCTTCGATTACGCCAAGACCGATGAGCAACGCGCGCTCATGCGATTTGCATTCGCCTCCACGGAGTTCGGCCGGCCTTATGCGTTCCCGCCCGGCGTCCCGCAAGACCGCGTCAGCATCATGCGCACGGCGATGGCCGATGCGGCACACGATCCGCAGCTCCTCGCGGAGGCCAGCCGCGCGGGGCTCGACATGACGTACACGCCGCCCGAGACCCTCGAGCAACTCGTCGCCAAGCTCTTCCAGACACCGCCCGCTCTGGTGGCGACCGTCAGATCGATTCTGCCGAACGAGAAGTAACAGCCGGCCTACTCGGCGGTCCGAGTTCTTGACGGAGGCCCCAAAACGAAAAAAGGCCGGCGTGAGCCGACCCTTTTCCCAATCTTGGCGCGCTGTGCCCAGATTAGCCCTTCGTCACCACCGGCGGCGGCGGGGCGGCACAGCCTGCAATAGTCGCGAGCGCGAGCACCGCGATGATTGCTAAGGCAAGCTTCTTCATTGACATTCTCCCCCGGTGCTATGAACGGTTGAACCATAGCCACGCGACCGCCGATGCCTAGTGCATAAAAGACACACTCGACGCGAAATCACCGGTCGGCCGCCATGTTTTTTACCAAATCCGCGGCGACCAATTTGTCGCGTTGTTTCGCGCATCGCACAGAGCGGCCGTCGGGGATTGACGATACAGCGGAATCGGCCGCATACCCTGGCGCGAGGACCGCGGGCCACTGCGATCCGTGACGTCGCGGCCGGCCTTGCGCTCTCTCGACCGGCATCCGCAAATTCAATCAGGAACCGCGGCTCGTGAAACCAGCCGGTTTGACAGCATTGGCTACGCTAGCTGCCGCCGCGACACTGTCGGCGTGCGCCGCGACTGGGCCATCAACCGGTGCCCCCGGAGCCGCGGCGCACCCCCTCGCAGCCGCAGCGATCGGCCAGCGCGACCTGACGCCTGCGGAGAAGAAAATCGTCACGGACGCGGTTGGGCTGAGCCTCGTCGATCCTAAATCGGCGCGGTATCACTGGACCAAGTTTCCAGACATGACGGCGCAGAATTCAGTCAACTATTGCGCGACTGTGGACGGCAAAAGCCCTTACCCGGCTTACAATGGCCGCCAAGCCTACATCGTCGAGACAAAGGTCCTTGGCGGGAGAGTGATCTCCGCCACCATGGGCCTTATCGCGGGCGGCAAAGACGCTGTGCTGGTCGCCAAGATGTGCGCCAAGTACGATCTCGATCCCAATAAAGCGATGTGATCTGCGCGGCAGGCAGGCAGGCAGAATTGCGGCACCTACGCGGGGCACTGCAATAGGTCTGCGCTATCGTTATCAGGCCGGCCACGTCATCTTGCAGCCGGCCTGTTCCAGCTGACCGGCTGCGGTATCGCCTTTGACGACCTCGGTGACCTTGAAAAGATCTTCCGGGTCGTCGCCCTGGGCCTGCGCGTTGCCGACGTAAAGATCCGGAATAAGCTGGTTTTGCGCTGCGCGATAAAACGCGCCGTCCGGCATCAGCGAAACTTCCGGCGGCAGTTTGAAGCCCTGCATGGCTTTGGCCATTTTGACGGCGTCGAGCGACCTCGCCTCGCGGGCGGCAAGCGCACACGTCCAGGTGGCGGCATACCCGAACCAGGTACGCGCCGTCGGTGCACGACCCTCGGTTCTTTTGCGGATCTCGGAAACGAACTGGGCCACATGCGGCACGCTGGGTTGGTTCCAGTACCATTCGAACACCCAGGTGCCGATACGCGCCTCGGGCGGCAGACCAAGCAGGACTTCAAGCTCTTGCTGAACGCCCGCGATATGGGTCTTCTTCTCGAGGCCGAGCTGCGCCGCCCGTTTAAGCGCATTCACCAAATCGTCGCCCGTAACCAAAAGTATGATGGCGTCTGGGCCCGCCCCCTGCGCTTTGCTCAAATGGGAGACAAAGTCGGTCTCGCCGACCGGCACAAGGTCGCTGTCGAGCTTGCTGCCGCCAAGCGCGGCGCAAGCCTTCTCCAAACCGGCTTGCAACGTATGAGCGAACGCGTAGTCCGACGTGATGTAGTACCACCTCTTGCCAGCGGTCTTAATCAGCTCCCGCGCCAGCGCGTTAACTTCGGTTTGCGTCGGGTTGCAAACGCGGAACACGTTCCAATGGCAATTGGTGCCGGTAATGAGGTCAGCATGGCCGCCCGGATCGACGTGGAACACACCCTTCTGATTCGAGACGTCGGCCATGGCGGCGGCGAGCGCCGAGTTGATGTTGCCGAGCAGAAAGTTGACCTTATCGCGTTCAATCAGCTTAAGCGCCTTGGCGACGGCGGTACCGACGTCGTCGCTGGTCGAATCCTCCTCAACGAGTTCTATTTGGCGGCCAAGCACGCCGCCCTTGGCGTTGATTTGATCGCGTGCGAGCCGACAACCAACCAACTCATTTTTGCCAAGCGCGGCAAAACTTCCGGTCAACGGATTATCAAAGCCGATCTTGACCGGCTCATCGGCGAGCGATTTCACCACAAACGGATGCGCAACCTGCGCGACGCCTAGCGCCAAGCCGGCTTGCAAGATCGTTCGGCGTCGCACCGGTGCAGAGATTCGAACCTTGTGCATTCTCACCTGCTGTTCCGAGCTTCCGCGATGGCGGCCGCACCGCCTTCACGGCGATGCGTACATCGTCTTGGCGTCGGCGGTGAATGCCTTTCGCGAGTCAGGATCCAGGTAGAACATGTGGCCGCCTCGGTAAAGCCGAAGCTGGGTCCGCTTCTCGGCTTCTGACTGCGGCAGATGATCGAGCACATAGCGCGACACGGCAAACGGCGTGACCATGTCGCTACGGCCGTGGGCCACCATAAGCCGGAATGAAGGCGTGAGCTCCAAGAGCGCACGCAGGTCCTCGGAGACGCTCGGCTGCGCACGGCCACGTCCCCATTTCCACTGCCCTGAGATTTCCGAGTTCAACAAATTATATGTCATGTCGGTCTTGAAGCCGAGCTCGTCGCGCGCATAAGAAACGAAGGCGCCGCCATAGGATCGCACCAGACCGTCGAGGATCGGATCCGGGCCGCGCGCCTCCGGCGATTCCGGATTCGGATCGTCAACCGCAAATGTCGCATCGTAATAACTGACGATCTTGCGGTCGCTCCGATGCAAGTCTTTGATGTACGAGTCGCCGATGAAGCCGCGGCGCTTCGCCAGCACGTCTTCGGGCAGCCCGGTCATGGCGGCGACGCGTGCATAAAACGTCTTGGCCGCGTCACCCTGCAGCGGCGGCCCGGCAAGGGTTGAAAGATAATCGGTCAACGCAAAGTGCTCGGCTTGCGCCAGTGATACCTTGCTGAATGTCCCTTTGCGCTCCATCTCGGCCGCCGCCAAAGACGGAAGCTGCAGCGCGGCGCCGAGCGCAAAGCGGTCGCCGCCGAACTGGAACGCGCCTTCCAGCGTCGGCGACAGCATGAGAATCCCGTTGACCGAAATGCCCTGCTCGTTCTGCAGCACGCGAGCCACCTTGGCGGCGCGGAAACCGCCGTAGCTCTCGCCGAGCAGGAATTTCGGCGAGCTGACACGGGTGTTTTTGGCGACATAGAGGGCGACCACCTTCGCCATCGCTTCGGCGTCCGCCCGCACGCTCCAGAACGCTTCACCGCCGCCGGGCTTCGCCGCCCGGCTCCAGCCGGTGCCGACTGGATCGATCAGCACCAGATCGGTGAAGGCGAGCCAAGTATCCGGATTATCGATAACGCGGACCTGAGCGCCGTCACGTCCGCTCGGCCCGAACTGCGCGAGCCGCGGACCGACGAGACCAAGATTCAAAAACGCCGAAGCGGCACCCGGCCCACCGTTGAATGCAAAGGTCACCGGCCGGTCCGCCGAACCGGCCGACTTCGCCACGTAGGCGGTATAAAATATGGCGGCCGAACGCTCGCCGGACTGGTCGAATAACGAAAACGTCCCGGCGGTTACGGTGTAGTCAAGCTTGTCGCCACCGGCGAGGTTGATGCTGTGCTGGGTGACCGAGTCGCCCGGTAACAGTGACAAAACGCCCGGACCGGGTTGCTCCGGCCGCCCGGCGGCTCCACCGGGGTGGCCTTGTCCTTGGCTGCGGTCGGTTCCGGGACGACCCGGATGCCCTGGTCCAGGATGCTCCTGCGCAACCGCCGAAACGCCAAGTTCGGCCGCCAGGCAGATTGCAAACACGCAAGCGGCGACAGTACGCAGAGATCGATTCATGAGTAATTTTCCCGAAAACTTCAGGGCTTCATTCGAGTTCGATGGCGTCCTCGATTTGGAGCGCGAGACCAATCCCCTCGATGGTCAACGACACCTTGGCGGGCAAAGTCTCGCTGCCTTTCAGCCGGCCGCTGCTCACCGCCGCCCGTACGGACTGCTCAATCTCGCGCTGGGAAGTGACGCCCACCTTTTTGAGAAATTTACGTACACTAACGTTGAGGGCCTCTTCATTCATGATCGTCTCCTGAAACCGCCGGAAAGATGGCTGCTCCGTCGATATGCTAGCGGATTGCCGGCGGCGCAACGACGGCCTCCGGCCGCCTGCGAACCGGTAGACAACGGCGATCAGATCGGCAAAGTTTCACCGGCATAATCCCCTGATTTCGAGGCGCCCGCGATGCCCTTTCCCCATGCTTCAAAAGCTCTTGCACGTTTTACCGTTCTGGACCTGACCCGCGTGCGGTCCGGGCCGACATGCGTGCGCGAACTTGCCGACTGGGGCGCCAACGTCATCAAGATAGAG
>DATCBO010000091.1:0-57143 GCA_036511795.1 Xanthobacteraceae bacterium
CGCCCGGTCAAGCCGGGCGATGACAATGTGAGCCACGCCTGCCTCACAGCGGCAGTTTCGGCTCTTCGGCGCGCGCCAGCCGGCTCGCGGGCTTCGGGGCGGCGGCGACCTGAGTGAGCTCCAGGCTCCAGGCGACCCGCGGCGACTCGAGCGCGTGACCGTAGATGACCAGTTGGGCGGTACGCCGCGGGCCCTCGGCTCCAGCGAGATAGACGCTGTCCTCGAGTTCGACCTGGCCGTCGTGCACCGCGAACGTCCACACCTCCTTGTGCGGCGTCATCAGCATGGCGCCGCGGCCGTCGCCGAGCCGGCTCGCCTTGACGGACGGATGCAGATGAAAGCGCACGGCGTAGCGGTCGTTTGCAGTCCGGGCCTTGCCCTTACTGACGCGCGTGAGCACGTCCTCGCCTTCGAGCCGCATCCCGTCGCCGGACAGCATGACGGTGCGTTCGTGCACGACGCCGAACCGTTCGACGTAACCGTTGTGGGCGGCGCGCAGCATGATCGCGTCAAGCCGGTCTTCGCGCGTGACCGTCACCCGGCTCGGACCGTCGATCATCGGCGCGCCGCCGAGCACGCGCCGCAACGCCGGCGAGATCACGAAACGCGCCGAGGATTCGTCATTATACGTCAGCGTCGAGTGCGCCGGGGTCGCCCGCGCCAGCTGGCGCCATTCTTCCCGCGTGGTTGGCGGCATGCCGCAATTGACGATCAGGAGATCGTGTCTCGGCGTGGAGAACTCGAACGCCAGACAGCCCGCATGGGCTTCGAGGCTCATCTGGATCGGGGGTGCGCGGCCCACATCCATAATGAGCACGCCGCCGCCTGCCTCGAGGCGCTGATAACCGCAATGCGGCGCATTCGATAGCGGCGCACCGCGCGTCTCATCGTAGGCGAGCAGCGTCAGCAGCAGGTCGACGGGCGTCGGGCCCATGCCGTTGAAGCGCGCGAACGTGCCGTCGGAATGGCAAAAGAACCGCAGCATCGGCATCATTCGGTCAATTGCATTGAGCAATGCCGGCGGCGGCGCGAGGTTGCGCGCCGCATAAATCTGCCGCAACGGCAGCAGCTCGAGCAGGATTTCGATAATAGCGCCGGGATCGCGGCCGACATGGCCGCCGTCGGGCAGGATCTGTTTTTGCAATTCTTGCCGCAGCCGGTCGGTAGCACCTTTGATACGCCGGGATTGCCCGGCGATGCACAGCGCCGCGTTGGCGAGCGCGAGCACGGCCTGCAGATGCGCGACGCCGCGGCGCGCGTCACCCGCGGTATGGCGCAGATAGCGCACCTGCCGCACCAGGCTACGCAGGAACCGCCGGTAGAATGCGGCGTCGGCGTCTTGCAGCACCAGCGTGGCCTGGCTGAGCCAGGAGACGATACGCCGTGACAGCACGTCCGGCCGCCAGCCGAGCTTGTGCCATGAGCCTTGCAGCGCGATCCACTCGTCGACCAGCGCGCGACCATTGGCGCGGGTGATGCCGGATTCGGCGGCGCGCAGATGCCGCAACCAGGCGAACCCCAAAAGCTCGGCCGCCCATTCCTCCGACGGCGGGTCCATGTCGAAGATCGAGCGGCCGTCGCAGATCACGACCTTGCCCGAAAAGGCAAAGCGGCCCGAATAGATTTCGCTGGCGCGGGTGGCGTCGGCGGTGCGCAGATCGGGCGGCGCGATCAGCAGGCGATCGGCACGAAACGGCAGCAGCGGCCAGCGCCACAACGGATGGCCGTTGATGCGCCCGGCAAACTGCCGCAACCCGCCGCGCAGCAGGAGCCAGGACAGCTTTGCGTGAGTGCCGAGTGCAAGGCGCGCCATTGCGGCGCTCGCCCCTTTCTGCCCGCGTCCGGCGGGCGCCCGTCCGGGCCGCACCATAGTGAACCCCAAGGGTGCGGCCAAACGCAGACATAATATTTTGATTTCGTTAACTTTTTTCCAGCCTTGCGGCGTAGAAACCGTCGAGCCCGGCAAGCCGCGTATCGGCATCAGGAAGCTGGCACGGCAACGTGCGCAGGTCGCCTTCGGGGCTGATAAACGCGCTCTGTCCGAACACCTCGTGCGCCGTGATCGGCACTCGCCGCACGCCGGGCTCGCGCGCCAGCAGCGCGGCGACGATGTGCTCGTTCTCCTCCGGTTCGAGCGAACAGGTGCAATAGATCAGCGTGCCGCCGCTCCGGGTGAGCGACAGCGCCCGTTCGAGCAGGCGCGCCTGAACGCGCGCGAGCGTCTCGATGTCGCTCTCGCGCTTGAGCCACGGCACGTCGGGATGACGGCGAATGGCGCCGGTCGAAGAACACGGCGCATCGAGCAGCACGGCGTCGAATTGCTGCTCACCCGTCCATGTCGCGGCGTCGGCGTTGACGAGTTCGGCGGTGAGCGACAAACGCTTGAGATTGTCGGCGACGCGTCCAAGCCGCGCCGCGGATCGATCGACCGCGGTGACGAGCGCACCCCCCGCGGCAAGCTGCACGGTTTTTCCTCCTGGCGCGGCGCAAAGATCGGCAACGCGCTTCCCGCTGAGGCCGCCGAACAGACGCACCGGCAGCGCTGCAGCCGCGTCCTGCACCCACCAGGCGCCTTCGGCGAAGCCCGGGAGCGCGGTCACCGGGCCGTGCGCGATCATGCGCACCGTGCCGGTCGGCAATACGCGCCCGCCGAGGCGCTCAGCCCAACCATCCGGGTCGCTTTTGACCGTCAGATCGAGCGCCGGCTCATGACTGTTGGCTTCGGCGATGGCGCGCGCTGTCGGCTCGCCGTAGCTCTTGCTCCATCGCGCCAGCAGCCACGGCGGCGTATCGAGCGCGATCGGATCAAGCGTCGCAAGCTGGGCCGCGCCCTCGCGGCCGATGCGCCTTAATACGGCGTTGACGAGGCTCGCGAACCGCGCCGCGTGCCGGTCCGCCTGCACCAAGCGGACTGCGAGATCGACCGCAGCGTGATCTGGAACTTGCAGAAACAGAATTTGCGCGGCGCCGAGCAGCAGAGCTGTTTCAACGAGCGGCGCGCGCGGCGGCAGACCGCGCCCGAGCATCGGCGAGAGCAGATGGCGCAGCGTGCCAAGCCGGCGCAGCACGACGCCGACGAGCGCACGGGTCAGCGCGCGATCACGTTCGGCGAGCGAAGCAAAACCCGCGCGATCCGCCGCCGCGGCATCGAGCACCTCATCGAGCGCGCGTTTCTTGCGCAGTACGCCGTCGATCATGCCTGCGGCAATGCGCCGGGCAGCGAGACCAGGAACGTCGGCGGGCGTCGATTGTGTCGTGTGGGCCATTGAAATCCCTTGCAGCAACCGGACGGCTACGCCAAGTGAGGCACGATGCCAACCGCTCCGCCCGCGCCGCAGAAACCGTCGCAGAAACCACCGCTGACACCGGCAGCCGGACGCGCGCTCGCCGAAGCGGAGGCGCGGCGTACTGAACGCGCTCGCCAGGCGTCCGAACCGGGGGAAGAGGCCGGGGAGGAAATTAACGGGCCGAGGGGCCCGGAGCCGACCCGCTACGGCGACTGGGAAATCAACGGGATCGCCTCGGATTTCTAGTCAAGCGCGTTCGTTCGCGTTCTGCCATTGACAACAATCCTATATATATGAATATAATCTTTCACACGTTATGATTGATTCATATCTTTCGATACAATCTATAGGCTTAAGCACGAGGTGGCACGCGTGCCGCTTACAGCCCCAGGAATCCACCGCCGAATCCCGCGCCGCCGCGGTCTTTTCGTCACCGCCGGCTTGATCTTCGCGCTTGGCATAGTGGCGGGCGCGGCGATGCGGCCACTGTTGCCGACAGCCGTTTCGGCGCACGTTACAGCCGCGTTTGCAGCGGCGTCGGCACCGCCGCTGCAGGCGGACCCGCCGATCGCCAAGCGCCTCGACCCAAACTTGGTCTATCCGGCTGAGGTGTTGCGCGTCATCGACGGCGACACTTTCGAGGCGCGGGTGCGGGTGTGGCCCGGACTCGACGTCGACACCCATGTGCGGCTGCGCGGCATTGATGCAGCCGAACTGCATGCGCGCTGCGCCGACGAACTCGCCAAGGCGCAAGCCGCACGCACCGCGCTGCAGGCACTGCTCGATCAGGGCGGGGTCACCGTCGCGCGCGTCGGCGTCGACAAATACGGCGGGCGGATCGACGCGGTGGTGGCGACGCGCGGCACTGTCGACGTGTCTGCGGCGATGCTCACGGGTGGCTTCGCGCGCGCCTATAACGGCCGCAAGCGCGGATCATGGTGCGGGTGACAGGGATCAGAAATCAGGTATCGGGGATCAGGAAAACGGCATCAGCGACGACTCGATTCCTAATTCCTGTTTCCTGATTTCCTGATCCCTGATCACCTGATCCCTGATCACCTGGTCACGACCACCGGCGTGCCGACCGGGACGCGGGCGAACAGGTCGGTGACATCGGCGTTGTACATGCGAATGCAGCCGTGCGAGACGAAACCGCCGATCAGGTTAGGCTGATTGGTACCGTGGATGGCGTATTCGCCGCCGCCGGACAATGTCATCGCCGCAACGCCCATCGGATTCTGCGGCGAACCCCCGGGGATCACAGGAGGCAGCTTGCTGTAATCGCGGCGGATCGAGGCCGGCGCTGTCCAGGCCGGGTCGACATACTTGCCGTCGATGTAAACCGTGCCGGACCACTGCATGCCATGACGGCCAACGCCGACCGGATAGCTGATCGCGCGGCCGGAACCGAGCATCAGATAGAGGCGCCGCTGGCTCTGCCGCACCACGATGGTGCCGGCCGGGTAATTGTCGCCAACGGCAACGAGTTCGGCACGCGCCGCTGCCGGCCTCGGCGCGAGCGCCACAATAGAACTGACCGCGAGCGCGGCCGCAAACACTCTACGCATACGCCAGTTCCCACTTTCACCGTCGTCCCGGTAACTATCTTGGGAGGCAATTCGTAAACCATGGTGAAAGCGCCGCAGCATCCGGCCGCGACGGAGGAACATGGTGAAGGACCGGTAAAGCTTTTCCCACCGAGCATTTCTCGCAGCGGAGAGACGCCTAGGCCTCGGCTGTAAGGTTGCGCTACTCGCAGCGCTTACGCGCTCTCCTTGCTCCGGTTCTGCCGGTTGTCGACCAGATCGTCGACCACGGCCGGATCGGCGAGCGTCGAAGTGTCGCCGAGATTGCCGTACTCGTCCTCGGCGATCTTGCGCAGGATGCGGCGCATGATCTTGCCGGAGCGCGTCTTCGGCAGGTTGGGCGCGAACTGGATGAGATCGGGCGACGCGATCGGGCTGATCTCCTTGCGCACCCAGTTGACCAGCTCGGTGCGCAGCTGTTCGGTCGGCTGCTCACCGGCCATCAGCGTCACATAGGCGTAGATGCCTTGGCCCTTGATGTTGTGCGGATAGCCGACGACGGCGGCTTCCGACACTTTCGGATGCGCCACCAGCGCCGACTCGACCTCCGCGGTGCCAAGCCGGTGGCCGGCGACGTTGATCACGTCGTCGACGCGGCCGGTGATCCAGTAATAACCGTCCTCATCGCGGCGGCAGCCGTCGCCGGTAAAATACTTTCCCGGATAGGCCGAGAAATACGTGTCGACGAAACGCTGATGGTCGCCATAGAGCGTGCGCATCTGGCCGGGCCACGAATCGGCGATGCAGAGATTGCCGCTGGTGGCGCCGTCCTGCACCTTGCCTTCGGCGTCGACGATTTGCGGAATGATGCCGAAGAACGGCCGCGTCGCCGAACCGGGCTTGAGCTTGGTCGCACCCGGCAAAGGCGTGATCAGAATGCCGCCGGTCTCAGTCTGCCACCACGTATCGACGATCGGGCAGCGATTGTCGCCGACCACGCGGTAATACCATTCCCACGCTTCGGGATTGATCGGCTCGCCAACGGAGCCGAGCAGCCGCAGCGAAGCGCGCGAGGTTTTCTTCACCGGCGCGTCGCCCGCCTGCATCAGCGCACGGATCGCCGTCGGCGCGGTATAGAAAATATTGACCTGGTGTTTGTCGATTACTTCCCAGAAGCGTGACACGCTCGGATAGTTCGGCACACCTTCGAACATCAGCGTGGTGGCGCCGTTGGCGAGCGGGCCGTAGACGATGTAGCTGTGGCCGGTGACCCAGCCGACGTCTGCTGTGCACCAGTAGATGTCGCCGTCGTGATAGTCGAACACGTCCTGGTGCGTCATCGCGGTGTAGACCAGATAACCGCCGGTGGTGTGCAACACACCCTTCGGTTTTCCCGTCGAGCCCGACGTGTAGAGGATGAACAGCGGGTCTTCGGCGTTCATGTGTTCGCACGGACACTCCGCCGTCACCTGGTCCGCAGCCTCGTGGTACCAGACGTCGCGGCCCGGCTCCATGTCGACGGCGCCGCCGGTACGTTTGACGACGATGACGTGGTCGACGCCGCCGACTTTCGCGATCGCGGCGTCAGTGTTGGCCTTAAGTGGCACTTTGCGGCCGGCACGCAGCCCTTCGTCAGCGGTGATGACGACGTTGGAGGTGCAGTCCTGGATGCGGCCGGCGAGCGAGTCCGGAGAGAAGCCACCGAACACGACGGAATGAATGGCGCCGATGCGCGCGCAGGCGAGAATCGCGTAGGCCGCTTCGGGAATCATCGGCATGTAGATGGTAACTCGATCGCCCTTCTTGACGTTGCGGTTGCGCAGCACGTTGGCGAAGCGGCAGACTTCGTCGTGCAATTCGCGAAAGGTGATTTTCTTGGATTCTTTCGGATCGTCGCCTTCCCATATGATGGCGACCTGATTGCCGCGCGTATGCAGATGCCGGTCGATGCAATTGTAGGCGGCGTTGGTGACGCCATCCTCGAACCATTTGATCGAGACGTTGTCCTTGGCGAAGGATGTATTCTTGACCTTGGTAAACGATTTCATCCAATGAATGCGCTTGGCCTGCTCGGCCCAGAACGTGTCGGGATCCCTGAGCGAGGCCGCGTACATGTCGCGGTATTTGGCGTCGTCGATGAAGGCGCGCTGCTTCCAAACCGCTGGAACGTCATAAATCTTTTCGCTCATCGCGCTTCTCCTTCGCGCAGCGCGCCCAAGGCCTCATCACGTAGGCCTTTTGTTCCGCCGCTCGAATTATCGGGCCATTATGCGCTGCTGGCGCGCGCTGCGACAAGACCGCAGGCTTCATCCGTTTGTCGCAGGAATTCAACTCGGCAAGCGTCGCGGCGCGGGCTATAATGGAGCACGCAACAAGGGGGCCCCCATGCGCCGCGCGATTTTCGCCGTTTTCCTTGCCGCAGCTGTTCTTGCCTCAGCTGTTCTTGCCTCAGGTCCGCTCAAAGCTCAGTCGCCATCAGGCGCTCCAGTGCCGGCGGAAAACCTCGCCGCCGCGCGCGAGTTGGTTTCGGTCATGAAAGCGACCGACCAGTTCAAGGCGCTGCTGCCGACCATCTTCGAGGGACTCAAGCCCGCCTTCGTGCAGGGCCGGCCTGAAATGGCCAAAGAGTACGACGCGATCATGCCGATCATCATCAACGGTGCGTCGCAGCGCTTGGCCGCGTTTGCCGACATGCTGTCAGGGATCTATGCGCAGAATTTCAGCGTCGACGAACTGCACGATCTCACGGCGTTCTACCGATCGCCGACCGGTCAGAAGCTGATTGCGCGGCAACCGGTCATCGCCCGCGCCAGCATGCAGGCCGGCCAGCAGTTCGGCCAATCGCTGGTGGCCGATCTCAAAGAGCAGATCACCGACGAACTGAAGAAACGCGATCAGAATAAGTAAACTCGCGCCGAAAGCGCAAATGGCCGGAACAGGCCCGGCCACAGCAACAAAGATCAACAATCAGCCGCGGATCACACCGCGCCGGTGATCCATTGCTCGAGCTTCTGCTTGGGCGCGGCGCCGACCTGCCGCGACGCCAGCTGGCCGTCCTTGAACAGCATCAAGGTCGGGATCGACATGATGCCGTACTTGGCCGCCGTGCCGGGATTCTCGTCGACATTGAGCTTGAGGATCTTGACCTTGCCGTCGAGCGACTTCGAAATCTCTTCGAGCGCCGGCGCGATCATCTTGCAAGGGCCGCACCACTCGGCCCAGAAGTCGACAACCACCGGCCCGCCGGCCTTGATCACGTCCTTGTCGAACGTTGCATCCGTTACCTTGTCGACCATCGGAACACCCTCGTCTGGAAGAATCGCCGAAAGCTGAATGTCAAACGTATGAACGGGCCTCCCGGGCGTCAAGGGACCTTCACCGGAGCGTTACAGGCCTCCGTCAGGACTTTGGCAACGGCCGCGTCCATGGCCGCTTCAGGCAATTCGATCAGGCGCGGCCCACTGGTAAAGACAAGCGCGGCGCGCACCCGCTTGCCGGGATAGAGGCGCGACAGCACGGCCCGGTACAAGCCAAGCTGAGCGACGTAACTCTCAACCGCATTAAGATCGGTCGGAACGGCACGATCGCTCTTGTAGTCAGCGATCAGCACGCCATCGTTCGAAACCACGAGACGATCCACTTGGCCTGAAACGGCGATCGGCTCGTTCCGGGCGCTTGGAATATGCCCGACGATCGGCAGTTCCGCCCGACTGCCTGCGGCGAACAACGGCGCAAAGCTTGGTTCCTCGAGAATGGCGAGGACCTGGCGGACGATCTCTTCCTGGTCCGCGGCTGAAAAATCGCCCGCGGCCTTAGCCAGGTAGCGCTCGGCAGCATCCTGGCGCCGCTCCGGCGGAATGTCGGGCAACGATTGCAGCAGCCGATGCACCAGACGACCGCGCGCGAGCGCCTTCTGCCGATCCATCGCCGAGCCGTCCGTGGGCGCGCTGCGCACGATCTCTTCGTCAAACGCCAATGAAGGCGACAAGGGCACAGCAAGCCGCGGCAGTGCAGGTGCGAGTTCGCGCAGCCAAGTCGGCAGCGCGGGCCGTTCCAGTTTGAACTCGTGCTCTGCCGTCGGCGGAGGCGGAGCCCGTTCAATGGCCGACTTGCGAAAGCATAAGATTGTTTCGCCGTTGTCCAGTTCCTCGATGAGCAATCCCTCGAGCGGCCCGCGCACCAGATCGTACCAGCAGCCCGGTGGCCGGCCGCGTACGCCCTCCGCGCCGCAGACAATCAGCCGGTCGGCGGCGCGCGTCATCGCCACGTAAAGCAGGCGCCGGTATTCATCCTCCGCGTCGCGCAATGCGGCCTGCCGCGCTGTCTGCACGGGCGGAACGTCGTCGGCCTTGCGCCCGACCCAGATCAGGGGACCGTCGGCAAGTGTGAGCAGGCGCGGCGGCCGCGGTCCCGCCGGCGGCGTTATGGTGTCCGCAAGAATGACGATCGGCGCCTCAAGTCCCTTGGCGCCATGGACCGTCATCACGCGAACCTCGTCGCGCTTGATTTCCATGTCGCGTTTGACCTCGGCGCGCGCCTCGCGGAGCCAGGCCAGGAAGCCTTGCAGCGACGGGGCTTCGTGTCGCTCGTAGTCCAAGGCAAGATTGAGGAATTCGTCCAGCGCATCGTTGGCTTCGAGACCAAGCCGCGCCAGGAAGCGCCGCCGTCCGCCATCGGCGCCCAGCACGTGGGCGAAGAACACAAACGGCGTCTGGCGCCGCGCCGCGAAAGCCAACGCCTCAAGCCGCGCATTGGCCTCGGTGAATCTCTCGCCGGAATGTTCCGCGAGCGCCGTGCGCAAAGTCTTGCGGCCGCGGTCCGCGGCGATATCAAACAACTCCTGATCGCTGAAGCCGAACAGCGGGCTGCGCAACACGCTCGCAAGCGCAAGATCGTCGTGCGGCAGCAGCAACGCATCGGCCAGCGCCATCAGGTCCATCACCGCGATGTGCTCGGTGAGCACAAGCCGATCGGCGCCGGCGACTTCGACGTGTTCATTCTTGAGCGCACGAATGATCGCCTCGAACAGCGAGCCGCGCTGGCGCACCAGCACCATGACGTCGCCGTAGCGCGCCGGCCGGCGGTCGAGTCCTACCGGCTCGCGCGCATCAATCAGCCGCCGCACGGTGCGGGCGATACGGCGCGCCAGCTGCACGCGCGGGCTGACCTCGCTCACGGTGTCGAAGGGCGCGTCCCAGCCTTCGATCGGCTCGCGCTTCTCCGGCTTGATCGTCTCCCAGATCTCGACCAACCCCGGCTGCGCATCGGGCAGAGCGATGTGCGGCGGAATGCCCCCCTGGGAATCCGAAGTGACACTTGGGCCGATATCCTTGAATACAAGATCGACGGCGTTAAGTACGCTCTCGCAGGAACGAAAGGAATGTTCGAGCTGACGGTACTCGAACGCCAAACCGCTGTCCTGGTGCCGCTTACGGAAATAGTCGCGCATCGCCGCAAATTCGCGCGGGGCCGCGTGCTGGAACGAGAATATCGACTGCTTTTCGTCGCCGACCGCGAAGATCGTGCGGACGCCGGGCCGTGCGCCGGCGCCCACGGTGAATTCCGCCACCAGCCGCTGCACGATTTCCCACTGCTTCGTGCTGGTGTCCTGCGCCTCGTCGATCAACAGGTGATCGATGCCGAGATCGAGCTTGAAATGCACCCATTGCGCATCGGTGTTGCGCAGCAAGCCGAGCGCCTTGTCGATCAGATCGTCGTAGTCGACCAGGCCGCGGCGCTGCTTCTCGGATTGGTACCGATCAAGCACTTCAGAAGCCACCGTCATGAGAGTCGCACTGCGATTGCGGCAGACAACGGCATTGCGCAGTTCGCGCAGCGGTAGCACGCGGTTCTGTTCATCGAGAAGCCGTTGCGCCAGCGCCGGTTGCTTTCTGGCGAAGCGCTGGGTGAGAAGGTTGGCGCGCGGCATGAATTTGCTGTCGATGAAGGCCTTCAGATAGGTCTCAACTTGCTCACGACCGCTCTGCCGCGATGCCAGCGCAAGCCGCCCGCCCTGTTTCTGATCACTCACCGAGCTTCCCTGACAGAGTTCGGCGACGGCCTGCCACTCCGATGCCGGCAAGATCGGACCTTGTACGATGAGGTTTTCGATTTCAGCCAGCGTCATCGCCGGGTCGACACCGAGCGAAACCGACAGCGCTGCCAGCGCCTGGTCCTTGCCACCGCTTTTTTCGATCCAGCGGCGGATCGTGTCACCCCGCCCGATCGCGCCGCGCACGATGTCGCGGAACGTCTGGTCGGCGCCGGCGGTCATGGCAATGGCAAGCGCCTCACCGAGCAGACTTTGCGGCGCCTCCGCGCCCTGCAACAGCACGGCAAGGGTGAGCGATTCGAGCATCTGCGTTTGTTCGGCGTCGTCGAGCACGGAGAACCGCGCCGCAACGTTGGCTTCGAACGGAAACTGATGCAGCAGTTGCGTACAGAACGCGTGGATGGTCCGAACCTTCAGGCCGCCGGGCGTTTCCAGCGCGCGCGCAAAAAGCCGCCGCGCCAGCGTGCGTGTTGTCGCGCCGGAATCGACGCCTGATCCCTCAATCGCCTTGTTCAGGTTTTCGTCGTCGAGCTTTGTCCAGGCCCCGAGCGTGTCGAACACCCGTTTCGCCATGTTGGCGGCGGCAGCCTTGGTAAAGGTGATGCAGAGGATCTTTTCCGGCTCGACGCCTTTCAGAAGAAGGTTGATGACGCGCTGTGCCAGCACATGGGTCTTGCCCGAACCGGCATTGGCGGCCACCCACGCCGATATGTCCGGATTGGACACGTCGGCTTGCCGTTGCCGCACGACGGCCGGGATATCGTCGGCCGTTCTCATTCGCCGCTCCCGTCGTCGTCCTCTTCGCCGGCGCTGGTCCACTCCAGCACGCGGGCGAGATGATCATAATCGCCGTATTGGGTCGCCCACATCGGATGGACGAGCGAGCGGTAGGGCGTGTTTTCGTCCTCGAAACGCGTCGCCAGCTCGCGGAGCTTGTGCAACGCGTGATCGGCCTGAGAGTCGACCGTGCCATCCTTGAACGCGATGAATTTCGACTCGCCGGGCGGCTCGCCACCTTTGACCAGCACGTAGGCTACGCAGGCGACGGAGGACTGGGCGGCGATTCCCGGGAAGCCCCCCTGGCGAAGAATCGCGGCCTCCAGCGTGAGCTGCGGGGCAAGGCCGGTGCGCACCTGCGGTTCGGTGCGCGCCGATCCGGTCTTGTAGTCGAAGATGGTATAGCTCCCGTCATTGCCTAACTCGATGCGGTCGGCGATGCCGCGCAGCCGGAAGCTGCCTTTCTCCAGCTTGATTTCATGCACCCCCCTGATCTCGGCATCGATCGTCGCAACGCCGCCTCGCCGTTCGATTTCCCAGTTCGCAAACCAGCGCGCGATGCGCTCAAATCGCGGCCACCAGAACGCTCGCGCCTCGGGATAATCCTCAATTTCGGAAAAATGTTTGCGGCCGAGCGCGAGCAACTCCGCGATCGGATCGGCGGGCAGGTTCTTGCTGAAAGCTTGCGCGAACTCACCGATAGCCGCGTGGATGAAAGTGCCGCGCGCCGCTGCACCGGGTTCGGCATCGACAGGATCGAGCGGCCGCAGCCGCAAGATATGTTTGGCGTAAATTGTGTAGGGATCGCGCAGCCAATGCTCGATCTCCGTAACCGAAAGTCCCTTCGGGCGCACCGCCAGCGGCGGCTTTGGCTGCGGCCGCGGTTCTGGCGCAGGCGGCCCCGTCGGGTGATCGAGTTCTCGTGCCCACGCAACATAAGTCTCACCGCGCTTGATCGTCTGTTGCCAACGATCGCCCGATACAGCGGCAAGGCGCTGAATGAAGCGCGACGGGACCGTCGGCGTGCCGGCGACTTTGGCCGCGAGCGTCAGGAACACCTCGCGGGCGCCGAGCAATTGCGCGAAGTCGTGCGCCGTAAGCCCAATCCGGCGCTCAGGCAGATCGAGTCCGAGGTCGAGCCGCATCGGTCGGCTGAGCCAGGCGTCAGTGCGGCTCTCCGGCGGCCAGGTGCCTTCGACCAGTCCGCCGAGCACGACCCGGTCGCTGTCGGTCAGACGCGCTTCGAGCAGGCCGAGAATCCGCACGCGCAGGCCGGCACGCAACGGCGGGCGCACGACATTGCCGGCCAATACAGCCGTGAACAGCTCGACGTAATCGGACGACGACACCGCGAGCCTTGCCGCCGAAGGACTGGCGGCGAGTTCGTCCAGGACATCGGCGAGTTTCGTACCGGAAGGCCCAATGAACACCGCCTGCTCGCCATCGTGCTCCGAGAGCATCGCAAGCACTTTGCGATGCTGCGCGGCAAGTTCGCTCAAGGGAAGCGAAGCAGCGCCGGGTTTTTCCAGCGGTTCAAGTGCCGCGGCGAGTTTCGCCACGAGGCTCTCGACTTCCTTGATCTGGCCGTCGCTCAGATCTTTGCGCGGGTCGGATGGGTGCAGACTATCTCTGACCGTGCGCAGTGTTGTGAGCGCTCGGATAAGACCGGCGGTGCCACGGCTTGGCCGCGGCCCGCGCAACACCGCTCGCTCCAGAACGCTGGTGGCGTGCCGCTGATCGCCGCCGCCAAGGCGCAGCAGCGGATGTTTGAGCAGCGCCA
The DNA here is from genome assembly GCA_036511795.1 of Xanthobacteraceae bacterium. Taxonomy (GTDB): domain Bacteria; phylum Pseudomonadota; class Alphaproteobacteria; order Rhizobiales; family Xanthobacteraceae; genus BOG-931. The sequence goes on from DATCBO010000091.1 coordinate 13,423, forward strand.
GCAAGGTTACCGGTTCAACGCCGGAGACGGCCGCTTCCGCTGCGAGGCGGGCAAAAATTCCGGCCGGCGTTTCGGCAAGCGGATCGCCGCCGGTATCCTCCACCGCGATGTTCCAGCGCATCAGCGCAGCGGCGACGCGGCGTGCGAGCGCGCGGTCCGGCGTGACCAACGCGGCCGTCCTGCCATCTTGCACGGCTTCGCGAAGCGCTATGGCGATCGAAAGCGCTTCTTCCTCGGCGTTGGCGGCCTCGATCACCGTCACCGTCGAAACCGCGGCATCGGCTTGCGCTGCAAACACCGGATCGCGGGCGCGCTCCCACCAGGCATCGGTTTGCATCGCCGGGCGCATCGCTTCGGACAAGAGAACTTCACGGCCATCCGCCTTTGCCAGCGAGTCGACCGCGCTGCGGGATATGCCGATGCGCGTCAACAGCGCCTGCATGGCAAACTGCGGATGGCCCGGGACGGCGGCGATCTTCTTCTTCGGATCCCCCGAAATCAGCCGCCACGACACGTCGTCGAGATCGGTGTCGAGCCCCGGCAGCACGACCGCGCCGTGCGGCAGATGCGCGATCGTCGCAATCAGTTCCGCGGTCGATGGAATTGAACCCGTCGATCCCGCCGCAATCACCGGCCCGTCGGTCTTGGACGAAAGGCGGGCGGCTTCGGCCTTGATCAACGCATCGCGCCGCTTGGCGGGCTCGAACTGGCCGAGATCGTCGAGAATTTTCGGCCAGTTGTCGCCAGCGATTTGCAGAAACCGCAACGTCAATTTCCAATAGTCGTCGAACTGATCGGGGACGAGATCGTCGAGCCGCTTCCACAGCACGCCGCGGGTTGTCATGTCGTCGATCAACCGCGCCAGATCGTCGGCCAGCGCGCAGGCCGCGGCCGGCGTCTGTGCGACCAGCGGCGTGCCACTTTGCCCGTGCAGCTTAGGTGAGTTCACCCAGTTGACGATGAGCTGGGTCAACAGCAGGCGCCGCTCGAGCCCACCGAGTGCGGGCGGCAGCGCCAGCGCCAGCGCCTCAGCGGCGATGCCACCGGTCGCCGCTTCCGCAAAGGCGATTTCGTCCTCGTCGATGTCGCCAAGCGCAACGATGCGCGGCAGAATTGCCCCGTCCCCGCGCAGCCGATCGAGGAAGGCGTCGCGCGCCAGCCGGCACGCACGGCGGGTCGGCAGGTAGAGCGTCGCCGACGCAAGCGCCAGCGGATCGGCCGCCGGGGCGAACCCGAGCTTGCCGCCGATCAGGGCCTCGATCAGCGTCGGCAAAAACGGCGCCGACGCCGGGATGGTGAAAACGCGCGCTGGCATCACTCGATTTGAAACGCTGCGGGGCTGCGGCACATTTAAGTACCGCACCGCACCCGGAAAATGGGCGTAGCAGATTCTACAACGTGGCGGCGAGTACCGTTTCGGCTTCGGCGACCGCTTCCGGCGTGCCGACATGCATCCAGCGGCCTTCGAGAGGCAGGCCGTACAGCCGGCCGCGTTCGCCGGCGCGGTCGAATAAGGGCGTCAGGGGAAACTCGCCGGCCGGCGCGCCGCTAAATAGGGCCGGCGACAGGATCGAGGCGCCCGCATAGACGTGCGGCGCGGTTTCGCGGCCGGCGCGACGCTGCAGCCGGCCATCGGGCAGCATCGCGTAATCGCCGCTGCCCTGATAGCCGATGCTGCCTGCGGTCGGCGCGAGCAGAAGCAGCGCGTCCATCGCGCCGGAGTCGAACGCCTCGGCGAGGCGGACAAAATTCGGTTTGATGCCGTCGACCCACATCGTGTCGGAATTGACCAGGAAAAACGGCGCGTCACCCAGCTTGGGCAAAGCGTTGGCGATGCCGCCGCCGGTGCCGAGCAGCATGCCGCGCTCGTCGGAAATGACGATCTGCGGTTTGGCGCGCGGCGCCAGATGCCGCTCCAGAACTTCGGCCATGTAGTGCACATTGACGACCGCACGCGCGACGCCGGCCTCGGCGAGACGGTCGAGTGCGTAATCGATCAGCGACTTGCCGCCGACCGCGACAAGCGGCTTGGGAATATTGCCGTTGTACGGGCGCATGCGCGTGCCAAGACCGGCGGCCAGCACGATGGCCGATTTCGGCATCGATGTTTGATTGATCGCAATCATCGCCCCGCCCCAACCGCTCTTTATGCCCGCGTTACGGCGCCGGCACGTTGGTGGCATACCAGCCCCGCAGCGATTCCAGGGCCGGGTGCGCCAGCGAGCGCTGCAGGTAGCGCCATATCCGCGGAATGTGGCGCAGGTATTGCGGCTTGCCGTCGCGCGCGTTGAGGCGCGCAAAGATGCCCAGCACCTTGGTGGCGCGCTGCGCCGCGAGCGTCGCGTAAAGCTGCGCGAAGACGGCCGCTTCGAAGCGTTTGTCGTCGGCAAGCCGCGCGCGGACGTAGCGGCCGAGCAGCAGGAGTTCGAGCGCCTCCGGCACGTCGACGCGCGCATCCTGCAGCAGCGAAGCGACGTCGTACGCCCCGGGGCCGAGAACCGCGTCCTGAAAATCGACGACGCCGATGCGGCCGACGTCCTGCCGATCACCGAGCCAAAGCAGATTGGGCGAATGATAGTCGCGCAGCACCCAGGTCGAAGGCGCCGCCAGCGCCGGTGCCAGCGCCTCGCGCCACAACGACACGAACGCCGCGCGCCGATCGTCGGTGGCGCGCATTCCGGCATACGGCAGATACCAGTCGACCAAAAGCTCGACCTCGATCATGAACGCGTCGATGTCGTAGCGTGGCAGCTGGTATTCACGGTTCGGCGCCACCTCCAGTGTTCCCGGCAATCGCCGGCGGTGCAGCGCGATCAGCACATCGAGCGCGGCCTGGTAGCGTTCCTCGATCGGCGCCGGCGGATCGCCGGCCACGATCCGCTGATCGCCAAGATCCTCCATGACGATCAGTCCCGCATCGGTATCGGCTTGGTGGATGACCGGCGCCGACACCGCCCGCGCGCGCAGCCCCGCCGCCAGCGCCACATAGGCAATCGTATTCTCGGCAAGATGGGCGATGGCGCTGTACGGTTTGCCGTTGCGCACCGGCGGACCGTCCGGCTGCGGCGGCGCATTCATCAACACCAGGCTTTCATCGCCAAGCTTCAGCCGCTCGAAAATGCGCGTCGAGGCGTCGCCCTGCATGCGTTCGCGCTTCGCCGCGCCATAACCGGACTCATCGAGAAATGTGCGGAGCTTACCGAGCCGTTCGGTGCGTACGGCGAAAGCGCCATAGCCGGTGTAGCGCACCTCGCGCACCTCGGCGCCGGCCTTGGGGGCAAGCGTAAAGGCAATGTCGAGCCGGTCGGGCGGCAGATAACCCGCGGCGCGATCGGCCCACTCGATGAGCACCACCGTCTTGTCCGAAAGATCGTCGAGACCGAGCTCCGTCAATTCTGCCGCGCCCGACAGCCGGTAGAGATCGGCATGCACCAGCGGAAAGCGCGGCAGGTCGTAATTCTGCAACAGGGTGAAGGTCGGACTCGGCACTTCGATGGCCTGGTTGCCGGCCAGGTAGCGGATGAGCGCGCGCGCAAACGTGGTCTTGCCGGCGCCGAGGTCGCCCGACAGTGTCACCACGTCGCCCGGCTCCAGCGCGCAGGCGATATCGGCGGCGAACCGCACCGTCGCCAACTCGTTCGGCAACTGCACGGCAAAACTGGCGCCACCCAGGCTGGTCAGAAGCATCGCGGCGATCCGCTCATGGTTGTTCCGGCATCGGCCCACGCTTGCACTGCAACTATGCTGCCAGCGCCCGCAACGCAGCTTTCGGTTCGCGATCGATAATTCGTAAAAGGGCCCGCATAGCGCCGTCTGGATTTCTCCGTCCCTGCTCCATGGTCCGCGCTGGGATGCCGAACAGGCGCTCGAATGCCTTGGTCGATGACGCGACCTTCAGACGTATGGCCTTTATTTGAGTCGGGCTCACGGCATCGCTAGGGAGTTCGAACGCCTGAAGCTCAATTTCACCGCGCAGGTGCTTGGCCATTTCCTCAAAAGCTTCGACAAGATCGTCGCCGACATGTGAACCCTTGACGGCCGCGCGCGCGTTTCTCTTACTTGAATTTTTCCTTGCCGGCGCGGTAAGCCGTGGGCGCTGATCGGGACGCGACTTGCGTGTTGGCGTCATTGGTGACTTCCCGGCTTCTTGATGCTCTCCAGCGCCTGCAGAATTCGCCGGCGCTGTTCGGTAGACAGGTCATCCCGCTCACACTTGGGATAAGCTGCCATCATGTAAAATCGGTCCGAGCCCAGCGCCACGTAATAAATCACTCGACCACCGCCATACGTCAATGTATGATAGCGGCCGCGCTAGGCTGCCGTGCGCGCGGCGGCCGTTTCGGTCGGGAACCTGCAAGTCACGGTCGTGCCCTCGCCGACCACCGAGGCGATGCTGACGGTGCCGCCGTGCAGCTCGACAAACGACCGCACCAGCGACAGGCCGATGCCCGGGCCACGGTGATGCGAGCCGAGCGGATGCGTCTCGAACCAGTTGAAGACCTTTTCCAGCACGTCAGGCGGAATGCCCGGTCCGCTATCGGTGACCGAGAACGTCACCCCGTCCTCGCGCCGCACGGCCGCAAGCGTCACGGTGGCGCCGCCCGGCGAAAAACTAACGGCGTTGGCCAGAAGATTGAACAGGATTTGCCGCAGACGCCGCCCATCGGCGACGAAGCTGCCGATATCGGCCGGCGCACGAATATCGAGTGTCAGTCCGGCGCCCACCAGCCGGTCCTGAACGCCTTCCGCCGCCGCCTGCATGGCCTCGCAGATGTCGACCGAGCCAAGATTGAGCGCCATACGGCCGGCATCGATGGTCGCCAGATCAAGGATGTTGTTGATGAGAGCCAGCAGCGTATCCGACGACACCGTGATGTAGTCGAGATATTCGCGCTGCTTCTGCGCCAGCGGCCCGGTCGCCGGATCGCCGAGCAGATGCACGAAACCGATGATGTTGGTGAGCGGCGAGCGCAGCTCGTACGACACGTGATGCACGAATTCGATCTTCAGCCGATCCGCCTCTTCGAGCGCATCGTTCCGTTCGCGCAGCACCCGCTCGACATTCACCGAGTCGGTGACGTCGTGGAATGTCACCAGGGTGGCGCCACCCGGCAGCGGCACCGTGGTGCAGTCGACCACGCTGCCGTCGCGCCGTTCCAGCCGCCCGGTGATGGCTTTGCGGCTGTCGATCGCCGTCACCACTTCGCGCAGCGCCTGCCACGTCGGGTCGCCGCCGTGCAGCGGCTGGCTCAGGGCAGTGATGGCTTCGATATGCGGCCGCTCGGCCAGCGACTGCTCGGGAAGCTTCCACATGCGGGCGAAGGCGGGATTGTGCAGCCGCAGCCGGCCGTCGCTGGCGAACACCGCCACGCCTTCGGCCAGATTATCCAGCGTTTCGCCCTGCACCCGGATCAGTTCTTCATAGCTCCGCTCAAGTTCGAGCCGCTCGCTGACGTCGTGGAACAGATAAGTAACGCCGCCGTCCGGATTGGGCATGGTGACGACGCGCAGCGTGCGTGTGTCCGGAAGATGCCACACATGCTCCCTCGACTCGTTGGCGCGATAGGCCGCCAGCAGCTGCGCCTTCCATTCGCGGAAATTCGGCTGCTCCGGGAGCTTGCGCGTCATCCGCAGCTCATCGATCAACGTCGAGTCGCTCGGATGCTGATCGAGGAAACGGGCATCGAGATTCCACAGAATGCGATAGGCGGCGTTGTAGAATGTCAGATGCTGGCGGGCATCGAACATGGCGACGCCGATCGGCAGGTGATCGAGCGTTCGGCGGTGCGCATCGAGCATGCGTGCCAGCGCGCTTCGCATGGTTTCTGCTTCGGTGGCGTCGATGCCGATGCCGGCGCTGCCGATATCGGTACGGATGTCGAGCACATCGAAGCTGCGGCGCGCGCCGGCGACGATGGCGGGCAGCCGGCCCGAATATGCGCCCCCATTGGTGCGCGTCTGCGCGATCGTCGCCCGCGCGGCGCTGTCGAGCAGCTCCAGGCTGCGGCCGATGGCGTCGGCGGTATCGCGCGCTTCGACGGCCCGCGCATAGGCGGAGTTGACGAACGTGAGCCGCCCGGCCGCATCGCGCGTCCAGGCCGGCGACGGCAGCGTTTCGATCAGTGTGCGCAGCGAAGCAATCTCGGTCGCCAAATTGCGATGGTGCGCGGTGAGTTGGACCAGTTCGCGGGTCAACACGCTCGCGTCCCGCAGTCGCAGCACGGCGCGGCCGCCAATGGCGCGGCCTTGCGCCTCGATCGGATGGCCGGCGAGCGTGATCAGCGATGTCGCGAACGCTTCGCCGTACGCGCGCAGCGAGCCGACCGCGCGCTCCATCTCGCTCGCCTGTCCGGCGTCGAGCCAGGAGCCAAACGCCAGCGCCCGATGCGGCTCGGCGATGCCGAGAAGTTCGAAATCACCCTCGATGCTGGGGCGATCCGACGCGGCCAGCCAGTCCACCAGCACCTGCCGCTCCGACAGCAACAACGCATTGGCGCGATCGAGCCGATCGTGCAAACCGGTTATTTCATCACGCGACCCGCTTTCCAGGCGCGCCATCCTCCGGCGCGCCCGTACCAGCATGATGGCGGTGAGGACGGCAAAGACAATGAGCCCGATCATCGGCAACAGGACCGCAATTTCATGGCGATCGAATTGGCCGATGGTGCCGAGCGCCGTATCGTCGGCGCGGGCGAATGTCGGCCACACGGCTGCCCAGGCCGTCAGCAGACATGCCGCCGGCACGCGACCGATAAACAGATCAGCCGCATGGAATCCGCATTGCCGCGGATGCGCATCGCCGCTCGTCCGGATCGTCTGCGGCATGCCCCTTGCCTTTACCGGCTCCCGCTGTTGCCGGTCCCCCACCCTTCCTCCCCCGCCGCGGGGAAGCAAAGGGTGGCCGCACACCCCACGAATCAAACCACTTTACTCTCAACAGGATTCGCGCCGAAAGAGTCCAGACCATGAACGATGACGCGCCGCATGGCGGCGGTGCGTCTCAGCCGGTTCCGGTCGAACCCATGCCACCCGAGCCGCGCGCTGTGGCCTCTAAACTTTGCGCCTCGGTCAGCGTGGCATGCTGGACGCTGGCGACGACCAACTGGGCGATACGCATGCCGCGGCTGACTCGAAATGATTCGGCGCCCAGATTGATTAGAATGACCTGGATTTCGCCGCGATAGTCGGCGTCGATGGTTCCGGGCGTGTTGAGCACCGTGATGCCGTGGCGAACGGCAAGGCCCGAGCGCGGCCGGACCTGACCTTCGCTGCCGGGCGGCAACGCGATGACAATCCCGGTGGGAATCATGGCGCGTCCGCCAGGCGCAATGTCGAGCGGCGAATCGGCCGCCACCGCGGCAACGAGATCGAGGCCGGCGGCCAGCGCGCTTTGATACGCGGGCAGCGGCAGATCGGCCGCATGAGGCAACCGCATGACGGTCACTTCGACTGGCGGTTCGTTGCCGCTCACGTCCGCGCCTCCGTCAAGGCGCTGACGATACGTTCGATCAGGGTCTTCGCCACATTGTCCTTCGATTGCGGAGGCCACGATTCAACGCCCGCGGCGGTGACCAGATGAACCGTGTTGCTGTCGCCACCCATGATGCCGGTCGCGGGCGACACGTCGTTGGCCAAAATCCAGTCGCAGCCCTTGCGGCCCAGCTTCGCCTTGGCGTTGGCGATCACGTCGTCGGTCTCGGCGGCAAAGCCGATGACCAGCAGCGGCCGGCCAGACTTGCGGTGCGCGATCGTCGCCAGGATGTCGGGGTTCTCGATCAGGCCGAGCTGTTGCGGCCGGCCTTCCTGCTTTTTGATCTTGCTGCCGCTCGCCCGCTCGACGCGCCAATCTGCGACCGCGGCCGCGAACACCGCAACGTCGGCGGGCAGCGACCTTTCGACCGCCTCCAGCATTTGCCGCGCGGTCTCGACCGTGACCACGGTGACGCCTGGCGGGTCAGGGACTTCGACCGGCCCGGAAACCAGGGTCACCGCGGCGCCGGCCGCCGCGGCCGCCGCTGCAATCGCATGACCCTGCTTGCCGGAGGAGCGATTGGCGATAAAGCGCACCGGATCGATCGGCTCATGCGTCGGCCCCGATGTCACTAGCACGCGCCGGCCTGAAAGCGGTCCGGCCTCGCGCAGCATCGCCGCGGCGGCGGCAGCAATCTCCATGGGCTCGGCCATGCGGCCGAGACCAGCCTCGCCGCGTTCGGCCATCTCGCCGCTATTGGGGCCGACGACGTGAACGCCGTCGGCGCCAAGCTGCGCCAGATTGCGCTGGGTGGCTTTGGCAGACCACATGCGCGGATTCATCGCCGGCGCCAGCAAAATCGGCTTGTCGGTCGCGAGCAGCACGGCAGATGCGAGATCGTCGGCGTGCCCGCCGGCCATTTTCGCCAGCAGGTCGGCGGTGGCGGGCGCGACAACGATCAGATCGGTATCGCGCGCCAGCCGGATATGGCCGACATCGAATTCGCTCTGTGCATCGAACAGATCCGTGTAGACGCGTTCCCCGGACAGCGCACCGGCGGCCAGCGCGGTGACGAAATGCTGCGCGGCCTGCGTGAGCACGCAGCGCACGCGCAGGCCGCGGTCCTGCAGACGGCGGATGAGATCGAGCGCCTTATAGGCCGCGATGCCGCCGCCGATGATGAGGAGGACGCGCCGGGTGTCGGGCTGGGCTCTGAGCGCTTTCTTCGGCGTCGGATGGCTGGGAGGCTCGAACTGTTCGAGCACGTCGCGGCCGGCATCCGCGGCCGCTGTTTTCAGGATGACGCGCACTTCGTCTTCCATCGAGCGACCGTGCTGCGCCGCGCGCAGGCGGAGCAGCGTCTTGAGCTTATCGTCAAGCTGGCGGACGGTGAGACTGGCCATAGGCCACCTCCGGATCGCCCGATATCATGAATATGATTGCAGTGCAATCAATGCCATCACAAAGCCCGCAAAACGAGCACAAGCAGCAGCGCCGCGATCGTCCACAGCGCCGCAATGATCCAGAAGTCGCGCGGCGCCTCGGCCTTGTCGATCTCGGCAATGGTTTGCGGCGATAGCGCGATCCCGTCCCGCGTGATCGCATCGAGTTGATCGAGCACCCGGGCGCCGCGCAGCAGCAGACCGGGCATATTGCCGACAAAGCGACCGAGTTCGAGCGCGCCCTCCGACGCGTTCTCCAGCTTGCCGGCAGGACCGAGATGCCGCGCGATCCATTCGCCCACGACCGGTTCGGCGGTGCTCCACATGTCGAGCTTGGGATCGAACGAACGTGCGACGCCTTCGACCACCACCATTGTCTTCTGCAGCAGCAGCAGTTCCGGCCGCGTGCGCATGTCGAAAATGCCGGTCACCTCGAACAGCAACGTCAACAGCCGCGCCATGGAGATTTCCTCGGCGGTGCGGCTGTGAATCGGCTCGCCGATAGCGCGGATCGCCTGGGCGAAATTTTCCACCGAATGGTGCGGCGGCACATAGCCGGCTTCAAAATGAACCTCGGCGACGCGCCGGTAATTGCGGGTGATGAAGCCGTGCAGGATTTCCGCGAGGAACAATCGTTCCTTGACGCCGAGCCGGCCCATGATGCCGAAGTCGACAGCGATCAGCCGACCCGTATCGTCGACGAACAGATTGCCCGGATGCATGTCGGCGTGAAAGAAGCCGTCGCGCAGTGCGTGGCGCAGAAAGGTCTGGATCAGCGCGCGGGCGAGCTTGCGCAGGTCAAAGCCCTTTGCCTCAAGCCGTGCCCGGTCGGATAGCGGCGTCGCATCGATCCATTCCAGCGTCAGCACACCCTTGTTGGTGCGGTCCCAATCGACCGCCGGCACGCGAAAGTCCGGATCGTCCTTGGTGTTCTCCGCCATTTCCGAAAGCGCCGCGGCCTCGAGACGGAAATCCATCTCCATCATGACGGTGCGCCGCAGCGTGTCGACGATCTCGACGAGCCGCAGCCGCCGCGCTTCGGCCGACAGATTTTCGGCGTGGCGCGCCGCGTAGGTGAAGGCGCGCAGATCGGCGTGAAAGCTCTGCTCGACGCCCGGCCGCAGCACCTTGACGGCGACCGCGCGCGCCGCGCTGCCGTGGCCCACTTCGGCCCGGTGCACCTGCGCGATCGAGGCAGCGGCGACCGGCGGCCCGAAGCGGGTGAAAACTTCGGCAACCGGCCGGCCTAGCGAGGCCGCGATTGCCCGCTCCGCCTCGGCCTGGGGGAACGGCGGCATGTGGTCCTGGAGCTGTTCGAGATCGCGCGCCAAAGCTGCGCCGACGACGTCCGGCCGCGTCGCCAGAAACTGGCCGAGCTTGACGTAGCTCGGCCCGAGCCGAGTGAGTGCGGTCGACAGCCGCGTCTCCGCGGTGCCGCCGCTTGGCCGTTCGATGAGACGCGCCAACCGCAGCGCGAGGCGCGCCGGCGCAGGCACCATCGTCGGATCGACCAGCCCGAATACGCCTTCGCGAGCGAACACGAAGCCGGCGCGGCCGAGACGAACGAGATGCGCAGGAACGGCAATCACAAGCGCCAGCCGGAATGCAGCGCCACGATCCCGCCGGACATCACCTTGTACGAGACGCGGGCGAAGCCCGCGGCGCGCAGCATCGCCGCAAACGCCTCGGGGCGCGGGAAGCGGCGGATCGATTCCACGAGATAGCGGTACGAGTCGGCGTCGCCGGCAACGGTACGGCCGAGCGCGGGGATGACATTGAACGAGTAAAGATCGTAGAGCCGGTCAAGTCCGGGCAGGTCGACGGCTGAGAATTCCAGGCAGACAAACTTGCCGCCGATCTTGAGCACGCGAAACGCCTCGGCGAGCGCGGTCTCGATGCGGGCCACGTTGCGAATGCCAAACGCAATGGTCGCTGCGTCAAAGCTGCGGTCGGCGAATGGCAGCGCCTCCGCATTGGCCTCGGTGAAGCCGACGGCATCGCCACGCCGAGCCCGCGCCGCGCGCTCGCGGCCGACCGTCAGCATGTCGGCGTTGATGTCGCACACCGTCACTCGCGTCTGCTCGCCCCCGGCGTCTATCAAGCGGAAAGCCACATCGCCGGTGCCACCTGCGATGTCGACGATCGCAAAGGGATGTTTGCGCGGCGGATCGACCGCCGTAACCAGGGCGTCCTTCCAGGCGCGATGCAGGCCGAACGACATCAGGTCGTTCATCACGTCATAACGTCGCGCGACACTGCGGAAGACGTCGTCGACCAAGCCCTGCTTGTCGCCAAGCGGCACGTTCTGCGAGCCGAAATGAGTTGTCTCTCTCATAGTTCCAATCTCAAAACATAAGCATAGCGCGCCTTAATCAGCGACGCTATGTGTTGCGGATTAACCATGACGGCGCGCCGCACCGGATCGAACAATGCCCGAGCTCCCCGAAGTCGAAACCGTGCGGCGCGGCCTCCAACCCGCCATGGAAGGCGCGCGCTTCACCAAGGTCGAGGTGCACCGCCGCGACCTGCGCTGGCCGCTGCCCAAGGACTTCGCGGCGCGACTCGAGGGCAAGACCGTCACCGGCATAGGCCGGCGCGCCAAATATCTGCTCGCCGACTTGTCATCCGGCGATGTGCTGCTGATGCATCTCGGCATGTCGGGCTCGTTCTACGTGTTTGATGAGAAAGGCGGCCGTGCCGAGGGTGCAAAAGGCGGAACCGCAGGCAACTACTATCACGAGCGCTCGCAGCACGTCGCCCACGACCACGTCATCTTCCACATGTCCTCGGGAGCGGTCGCGACCTTCAACGATCCGCGCCGCTTCGGCTTCATGAAGATCGTGGCGCGGAGCAAGCTCGACGCCGAGCCGCTGCTCAACCGACTGGGCTCGGAGCCGCTCGGTAATGAATTCGACGCCGCCATGCTGGCGCGCGCCTGCCAGGGCAAGAAAACAAGCCTCAAGGCGGCGCTGCTGGATCAGCGCGTCGTCGCCGGGCTGGGCAATATCTACGTCTGCGAGGCGCTGTTTCGCGCGCGGCTTTCGCCGCGGCGCATGGCCTCAACGATCGCGTCGCGCAGCGGCGCGCCGAACGAACGCGCCGAACGTTTGGTCGAAGCGATAAAGGCGGTGCTCAACGACGCCATCAAGGCCGGCGGCTCGTCGCTGCGCGATCACCGCCTCACCGACGGCGAACTCGGCATGTTTCAGCACCATTTCCGCGTCTACGACCGTGAAAGCGGAAAGTGCCCCACGCCAGCCTGCGGGGGCACCATCAAGCGCATTGTCCAGAATGGCCGCTCGACATTTTTTTGTTCGGCCTGCCAGAAGTAAATTATGTCTTCGGCAGTGGCCAACCCGGGTAGTCTTTCCCGCTCCACTCGACCTCGATAAAGCGCGCATCGCCGACGGTGCGAAGCCGGTCGTCCCAGTGTTCATCCCGGCGGTTTTCCACCTTGCTGTCGCTCGCAGCTTCAGTCTTGGTGTGGCGAGTCTTGGTGTGGCGAGTCTTGGTATGGCCAGTCTTGGCTGGCATTTTTGCTCCTCTCGACGCTTATTGCTTCGCCGGCAACGCGCCGTCGAGCCACACCGCGATCACGGCGGCGATCTCTTTATTGTTCTTCTCGTTCATCATGACGTGGCTGTTGCCACGGATACCGAGATCGACAAGCTTGATGTGGGTCGCCTTGACGCCTGCCTGCGCCAGAAATTTCACCGTGCAGTGATCGTAGGGTGCGTGATACGACGCCTCTGACGTCAGCACCATGATCGGCATCTTCTGCAGGTTCGGCAATTGCCGCGCCGGCTCCTGTTGCAGCCAGCAGCGCACCAGATCGGGCGCGTCGGCCTTGGCCTCCTGCTCGATCGAAATCTCCGACGCCTCCTTCACGGCCGGCACATAGGTGAGCGGCACTGCGCTCAGCCCGTAAGGCAGCGCCATCTTGCCCTGGCGGAAATAGTCGGGCGGGCCGATGAAATTGACATCGTAGAATGGCGGTCCGTTGGGCTCGACGCCCACGATCGCCTTGACGAGATCCGGCCGCGCGTCGGCGACCGGCCAGGCGAATGCACCAGCTTGCGAATGCACCATCAGGATGCCGGGGCCGATCTTGTCGAACAGCGCAACCAGAGCATCGCGGTTGAGGAATTGCTGCTTGGTGAAGTCCTCGATTTCCGGCACGTAGTTCGAAACCATCTCGATCGTGATCGGATCGTCCGCGGTGCCGTTGCCCGGCCATTGCGTGTGCAGATGTGCCTGCGGCCATAAATTGTATTTTTCCTGCGCCAAATAACGGCGCATGCCGCCTTCCAGATCGGCGACCTTGGCGGGCCCGTAATTCTCGGTCGAATAGCCGGAACGGCCGCGGCCGGGCTGGTCGACGACGTACACGGCGTAGCCGCGGCGGACGAAATATTGCGCCCAGCCTTCGCGCCCATCCGGCGTGCCCAGATACGTGGTGCCGGAACGAGTGCCGCCATGCACCATGACGATCGGATACGGATGCGTCTGTTTGGCCGGGATGCGAAACTCGACATACATCTGATTGACGACGTGAGTATGCCCGTTCACCGTCTGCGGCTTGCCGCCGACATAAAAGAAGCCCTCGCGCGCCAGGGTATAGGGCGGGTCATCGGCCGCGGAGGCGGAAAACGTCATGGCAAAAACTCCAGAGATTGCGGCGATAGAAATCCCGGCAACGATGCTGCGCAAGGGCGCGATCTTCTTTATTGTCACGATTTCCTCCAATTTTCAGCAGCATAGCAGAGTAGCCAGTTTTGGAATATCGCGTAGCTTCCCGCACGACAGACATAGGTTAATCGCATGACGATCGAACATAAGAGCAGCGAGCATATCATCGTCGAAACGCGCGGACGTGTCGGCATCATTCGGCTGAACCGGCCGGCGGCGCTCAACGCCCTCAACGCCGCGCTGATGCGCGAGCTCGCGGCGGCGGCAGACGCCTTTGAAGCGGACGACGCCATCGGCTGCCTCGTCATCACCGGCTCGGAAAAAGCATTCGCGGCCGGCGCCGACATCAAGGAAATGGCGGACAAAAGCTTTACGGATGTTTATTTCGACGATTTCTGCGGCACGTGGCATCACATTGCCGGGCTGCGCAAGCCGGTCGTCGCCGCGGTCGCGGGTTTCGCGCTCGGCGGTGGCTGTGAGCTCGCCATGCAGTGCGACGTGATCATCGCCGCCGATAACGCAAAGTTCGGCCAGCCGGAAATCAAGCTCGGCATCATTCCCGGCATCGGCGGCACGCAGCGCCTGACCCACGCTGTCGGCAAGGCCAAGGCCATGGACCTCATCCTCACCGGCCGCATGATGGATGCCGCCGAGGCCGAGCGGTCCGGTCTCGTTGCTCGCGTCGTCCCGGTGGCCACTCTGCTCGACGAGGCGATCAAAGTTGCCGAAACCATCGCGGCGATGTCGCTGCCATCGGTGATGGCGGCCAAGGAGGCGGTCAACCGTGCGTTCGAAACGTCGCAGGCGGAAGGCATCCGCTTCGAGCGCCGCATCTTCCATTCGCTGTTCGCGACGCACGATCAGAAGGAAGGCATGAACGCCTTCGTGGCGAAGCGGCCGGCGAAATTCGAGAATAGATAATTGTCATGCCCGCGCAGGCGGGCATCGAGTAATCGCCTGCCGCTCCGGTGATTACTGGATCGTCCGCCTCCGCGGACGATGACCCTCTGTCACTTACGCACGCAGATCACGCGCACCACAGAGCGTTCGATCGCGCCGCTGCCTGCCTCGGACGTGACGCGATGCGCGGTCAGGAATGCGCGCACCGTGTTGGCAGGGACCAGGATGGCCTGTCGGCTGACGGCGCCGCCGGGGGCAGCTGCCGGCGATTTCAGTTCGACCATGCCGGCAAAGCGGCCTTGCGCATCGACTGCCGCCGCGCCTGAAAAACCAAGAGGCGGCGCCGGTGTGACGCCCTGCCCGTCGAGCCGCGCGATCACCTTCGATACCGCATCGTCGCCGCGTTGTGTGCGCGGATCGGCAATACCGACGAGCGTGACATCATCGACTTGGCTGTCTCCGGTGAGCGCCGCCGGAACAAGCTGACGCGCGCCGTATAGACGCAGCAGCGCGAGATCGTCCGCAGCATCGTCGGCAATACGCAGCGCGTGCCCAAAGCCCGGCACGGTAAGCGCCACGCAGGCGGCCGTCAGCCGCCGCGTGGTGACGAGGTCGCCGCTGCGGTCAACCACGATGGCGGTGCCATAGTCCACCGCGCGATCCTCGCCGGGCGCCGCCGCGGCACT
The DNA here is from genome assembly GCA_036511795.1 of Xanthobacteraceae bacterium. Lineage (GTDB taxonomy): Bacteria > Pseudomonadota > Alphaproteobacteria > Rhizobiales > Xanthobacteraceae > BOG-931. The sequence goes on from DATCBO010000091.1 coordinate 28,611, forward strand.
CGGATCGGGAAATCCCTGGAATGAATTGGCCACGGCCAACGCCACGCCCGCCATGATGCCTTCGGTTGCCTGGTCGTAGAGGACGGTAACGCCGCGCAGCTCAGTCCCGCTGGCCTGGACACGAACGACGAAATTCTTCAACCCTTGGGTTCCGGTGAGCACGAACGAATCCGGAAAAAACTTGCCGTAATCCACGCTGCGTCCGCGCGGCGTTTTTTTCTCCTGTTCGAACAGCGCCGCAAGGCCGCCTTCGCTCACCCGAAATGTCTCGATGCGAACCTGGCCGTGGCCAGAAATCCAGCTGCTGCCGGTACGAGACGCGCCGAGCGGCGAGACGAGTTTTTCCGGCAGACCGAAACGCGCCCCGGTTTGCGCATCGTCGATCACCCGCCAGCCGACCTCCTGCTCGTGCCGTTGCGCTGCCTCGGCAAGCCGCGCGCGTTCGTCCGCGCTCAGCACGCCGGTTTCCTTGCCGTTGCCGCCCTTCTGAAACGCCTTGACGGCCTCGATCGTGCGCGCGTCATCGAAATCGCCGCCCGGCGGCCCGTCGTAAAAATTGGTCAAGGCAAGATCGGCCTGGATGGCGAGCCGCTCGGCCAGCGGGACCGCCTCATAGGCTTTGACGGTTGCGGCAGCGGGCTTCTGCGCCGCCGGCTTCTTCGCCACAGGTTTGCGCGTGGTTTTTCGCGCGACCTGCACGGGGGGCTTTTTCGGTTCCGGCTTGCTCAGGACCGGCTTGGTGTCGGCGACCGCCTGCGCGAGCACCGGCGAACTCGCCAACGCCAAGAAAACAACGATCGCTATGTTACGCAAACGCATGACCGAACCCGCCGCGACAGCCGGACCCTAGCGCAACCGCCCGCCAACGCAATGCGACGGCTTGCGCTTGACGGCCTCCTGCATCCGGCGTTCCGTTGCCCGAAGATCGCCCGTCAAGGATTGCGATGCTCAGCGACGAGGAACTTGAACGCTACGCGCGCCACATCGTGCTGCGCGAAGTCGGTGGCCCTGGACAGGCTGCGCTCGGCCGCGCCCGCGTGCTGGTGATCGGCGCCGGCGGATTGGGCGCGCCGGTGCTGCTCTATCTGGCCGCGGCCGGTGTCGGTGCGCTCGGTGTGGTCGACGACGACGTGGTGACGCTGTCGAATCTGCAGCGCCAAGTGATCCACACCACGCCCGACATCGGCGCGCCCAAAGTCGGAAGCGCCGCCGCGACGATCCACCGGCTCAATCCGCATGTCGCAGTGGAAGCGCACGGCCTGCGGCTCACCGCACACAACGCGCTCGATCTGATCTCCCGCTATGACATCATCGCCGATGGCTCCGACAATTTCGCCACGCGCTATCTGGTGGCCGACGCCTGCTATTTCGCCAAAAAGCCACTGGTCACCGCCGCGCTCGGCACTTTCGACGCCACGCTCACCACGATCCGGGCGCACGAGCGCAATGCCGAGGGCAAGCCGAACCCGACCTATCGCTGTCTGTTCCCCGAACCGCCACCACCCGGAACGGTGCCGGCCTGCGAGGAGGCCGGCGTGCTCGGCGCGCTCGCCGGCGTGATCGGCTCGATGATGGCGCTTGAGATTATTCGCGAGATCGTTGACTTCGGCGAAAATCTGGTCGGCCGCCTGTTAATGATCGACGCGCGGTCGATGCGATTCGAGACGCTGCGCTATGCCTGGGACCCGGAGAATCCGCTGTCAGGCGAGAAGCCAACGATCAAAGATTTGTCGGTCCATGGCTAAGGGCGAGCTGTTATTCTCATAAATCGGCGCAAATAACAGGTGGTTGGGTTTGGAATCAGAACCTCGACGCCCGCATTTCTATCCGCTCGCGTCCTTGGCGCTTCTAGGCGCAGCGGTCATTTTCTACGTCCCCTGGCTACTGGCTTTGCAAGCCGCGCCGTCCTGGGTTGAACCTGGGACCGGCAGTGGCGAGGAGCGCATCAGCGAAGCTTGGGCGACTTTGATCGTGTTGGTTCTCGGCACCGGACTGTGGTTGCTGATTGGCGGACTCATCTTGTTCACTTGGCGCAAAGGCTTTGCGCCGCGAGCCTGGGCGGCCGCATCGGCAATCCTCTACGTCCTCGGCGTTGTCGCAACGTTCGGCGCGGCAGAGACGTACTTCACTTGGCCCGGCGGCTGGTCATTCCTGGTCCCCATGCTGCTGTCGCCACTGCTGGCCTTGTACTGCGTCTTAGTGCCGGTGCTCGCCGGTGGCCCGTTGCGCATCGTTCCCCTGCTCGCGCTCGGAGGCGTGGCAGTTGTCGCATTCTCCGCAATTCCGTTCGCCTTGATCGACCCGGCCGGCTACTCCGCGCGGCTCGCACAACACAGACAGCAGTTGGACGCGATGTTCGCGCGGCGAAATGCCGAGGCGCAGGACGCCGCGCTTCGCTGGGAGGCAGGCATTCGCAAACTCGGCGCAGATTCACCGCTCGCGGACTGGCTCGACTACGTCAACGGATCGGTCGAGACAGAGCCTCTGCATCAGCAAGCGATTGAAGGAGCGCGCCACGCCAAGAGCCGGCAAGCCGATGCGATCGACTTGCTCAACAAGGCGCAGATCCGGAAACTGACGGCCCTATCGCAGCTTTCCCTTGCCGCAACGCCGGCTCTCTGCACCGCTTATAACCAAGCCCTCTATGGATTGGCGACGACGGACGAGCCCATGGAGGCGACGATCGGCGAACAACTCGAACAGCAACTGCCGAACATCAGATTTCTTCTCGCCGGCGGCTGCGATCTGTCGTCCGGTCTGGTCGCGACCGAAACGAGGGCCGGCAAGGTCGCGGCGGTCAATCCTGACGAAAAGCGCTGGGCGCAGTTTCATGCGACGCTCGCTGGGTTGCGCCGCGGCACTATACAGCCGTAACTCCGACAGCCGTGGGAGGAAAGTCGTCTGCGTCGCCCCTATCGGCCTTGCAGTTGCGCCGCAAAAAAGGCCGGCGCGCGCTGCAGCGCGTCGGCCTTGGCGGCGCGATTGGCCTCGACGCTCTGGCGGCGGCGGCCCGGATCGTCGAAGTCGTGCGTGGCGCCCGGGTAAAGCGTGATTTCGATATCGCCGCCGTGAGCGCGGCTTTTGTCGACCAGCCGGGCGCAACGCTTCGGCGACACTTCTTCGTCCGCATCGCCCTGCAACACCCTGACCGGCGCGTAGGGCCTGTAACCGTCATCGAACCTGCCCTTGAGTTTGCACGCCGGATAGAACGCGAGCGCGGCGCGAAATCCTGTCTTTGGCCCAAGCATCGCCGCCCCGGGCGTGTCGGCCGCGACCTCCGCCATGCTGGACAAGGTTGCGCTACCGCCGTTCGACCAGCCCTGCAGACCAATCCGGTCGGCGATCACGTCGCTTCGCGTGCGCAGATATTTGACGGCTCCGTAGGCATCCAATGGCCTCACCGTCACTTCATCGAGCTCCGCAGGACGCGTGTCGTAGCTGAAGCGCGGAAAGCCGTGCGGATACCCTCGTGGTCCGAAACCGTCGACCAGGATCGCCACATAGCCCTGCTCCGCCCATAGCTCGCCCCACATGCGGTGGTGCTTCGTAATCGTCGTGGCGTCATATTTGCCGTTGGCCAGGCTCGAATAGGCACCGGCTCGGCCGTGCATCATGACCACCGCGGGCGCAGGCGCAGCCGCATTTGGATGCCCCGATTTATCGTGCGCCGCGTAGACGTAGCCGACCAGCGTGGTGTGGCCATCGAGGCTGGGAAACGTGACGCGATCGGGCAGCGCGCTCTGGCCGATGGCGGCCGGAGACGACGCCAATACAAATAGGATCACGGCTGCTGCAGCACGCATTGCACTTCACCTCGCCTGGCCGTGATATACACTGTTCGGCCGCATGTCGGTTGCCGACGCAACGCGGTTCGTCATGTTGAAGAAGCCGGCGACCGCGGCGATGTCCCAGATGTCGCGATCGGAAAAACCGGCCTTGCGCACCACCTCGCGGTCTGCCTCCTCGATCCGCCACGGCTCGGCGGTGAGCTTGACGGCGAAGTCCAGCATGGCGCGTTCGCGCTTCGACAGCCGCGCGGCGCGGAAATTCATCGCCATCAGTTCGCCGAGCACCGGATCGCCCGAGAGCGCGCGCACCGCGGCGCCGTGAGCGACCAGACAATAATAGCAGCGGTTCTGCGCCGACACCGCGACCGCGATCATCTCGCGCTCGAGCTTGCTTAGGCCCGAAGGCGCCAGCATCAGGTCGTTGTACATGGCGACAAAGGCGGTGAGCTTCGTCATGTCGAACGCATAGGCCTTCAGCACATTCGGCACGAAGCCAAGTTTCTCCTCGCATTTGGCGAAATAGGCCTCCATCTCGGGCGAGAGCGGCGCCTGCGGCAATGCAAGCGCCGTGATCTCCGTGTCGTCGCCGGCCGCTGCACTGGGCCGCGCCTGCGTCGTGCGCACCGCCGTCCCGCGTTTGCTTTTGGCCGAATTGTTCTTTGCCATGGTGATTCCTTGTGACCTCATGCCGCGTCGCCGCCCGCGGGGGCGCGGCGTGCCCTCACTATAACTATCCCCGACATTATAGAGGCGGCTGTAGCGGATGGGCGGGCGGCGGGGCTAAAGTCGTTCGAATTTGAGCGAGAGGCGTGAGGGCGAAAGATGGCCGTCCAATTCAGTCCCCACATCGATGACGGACCCGAAAGCCCGCCGGGCGAAGGCGATAGCGGAGCACCGCCTGCCCATCGGATGCCCACCGAATTTCCAGGCGAACTGTTCGGCAGCGCGGTGCCAGACGATCTCGCACACTTCAGTCCCGAACAGCTCGCCGCCATCGCCGCCGAGTCCTGGGCGTTCCTGGCTCAGCGCAGTCCCGGCACCGCCAAGGTCCGGCTCGCATCTGACGCGGCCGCGCCTGGCGTGACCGTGCTCGACATCGCCAACGACGATATGCCGTTCCTGGTCGATTCAGTGGCCGGCGAGCTGCATGACCGCGGGCTTGGCATTGCGCTTCTGGTGCATCCGGTTTTCTCGATCGAGCGCGATGCGAGCGGCAACCTCATCGGCCTTGAACCGGGGCGCGACGGCAACGGACGGCGCGAGAGCTTCATCCACATTCACATCGACGGATCGCTAGACGCCGCGGCGCGCGATGACCTTGTTGCGGCTCTCGAAGCAATCCTCGCCGAGGTTCGCGTGTCCGTTGCCGACTGGCAGGCAATGCTGGCGCGCGTGCGCGAGGTCATTGCCGATCTGCGGCAAAACCCGCCGCCGCTGCCGGCTCCCGATATCGCCGAGGCGATCCAGTTTCTCGAGTGGCTCGCCGGCGACAATTTCACCCTGCTCGGCGCGCGCGATTATGCCTACACCAACGACGATCGCGGCCTGCAGCCGATGTTCGAGACCGGCCTTGGGCTGTTGCGCACGCCGCAGATGCGGCTGCTGCGCCGCGGCACCCAGCTTGTCACCATGACGCCGGAGATCCGCGAGTTCCTTGAAGAGCCGCGGATGCTTATTGTCGCCAAGGCGGCGGTGCGCTCGCGCGTGCACCGGCGCGTGCATCTCGACTATGTCGGCGTCAAACGCTTCGATGCCGATGGCAAGCTGATCGGCGAGCGCCGCTTCTGCGGACTGTTCACGTCCACCGCCTATACGCGCTCGACCCGCGCCATTCCCTACCTGCGCCGCAAGGTCGACAACGTCATCCGCCGCGCCGGTTTCGAGCCGTCGAGCCATTCCGGCAAGGCGCTGGTCAACGTGCTGGAAACCTATCCGCGCGACGAGCTGTTTCAAATCGACGAAGACACGCTCTACCGCTTCGCGCTCGACATTCTGCAGCTCGACGAACGGCCGCGGGTGCGCGTGCTGCCGCGGCGCGACCGCTTCGACCGCTTCGTGTCGATCCTCGTCTATGTGCCGCGCGACCGCTACGACAGTCATATCCGGGCTCGGATCGGCGACTATCTGGCCGCCACCTACAAGGGCCGCGTGCGCGCCTTCTATCCGTTCTTTCCCGAAGGGCCGCTGGTACGCGTGCATTTCATCATCGGGCGCTATGAAGGCGAAACGCCGAACCCGGATCGCCAGACGCTCGACCGCGCAGTCGAAGAGATCGTGCGCAGCTGGGCCGACGGGCTCGAAGAGGCGATCGAGGCTGCGCATGGACCGGATGACGCCCGGGCGCTGATCAGCCGCTACCGCGACGCCTTCCCGATCGACTATCGCGAGATCTACCCACCGGCCAGAGCGGTCGCCGACATCGGGCACGTCCAGGCGCTGACGGCCGAGCAGCCGGTCGGCGTCGAACTCTACCGCGGCGCCGGCAAACAGGAAGCCTGCGCGGGCCTCAAGGTGTTCAGCCATACGCGGCCGATTCCACTGTCCGAGCGCGTCCCGGTTCTGGAGAACATGGGCTTCCGCGTCGTCGACGAGCGCACCTACCACATTCAGCCGCAAGGCTCGGTTCAAGGCTCGGTCTCGGCCGACGTCTGGTTTCACGACATGTCGCTCGAAAGCATTTCGGGCGAGGCAATTGCGCTCGACGCGCGCCGCGCGCCGCTCGAAGCCTGTTTCCTTGCTGTGATGAACCGGGCCGCCGAGAACGACGGTTATAACGCGCTGGTGCTGACGGCGGGTTTGCCGTGGCGTGACGTTGCGGCGATCCGCACCATCTCGCGCTTTCTCCGCCAGATTCGCGTGCCCTATTCGCAGGATTACATGTGGGCGACGCTGCGCAAGCACGCCTGCATCGCAGCCGACATCGTCACGCTGTTCCATATGCGGTTCGACCCGCGGCTGGAGCTGAGCGACACCGAGCGCAGCGCGCGCGAGGCGGACATTGCGAAGGCAATCGAAACGGCGTTGCAAGCCGTCGAAAGCCTCGACGAGGACCGCATCCTGCGTCATTTCGTCAACGCGGTGACGGCGGCAATCCGCACCAATTTCTATCAGCGCGATGCCGGTGGCCGGCCCAAGGGCCTCATCGCCATCAAGTTCGAAAGCCGCAAGGTCGACGGCATGCCGCTGCCGCGGCCGCTCTATGAGATTTTCGTCTATTCGCCGCGCGTCGAGGCGGTGCATCTGCGCTTCGGCAAGGTCGCGCGCGGCGGCATTCGCTGGTCCGACCGGCCGCAGGATTTCCGCACCGAGATCCTGGGGCTGGTCAAGGCGCAGAACGTCAAGAATGCGGTGATCGTGCCGGTCGGCGCCAAGGGCGGCTTCATTCCGAAATATCTGCCTATCGGCGGGACCCGCGAGGCGATCGCCGCCGAAGGCGTCGCCGCCTATAAGCTGTTCATTTCCACGCTGCTCGACATCACCGACAATATCGCCACCGGAACGCGCGGCATCATTCCACCGCCCGACGTCATCCGCCACGAAGGCGACGATCCTTATCTCGTGGTCGCCGCCGACAAGGGCACGGCGACGTTCTCCGATATCGCCAACGAGTTGGCCATCGCCCACGATTACTGGCTGGGGGACGCCTTCGCGTCGGGCGGCTCGGCCGGTTACGACCACAAGAAGATCGGCATCACCGCGCGCGGCGCCTGGGAATCGGTCAAGCGGCATTTCCGCGAGATGGATATCAACATCCACACGACGCCGTTCACCACGGTCGGCGTCGGCGACATGTCGGGCGACGTTTTCGGCAACGGCATGCTGCGCGAAAAAACTACACGGCTCGTTGCTGCCTTCGATCATCGCGACATTTTCATCGACCCCGATCCCGAGCCGGAACGCACCTTTGCGGAGCGCGCGCGCCTGTTCGCGCTGCCGCGGTCGAGCTGGCAGGATTTCAACAAGGCGCTGATATCGGAAGGCGGCGGCGTCTATTCGCGCAGCGCCAAGGAAATCCGCCTGTCGCCGCAGGCGCAAAAGCTGTTCGGTCTCGGCGAGAGCCTCACGCCGGCGCAGTTGATACGCGCCATCCTCAAGGCGGGGGTGGACCTCCTGTTCTTTGGCGGCATCGGCACCTATGTGCGCGCCGCCGACGAGACCGACGAGTCGGTCGGCGACCGCGCCAATGACGCGGTCCGCATCGCCGGCAAGGATTTGCGCTGCAAGGTGATCGGCGAAGGCGCCAATCTCGGCATGACGCAGCGCGGGCGCATCGAAACCGCATTCCGCGGCATCCGGCTCAATACCGACGCCATCGACAACTCGGCAGGCGTCAACACCTCCGACATGGAGGTCAACATCAAGATCGCGCTGTCGATTCCGCTGCGCGACGGCCGCCTCACGATGGCCGCACGTAACACACTGCTGGCCGGCATGACCGACGAAGTCGCAAGCCTCGTGCTACGCAACAACTACCTGCAGCCGCTGGCGCTGTCGCTTTCCGAGCGGCGCGGCATGGAGGATTTCGGTTTCCTGCAGCGGCTGATCCAGGCGCTTGAGGCGCGCGGCCAGCTTAACCGCGCGGTCGAATACCTGCCCGACGACGTGACGCTGACCGAGCGGCGGCGGCGCTCGCAGCCGTTTACGAGGCCCGAGCTTTCTGTGCTGCTCGCCTACGCCAAACTGTCGCTGTACGACGACCTGCTCGAATCCGCGGTGCCGGACGACCCGTATCTCGCCCGGGAGATGAACCGTTATTTCCCGAAAGCAGTCGCCGATCGCTTCCCCGACGCGCTCGAACATCACCGGCTGCGGCGCGAAATCATCGCCACCCAGCTCGGCAATTCGTTGATCAACCGCGGCGGCCCATCGTTGATCGTGCGCATTGCCGATCAGACAGGCGCTGCACCCGGCGCAATCGCCAGTGCTTTCGCCGCGGTCCGCGACAGCTATGCGATGACGGCGCTCAACGCCGCCATCGACGAACTCGACAACCGGATCGATGGAAAGCTGCAGCTCGAGCTTTACGCCACTGTGCAGGACTTGTTGCTCGACCGCCTCGTCTGGTTCCTGCGCAATGTCGATCTGGCCAAGGGACTCGACGACGTTGTCAGCCACTACCGCGGCGGCATCGCCGCAGTGACCGCCTGCCTCGACGGCGTCCTGTTGGACGACGGGCTGGCGGCGCGGGCCGCGCGGCGCAAGGACCTCACGCGCGCCGGCGTCCCTGAAGCGCTGGCGGCCCGACTCGCCGACCTCGGACCGCTCGCCGCCGCGCCCGACATCGTGCTGATCGCCGACCGCACCGGCAAACCGGTCGGCGACGTCGCCGCGACCTATTTCGCCGCCGGCAGCTTCTTCCGACTCGACCGCATTACCAGCGCCGCTGCCGCCATCACGGTGACCGACTATTTCGACCGGCTGGCGCTCGACCGGGCGCGCGATTCGATCGCCGACGCCGAACGCCGGCTGACGGCCGCCATGGTGCAAAACGGTTCGGCGGGTGCTCGCGCCGTCGAATCCTGGGTCGCGCCGCGCCGAGACGAGGTCGAACGAATCCGCGGCGCGATTTCAGAAATTGCCGCTTCGGGCCTGAACCTGTCGAAGCTTACCGTCGCCGCGAGCATGCTGGGCGATCTGGTCAAAAGCTGAAAGCTTTTCTGTTCTGCTGCGGGTTTCTTCGCGACGGCCATAAAAAAGAACCCCAAGCAAGTTACGCGCTTGGGGTTCTCTGAGTCGTTGCCTCAACTTAGGCTTATGGGACCGGACGGCGGGGTGTCGGGGGATGGGGGGAGCCGCCCGGCCGGCCTAATATGTGAAAAGTAAGAGCATGGTCTGCAGATGCAATGCGGATCACGCATTAGTGTTAGCGCGCGCGACATAACGACGCCCGCAATTATCTCCGGTTCCATCTGTATGAACCCGTACAGCGCGACCGCGCGGCTCAAGGCGCCTGATGATTAAGCTCGGGCAGACCGTAGCGATGCAGGTCGGTTCCATGGACGTCGAGCCAGCTCTTGGCGCGGTCGTGATACGGGCACACCCGCTGCACAAGGCGCCAGAAGCGCGCCGAGTGGTTCATCTCGACCAGATGCGCGACCTCGTGCGCGGCGAGATAGTTCAGCACCATGCTCGGTGCGAGAATAAGCCGCCACGAGAACGAGAGCATGCCGGTCGTCGAGCATGATCCCCAGCGACTGGCTTGATCGCGGACCGCGACCCGTTTGATTTCAACGCCGAGCTCGGTGGCGAAATGGCGGCTGGCAATTTCCAGGTCGCGCTTGGCCTCGCGGCGCAGGAAATCGCCGATACGGCGATCGATGTGCGGAGCTCTGCTCGCAACGCAGAGCAAGCACTCCCCCTCCGGGCCGGCCTCGGTCCAGACCGTCCCACGCACCAGACCGCGATGCACGATCCGGTGCGGGACGCCGCGCAGCGGCACGACGATGCCGTCGGCGAATGGCGCCGCCTTGGGCAGGCGATCAAGCCGTGCCGCGATCCAGCCACCGTGCTTTTGGGCAAATTCGCGCGCTTCCTTCAACGTCCCGCGCGGCGGAATCGTCAGGATCGCCTCGCGGGTCGCCGATTGGATGCGCAGCGTGTAGCGGCGGGCCTGACGGTGCCGGCGCAGGCGAACCAGGTAGACCGCCCGGCCGAAGATGATTTCGATGGCCTGAGGCTCACTCGGACGGCGATAGAGCAGTGCGCGCTGTGGCATGGCGGACTTTCCGAACCCAAACCCCAGGGGATAGTGCCATAACCACCGCACGGCGAAGTCCCTTTGATCGCTGCTAAACCACCATACAAGATGTTGCGCTTGTTCGCGACCAGCGACCCAGACTGTGTGGCTCAGAAAGTGAAACGAGATTCAGTTGTTATTGGTACCGTAGCGCCGCCATTTTGACGCGCCGTGATTCCCGAATTCTTATGATGTTTCAGATCGTTAGGGCGCACAACGGACGCCAAAAGCGGTTTTAGGCCCGTCAAATCGCGGCTTCTGGCGCTGTCGACTCGATTAGGCTGGCTGCAAGAACGTCAGGCGTGAAGCACGCCGCCGTTGTGAACGCGCCGTTTCGCAACGTTGTTTCGCCCGGCGCGGCTCATGAGTCCCATCGACAGCACGAAATCGGAAATGCGCGGCACGATCTCGGCGCGGAAGCGCGAACCGTTGAACACGCCGTAATGACCCACATTGGTCTGCAGCCAGTGCGCCTGCCGGTCGGCCGGTAGATTGACGCATAGCCGGTGAGCCGCCTCGGTCTGGCCGACGCCCGATATGTCGTCGTGCTCGCCTTCGACCGTGAGCAACCCAACCCGCTTGATGGCCGCGAGATCAACCGGACGGCCGCGATACGTCATCTCACCGAGCGGCAGCGCATGGCGTACAAAGACAGTATCGACGGTCTGCAGATAATATTCAGCGGCCAGATCCATAACGGCGAGATACTCGTCGTAGAATTCCTTGTGCTTGTGCGCCGAGTCGCCGTCGCCGTGCACCAGATGCATGAACAGCTGCTTATGCGCCTCGATATGACGGTCGAGATTCATGCTGACAAAGCCGTGCAGCTGCAAGAAGCCCGGATAGACGTCGCGCATGAAACCGGGATTGGGAAACGGCACTTTGGTGACGACGTGGCTGCGGAACCACTCGGTACCGCGCTCCTCGGCGAGCTTGTTCACCGCAGTCGGATTGACGCGCGTGTCGATCGGTCCGCCCATCAAGGTCATCGACAACGGCGCGTAGGGATCGTCGTCCGCTTCCATGAGCGCGGCCGCGGCGATGACCGGCACGGCTGGCTGGCACACCGCAATGACATGGGTGTCGCCGCCCAGCGCGTGCAGAATCGAAATGACGTAGTCGATATAGTCGTCGAGGTCGAAACGGCCTTCCGACAGAGGAATAAGCCGCGCATCCGCCCAATCGGTGACGTAGACATCGTGGTTGGGCAGAAATGCCTCGACCGTACCGCGCAGCAGCGTCGCAAAATGCCCCGACATCGGCGCCACGATCAACAAGCGCGGCTGCGGCCGCTGCGGCCGGTGCGAAAGGATGCGCTCGAAATGGATCAACCGGCAGAACGGCCGCTCCCACACAGTGGCGATCTGCACCGGTACGCGCTCGCCGCCCACCAGGGTCGAATCGATCCGCCATTCCGGACGGCTATAGCGGCGCGTCGAGCGTTCGAATAATTCGCAGGCGGCGGCGACCGATTTGCCGTAGGTGGTAAACGACAACGGATTGACCGGGTTCTTGAAGAACAGACGCGTCGCATCGGCCCACGCCCGCGACGGGTTGAGTGCCGCGTGAGTCATCTCGTAGAACCAGTAGAGCGGCGCCGACAGCAACACGCCATTGCCGCCCGGCGTGACCGGCGCGCCGCCAAACTCCCCGATTGCCATGGACGAACTCTGCCCGGCTTGCTGCACTGCAGCACTGTCCCATTGATCTGTCATACCGGCGTCATAAAAGCAATTTTTTCCTTATTGGTTACATAGGAGGTGCGCTGGACGACCGCAATTCGCAGTGCACACAGCGGCTGCTCAATCAGCCGCCTGCGGCCGGTACCGGAGTGAGGCAGCGAAAACGCCTATTCGCCGCTCTGCATCAGCGAGCCGTGACGGCGGGCGCTGCGCAAAAGCGCCAGAAACGCAATGATCCCCGCCGCAAAGAACAGCGCATTGAGCCCGAGCGCATCAAGCATCAGGTCGCCGCGGAACACCTTGTGGATCAACAGTTCCCGCATCCCCTCGAATACGTATGTGGGCGGCAGCGCCCAGGAGATCGGCTGCAGCCAGACCGGCAGCGTCGTCACCGGGTAGTAGACGCAGGTGAGCGGCATGAACAGAAACATGATCGACCAGGCGAAATTCTCCGCGCCCATGCCGTTGCGCAGAATGAGGCCGGAAACGAAAATGCCGACCGCCCACGAGGTCAGCATCAGATTGAAGAAGAACGCCACCAGCGCCAGGCCGAGCGCGTAAAGATTGAATCCGAAGAAAGCGATGGCGAGAAACGTCACCGGCACCGCGCCGACCGACAGCCGCACCACGCTCATCACCATCAGTGCGACGACGAACTCGAACGGTCGCAGCGGGCTCATCATCAGGTTGCCGAGGTTGCGCGACCACATCTCCTCCAGAAACGACATTGAGAAGCCGAGCTGACCGCGGAACAAAATGTCCCACAGCAGCACGGCGCCGATAAAGGTGCCGCCGGCGCGCGCGAAGAAGCCGGCGTTGTTGGCGATGTAATATTGCAGGAAGCCCCAGGTGAGCATCTGCACCGTTGGCCAGTAGACCAGATCGAGCAGCCGCGGCCACGACGAGCGCAACAGATACCAGTAGCGCAGCATCATCGCGCCGACTCGCCGGGGCGAGAACATGACGTCCTGCGCGCTCATTGCGCCGCCTCGCTTTCGATACCGTTGCCGCGCGCCACATCGAGAAAGACCTCTTCCAGCGTGCTCCGGCCGTAGCGCTGCAGGAGCTTGGCAGGCGTGTCGTCGTCCTCGATGTGGCCCCGCTTCATGATGATGACGCGCTCGCACAGGCGCTCGACCTCGACCATGTTGTGCGAGGCGAGCAGCACGGTGGCGTGCCGCTCGCGGCAATAGCGCTCGAGATGACCGCGCACCCAATCCGCGGTATCGGGATCGAGCGACGCCGTCGGCTCATCGAGCAACAGCACGTCCGGGTTATTCACCAGCGCCTTGGCGAGCGAGACCCGCGTCTTCTGGCCGGAGGAAAGCTTGCCGGTCGGCCGATCAAGCAGATCGGTCAGGTTGAGTTCCCGCCCGAGCTGTTCGATACGGCTGGGCAAATCGTCGACGCCGTAGAGTTCGCCGAAGATCTTCAGGTTCTGCCGCACCGTGAGCCGCATCGGCACTTCGACATACGGGCTTTCAAAATTCATGCGATGCAACACCTGGTAGCGCTGCCGCGGCATTTCCGCGCCCAGCACTGTCACGCGCCCGGAGGTCGGCGTCACCAGGCCCATGATCGTGGCGATGGTTGTGGTCTTGCCGGCGCCGTTGCCGCCCAGGAGCGCAGTAATCGAGCCAGGCGCCAGCGTGAACGAGATGCCATCGACGGCCGGCACGGTCTTATAGATTTTGACCAGGCGCTCAACGGCTATGGGCGGAGGGGCGGGCATGCCCGCGCAGATGTGGCCCCCATGCCCAACGGAGGCAAGAGGCTGACGCAAAGCGCGAGCAAGCGGCGAATGCCCGGCATGTCGTGGGGCCATATGGAAGAAGCGCGCGGAAGATGCCACAAGACGGTGCCAATGGGGGCCACGACGCTTCGTCAGGTCGATAAGGACAATGAGCGCTATCAAGCTTGCGCAGGCCGAGCGCATCATCGATGCCATCATCGCGCGCGGCACCGCGCTCGAAACCCGGCCGCTCGCTGTGATCGTCGTCGAGCCGGGCTGCAAGGTTAAAGCCTTTAAGAAAGAGGACGGCGCCTCGATGATTCGATTCGAGATGGCCTTCGGCAAGGCCTATGCGGCGCTCGCCCTGGGGCGCAGTTCCATGCTGGTGCATCACCGCGCCGAGGAGCGGCCGATCTTCATGCGCTATCTGATCGCCGCGAGTGGCGAGCAGATCTTCCCCGAAGGCGGCGGGATGGTCATTCGCAACGACGATGGCGAGGTGATCGGCGCCGTCGGCGTTACCGGCGACACCGAGGATCGCGACGACGAACTCGCAGCCTTCGGCATCCGCGCGGCGGGATTAAAGACCGACGAAGACTGTGCCCACATGGGCCGGCGCATCGGGCCGATCCGGACAAATCCGCCCGCGGGCGGCCGCTCATCCGGCCGAAAACGAAAACCCAAATAGCGAGAAATTCCCCGCGGACACGGGAACGCGATCAAACAACACGAGGCACCATGAAAGTCGGACTTTTCGATCACATCGAGGACGGGGCGCGGCCGCTGACGACGCTGTTCGATGAGCGCCTGCAATTCGCGGCGGCCGCCGACGAAGCCGGCATCTATTGCCTGCATCTCGCCGAACACCATGCCACGCCGCTCAATATGGTGCCGGTGCCGGGCATCTACATGGGCGCGCTGGCGCGAGCCACTAAGCGCATGCGCATGGGTCCGCTGGTCTATCTGCTGCCGCTCTACTCGCCACTGCGGCTGATCGAGGAAATCTGCATGCTCGATCACATGAGCTACGGCCGGCTCGATGTCGGAGTCGGCCGCGGTGTGTCGCCCTACGAGCTGAAATACCACAAGGTCGAGCACGAGGATTCGCGCGACATATTCATCGATGCGTTCGACTGCCTCAGCGCCGGCCTCACGACCGACTCGCTGACCTACAAGGGCCCACACTACACCTATGAGAACGTGCCGATCGCGATGCGCCCGCTGCAGCAGCCGCATCCGCCGTTCTGGTACGCCTCGTCGAACGAAATCGGTTCGATCTGGGCCGGCGAGCACGGGCTGCATTACGTGACGCTCGGTCCGACACCGTTCGCCAAGAAAAATATCGAGGCCTACAAGTCCGCGCTCGCCAAGCGCGGCGCCCCGGCCCAGCCCAAGGCAGAATTTTCCGGTGGAGCGGTGGTCGGCATCATGCGGCACGTTTTTGTCGCCGACACCGACGCGGAGGCACACCGTTTCGCCAAGGGTCCGATGGAGCAGCACCTCGCCAACCTCAACTGGCTGCGCGTCAAGCACGGCGTGACCGGGCTCACTTCGCGGCTCAACGTGCCGCGCGGCGCAACATACGAGGCAGGTCTGGAGGACGGCTCGGTGATCGCGGGCTCGCCGCAGACCGTGCGCGCGGAGATCGAGCGGCAGGTGCGCGAACTCGGAATCAATTATTTTTTGACCTACATGTTCCTCGGGACCATGTCGCTCGCCGACGCACTGCGGTCGCTGCAACTGTTCCGCAGCGAAGTGATGCCGCATCTGGCAAGGTTGTGAGGAAATAGTTCCCGATAATCCGCAGCGGCGCTGTCGGCCGATGGCGCCCTCTGGACTTTGCCTAGGCCGCGCGCTTCTTCCACCGCGCGCTCAGTCCCTCACAGGCGAGCGCAACCACGCGAGGGATCGGCCTGGAACCTGTGCGGTAGTGCGCGATCATACGCCGCGAAAGTCCGAGTACATCCGCCGCAGCATTGAGCGAAAGCGCGTGTGCCGTCATCCAGACGCTGAAGCGCTCCGGTCCCCATTCGCCAGCTTGCTCACGCCCGAGGTCATAGAGCTGATCTGCGCTCATATCGATGTCACCAGGCCAATTCACCGCGTGGCCCCACGGATCGGCTTTGGCCCTGCTGAAGAGTGCCGCGTTCTTCAGTGGGGCATAAAGTTTGAAACGCTTGATGAGGCGTGAAACATCAACCGCAAGCGTCCCGCCGACACTCCAAACGATTTCCAGTGTCGCCGGAGCCTTCGCCTTCACGCTGCGGATCAGAGGCGGCTTTTTCATCGGACAATCTCTATCCATTTCGCCAACAGCCACTCTTGGTTCGCAGCGATCCATGCAGACGGTTTTGCCAATTTGCCGGTTGGGTGTACCGCACCGGTAACCACGAGTGTCTCAATCTCGACCTTGCAGCGGTCTCCGTCGCGAAATTCGACACGGACGTGCGGTGGCTGGTGATCCCGCGGGTAGATCACAACGCGGCAGCCGGGAAACCGCTTAAGTTTAGGCACACCCTCATTATAGTGAAATTATTTCACCACGTAAACTGACGATCATACCTGCTCTGCCGTATTCGGCGGTGTAGGCAGCGCCAGAGACCGCGGCGGCAGTGGCCTATTTGGCTGCGTCTTCCGCGCCCTGCTTCGCATCGGCCCGCAATGCGTCGGGATGCGGCATGGCGATGACATTGTAGCCGGAATCGACGAAATGAATTTCGCCGGTGACGCCGGTCGAAAGGTCGGAGAGCAGATAGAGCCCGGCGCCACCGAGTTCGTCGAGCGTCACGCCGCGATGCAGCGGCGAATGCCGCTGCTGGAACGCGAACATCGAGCGCGCGTCGCCTATGCCGGCGCCGGCCAGCGTGCGGATCGGACCCGATGAAATGGCGTTGACCCGGATACGGTCCTTGCCGAGATCGACCGCGAGATAGCGCACCGAAGCTTCAAGGGCCGCCTTGGCAACCCCCATGGCGTTGTAGTTCGGCATCGCCCGCAGGCCGCCGTTATAGGTCAGCGTCACCATGGCGCCCCCGTCCGGCATCATGGCGGCGGCGCGCTTGCCCGCCTCGGTAAACGCAAAGCACGAGATCAGCATCGTGTGGAGGAAATTCTCGCGCGTGGTGTCGGAATAGCGGCCGGTGAGCTGGGTCTTGTCGGAAAAGGCGATGGCATGGACCAGGAAATCGAGCTTGCCCCAGGCGCGCCCAATTTCGGCGAATACCGCATCCACCGACTCGATGTTCTCGACATCGCACGGCAGCACCAGGTCGGCATTGAGGGAGGCTGCGAGCGGCTTGACGCGCTTGCCGAGCGCATCGCCCTGGTAAGTGAAGGCGAGCTTCGCCTCATGCGCCGCCAGGGTCCGGGCAATACCCCAGGCGATCGAGTGATCGTTGGCGACCCCCATGATCAGACCGCGCTTGCCGTGCATCAGCCCCTGCATGCGTCAAGCATCCACGTGCTTGAACACGATGCAGGCATTGGTGCCGCCGAAGCCGAACGAATTGGAGAGCACGCAGCCGAGTGTCACGTTGTCGCGGCGCGCGCGCACGATGGGCATGTCGGCGAAGGCCGGATCGAGAGTTTCGATGTTGGCGCTCTCGCAGATGAAGCCTGAGTTCATCATCAGAATTGAATAGATCGCCTCATGGACGCCGGTCGCACCTTGCGAGTGGCCGGTCAGCGATTTGGTCGCAGAGATCGGCGGGCATTTGTCGCCCGAGCCGAAGACTTCGCGGATCGCCTCAATCTCCTTGAGGTCGCCGATCGGCGTCGAGGTGGCGTGCGGGTTGATATAATTCACCGGCGGTTTGACGTCCTTCAGTGCCATGCGTATGCAGCGCACCGCGCCTTCGCCCGAGGGCGCCACCATATCGGCGCCATCGGAGGTGGCCCCATAGCCGGCGACTTCCGCGTAAATCCGCGCACCACGCGCCTTGGCATGCTCCAGCTCCTCGAGCACCAGCACGCCGGCGCCACCGGCGATGACGAAGCCGTCGCGGTCGGCGTCGTAGGCGCGCGAGGCCTTAGCCGGCGTGTCATTGAATTTCGTCGACAGCGCGCCCATCGCGTCGAACAGCACCGTCAGCGTCCAGTCGAGCTCCTCACAGCCACCGGCGAAGACCAGATCCTGCTTGCCGTATTGGACCAGCTCGTAGGCATTGCCGATGCAATGGTTCGAGGTCGCGCAGGCCGACGAGATCGAGTAGCTCACGCCCTTGATCTTGAACCAGGTCGCCAGCGTGGCGGACGGCGAGGACGACATCGCCTTCGGCACCGCGAACGGTCCGACGCGCTTGGGCCCCTTGCTGCGGGTAATATCGGCGGCTTCGACGATGGCCCGGGTCGACGGCCCACCCGAGCCCATGACGATGCCGGTGCGCTCGTTGGAGACCTCGCCCGGTTCGAGGCCGGAATCGCGGATCGCCTGTTCCATGGCGACGTGGTTCCAGGCGGCGCCGCCGCCGAGAAAACGCATGGCGCGGCGGTCGACGGCCTCACTGGCATCGAGGGTGGGCGCGCCGTGCACCTGGCAGCGAAAGCCGAGCTCGGCATATTTGTCGGCGCGCACGATTCCCGATTTGGCTTCGCGCAGCGAAGCCAGCACTTCCTGCGTGTTGTTGCCGATCGACGAGACAATACCCATCCCGGTGACGACTACACGCCTCATCTTCGCCTCGTCCGCCTGGATTCGCTCAAAATGCGGCTCAAACGCCGCTCGTCTCTGGCGCCGAGTTTTGGAACAGGCCTACCTTGAGGTCGAGCGCGCGGTAGATCACTGAGCCGTCGGCCGAGAGCCAGCCGTCGGCGATGCCGAGCACGAGCTTTGACCGCATCACCCGCTTGATGTCGATGCCGTAGACGATGCGTTTCATCGTCGGCACCACTTGGCCCGAGAATTTGATCTCACCCATGCCGAGCGCGCGGCCTTTGCCGGCGGCTCCGACCCAGCCAAGGAAGAAGCCGAGCAATTGCCACAGCGCATCGAGGCCGAGGCAGCCCGGCATCACCGGATCCCCCTTGAAGTGGCAGGGGAAGAACCAGAGGTCGGGCTTGAGATCCAGCACGGCCCGGACCAACCCCTTGCCGTACTCGCCGCCGGCTTCCGCGATTTCGGAAATGCGGTCGAACATCAGCATCGGCGGCAGCGGCAGTTGCGGGCCTTCGGCGAACAACTCGCCACGTCCGCAAGCCAGCAAGTCCTCGTATTCGAAATTGGAACGGCGCTCGGGCATCAGCATTTTCTCCGCCCCCCAGACAGGTCCAGACCTCTAACATATGGGAGGAAACCGGCAAAGCCGCATCCGGACGCGCGCCGCAGGTTCATCCCCAGACAATTCCCAGCTATGGCGTGGGAGCGGCCCCCGGTTACCCGCATGACAGTTGCAGCCGTCGCCGGCCGGCGTATAATGATTTCACTTGCAACGATCTCATCCAGCCTCTCGTTCCTGGTGCAGCAATGACACAGTCGCGTCCCAGCGCCTTCGGGCCCGTCTTTCAACCGCGCACGTTGCCAATGCGCGGCGATATGACCGGCTGTCCCTGGCATGACGTCAAGTCGAAGCTGCGCGAAGTCGGCTTGCGGCCGACGCGGCAGCGCATGGCATTGGGCTGGATCCTGTTCGGTAAGGGCGACCGCCATGTGACGGCGGAAATGCTCTACGAGGAGGCGACCCACGCCAAGGTGCCGGTGTCGCTCGCCACGGTTTACAACACGCTGCACCAATTCACCGAAGTCGGCCTGTTGCGCCAGGTCGCGGTCGACGGTTCGAAGGCCTATTTCGATACCAACAATACCGAGCACCATCACTTCTTCATCGAGGATAGGAACGATCTGCTCGACATCCCGGCCAGCGATGTCGTGGTCGGCAAAGCGCCCACGCCGCCCGAAGGTTACGAGATCGCCCGTATTGACGTGGTGGTCCGGCTGCGGCGAAAGCAGGGCTTAGTCAAAATCGCTCAGGCCTGATGTCATGGCCCGCTCCGGCGGGCCATCGGGTCATCCAGCATTCACGAAAAATCAATCAATCTTTTCGTTGGGATAGACACCCCAAAGGTCGTCCTGTTCGACCCAGCCGTCGAAATTCTTGCCGAAAATGCGGCACCAGACGCCGTTGCAGGATTTGACCGTTCCCATCACGCCGGCCTCGAGCTGCGCCGTGACCGGGCTCTTGGCATCGGGCTCGGCGTGTAGCATCGCGAGATCGGTCTTCACTTTCAGCTCCACGGCCGCCATGCGCTTGCCGGACAGAAGCGAGTGATAGACCCAGCCTTCGGAACCGTCGGAATCGCGGATGCGGCGCCAATTTTCGAACTCGGCGGTGATCTCGACCGGCCAGCCGACGCGCGTGAAGATGAAAGAGACGTCGTGATCCCGGTCCGGGCCCCCGCGGACGTTGACGCGGTCCGCCTTGATGCTGACGAAACGCGGCACCGGTAGCCCGCTCGTAGCGTCATTGGCCGCGTGCAATGGCGCGACCGCGGACGTGTACGTTAACAATGCCGCGAAAACGGCCCGAAGCCAGCCGATCATGAGCCTCCCATGACGCGGCGTTCCCGCGGCATGCCCCGACACGATTTCGTAACCTGATAAGGCCGGGATTCCCCGGCGCGCTTTGTGAGAGCGCGGCCCATCTGGTACAGACAAGCGATGAACCACCTCCCGGCCTCAAGTGTCGGTCAGCGCGGTTAAGGAGACCTGAACGGACGCTGCGGCATCCGGCCGTTTTCGTCCCTTCCCGCGAGCCGCACAGTGACAGAGGCGCTGGGCCCGCGGCGCAAGTTCGCTTCCCGGGCCAATTTTCGTGAGGCAGGCAATGGCACAGGGCAAAAAGCCGCTGGTTGTGGTCACCCGCCGGCTTCCGGACAGCGTCGAGATGCGCATGCGCGAACTGTTCGATGCGCGTCTCAATCATGACGACAAGCCGATGAGTCAGGCGCAACTTGCCGAGGCCGCCAAGACCGCCGACGTGATCGTGCCGACAGTCACCGACCACATCGACCGATCGGTCATCAGCCAGTCCGGTGAGCGCCTGCGTCTGATCGCCAATTTTGGCAACGGCGTCGACAACATCGACGTGGCGAGCGCGGTACAGCGCGGCATCACCGTGACCAATACGCCGGGCGTACTGACCGAGGACACCGCCGATATGACCATGGCGCTGATTCTGGCCGTGCCGCGCCGTCTGGCCGAGGGCGCCAATGTGCTCACCGGCAACGCCGACTGGAACGGCTGGAGCCCGACCTGGATGCTCGGCCATCGCATCTGGGGCAAGCGTCTCGGCATCGTCGGCATGGGGCGCATCGGTCAGGCGGTGGCGCGGCGCGCGCAGGCGTTCGGCCTGAAAATCCACTACCACAACCGCCGCCGCGTGGCGCCGCATATCGAGGAAGAGTTGCACGCGACCTACTGGGAAAGCCTCGACCAGATGCTGATGCGCATGGACATCATCTCGGTGAATTGCCCGCACACGCCGGCGACCTATCACCTGCTCTCGGCGCGCCGCCTCAGGCTGATCCGGTCCGAAGCCTACGTGGTCAACACCGCGCGCGGCGAGGTGATCGACGAAAACGCGCTGGGACGGCTGATCGAGGCTGAAGAAATCGCTGGTGCCGGCCTCGATGTGTTCGAGAAAGAGCCGGCCGTCACGCCCCGCCTCATTAAACTCGCGCGCGCCGGCAAGGTCGTGCTGCTGCCGCATCTCGGCTCGGCGACACTCGAAGGCCGCGTCGATATGGGCGAAAAGGTCATCGTCAACATCAAGACATTCATGGACGGGCATCGGCCGCCCGACCGCGTCCTGCCATCGATGCTGTGAATCAATGACACCACAAAACGGATTTCCGGCAGGCGGCACGGCACGCAGCGGAGCGAGTTGGTCCGCGCTCTTGGCACTGATCGCCCTCTTGGCACTGATCGCGCTGTTCGCTCTGCGCGGCGCGGCGTCCGGACAAGAACAAATCGGCGGCGCGCAGACGGCAACCGCTCACGACGGCATGGTGGTAGCGCAGGAGCCGCTCGCCGCCCGCGTCGGCGTCGATATCCTCAAGCGCGGCGGCAACGCCGTCGACGCCGCGGTCGCGGTCGGTTTTGCCATGGCGGTGACGTATCCACGCGCCGGCAATATCGGCGGCGGCGGCTTCATGGTGATTCACCGCGCGAACGGCGACAACGCCACCATCGACTATCGCGAAACCGCGCCGGCCGCGATCACCGCCACGTCGTTCCTCGAGGCGCAGGGCAACGCCGATCCGGAAAAGTCGCGAAACTCGGCGCTGGCGATCGGCGTGCCGGGCACTGTCGCCGGGCTCGCGCTGGCCGAAGCGAAATACGGCTCCGGCCGATTCACGCTCGCCGATCTGATCGCGCCGGCGATAACACTGGCGCGCGACGGGTTTGCGGTAAGCGCCACGACCTTGCCGCCGCCGCCTTTTGCCGCGTCGCGACTCGCCCGCTTTCCGTCCTCGGCCAAGATATTTCTCAAACCGGACGGCAGTGCGCCGTCGATTGGCGACCGCCTGGTACAGAGCGATCTCGCGAACTCGCTCGAAGCCCTCGCCAAGGGTGGCCCGCGCGCTTTCTATGAAGGTCCAACCGCGGAGAAGATCGCCGGCGCGGTGCAGGCCGCCGGCGGCGTGATGAGCGCCGACGATCTGAAACAGTATCGCGCGGTGGAGCGCGCCCCCGTGCGCGGCAGCTATCGCGGTTACGACATCGTCTCCATGCCGCCGCCATCGTCCGGCGGCGTTGAGCTCATTGAGATGCTCAACATCCTGGAAGGCTATGACCTGGCGCACGACGATCCGGCCCAGCAGGCATTCCTGATGGTCGAAGCAATGAAGCGGGCCTATGCGGATCGCGCATTCTATCTTGGCGATCCGAGTACGGTGGATAATCCCGTCACGCGGCTGACCGCTAAGAATTACGCGGCGCAATGGCGCGCGACCATCGATCCCACGCATGCGACGCCTGCGAGCATGATCCACACCGGCGGCAGCGTCGGTGGCGAGGGCCGCAACACCACGCATTTTTCGGTGGTCGATCGCTTCGGCAACGCCGTCTCCAACACCTACACGCTCAATTTCAGCTATGGCGTTGGCCTCGTTGCCGAGGGCACCGGCATCCTGCTCAACAATGAACTCGACGACTTCGCCGCCAAGCCAGGTTCCCCCAACGCCTATGGGCTGGTGGGATTTTCTGCCAATGCGCCGGGGCCCGGCAAACGGCCGCTGTCGTCGATGACCCCCACAATCGTGCTCAAGGATGGCAAGCCTTTCCTCATCACCGGTTCGCCGGGCGGCAGCCGCATCATCACCACCGTGCTTCAGATTGTCGTCAACGTCATCGACCGCGGCATGGATATCGGCGGCGCGGTGTCGGCGCCGCGGATCCATAATCAGTGGGTGCCGGATCAGGTCTACGCCGAGCCGAACGTGCCGGACAATGTCGTCGCCACGCTGCGCGCGCGCGGCGACAAGGTGGTGCCGCAGCGGCCGTTTACCTCGGCAAATTCTATTCTGATCACACCGGACGGATTTGCCGGCGCCGCCGACCCTCGCGAGGGTGGCGCTCTTGCTGTGGGCTATTGATTGCGCGGTGATGGCCACGCCCTCGCGGCGAAAGTTCTTTTCAGTTCCTGAAGCGCATTGCAGTTAATTTTCTGCGCGAGCCGATATTGCCGCCCGCGCCCGGACGATTTTCCGCCACCGTCTATTGGTTCCAGCCGCACCCAGTTTCTGCATCAGGATACGGCCCAGCGTGTCGATGCAGCCGCCAGGCGGAAACGAAATGATCAACCGCACGGCACGATCCGGAATGCTCGCGGCCTGCACGCGTGCGGCAGCAAGCCGCGACATGCCAGCAATCAGGCAGGCGCATCGCGGCCGCGCCAAGAAATGGAAGCAATGCAGCCCGGCTAAACAGTCGCAGCAGAATTGCGATCGACCTGCCTGACCGTCGACGCCAGCGCGACGATGACGAGGCCGCCCAGTGCGATCGGCGCGAGGCCAACGAGCGGCCGGTGCGTGACATCCCACAGCCAGCCGACCACGACCGAAAGCACCATGGCGCAGCTATAGCTGATGGTGAACATGCCGGCCGTAGTGCGATGCACGTCGTCGGCCGGGCTGAGAATCGATGGCAGCGCCAGCGCCATGATCAGCGTCACCGCGCCGGTGAAGCCGAGCACACCCGCCCAGAACACGATCCAGTCGCCGCGCGTCAGCAGCATCGCGATGACGCACGACGTCGACAGCAATCCCGTCGCCGCGTACGCCCATGGCTGCTTCACCAACCGCTCGGCCAGCGGCAGCATGAGAAGCGACCCCGGCAGCTGGCCCACATTGATCGAGATTAGCGCGCTGCTGACAAGATCGGGGCGGCGCGCGGCCGCCAGCAGATCGGGCAGGAAAGCGTTGGTGACGAAATACGTGGCGTTGACGCTGCCCAGGATCAGGCCGAGCCGCCAGATCAGGGGATCGCGCCAATCCGGCCACCAGCGCCGCTGCGGGACGATTGTGGGGGCCCCGGCTGCGTCCCGGCGCGGCCTGCACAGAACGAAAAGGAGCGCGGTAGCCAGGACTGGCACCGACCAGGCAACGAAATCCAGGCGCCAGCTCTGATGCACGAACGGCAGGACAAACGGGATGGTGAGACCGACCGGAATGATCTCGCCGACCAGAAGCCCGTTGATGTAGACCGACGTGGCGAGACCGATGCGCTGCGGAAACCAAATGCGCACCAGCGGCGGCATGACGGTCTGCACGATTGAGATGCCGGCGCCCATCGCAATCGTCGTGACAAACAGCGACGCCGTGCTGACGAACATGCCGCGCGCCGCCGAACCGGCGGCGCCAAGCAGCAGGCCCATGAGCAGCGCCGGTACCATGCCAAAGCGCGCGATCAGCAGCGCGCCCGGCACCGCCGCAATCGCAAACAGCATCGGCGGCAGGCTCGACAACCAGCCGATCCCCGCCTCGGTCAGATGCAGGTCAGCGTGCAGCAGCGGCACCACGGGCGGCACCGCCAAAACAGTGATCCGCAGGCACACGCCGACGAGCCAGAACAATAGCAGCAGGGTCACGGACCGGCCGGCAGTCGCGGGGGACATGAACGGGTTTACGCGCCGACAGCGGTCGCGCACCTTCGCTTCGATTCGCGCGGCAGCTTACACGATGGATGCGGCGATTGCGGCGTGAAGTCTTACGCGCGCGCCCGTACCAGCGAAGACCTCCGCCACGCAAAAGCCCGGCTTTCGAGACGGGCAAAAACACCGTGCTCGAGAACGAGCATCAGGATAACGAACATCATGATCCAGGCCAAGGTCTGCTTGATATCGAACTGCTGGAACCAGAAGAAGAACATGTAGCCGATGCCGAACTTGAGGCCGAACGTCTCCGCCAGCGCCACGATTTTCCAGGTCTCACCGAATGCGTAGCGGAAAGCGGAGAAGATGTACGGCATGAGTTGTGGTACATAGATGTTGCGCAACAGCAAATAACGGCCGGCCTTGAAAGTCGCCGCCATGTCAAACAGTGATTTGTCCATGGCCTTGGTGCCCTCGTACATGTTGACGGCGACAAAGGGCGTCACCACGGCCATGACGGCGACAAGGCTGCCGGCCTCGCTGAAGCCGAACCACATGATGGCGAGAAACACCATCAGGATGGTTGGCATGGTCAGCATCAGGGGAATGAGCGCCAACAGCGAGCGTTCAAACAGCCGGTTCAATCCCATCGCCAGACCGATCCCGATGCCGGCAATCATGGCCGATAGCAACGTAGGACGCCGGATTGCCGTAGATCTCAGCCATGCGCCTGAGCAGCAGCAGCAGCGCATCAAGCCCGGCCACCCGTAGCAGAACGGACGCCATGAGCGCATCCATCAATTGATTTAATTGGAGCGGGCGAAGGGAAACCGCCCCTTATACCGTTAGACATTGATATTACAGCAGATTTTTCGGCCACTCTTCACCGTCTTGTAGCAGGTTTTGTAGTATTTCACTAGTGGACGCGAATCTTGACGGCTTCAGCATTACAGAATTCATCGGAGAGGTTGATGACGAGCGGTCTGCAGCAGATCGCCTAACATGACCCGGATCAAGCCGTGGTTGTTGTGTCCCTGCCGTGGGTTGCGTTGATCTGCTCGGCTCCTATACCCCAGGGGTGTAGTTGAGACCTGGAGGCTCGGACGGAGCGCTTTCACCCCCGCAGGAAGCAGAGCAAGCTAGCGATGCGTTTTTCGAACGCATCATTTGACAATTGGCCGCTGCCTTTCGGCTGCTATAGTACTGGGTGTGAGCCGAGCGGTTCACAAACCCAGCAAAGTCACTCTCATGCCTCGGTATCCGTTTTTCGGCTGCCGAGGCAATTTTTTGGACGGCTGCCGCACTTCCCGCTGCCCTGACCCGTCGAGGCCACCGGCCTCCTTCAACGATGCCGGCGGGCAGGCGCTTGTACGACCGGATTTAGATTATCGGGATGCAGCCAGTAGGCGATGCGCATTTGCTGGGAGCAGGAGACGCCTAAGTGGTCCAACAAAAGGGGACGGAATCGCCGCCCGGTTTGACGCCGCCACGATTGACCGAAGAAAAGGTGCCGCTGCAACTCGGCATGAAAGAGGAAAAGAACTCTCTTGATGAAGGCGAAGCCACCCTGATTTGGCCGGCTCTCGGCGGCGAGCGTTGAGGACCTTGAATACTGGCTGACCGGCATTCTCAACAAGGCAAAGCGGCGGGGGGTGACACCGCAAGGGCGCTTGCGAGAGCAATTAAAAGAATGAAAGAGGCCGCCAACTGAAGCGGCCTATCTGTTTCGGAGATTTGGGGTGAAGGCGTCTGCGCCAACCGCGACGTAAATCGCGAGCGTAAGCCCTACGGCCAGGATGGTCAGTACCATGATCAGCCCTCCTTATGTCGGACGAGCAACGCGGGGCCTTAGTATTTTGTTCCTAGGAAGGGATCATAGAAAGAAGAGAGCCCCGCAGAGTGCGCGGGGCTCCGGTCGGACCCGTTGAGGGGGATGGGATGGGGGGGCACGGGGACCGTCCATCCAGTTAACGCGCTTTCTACATCTTGGTTTCGTAGGTTTTCAAAACCGGCCACTGCTATTTTCAAAACCGGCCACTAGGCTCGGAAACCGGCCAGTTGCGCCAGCATTTTGCGACTGCTTGCCCGGAACTCGCCGAACAGCCTGACCGGCGCACACGGCTGGCGGAGCTGCTGCGAAGTGCCGCCGAAATCGGCGACGTAGTGCTGCCGCGCGGCTCACGCAGCTGGGATAGAACGGGCGGAGTGGCCTTGCCCGGGTTTGTCGCGCTCACCGCCGTCCATTCACCGCCGCCGCCCGTCGTGAGCACAGACTACGCCTGGGGCATCCGCTGCTAGTCGCCCGAGTCACTCGAACTGAGGGTACAGTCTTTTCAGCTTGACGCGGGCGTCGGCGGTTTTGAATTGCCAGTTGGCCTTGGCGTGGTGCTTGTTGCGGTGGTCCTGCCATGCGGTAACTTCGTGGGCGAGGAGTTTTTTGTCGGCGATGCGGCGATCCAGACATTGCGACGCGAGGACGCCGAGTTCGGATTCGGCCATGTCGAGCCAACTACCGTGCTTGGGCGTGTAGTGCCATTCGAAGCGCTCGACGAGCCGGCGCGCCGCGGGCAAACTGGGTCCGCGCGCGACGCTCGGCGACCTGCAGCGATCAACGCCGTGGATTTGGCTCTGGTGTGAGCGGTGCCAGCATCATTCACCGCTCGCCTGTGCCGTGGCCGTGATCCGCTGGGGCGCAGGTGCATCAAGCGACGTGCTGCGCGAGCGCGCGCGGTGCACGGCCTGCAGACGCAAGGGCGCTACGCTGCAGCATCCGGGTTGGGCTGGCGAGCACGTCGGGTTTGAGCCGTTCCCCGTGCCATGACAGACGATCAGTTCAAGCTATTGATCGGCTATTCCATTATCCGCTTCCGGCCACTTCTGAGCGATCTTTTCGATTAGCGTTCCGTAAATCCCGTTTGGACCGTGGCAAACAATCTCTCTTCGACCTTCGTCCTTCTTTATCTGAAAGAAGGGAACGCCAACTAAACGACTGTCTACTACGGACGTTGGTCCTTCCTTTTCCTCCACGTAGAACCGCCATATTGCGCCGCCACTCATACCTTCGAAACTGTCGGGAAGCGGAAAATCCGGATCATGCGCAGGTTCGAAATAGAACAGGTCATATTCGCGGAGGTACCTTAATCCTATAAGATTAGTCTGGCAGAAAATCGCCGTGAAACGCTGGCGTCGGACGTTTGGTCTGTCGACGGGTACGTCGCTCGTTAATTCATGGATGATGCCAATTGCCATATCGCAGTATGACTTCCTTGGCTCTTTGTTAGCTAGAACGTCATCTCGAACTCTGAGCAAGTTATAAAACGATCAATCGCCCCCTTAGGGGGCCGCAACAGCGTCAATCGTTGTGCGGCCGTTATCCCGGTCACCCCGCAAAGCCGCCTGTTTCCTTCTCTTTTCGACATCGGACCACCACTCCATTGCTTCCGCTCGGCGCGTCAAACCACGCTCCGCCGGTGGTCCCCAACTGACGAAATCGGGTGGTACCAAACTC
>DATCBO010000092.1:0-15696 GCA_036511795.1 Xanthobacteraceae bacterium
CCGATATAGGCGGCGGCATCGTTGGGGGACATCGTGAGGGACTTAGCGAACTCAGGCATGAAGGCACCACGAATGGTGGGAAGCCTTCTTGCACGGAACGCGTCACGGTCGAGGCGTTGACAGTGACATCCGGTTCGCTACGGTCTCACAGGCCAAGGGCCTTGCCATATAGCGGGTATCGCGCGAGCATCACAGAGCACACTTACCCCGGCCCGGTCAACACCGTAATGATTGAATGCGAATTGATCCGGACGTGTGGTATTCGGCCGTTGGCCGTGTGGTAGGACTCCGAAAATTCCTGTTATTTCATAGTGGATGGCCGAGACAAGCCCGGCCACGACGCGGTACTGTCGCAGGCAGGGAGAACGCGTCATGAGTTCATTCGACTTCGCGCCGCTGCTCGCACCGGGGCTGCCGCCCGCGGCCGCCAAATGGAACGGCTTCGCCAAATACAGCTTCGTCGGCGGCAATAACGATCCGGATCACGTGCCGGTCGATAAGCTGATCGCGGCAATGACCGCCGTCTTGCAGCGTGAAGGCGCGACGCTTGCGACCTATGGCCTGGAAAGCGGCCCGCAGGGCTACCGGCCGCTACGCGACTTTCTCGCCGCCAAGCTGAAACGTACCGCGGGCATTGCCTGCACGGCCGACGAGATTCTCATCGTGTCGGGATCGCTGCAGGCGCTCGATCTGGTCAATGGCGTTCTGCTGTCGCGCGGCGATACGATCATCACCGAAGCCGAAACCTATCAGGGTTCGCTCAATCGCTGGACGCGGCTTGGCATCAATGCCGTCGGGGTTCCGCTCGACCGCGACGGCATGCGCGTGGACGCGCTCACGGCCGCGCTCGACGATCTCAAACGGCGCGGCGTGCGCGCCAAATACATCTATACGGTGCCGACGGTGCAGAATCCGACCGGCACGATTCTGACTGAGGCGCGGCGCGTGGAAATGCTGAGGCTCGCAGAGCAGCACGGCGTGCCGATCTTCGAGGACGATTGCTATTCCGATCTGATCTGGGACGGCCGCCGCCCGCCGGCGCTTTACAGTATGAGTAAGCACGGCGGCGTCATTCATATCGGCTCGTTCTCAAAATCAATCGCGCCGGCCTTGCGTGTCGGCTACATCGTTGCGCCGTGGCCGATCTTGTCGCGCATGTTGCCGCTGAAGACCGATGCCGGCTCCGGCGCGCTGGAGCAGATGGTGCTGGGTGAATACTGCCCGGCTCATTTCGACGCCCATGTGCCCGAACTCAATCGCGGCCTGCGCAAGAAGCTCGAAACGCTGATGGACGCGCTCAACGAGCAGTTCGGCACCGCGGCCGAATTCGACGATCCGAAGGGTGGCATCTTTCTCTGGGTCAAGCTGCCGGACGTGGTCGATACGATGAAGCTCTATCAGCCCGCGCTCGCCGCAGGTGTTGCCATCAATCCGGGTCCGGAATGGACCACCGACAAAGGTTACGGCAAGAGCCGCATGCGGCTGTGTTTCGCCAATCTGTCGCACGAAGCCATTCGCGCCGGTATCGCCACGCTGGCCGAAGTCTGCCGCCGCGAGTTCGGCGTGCCGGACCGCATCGCCAACGTGGCGCAGCGCGCCCGCGTCTGATACCGCGGCGGGTCATTTTTCGTTCAAGGAGAATCTCTTGCGGATTGCCATCATGGGGTCGGGCGGCGTCGGCGGCTATTTCGGCGCCCGGCTCGTCAAAGGCGGGGCCGATGTGACGTTCATCGCGCGCGGCGCGCATCTTGCGGCCATGCGCGCCGATGGGCTTACGATCGAAAGCGCGCACGAACCGATCCGCTTGCCCAACGTCAAGGCGACCGACGATCCGCGCACCATCGGCCAAGTCGACATGGTGCTGTTCAGCGTCAAGCTGTGGGACACCGAAAGCGCCGCGCGTTCGCTCATCCCGATTATGGGACCGCAGACCGGAATCATCTCGTTTCAGAACGGCGTGCAGAAGGACGACGCGCTGCGCCAGGTGTTCGGCATCGACGCGGTCATGGGCGGCACCGCCTACATCGCCACGACGATCGGACGTCCGGGCGTGATCGTGCATACCGGAACGATGCAGCGCATCGTTTTCGGCGAATACGACGGCCGGCGGTCAGAGCGCGCGCAGGCGCTGCTTGCCGCGGCGCAGGCCGGCGGCATTAACGCGGAGATCAGCAGCGATATCCGCCGTGAGATCTGGGAAAAATATTGTTTCCTGGTTGCCCTGTCCGGCGCAACGACCAGCATCCGCCGGCCGGCCGGCCCGATCCGCAGCAATCCGCGCACGCGGCAGTTTCTGCTCGACCTGATGCGCGAGACCGTTGCGGTCGGCCGCGCTCAGGGCGTCAACCTGCCGGAAGACTATGCGGAGCGGCGGCTCGCGTTTGCCGACGGGCTTCCGGCGGACATGACATCGTCAATGTATCACGACTTGCAGCGCGGCCGGCCGCTCGAACTGCGCTGGCTCAGCGGCGGCGTGGTCGAGATGGGCGCCGCTGTGGGAGTGCCGACCCCCGTCAATCGCGGCGTCTATGACGTGCTGATCTTGCACGCCGACGGGCACAGCGAGACCGAAAAACAGAAAAGTCCATGAACGCGATTTTCAGCCGAGCTTGATGCCGGCGAATCTGATCACCTTCTCCCATTTCGCCGTCTCCTCGGCGATCGATTTTTTGTATTCGGCAGGCGTCATCGGAATTGGAATGGTGCCGAGCGCGACGAGGTGCTGCTTGAGCGCGGGGTCGGCCAGTCCGGCGTTGATGGCGCCGTTGAGCTTGCCGATGACGTCATCAGGTGTGCCGTGGGGCGCGCCGACGCCGAGCCCTCCGGTCACGCTGTAGCCGATCACGGTTTCGCCTACGGTCGGCACATCGGGCAAAGCTGCGATGCGCTGCGGAGTCGTCACGGCGAGCACGCGCAGCTTGCCGGCCTTGATGGCGCCAATCGAGGAAATGATCGGGTCGAACATCACCTGGGCGCGGCCGGATTGCAGATCGGCTTGCGCCTCCATCTCGCCGCGATACGGCACATGAAACAGGTCGACGTCCGCCATCATCTTGAACAATTCGCCGGAGATGTGCGTCAGGTTTCCGGTGCCGTTCGACGCCATGTTGACCTTGCCGGGATTGGCCTTGGCGTAGGCGATCAGCTCGGCGATGGTTTTGGCGGGGAACGACGGCGTCACCACGACCACGAACGGCGTGGCGCAGAGATAGCCGACCGGCGCGATGTCGCGGATGAAGTTGAATGGCAAGCTTGGCTTGACTAGGCCGGCGATCATGTTCGGCGTCGCGACCACGAGCAGCGTGTAGCCGTCAGGCGTGGCGCGGACCACGGCCTCGGTGGAGAGTTCGGTGCCGGCGCCGGGCTTGTTCTCGGTGATGAATTGCTTGCCGAAATGCTCGGATAAAAATTGCCCGAGCAGGCGCCCAGCAATATCGGGTGGACTGCCGGCCGTGTAGCCGACGATCATGCGCACCGGACGGCTCGGATAATCGAGCGCCGATGCGATCCGCGGCGCAAACGGGACTGCAGCGGCTCCCGCAACCAGACGCAAGGCGTGACGACGATGCAGCGCCATGACGATCCCCCCAAAAAGCTCTCGGCGTTTCTTCGGGGTTGAAAGCTACACGGACTCGCGCGTTTGTTCTAACGAAATTTGTTTCGGCGCATTGACAGATCAGCGCAGCTTTAGAAACCGCGCACCGTCTCGGTGACGTGCTCGACCTCGGGTGGCGAGGCAAAACAATGGCCGACAAGCTTGCGCCATTCCTGAAAGTCAGGCGAGCCGCGAAAGTCGACGGTATGGTTCTCGACAGTGCCCCATTTGACGAACAGCCGATAGCGCTGTGGCTTCTCGATCGAGCGCGACAAGTTCATGCCGTGGCAGCCCTTGGCGCGCTGGAAGATCGGCGCGGCCTTTTTCACGCCGGCTTCGAATTCCGCTTCCATGCCGGGCTTGACGTCGATCTGGGCGATCTCGGTGACCATGGCGGCTTCCTGCAATTACGTGTCGTTATGCCGAAGCGTGTTCCAGTTCCTTGCTCGCGGCCGGCTCCCGGCCGATGCCGAGATGATCGCGCAGCGTCGGACCGGAATAATCCTTGCGATAAAGTCCGCGCCGCTGCAACTCCGGTACGACCAGATTGACGAAATCGTCGAACGCGCCGGGGAAATAGGCCGGCATGACGATAAAGCCGTCCGCCAATCCGCTTACGAACCATTCTTCCAGAGTGTCGGCGATGCGTTTTGGAGTACCGTAGATCACCCAATGGCCGCGCGCCGCCGCCGTGATGTTGTAGAGGTCGCGCAGCGTCATCTTCTCGCGCCGCGCCAATTCCAGAAGCGTTGCCGAGAACGATTGGCCGGTGTTGATGGCCGCCGGAAACTCCGGCACCGGCGCGTCGAGCGGGTAACCCGAAATGTCGTGGCCGATCCGGTTCGACACCAGTGCGAGCGCATTACTCGGCGTCAGCCAGCTTTGCAGCTTGTCGAGCTGAGCCTTGGCCTGTTCGTTGGTTTCGCCAATGATCGGCATGACGCCGGGCAGGATCGGTACCGCTTCGGGGGCGCGGCCGTGTTTGACGACGCGGGCCTTCAGACCGTCATAGGCCGTTTTCGCCGAAGCCTTGTCGCCGTTGACCACCGAGAACACCAGATTGGCGGTGCGCGCGGAGAGTTCCTGGCCGGGCGCCGAGCCACCGGCCTGAATGATGAGCGGGTCGCCGTGCGGGCTGCGCTGGATGTTGAGCGGCCCTTTGACCGAAAAGAAGCGCCCCTTGTGATCAAGCGCCCGCACTTTGGCATCGTCGAGGAACTTTCCAGTCGCCTTGTCGGCCACCACGGCGTCCTCGTCCCAGGTGTTCCACAATCCCTTCACGACGTCGACAAACTCGTTGGCGATCTCGTAGCGCAGATCGTGGTCGGCAAGACCGTCCTTGCCGAAGTTCTGCGCCGCAACGTTGTGGGTGCTGGTGACGATGTTCCACGCGGCGCGTCCGCCGCTGATGTGCTGCAGCGTTGCGAATGTCCGCGCCACGTTGAAGGGCTCGGAAAAACTGGTCGACGTCGTGGCGCCGAGCCCGACATAGCGTGTCACCGCGCTCAGCGCCGCGATCAGCGTGGTCGGTTCGAAGCGCGACATGAATGACGGATGGTCGCCACGGTTCATCGCCACGGAATCGGAGATGAAGAACAGATCGAACTTGCCGCGCTCGGCGATCTGCGCGCCTTGGAGGACGACCGGCCAACTGCAGTTGCTCGCTGCAGCCCCGTCGTAGCGCCAGCCCGCCGAATGGTTGCCGGTTCCGAGCCAGAAGACGCCGAGGTGCATCTGGCGGGGTGAAGCAGTCACGTTACGGCTCGACATGGATGTTCTTCTCCTTCACCAGCGCGGTCCATTTTTTGATCTCGCTGGTGACGCGCTGCGCCAGCGCGTCCGAGCTGCCGCCGCCGGGCTCGAAACCGAGCTTGGCAAAGGCCTGCCTGACATCGGGCATGGCGAGAATGCCGTTCATCTGGTTGTTGAGTTTCTGCACGATCGGCGCCGGCGTGCCCGCGGGCGCGAACAGCCCGAACCAGACCGGATTATCGAAGCCCGGCAGGCCGGATTCGGCGATCGTCGGCGCATTCGGCAGAACCGGCGTGCGCTCCGCGCTGGCGATGCCAAGGAGCCGCAGCGTGCCAGCGTTGAGATAGCCCGCCGAGGTCGAGACGCCGTCGAACGCATAGTCGATCTGGCCGCCGATCAGGTCTTGAAGCATCGGAGCGGAACCGCGATACGGTACATGGCGCGTCTGGATGCCGGCCATGGAATTGAACAGCTCCGCCACGAGGTGATTGATACTGCCGACGCCGTACGATCCGAACGTGATTTTACCGGGTTCGCGTTTCGCCAGCGCAATGAATTCGGTGACGTTCTTTACCGGCAGCGTCGGACGGGCTTCCATCACCAGCGGCGACTTCGACAGCAGCACGATGGGGGCGAAATCGCGCACCGGATCGTAAGACAGCTTGGTGTAGACGGCGGAGTTTGTTCCCTGCGTACTCACGGTGCCGACCAGCAGCGTGTAACCGTCCGGTGCAGCCAGGGCGACCGCCGTCGCGCCGAGTACGCCGCCGGCGCCGCCCTTATTTTCGATGATGACCGGCTGCCCGAGTGCTGCGCTCAGCTTCGGTGCGACGATGCGCGCCGCCACGTCGACGGCGCCGCCTGCAGTAAACGGCACAACAATTTTGATGACCTGACTCGGATAGCTCTGCGCACCGGCTGGCAGCGCATTGAAAATCGTCAACAGCACGGCGCCGACGGCGCCGGTGATGACTCGGAGTCCGATCGGTCGAAGACACAACTTTGCGAAGCTCATGCAGCACCCCCCTCCGGCATCGCCGAAGCTATCACGATCAGGCCGGCCGCGATGCCTCGTTACCGCATGGCATGCCGCCGCACTGCGCGGGGCGGCGAACCAACGTTGCGCCGAAGAGCGTGCAACAAAATTGTGCAACAATGAGAGAGCTGGGCAGAACAATCACCGACCCGGCGCGGTGCAGCCGGTGCTGAGTTCCTGCACATCGGCGAAGGTCTGGGCGAACTCCGGATCGCGCTCCGCCGCACGATTTGAAGTTGGCCGGCTGGTGGCCAAGTCGTTAGCGCAACGTCTAAAATTGGGTTGATGCGGAACCGAGGATCGTCCGGCGGGCGGCATACGACTGCCCGGATGCCCCGCTTTCATCGGATTTTTACCGCTCGCCGGCATTGTCGGTGCATGTCTGTATTCTCTGCGCAGATTGAGAATGCGGCGCCATCCGTCCCGTCCGGCAAGACACCTTTCGACGACCTGTACGCAAAATTGACGGTCGGCGCGGCCGTATTCTTTGTCACGCTTGAATTGGCCGTTCTGGTGCACGCCGGTTGGCCGCCGGCGGGCAAACCATGGCTCGACGCCGAGCATTACGTATTCGGACGCGACTTCATCAACACCTGGATGGGCGGGCGCTCGGTCTTCTTCGGCGGACCCGCGCCTTGGTTCGATTTCCGCGTCTACAACGAGGCGATCCGCCGCGTGATGGGCCCGGAGTACCCGGTGGTATTCTGGTCCTATCCGCCGCAGGCCGTTCTCTTTGCCTGGCCGTTCGGCCTGCTTCCATATTTGCCCGCATACTTGGCGTGGTGCGTAATCGGCATCACGGTCTATCTGTGGGTCGCCAAGCACGCCGTTCCGCGCGAGCGGACTTTGTTTCTCGCCGCCGCGCCGGCGGTCGCGGTATGCGTGTTCTTTGGACAGAACGGCTTCTACACGGCCGCGTTGCTGATTGGTGGTTTGCTCAGTCTGGATCGCCGGCCGGTACTCGCCGGCGTGCTGTTCGGGTTGCTCACCGTCAAGCCGCAGATGGGCCTGTTGCTGCCAGCGATCCTTCTGCTGGAGCGGAGATGGGTAACGATCGCTTCCGCCGTCGCGACGGTAGTCGTGCTGGTCACGGCGACGGCGATGCTGTTCGGCTGGAACGTGTGGATCGAGTTCCTGCAAAAGGTCGTGCCGCAGCAACGATGGCTGACGGAGCATGGCGGCGATCTTTTGTTCGCGCTGGTGGGCTCCGTCTTTTTCGGCGGGCGCCTCGTTCACTTGCCGCAAGGTGTCGATTGGGCGCTCCAGTGGATCGCGTGTGCATTTGCGCTCGCCGGCGTCGTGTGGACCTACCGGCGGCGGCGCGATCCCGCGCTGTCATTTGCCTTGTTCGCCACGGCGACCTTTCTGTTCACGCCCTATATCCTCAGCTACGACATGGTGATCCTCGGCTTCGCGGTCGCGCTGCTGCGCGGGCGTAACGACAATACCGCGGCGGACCATTGGCTCTTGATCGCGGTCTGGACGCTGCCGATCACGATGATGATCGCGGTGCTCGTCAAGATTCCGCTGGCGCCGATCGTTCTGATCGCGTTCGCGTGCCGGCTGCTGTGGCGGCTTGGACATGACGGCCGCGTGGCCGCGCCGCGACCGGCGGACGCCGCAGCCGCCATGGCGTAGCGAGACCGCCCGGTTTCGGTGGTTTGTTTAGCTATGGATCTGGTCGCTTTTTCTCCGGAAAACCGGCGTCCACTTTTGGAAATTGCTCCAGCTAGCCCAGTGGGGCGCCGAGCAAGCGAAAGACAATCGGCCCGGCAATAAGGAAAGCGAGTAGTCCAAAGCGCCATCGCGGGGATCGGACAGCGCCGGCCAGCGATAATCCGGCGAGCGGCACGATAGCGACCAGCGGCAGGTAATAGCGCGGGTAAGCCTCCATCAGCCATCCGGTCGCGAGGTGATCGGCATAGCTATGGCGGACATGCAGCGCGACGGTCAGTGCGAGTGCGGCTGCGCCCGCGATGACGACGACGTCCAGCGCCGTTTCCTGCCGCCACCACAAACGCCGCAGCGACAACAGCAGTCCCACCAAAGCACAGATGAGCGCCGTTACCGGAATGACCAGCACCGCATAATTGAAAATGCCACGCGGGGTGAGCGTCGGCATCCACTCGGCGACAAAGGCGACGATGAAATAGCCGAGATAGGCGAGAAAGGACTTTCGCGGCAGGTCGGTCAGGCCGAGGACGCGTGCGCCGTCTTTGAGCATCGCAAGCTGTGCCGGCGTGTCTGGCGCTGGGCTGCCATATTGCATCAAGAGCACGACAAAGGGCGCCGCGGCCACCAGAAACGCGAATGCAACCCCGATCGTCCACGACCAGCGCCATCGCCGGCGCCAGACCAGATAAGCGATGACGGCGCTCACCATCGCGGCGGTCAGGGCGAAACCGGTCAGCTTCGCCCACGCGGCGACGATGACGCCGACCAACCCCAGCGCCAGCCATCCGCCGCGATCGGTGGCGACGAACTGCCAGACGCCGAGCACGGCGATGGAGCCGCCGAGAAACGCAAGATCGTCGTTATTGATGGCGCCTGCGAGCGGCGCCAGGATCGGAATGCACGCGAGCGGAACCGCGTAGGCATAGAATTCGTGGCGCGAGAAGCCTGCGGCCAATCCAAGGCCAAGCAAGGCGGCAAAGCCCAACGCCGAGATCACGATGTCGATCAGCCGAAGCGCCAGCAGTGCCTGCGGGCGGCCTTCCAGATCGGGTCCTAAGATCGCGAGCAATGCATAGAATATCGGCGGGTGGCTGAGATAATTGGCCTCGGCGGTGAATCTGAATGTTTTCGGGTCGAGCAATCGCAAACTGTCGAACGCAGGCCACAGGTCGCCGGTGTGCTGAATCTGCGCCACATAGGAGGCTTGGGCCACCTCGTCGAATCCTTGGGTGATGTCCTTGCGTTCGGCGCACAGCAGCGCCGCAAGCACAAACAGGCCAAAGATGACCGCGGCGGGAAAAAAATTCGCTCTCGCCCACGCGGTCGAGGCGGCCGGCGCAAGGGCGGGGGCGGTCGTCATGGATGACGAAAATGCAGCCCAGGGGTTAAATATTCGCTAGGTATAGCGAGTTCACCGGCGCCACCGAGCTGATCTTACTACGCTGCCTTGGCACCCAGCGTAGGAATTTTGCTCACGTCCTCATTTCGCTCGGCGTGCCACGTATCGTACGCAGCCTGCATGCGCACCCAGACCCCGGCGCCGTCTCCAAACAGCTTGCCGAACCGCACCGCAATGGCCGGCGATACAGGCTTGCGCTCGCGCAGGATGTCATAGAGGTGCTGGCGGGAGATGCCGAGAAGCTGCGCTATCTCGGCTTTGGTCCTGCCGGTCGCAGGAATAACGTCCTCCCGCAACAGGGCGCCGGGATGAGTTGGGCAGCGATCCGGATTGCGCTTGGCGGCGTGAGCCATTGTCATCTCCTCAATGATATTGCTCGAAGTCGACCAGGCGCGCTTCGCCGTCTTCGAATTCGAATGTGATGCACCAAGGCCCGTTGACGTGCACCGAATACCGGATTGGCTTGAGCCCCCGTAAGGGATGGAAGTCAAAGCCGGGAATATTCATTTCCTCGGGCCGCAACGCGGCGTCCAGACGATCCAGGCGGCGCAATATGCGCGCTTGCATCTTGGCGTCGATCTTCGCCGTCCGACCTTTCTCCCAAAGCTCGGCGAGGCCCTTGCTTTTGAAGTTTCTGATCACGCCGGTGGCGTAAGCTACTTGTTGACATATGTCAACTAATTGCTTACGCCCGTCTACCCTAAAGACGGGGGTGGAGACCTGCGTACAGAAGCTTTAGATAATAACCCTAGCCCGGGTTGAGCGATGCGAGGCCCGGAAAGGGCCTGTTATTCACGCGCGGCTCCCGGATTTCGTTCTGCTCGATCCGGGCTACAAAAAAAAGGGCTTGTCATGATTGACGTGTATTACTGGACCACGCCGAACGGGCACAAGGTCACGATTTTTCTTGAGGAAGCCGGGCTGGAGTATAAGGTTTTCCCGGTCAACATCGGCAAGGGCGAGCAATTCAAGACCGATTTTCTGACGATCTCGCCGAACAACCGTATTCCAGCCATCGTCGATCACGCGCCAGCCGACGGCGGCAAGCCGCTTTCGATCTTCGAGTCGGGAGCCATCCTGCTCTATCTCGCCGACAAGACCGGCAAGTTCATCGCGAAGGATTCGCGTGGCCGCACCGCGGCGATCGAATGGTTGTTCTGGCAGATGGGCAACCTCGGCCCGATGTCGGGACAAAACAATCATTTCAGCAACTACGCCCAAGACAAGATTCCGTACGCGATGGATCGTTATCGCAACGAAGTGAACCGGCTGTACGGCGTGATGGACAGGCGGCTCGCCGATCATCAATACCTCGCCGGCGATTATTCGATCGCCGACATGGCGTCCTATCCGTGGGTGACGATCTGGGAACGCCAGCATCAGAACATCGAGGACTTCCCGCACATCAAGCGCTGGCTCGCCGCCATCAAGGCGCGGCCCGCGGTGGTCAAGGCCTACGAATGGACGCCGAAGATCAATCCGGGGCAGGGCGGTATCCGCACCGCCGAGGAACGCGCGATTCTGTTCGGGCAGAGCGCGCAGTCGGTGGCTACCGCGGCGCAGCGCGCGCGCTGATCGGCCAGATAAGTTACCGCTCCGCCTCAAAAGCGCGGAGCGGCCGTTGAAAACGCCGGCGCGACCGGCGGCACATCAGGGGAGGGAGGCGATGACACGCCAAACAGTATTGACTGCGATACTCACGCTCATGCTCGCCGCCGCTGGAACTGCCGCCGGAACTGCCGCTGTACGCGCCGAGGATTATCCGACGCGACCGATAACGCTGGTGGTGCCCTACACGCCGGGCGGCAGCACGGAAATTCTTGCGCGCATCGTCGGCGACAAGCTGGGCAAGCGCCTCGGCAAGCCGGTGGTGGTCGAGATGCGGCCGGGCGCCGGCACGGTCATTGGCGCTGTCGCAGTCGCGCAGGCGCCGCCCGACGGCTACACCCTGCTGATGGCGACGCCGACGCCGATGGCGATCAACGTCGCGGTGCACAAGAAGCTGCCCTACGATCCGGTGACCGATTTCGTGCCGCTCGGCATGGTCGCGTCCGCGCCGTTCCTGCTGCTCGTCAATCCGTCACTGCCGGTGCATTCGGTGAAGGAACTGATCGCCTACGCCAAAGCCAATCCTGGAAAACTGTCATATGGCTCGGGTGGCGTCGGCTCGCCGCATCATCTGTACATGGAGCTGTTCAAGAGCATGACCGGCACGCAGATGACGCACGTGCCGTACAAAGGCAGCCTGCCTGCGCTCACCGACGTGGTCGGCGGCCATATTCAGTTGATGTTCTGCGATATTCCGCCGGCCGCCGGCATGATCACGGCCGGCAAGGTCCGCGTGCTCGCGGTCTCGACCGCAAAGCGTGTGCCGCCCTATCCGGATGTGCCGACGGTGGCGGAAGCCGGCGTTCCCGGCTTCGCGGTGGCCGGATGGTTCATGATCGTCGCGCCGGCGAAGACGCCGCGCAACATCGTCGACACGCTGCACGAGAATCTGATCGCCGTGGCGGCGGACCCGGACGTCAAGGCGCGCATCGCCCAGCTCAGCCTGGTGGAACTGCCGACGCCGCCGATCGCCGAGATGCAGGACTTCGTCGACAGCGAAATCGCGCGCTGGGGCAAGATCGTGCGGCAGGCCGGCATTGCGGGCACGGAGGAGTGATATCCATTCCATGTCATCATCCGCGAATGCGGATGATCCAGTAATCACCAACAGTGACGTGTTTACTGGATGCTCCACCTGCGCGGAGCATGACAGTAACCTGATCTTTTGTCGTACCGCCGCGGACCAAACCAACGCTACGGGCTGACGCCGCCGATATAACCCCTGATTTTCCAAGCGCCGTCCGGCTTGCTGTAGCAAATCTTGTCGGTAGCGAGCGGCATCAGCGCGTCGATCGGGATGAAACCGGTTTTGCCGTCCGGCAGGGCCAAATGCAGGAATTGCGTCTCGCCGGGCTTCGCCCGCGGGCTGTCCGGCAGCACGCGCACGAAATACAAACCGAGCTTCTCGACCACGGCCGCGTTCGGTTGTGCGGCGGCGCGCGCTTCGACGCCGTCGCGGGCCGGATAACCCCAGTCTTCCGGATCGGTATCGGTCTGCTGCACCAGCGCCTCGAACGCTTTGGCGTCGAAATCCGGCGGCGCCGGCGCGCAGAAGATGCCCTTGTTATCCGGCAGTTCCGCCAGGGTCTGCTCGCCGGCGTCCATCGCCAACACGCGCCAGCCGGCGCCGTCCGGATTGTCGAGATCGATCGCCTTGGCGAGGTTGTCGATGCCGGACTTGCTGGCGTCGGCCAGATTCTTGTCCTGTATCCAGAAGAAATCCTGCGTCACCACCAGCTTGGCGAGCGCGGCGCGGTCCTTTTTCTCGGCCGCGGCGCCGAGGCTCTTGCGAAACTCGGCGAAGCTCGGATCGCTATACGGACCGGCAAGCTTCACCGTCACGGAACTGAACGGTTTGATCGGCGGAGGCGGTGGCGGCGGCGGCTCCTTGAAACCAACCGGCGGCTCCGGCAGTCCCTGCGCCGAAGCTCCGGCCACGGGGAGCGCGCCGAGCACAACGGCGGTCAGGATCGAGGCGGCAACGACAAAACAACGGCGCATCAAACGATCTCCAATTCCCAACAGCAAGTTCCACTCTCCGCTTCGCTTCGGTGCTGACGGAGTGCCAGACCATTCTATAGCAGTGCGGCGGCGATGGCGAACACGAGCGCCGGCGGCATCACGATCGCGCCCCATTTCAAGAAACTGCCCGCGCCAACATTCACACGTTCCCGGCGTAGCGCGCCGAGCCAGAGGATCGTCGCAAGCGAGCCGGTGACGGAGAGATTTGGGCCAAGATCGACGCCGATCAAAATTGCGCGCGTTATTTTGTCGGCGATGTGATCGTTCTGGAGAACACTGCCGCCGATCAATCCAACGGGCAGATTGTTGGCGAGGTTGCTGCCAAAGGCGACGGCGATGCCGGCGGCCCAAGCTGCGCCCGCCACCGAATGCGCCGCGGTCTCGCGCAGCAGCGCGCTTATCGATGCTACCAAGCCGGTCTCGTTCAATGCTTCGACCAGCACGAACAGGCCGGCAACCAGGGGCAGCACGCCCCAGGAGATGTCTTTCACCACGCTCCACGTTTTTGCCGGCTGAAACAGCAGCACGACGGCGGCCGTTGCCAAGCCGGCAATGCAGGTTGGCAATCCGAGCTGCATGTCCATCGCGGATGCACCGAGCAGGACGATCGCAGTCACCACAATGCCGGCCGCGGCGATCTTCCCGCCGGTGGACAGTTTGGGCAGCGGTACCCCTGCGGCAATGCTTTGGCGCAGTGCGCGTCGTTGTGTCCATTGCAGCAGCACATAGGTTGCGACAATCGAGACGGCGGACGGCAGCAGGTAGCGCGGCAGCCATTGCAGTAGCGGCGGCATGTGACTGCCGTAGATGACGAGGTTGGCCGGATTGGAAATCGGCAGCACGAACGAAGCCGCATTGGCGACGAAGGCGCAGATCAGAAGATACGGCAGCGGCTGTTCGGCCTTCGCGGTCCGCACTGCGGCGGCCACGGCGGGTGTGAGCACGACGGCGGTCGCATCATTCGACAAAAACACCGTGACCGCGCTACCCACGATGTAGATCAGCAGGAATAGCCGCCGCGGCGAACCGCCGGCATGCTGCGTCGCCAGCGCGGCGAGCCAGTCAAACAAGCCCTCGCTGCGCGCAACCTCGGCCAGCAGCATCATGCCGGTCAGGAACAGATAGACATCCGTTCCTTTGGCAATTCCGGCCAGCGCGGTGGACGGCGTAATCAGCCGCAGCACGACAAGCAGCGCGGCGCCGCCGACCGCCCAGACGGCCTCGATCGTGGTGAAGGGACGGATGAGGACACCGGCGACGGCCAATGCGGCGATGATCCAGATGGCGAGGTGCGATGACATCAATGATCTAACAGCATTGCAACAATTTCATCCGGCGATGCGGCGGGCTTCACGCGTAACCTGTTTGACGTTGGGGAGCGCTCCGGCTTCATTTTCCGCCGCCGCGGCCGCGCTGACGATGCGGCGAAATCCGATCCACAGCGCGACAGACCCGAGCGCGAAACAGCCCAAGACGATGAAGGTCGTGCTGTAGCCAAACTGCTGCGACATCCACCCGCCGATCGCCGGGCTCAGTGACGCCCCGATGCCTTGCGCCGTCATCACCGCTCCTTGCCCGACATTGATGCGTCCGGTGCCGTTGAGAATCCGCGCCACCAAGGCAGGCACGGCCACGCTTTGCAGGCCGGCGCCGATGCCGTCAAGAAATTGCACCGGATAGACGCCCCAGCGGCCGATCAGGAACGCCGCGATCAGCCCCCTGATCGGCAGCGCCGCAAAGGAGATCAGGAGCACGATCCACAACCCGCGCTTCTCTCCCAGCTGCATCGCAAGCAGCGCCGTCAGGATCATCACGCCCTGCGCCACCACAATGGTGATGGCGACAAAGCCCGGTCCGTTGGCGTGATCTCCGATGACGACCGCCATGCCGTAGAGCGGCAGCATGGCACCGTTTCCCAGGTGAAACAGACACAGAGCCGCGGCGAGAATCAGAAGCGGCTTGCACCCAAGCAGAACCCGGTAGCCGCTGATCTTGTCGTCGTCGCCCTGCGCGTGCCGCAGTCCGCGCGCGACTCGATCGTCGATCGCCTTTGGCGGAATGAGCGCGACGGCGACGATCGACAGGACGCCGAACAGCGCCGCCAGCCAGAACACGGCAGTCATGCCGAACATCCAGCCTAAGACGCCGGACAAGCCGGCGCCCACCATGTTGCCGGCGTGATTGAACGCCTGATTGACGCCCATCTGCTTGTTGAAGCCGGACTGATGGACGATGCCGAGCGTGATGCCGCTGACGGCGGGGCCGATGGCCGCGCCGGCGATGGCCGAGGCGATCTGCGAGGCCGACACCAGCACGAACGATTGCGAGAGCAGGATAACGGCGGACGCCAGCACCGTGCAGATGCCCGGCACAATCACATACAGCCGCTTGCGCGACGAGCCATCGATCAGCGCGCCGGCGGGCGCCGTTACCGCCATCCCGGCAATTCCGCCGATGCTCATCACGCTGCCGATGAGGCCGTTGTGCCAGCCGTGCGCAATGAGATAGACGCCCAGGAACGGCCCGATCCCGGCCTGCATGTCCGCCATGAA
Source organism: Xanthobacteraceae bacterium (assembly GCA_036511795.1). Lineage (GTDB taxonomy): Bacteria > Pseudomonadota > Alphaproteobacteria > Rhizobiales > Xanthobacteraceae > BOG-931. The sequence goes on from DATCBO010000092.1 coordinate 15,639, forward strand.
GAAGTTCAGCGCTTGCAGAGGGAGAATGGCCCGCCGCCGCGATCCGTTCGAGAAAAAT
>DATCBO010000093.1:0-4887 GCA_036511795.1 Xanthobacteraceae bacterium
CGCAAGAGCGCGCCCCGTGCCCGCAAGGCGCGGGTTGTGACGACGCGTCTCTCGGCGTTCCGCTTCCCCTTTGTTTGCGGCCTGGGTCGGGCACAGGAAAACCCAGGAAATAGCGCAAGCGGGGAAGCCGTTAGCAACATGGTGGGACGGGAAACTCGCGCGCGAACAAAAATCGCGCCGCGAGAACGGGAGAACTCGTCGCGCCGGGCCTCCGGCATCTACCGGTTCTTTTGCCGCATGAAATCGTCGATGCTGGACGCTCTTCCTTGCCCTGCATCGAGCGAACGAATGCCTTTGTCGATTTCCCTCCGCAATGCGCGCAGCTTCTCGACGTGGGAAAGCAATGTCCGCCCGATCTGTTCCTGGTCCTCGGCGGGCAGGCGCTCCACTTCGGCGATGGCTTGTTCGAGGGTTTTGACCATGAATTCGGTATATCAAATCAGGCGATCCAGGGCGAGCGTGCCCCTCGGCGGCTTGACCCGCCCGGCAATGACGAAAGAGGGTCGGCTTGATTTCCCCCTGCCCGCGGTCGATATAGAGGCCCGGGAGGTTGGCGGTGGGCGAGCCACTCGCCAACCGGGTCAGATCCGGAAGGAAGCAGCCCTAACGAGCGCGGTTCGGGTCGCTCGTCAGCCTCCCACTTTATTTCACCTTCGGATTGGCCGCTCCCGTGTCCTCACCCTGAGGTGCGAGCGGAGCGAGCCTCGAAGGGCGATGGTGATCCACCATCCTTCGAGGCTCGGCCGTTTCACGGCCTCGCACCTCAGGATGAGGCCGAGTAAAGTGCGAAAATGAGTGACAAGATACCCGAAAAGCGAACTCCTGCAGTTGCAGAGGCTAAAGGCAACTCAGACGCCTTGGCTGTGGGTGCCTACCGCGTTCTCGCGCGCAAATATCGGCCATCGACGTTCGCCGACCTGATCGGCCAGGACGCCATGGTGCGCACGCTGACCAACGCGTTCGAGACCGGGCGGATTCCGCAGGCCTGGATTCTCACCGGCGTGCGCGGCGTCGGCAAAACCACGACGGCGCGGATTCTCGCGCGCGCGCTCAATTACGAGCTGCCGGACGGTTCGATCAAAGGTCCGACGGTATCCATGCCGGTGCTCGGCGTGCACGACCAGGCGATCATGGAGAGCCGGCATCTCGACGTCATCGAGATGGACGCGGCGTCGCATAACGGCGTCGACGACGTGCGCGCCATCAACGACGCGGTGCGCTACGCGCCGGTGTCGGCGCGCTACAAGGTCTACATCCTCGACGAAGTGCACATGCTGTCGGGCGCCGCCTTCAACGCGCTGCTCAAGACGCTGGAAGAGCCGCCGCCGCACGCCAAGTTCGTGTTCGCCACCACTGAAATCCGCAAGGTGCCGATCACGGTGCTGTCGCGCTGCCAGCGCTTCGATCTGCGCCGGATCGATGCCGCCGCCTTGGTGGCGCACCTGGCCGGCATCGCCGGCAAGGAAGGCATCGAGGCCGCGCCGGAGGCGCTGGCGCTGATCGCGCGCGCCGCCGAAGGCTCGGTGCGCGATGCGCTATCGCTGTTCGATCAAGCCATTGCCCATGCCGGCGGAGCCGGCAATTTAAAAATGTCGGCGGGGCCGGTGCGGGCCGAAGACGTGCGCGGCATGCTGGGCCTCGCCGACCGCACGCGCGTGATCGATCTGTTCGAGGCGCTGATGCGCGCCGACATGCCGCGCGCGCTCGGCGAATTGCGCGACCAATACGATACCGGCGCCGATCCGGCGATGATCCTGGGCGACCTCGCCGAGTTCACGCATTTCGTCACGCGGCTGAAGATCGTGCCGGCGCTCGCCGACGATGTGTCTCTGACGGAAGCGGAGCGCACGCGCGGCCGCGAGTTTGCGTCAAAATTGTCGATGCGGGTGTTGGCGCGCACCTGGCAGATGCTGCTCAAGGGCATTGCCGAGGTCGAAGCGGCGGGCCGGCCGCTCGCCGCCGCCGAAATGGTGTTGGTCCGCATCGCCTACGCGGCCGATCTGCCGACGCCGGACGAAGTGATCCGCGCGCTTGGCGACACAGGCCGCGACAACGGCGCTGGAGCTGCAACCACCGCGGTGCCACCGCGCGCCGAGCTGCCGGCGCGCGCGACGATGCCGCAGCGTTCTGAAACGCAAGGTGGTCCGCGCGGCGCGCCGCGTGCGGCGCTTGCAACGGCAGCGCCGTCCGCCATCAGCGAGCCGCGCGCCGCAGCAGATAATGTCCCGGTTCGCGCGCTCGCGAGCTTCGATGACCTCGTTGCGCTCGCCGGCGAAAAGCGCGATCTGACGCTCAAGAGCGCGCTCGAACGCGACGTGCGGCTGGTGCGCTTCGAGGACGGCAAGATCGAAATCGCATTGGAGCCCGGCGCCACGCAGGTGCTAGCGGGCGAGCTGTCGAAAAAACTCAACGCCTGGACCGGCCGCCGCTGGATGGTCGTGATCTCCGGCGAGCCGGGTGCGCCGACCTTGCGGGCGCAGGCGGAGACGCGCAAAGCCGAGCTGAAAGACGGCGTGCGCGCCGATCCGCTGGTGCAGGCCGTGCTGGCAAAATTTCCCGGCGCCGAAATCATCGCCGTGCGCGAGCCGCCGGGCGCCGCCGCGACCAATGCCGAGGAACTGCCGTTGAATGCGGACAGCGAGGCCCCCGACGACGAACCGTAGGGGCGGGCCTTGTGCCCGCCCTGGATTTGCGAGGTGGGCGGCCACAAGGGCCGCCCCTACGAGGGAACCACAATGGCCGACTTCATGGGCCTGATGAAACAGGCCGCGGAATTCAAATCGAAGATGGAAGCGATGCAAGCCGAACTCGACCGCATCGAGGTCGAGGGCGCGGCCGGCGCCGGCATGGTCGCGGTCACGCTGTCCGGCAAGGGCGATCTGCGCCACATCCGCATCGACGATTCGCTGTTCAAGCCGGACCAGAAGGAAATCGTCGAAGACCTCATCGTCGCCGCCCACGCCGACGCCAAGCGCAAGCTTGAAGCGATGCTGGCCGAGAAGATGCAGGCGCTCACCGGCGGCCTGCCGCTGCCGCCGGGACTGAAGTTGTTTTGATGGCCGCTGGAACAAATAACAAATGTCGCCGCTGCGTTCCCTCCCCCTTGTGGGGAGGGACAGGGTGGGGGTCGGGAGGCGACGCCCAGTCGGCGACGAAATTACCTTACCTCTCGACCCCCACCCCTAACCCCTCCCCACAAGGGGGAGGGGAATAATGCCAGCCGCGGTCGCGGGCCCCGAAATTGAGCGGCTGATTCAGCTCCTGGCGCGCCTGCCGGGGCTCGGCCCGCGCTCGGCGCGGCGCGCGGCTTTGCATCTCATCAAGAAGCGCGAAGTCCTGATGGCGCCGCTCGCCGCCGCGTTGCAGACCGCAATGGAGAAAATCCAGATCTGCCGGACCTGCGGCAACATCGACACGCAGAATCCGTGCACGATCTGCACCGACGTACGGCGCGATGAATCCGCGATCGTGGTGGTGGCCGACGTCGCCGACCTGTGGGCGCTGGAGCGTGCGCATGCGCTCAACGCGCGCTACCATGTGCTCGGCGGCACGTTGTCGCCGCTCGACGGCGTCGGGCCGGATGATCTCACCATCGATGCGCTGATCAGGCGCGCCCACGATCCGGCGGTGAAGGAACTGATCCTGGCGCTCAGCGCCACCGTCGACGGCCAGAGCACCGCCCACTACATCACCGATCTGCTGCACGACCGCGACATTAAAATAACGCGGCTCGCGCATGGCGTGCCGGTCGGCGGGGAACTCGACTATCTCGACGAGGGCACGATCGCGGCCGCCATCCGCAGCCGCACGCCGTTTTGAGGAACCCTGCCTGCAAAATAGCCAGCTGCCGCCTGCTTCGACACCGGCCCAACAAAGACCTGCGAAAACGCCGATGAATCCACTGAATTTGCCAGCAGGTTTAGCCATCCCGGAGTTGGCCCGCGCTTTGCATAATAGGCTCTGCGATCTCGGTCTCACTCACGTGTTGAATGAGAGCGCTGGAGCCCCGGACATCCCGGCACCGGGGCTCCATTTTATTTTCCGAGCATTGCATTTAACCGCGACGCACACTTTCCCGTGGTTGCACGCTTTTGCGCGCCATGATTACTGAATGCTCCCGACATAGAGCATGGCAGCCGCAGTGAGCGACGACATCCCATTCGATAAGTCTTTCGATCTTATGCCCGACACCCCCAAAGAGGTGGCGCCGAATGTGCGGGCGATCGTCGCCAACAACCCGGGGCCGTTCACCTTCAAGGGCACGATGAGCTACATCCTCGGGCGCGGCAAAGTCGCGATCGTCGATCCCGGCCCGGACGACGACGCCCATGTGACGGCGCTGCTCGATGCGGTGCGCGGCGAGACCGTGACCCACATTTTCGTCACGCACACCCATCGCGACCATTCGCCCGCCGTGCCGAAGATCAAGGCCGCGACCGGCGCCACGGTTTTCGCCGAAGGGCCGCACCGGCTGTCGCGCCCGTTGCACATCGGCGACACGCGCCGGCTCGACGCCTCCGCCGACATGGACTTTCGTCCCGACACCGCGCTCAAAGACGGCGATACGGTCAGCGGCGACGGCTGGACCATGGAGGCGGTGACGACGCCCGGCCACACCGCCAATCACATGGCGTTCGCCTACAAGGAAGGCGACATTTTATTCGCCGGCGATCACGTCATGGCGTGGTCGACCACCATCGTGGCGCCGCCCGATGGCGCGATGAGCGACTACATGGCGTCGCTGCAAAAACTCGCGCGCCGCCGCGAGCCGACTTACCTCTCCGGACACGGCGCGCCGGTGCGCGAGGCGACGCGCTACGTCGAGTTTCTGATCCGGCACCGGCAAGGCCGCGAGGCGTCCATCCTGCATCGGCTGGGCAAAGGCGC
>DATCBO010000094.1:0-6569 GCA_036511795.1 Xanthobacteraceae bacterium
GGTAGGCGATGTCGGTGATCGGCGCCGGCAATGTGAACACGACGTGGAAGTAGGGCACCGGCAACAGCTCGGCCTGGCGCTCGGCGAGCCATTGTTTGGCGGCGGCGCCCTGACACTTTGGGCAATGCCGATTGCGGCAGGTAATGGGCGTCGCCCATTACGTGCCTTATGGGCAAATCCATTAATGGGGAGCTGGCGGCGACTTGATCGCGCTCTTGTGTCCGCCGCCGCCAATTCGGCTCACCATTACGAAGAGCGCTTGAGGAGCGCGATCAGCCTGTCGGACGGCTGGAACGCGCCGCGCCGCAGATGCGGTGGAACGATCGATTCCATGGCGTCGAGCTTCTCTGTCGGATCGCCACGCGTGTAGATTTCAGTGGTCGTCAGAGTGGCGTGCCCCAATCACAGCGACACCTTACGGATGTCCTGCGTTGCTTGCAGGATGATCATCGCACATGTGTGCCTGAGCACGTGGGGCGAGATGCGTTTCTTGTCGAGGCCGGGATGCGCTCGAGCGGCGGTCGCCGCATGCTGTTTGAGCAGATAGGCGAAGCCCCATCGGCTCAGCGGTTCTCCCCGGGCGTTGACGAACACCTCGGGTGCTGCGACCCGGCCGCGAACGGCGAGCCAGGCGCGCAGGGCTGCGGCCGTGGTCTTCCACAAGGGGAGCGCCCGTTCCCGCCGTCCCTTGCCAAGAACACGAATGCTCATCGACGACAGGTCGATGTCCTCGAGCTTCAACCCGGTCAGCTCGGACACGCGCAGACCCGCACAAACCGCCAGATGCAGCATCGCCCGGTCGCGGATGCCATCGCGCGTGGCGGGATCCGGAGCGTCGAGCACCGCTTGCAGCTCCTCCCGCAGAAGATAGGGGACCAGACGCCGATCCGTTTTCTTGAACGGGATCGCCAGGACGCGGCGGACATGCTCCAGGGCTGCCGGCTGCCTGTACTCGAGGAAGCGGAAGAAGGACTTGATGGCCGCCAGCCGGACATTGCGCGTCACCGGCGCGTTTTTGCGCTTATCCTCGAGATACTCCAGGAAGGCGCTGATGAGGCCGGCGTCGAGTTGCTCCAGCGTCAGCGCCGATGGCGAGACCTTCAGGCTTTTTGCAGCGAACATGAAGAGCAACTGGAAGCTCAGGGCATAGGAGTCGCGTGTATGCCGGCTGACGCCCCGCTGGCGGGCGAGTGTCTCAACGAGGAACGATTCGATGAGGGGAGCAATCGGCGTCATGATTGCCTCCCTTCGGCGATGAACCCTTCACCGGCCGCGGCGACGTCGCGCATGAGGTCGGCGGTGGCCTCCAGGTACCAGTAGGTCGCATAGATGTTGACGTGACCCATGTAGGTCGCAAGCGCCGCCATATGCGCGCCGCTTCGGCTTCGATCCGCCGGACTGCCTTGCAGCGCGCGCACCGCAAACGTGTGCCGCAGATCGTGCAGACGCGGGCGGCGCTTCGCCGCCGGTACGATACCTGCCCTGCCGACCAGCCTGTCGAAGGTCTCTTTGACCGCAATGTAGCGCAGCGGCAGACCACGCGCGTCGACGAACACCGAATCAGCTTCGGAACGGGGCCGGCGACGCGCCAGATAGCGCTTCAAGCCCGCTACTGCCGTGTCGTGCAGCGGCGCCAAGCGGGTTTTCCGGAACTTGGTCTCGCGGATCAGCAGGCCGTCGCCCGTCACGTCGGCGACCGTCAACTTCAGCGCTTCGGAGATCCTCAGCCCGGTTACCAAGAGCAGTGCGATCAATGTCGCATAGGTCTGTGAGCGCAAGCCGCCTTTGGGTCGAAGCCGAAGAGCGGCCTCGATCAGGCGATCGATCTCCGCTGCTGAGTAGATATGCGGCGAGCGCCGCGTCTTGCGGGCGCCGAAGTGATTGACCGGCGGCAACTCATGCCGGGCGTCTTCAACCCGGACATGACGCACAAAGCGGCAGACGGCTTTCAGCCGGACATCGCGTTGCGCGACAGACGGTCCGCGCGCCGCCCAATCGATTGCGGCTTGCGTGTGGACATGCGTTTGCCCGCGCTCGGTCGCAAAGGCGGCAAAGCTCTTGAGCAGGTATTCCGCATTCAGCATCGCGAATCCAGTGGCGCGGCGGAGCGCCAGATAAGCCTCGATGGCCTTCAACATCAGAGAACCTCCGGCCAGGGCTGCGCGATTTGCTTTAGGAGCGTGACATCGGCCTTGGCGTAATGGGCCGTCGTGTCGATGCCTCGGTGCCGCAGGACCAACCCGATCTTCTCGAGCGGAACGCCATGACGCAGCATCTCCGTCGCCGCCGTGTGTCGCAGGATGTGCGCCCCCTTGACTGGCGCCACGACGCCGGCCCGCTGCATGAGGCGTTTCACCACCGACGAGACGCCGTCACCTTTCCGGAACGGTCGAAACGGCGCGATATTGCGCAGGAACACGTGATCGCTCGGGCAGGTCGAAGGGCGGCACGCGAGATAGGTGGCGATCGCATCCCCGACGTCTTGCGGAAGCGGCAGACGCACCTCGTAGCGCGACTTGCCTGTGACCCGCAGCGAGCCCGTCTCCCACTCGATGTCGTCGAGGCGCAGTTGCGCCACGTCGCCGGCCCGCAGCCCGAGGCGCACCAAGAGCAAGAGGATCGCGCGATCACGCCGGCGCCCAAGGACGTCGCCATCGCATGCCGCGATCAGCCGGTTCACCTGCTCCGCCGCCAGATATCGCGGCAAGTCGGCAAGCCGCCAATGGGCATAGCTAGGAACGACATCGGCGAGACCTGCTCGGCAGCGGCCTTTGACAGCAAGATACCGCAAGAACGCGCGCAGGCTGGTCGTCAGCTTCTCGACGGTTCCATTGCCGCAATGGTTGGCGCGGTCCAGGAAAAAGCTGCGAATGGCGGCCGGTTTCCACCTTTCTGGATTGTCCCCGAGTGCCGCCATCAAGTGGGCGGCGTCGTGGGCGTAGAGCTTGATGGTGGAATCAGACGCCCCGCGGTGCTTACGCAGCCACACTTTGAAGTGAGCCACCAGGCACGGCTCGGCATGCTGCAATACGGTAGCGGCGGACCAGCAAACGCCGATTTCGACAAGGTGCTGGCGAAAGAGCCTGGCGCCGAAAATGGTGTGGTGGTTGCGACGCCCTCCCATGGCGCGCGGACATCGACAAGTGCGCAAGTGCTCGCTGAACACCGCCAGATCAATGTCGCACGGCACTGCCCCTTGCCGGGCCACAACATGGCCGAGGTGCGCTGCCGCCCGCAAATATCGCACGGCCGTGCCGGCGCTATAGCCATGCCGCTCAAGCGCGGCTGCGAAACCGTCAAGGTATCGTCCGCTTGGCCCGCTCCGCAGATGCCCCAGCATCTTCGACGCCGAGAAGTAGGTCTCCAACATGTTCGTCCCCGTTTGTGATCGGCCATCGGTGGCCGAGCCGACGGAGGCGCAGGACTGCAATGTTATGGAGACAAAGATCGCTACAATTCACCGAAAAATGCTGATGCCGGCACGCCAGCTCCCCATTAATGGATTTGCCCATAAGGCAGGAGTTGTAGGCGATCCGCGTCATGCCGCAGTCGTCGCAGGCCTCGACGTGACCGCCGAGCGCCCCCGTCCGGCACGCGATGATTGCGCTCATCACGCGCCGTTCGACACGGCCGAGATGGCCGGCGTGCGCATGGCGATAAGCATCGCCATGGCGGCGCAGGACATCGGCGATCTCAATGACGGGCCTGTTCGGATGAAAATCGGTGCGGACCATGGCCCGCGTCTCAACGTTCCTTCACCCGGGTGGCGTTACCTCAAGCGACAGGCGATCGAACGGGCTCTGCGTCGCCCGGATCGTATGGGTGGCAACTTGGGTGTAGCGCGCCGTGGACGACAGATTGTTATGCCCAAGCAGTCACGCGCCATAGTGCGCATCCTCCTATGTTATTGAAAGTCAAAGGTCGATTGACCGGGATTTGGTGTTACCGGCCGTTTCGGTGGCGTCTTTGCCGCGAACGCGGCGACGTCGTCGGCGTTGATGACCCACGGCGCTTCAGGACAGGGCTGCCGTCCCTTGATGTCACCGCGCTTGATCATGCGCAGCGCCGTCATCTTGTGCACGCCAATGATCTCCGCCGCGGCCATAAGCGTGATCTCGCCGCGTTCGGCCCATTCGCCGTCCCGGTAGCCCGCGATTTCGTGGTGGCTGCGGAAGCCGCGCACGCGCTGCTCGGTCCAGCCGTTGCCGTGACCAGTCGGTTTGCCACAACGATTGAGCAGCCGCGCGATCTGGGCGTCTGGCATCAGTCGGGCCAGTTCGCGGACGAGGGCGATCGTATCCTCGGGAACGCGCGAATGGTGCCGACCGGCTGCATTCAGCCTGAGCTTGAGCTGCAGGGCCGTGTGATCACCGCCCTGCCAGTGCAGGACGAGATCGACGACCGGGCCCTGCTTCTTCACCACGATCTCGTGGAGCGCTGTGCGCAGTATCCGCTTGCGGATGGCCGCTGTTGCAGCCGGGTGCGACCATGCACGCGCCAGGTCGGCGCCGAGTGCGATCAACTGCTTGCGTTCGGTATCGCCGAGCGGCGGTCGTTTTCGCGCAACCACGGCAGCAATGTCGCCTTCGGCGCGGTGTACCGCCGCAAGCGCTTCGTTCCAGCGCCGCTCCAGCTCTCCAGCCACGAGGCGATTGGCCGGATCGACGGCGTCGTATTGCCGCCGGGCGTGAGCCACCTCATAACGCGCCTGGGCCAGCGCCAGCTCAAGTTGCCTCTCTGTTGCCGACGTTTCGCTTGTCTGTGCGTCCAGAACCTTGACCGCAGCGTCCATTCCGAGCGGAGCCAGGACGCGCAGGACCTCGGTGCTGACCGCAGCGTCAGCACTACGATTGCCGAGCGAGATGCAGCGTGCCGTACCATGGTTCATATGGGCGCCATAGCAGTTATAGCGGCCGAGCTTACCGCTGTAGTGCACCTGCAGCTTGCGGCCGCAATGACCGCAGCGCAGGAGTCCTGCGAGAAGCACTTCGCCTTGGCGTACCGCGCCTCTGGCAATCGTCCGTCCCATGCCGGTCGCATTGTCGGCGATGAGGCGCTGATTGAGCTCGAACTCGTCCCAGGTGATGTAGCCCTCGTGCTGATCCTTGAGCAGCACGCCCCATTCGGCGATCGCGCGGCGCACACCGCGGCGGATGTGTTTGCGGCCCTCGACAACGCTGACCTGGCTCCCTGTGCGCCCGAATGCATAGGCGCCGGCGTAGATCGGATTGGTCAGTATGTTGTGGACGGCATTATAAGCGGGCAATTTCCAGACGACGCCGAGAGCCTCGGATCGCCGCGACTTGGCGGGAAGCACAATGCCTTCCTCTCGCAACCAGATATGAACCTGACGGGCACTGCGAAGCTCGGCGAATTTCGAGAACACCAGCTGCAGGGCTTCCCGCACTCGGCCGTCCGGGTCCTTCTCGATCCGGTCGCGCCCGGACTTCACGTAGCCCGCCGCAACACCGAGAAAAAGCGCGCCACGCCGCGCTTTCTGTTTCAGCGCCTCCTGCGAGCGCTGGCGGAACAGCGACAGCTCCAATTCGCTCATCGTTCCCTTCATGCCGAGCAGCAACCGATCATTGGGATGCCGAGGATCGTAGATTCCGTCCTCGTCGACGATAATCGTTCCAACCAATCCACAGAAGTCGATCAGCGTATGCCAGTCACGGCCGTTGCGCGCCAGACGTGAAGCTTCGATTGCGAGCACGGCGCCGACATTGCCGGCGCAGATCGCCGCGATCAGGCGTTCGAAGCCGGGCCGCGTTATCCCACCGCCGGAACGTCCGAGATCGTCGTCAATGACCTCGACGGTGGACCAGCCGAGTGTGCGAGCGCGATCGGCCAGGCCATATTGCCGACGGCGGCTCTCATGGTTGTGCAAGAGCTGGTCGGCCGTCGATTGGCGAATGTAAACGTAGGCCCCGCGCCCCAGATGCTCACTGGTGATCTTGCTCATTGCCGGCCTCCCTTGCGAGCGCTGCGGCGATCACGGCGAGCAGGGTTTCCACCAGCGTCGCCAGTTGGGCCTTCTGCACCGGAGCCAGTGCAATGCGCGGTACTTCCTCGATGAGCTCGAGTAGGCTCGGCTGCTGATTTTCGAAAGTCTGCATCATTCCCGTCCTTCTCCAGATCCGACTCGGATGGGAGAAAGCCTAGGAGCGCATCGACCTCGGCACGCAGCGAGCGCAGGACTTCAAGGGGAAAACGTGGCTCGGGGCGCAATTCCAAAAGCGCCGCCGCCTCCCGCAGCATCCACGCCGGCAATTGAGCAAGCGATCCGTCGGCTTGTTCGATGACAACCAGATCCACGCCGTAGCGGCTCAATCGCCGCTTGATCGCAACCACCTCCCCGCAGCGCGGGTGAAACCGATAGTGAACCTTGCCCTCGGTCCAGTGTTCGCGGGCAGTATGAAGCTGTTTCGAGGAGCGCCTGGATGATGCGGATATCGGTGCCGCGTTCCAGCAGATGCGTTGCAAAGCTGTGGCGAAGCACATGCAGCGTGACGTTCTTCCTGATCCCGGCGGCGTCGACGGCCTCATGGAAGAGGCGCGCGAGCTGCCGC
>DATCBO010000095.1:0-35839 GCA_036511795.1 Xanthobacteraceae bacterium
TCCGTGCGCGCTGCCCTAAGACCACGATCGAAGTGCTGACGCCGGACTTCCTGCGCAAAGAAGGCGCGGCAGAGACGGTGGTGGCGGCGCGGCCGGACATCTTCAACCACAATCTTGAGACTGTGCCGGCAAAATACCTCACGGTTCGACCGGGCGCCCGCTACTTTGCGTCAGTGCGGCTTCTACAGAAGGTCAAGGACATCGACCCGCAGATGTTCACCAAGTCTGGCATCATGGTCGGGCTCGGCGAGGAACGCGATGAAATCCTCCAGCTGATGGACGACCTGCGCGCCGCCGATGTCGATTTTCTCACCATCGGCCAATACCTGCAGCCGTCGCGCAAACACCACGCCGTAATCCGCTTTGTGCCACCGGACGAGTTCGAGGCTTTGGCGACGATCGCCCGCGCCAAAGGCTTTGCGATGGTGTCGGCTTCGCCGCTGACGCGTTCCTCACACCACGCCGGCGAGGATTTTGCCCGGCTCAAGGCAGCGCGGGCGGCGCGCTGATCGATGCCCGAATTTTCTACGAGAAGGCGCGTGCAGCACAGCGCCACCGACATGTTTGACCTTGTGGCCGACGTCGAGCGCTATCCGGAATTCGTGCCGCTGTGCCAATCGCTGAAAGTGCGCAAACGCACGTCTGAGAATAGTGGCAAGGAGGTGATCGTCGCCGATATGACGATCGCCTATAAGATCGTTCGCGAAACCTTTACCAGCCGTGTGACGCTGGAGCGCGAACGGCTCACGATCCTGGTGGAATATATCGAAGGTCCCTTCCGGCGCATGAACAACCGCTGGACGTTCCGTCCGGTGGACGACAAGAACTGCGAAGTCGAGTTTTTTCTTACATACGAATTTCGCAGCCGCACGCTCGGGCTGCTCATGGGCGGCGTGTTCGATGCCGCATTCCGCCGCTTCGCGGGCGCCTTCGAGCGTCGAGCGGATGAAGTGTACAGCACCTAGACGGTGCGAATACCTTGCTAGCGCGAGCCGTCAGGTTCCTGCGCCAGCTTATCCAACATTTCGAGTGCCTGCAGGACCGAGCGCTCGCGCACGCGACGACGACCAATTTTGCCGTATAGCTTACGCTCGTGCAGCGACCTGCCGTCGCGGCTCGCCGCGGCGAAATGCACCAAGCCGACCGGCTTTTGTCTGGAGCCGCCGCCGGGGCCGGCGATGCCGGTGATCGACACGGTAATATCGGCTTCAGAGTTTTTCAGCGCCCCGGCCGCCATCGCAATCGCGGTCTGTGCGCTCACCGCGCCGTAGCGCTTAAGCGTCGACGGCGGCACGCCGAGCATGCTTTCCTTGGCGGCGTTCGAATAGACGACGAAGCCGCGCTCGACGACGTCCGAAGAGCCGGCAATCTCGGTAAGTGCCCCGGCGACGAGCCCGCCGGTGCAGGATTCTGCGGTCGCGACGCGCAAGCCGCGCACACGGCAGAGATCGAGCAGGCGCTTGGCTGCGGTCCGGAGCTTGGCGTCCATCACGCGCCGCTCCACGGCAACCGCACCGTTGCGGTCGCCATGGCGACGATGCCTTCGCCGCGCCCAGTAAAGCCGAGCTTTTCACTCGTCGTCGCTTTGACCGCAACGCGCTCAGCGGGGATGGCTGCAATCTCGGCGATCCGCGCACGCATGGCGTCGCGATGCGGCGAAACGCGAGGCGCTTCGCAGACGATGGTGACATCGAGATTGCCAATGAGGCCGTCCCGCGCGCGGACGCGTTCGCAGGCGAAAGCCAGGAAGCGGTCCGAAGAGGCGCCGCGCCATTGCGGATCGGTCGGCGGAAAATGCTGGCCGATATCGCCCTCGGCCAGCGCGCCCAGGATTGCGTCGACCAAAGCGTGCAGCACAACGTCAGCGTCCGAATGCCCGCTGACGCCGTGCGTATGCGGAATGCGCACGCCGCCCAGCATGACGTGATCGCCGTCCGCGAAGATATGAACGTCGAATCCGTTGCCGATGCGCACGTCGGCAAGCGCTGCCGCGTGCAGCAGCTCGGCGCGGGTGAAATCCTCGTTGGTGGTCAGTTTCACGTTGCCGGCTTCCCCTGCGAATACGTGGACACTGTGACCGGCCCATTCGGCGAGTGCCGCGTCATCGGTAAAGTCATCGCGCCCGGCTGCTTCCGCCCGCCGATGCGCCTCCGCGATCAGTGAATAGGCAAAGGCCTGCGGTGTCTGCACCGTCCGCAGCAGGCTGCGATTGAGCGTTTCGCTCACCATCGAGCCGGTGTCGATCTTTTTCACCGTGTCGGCAATTGCGACCCCGGGTACCGCGGCGCCAAATTGCCGTCCCGCCTCGATGGCGCGGCCGATCAAGTCCGCGCTGAGAAACGGCCGCGCCGCATCGTGGACGAGAATCAAATCGGGCGCGTGTTCCGCCAGAGCCTGCACGCCGGCCCGCACCGATATCTGTCGCGTAGCACCGCCGGCGACTGGATCGCGGAGCTTGCCGAGGCCACGGCTCGCGCCGCGGAACAGGTCCTGATCCGCAAAATGGATGACCGGCTGGATCACATCGATCTGCCCGTGGCTCGCAAACGCGGCAAGCGTCGAGCGGATGACGGGTGTGCCGGCAATGGCCCTGTATTGCTTGGGGATGTCGCCGCCGACGCGCTGGCCCCGGCCAGCCGCAACGATCACTGCCGCAACGATCCCCATCGCAAATGCCCGCTTCCGTTTCGCGGCCCGCTTTAGCGCATGTGCCCACAATGTGCGAACGGAGAAGGACGATGCCGCCGCATAATTTAAGCGGCTCGACGGCTATGCACACGGGTTAGGGATATTGCACTGCAGCACTTGCGCGAGGCGGCGATTTGGCTAAACTATAAGCACGATTGTTTTAGCCTAATTAGTGAGCATACGCCGTTGACGCCGAGACGCCGCTCTTCCCGAATTATGCCGCCAGCGCTTAAAAAGCTGGGACTCCTCAGCTTTTGCCGAGTTGCAGGGGCCTCCGCGAAGGACCCTGCATGAGCCCGGCCGAACCTCTCGTCATGGTCTCGGCCGCCGACGCCGTGCTTAATGCACTGCCACATCCGGTCATCGTTGTCGCACCCGACGGCAGGGTGGTGGACGCCAATGCGGCGGCCGAAGCATTCTTCGAGGTCTCGGTCCCGCTCCTTCGGCGGCAGTCGCTCGGCGATCTCGTGCCGTTCGGCAGCCCCTTGCTCACCCTGGTCGAGCAGGTGCGCACCCGCGGCGCTGCGGTCAACGAATATAAGGTCGATCTGGGCACGCCGCGTAACCCGGGCGATCGCCTGGTCGATATGCATGTCGCGCCGCTGCCGGAGCAGCCGGACTATGTGGTGATCATGCTCCAGGAGCGGACCATCGCGGACAAGATGGACCGCCAACTGACACATCGCGGCGCGGCGCGCTCGGTGATCGCGCTTGCCGCCATGCTGGCGCACGAAATCAAAAACCCGCTGTCCGGCATTCGCGGCGCGGCGCAGCTTCTGGAACAGTCGGTCGTCGACGACGATCGCACGCTCACGCGGCTCATCTGCGACGAAGCCGACCGCATCGTGAAGCTCGTCGATCGCATGGAAGTGTTCGGCGACGAGCGACCGGTCGAACGCGAGCCGATCAACATTCACGTCGTGCTCGAACACGTGAAGCGGCTGGCGCAGTCGGGCTTTGCCCGCAACATGAAATTCGTCGAAGACTACGATCCGTCACTGCCGCCGGTGCTCGCCAACCGCGATCAGCTCGT
Source organism: Xanthobacteraceae bacterium (assembly GCA_036511795.1). Classification (GTDB taxonomy): domain Bacteria; phylum Pseudomonadota; class Alphaproteobacteria; order Rhizobiales; family Xanthobacteraceae; genus BOG-931. The sequence continues at coordinate 3,722 of DATCBO010000095.1, forward strand.
GCAGGTTTTTCTCAACCTGATCAAGAATGCAGCCGAAGCGATCGGCGAGAATACCGCCGGCGGCGAGATCGCCCTGACTACGGCGTTTCGGCCCGGCGTGCGGCTGTCGCTGCCGGGCGCTAAGGCGCGCGTCTCGTTGCCGCTCGAATTTTGCGTGCGCGACAACGGCCCGGGCGTTCCCGACGAGTTGATGCAGCATCTCTTCGACCCGTTCGTCACCACCAAGCCCAGCGGCTCGGGGCTCGGTCTCGCGCTCGTCTCCAAAATTGTCGGCGACCACGGCGGCATCATCGAATGCGAGTCGCAGCCACGCCGCACCGTCTTTCGACTTCTCATGCCTAAATACACCGCCAGTGCGGGAGCCGGGCCGGACGGCGCCTCACGGCCACAAGGGGATTCTTGATGCCCGCGGGAAGCATTCTCGTCGCCGACGATGATGCGGCGATCAGGACGGTGCTCAATCAAGCGCTGTCGCGTGCCGGCTATGAGGTGCGTTCGACCGGCAACGCCGCCACAATGTGGCGCTGGATCAGCCAGGGTGACGGTGACCTGGTTATCACCGACGTATTGCTGCCGGACGAAAGCGCCTTCGACATGCTGCCACGCATCAAGAAGGCGCGGCCCGAGCTGCCGATCATCATCATGAGCGCGCAGAACACGTTTATGACCGCAATTCGCGCCTCGGAGCGTGGTGCCTACGAATATCTGCCCAAACCGTTCGACCTCAAGGAACTGATCGCAATCGTCGGTCGGGCGCTGTCGGAACCGAAGGAGAAGGCGCGCCAGACACCGAAGGTCGAAGAGTTCGATTCGATTCCGCTGATCGGCCGCTCGCCGGCGATGCAGGAAATCTACCGCGTGCTGGCGCGGCTGATGCAGACCGACCTCACGGTGATGATTTCCGGGGAGTCCGGCACCGGCAAGGAACTGGTGGCGCGCGCGCTGCACGATTACGGCAAGCGGCGCAACGGGCCATTCGTCGCCATCAACATGGCGGCGATCCCGCGCGATCTCATCGAGTCGGAATTGTTCGGCCATGAGAAAGGCGCCTTCACTGGCGCGAACAGCCGCAGTGCCGGCCGCTTCGAGCAGGCCGAGGGCGGCACGCTGTTTCTCGATGAGATCGGCGACATGCCGATGGAGGCGCAAACGCGGCTGTTACGCGTCCTGCAGCAGGGCGAGTACACGACCGTCGGCGGGCGCACGCCGATCAAGGCGGATGTGCGCATCATCGCGGCCACCAACAAGGATTTGCGCCTGCTTATCCAGCAGGGCCTGTTCCGCGAGGATTTGTACTTCCGGCTCAACGTGGTTCCGTTGCGGCTGCCGCCGTTGCGCGAGCGCACCGAGGACATTCCCGACCTGATCCGGCACTTTTTCACGCTGGTGGCGCGGGAGGGACTGCCGCTCAAGCAGATCGATCAGGCTGCGCTCGAGCGTATCAAGCGCCATCGCTGGCCAGGCAACGTGCGCGAATTGGAAAACTTGGCGCGGCGTCTTGCTGCGCTCTATCCGCAGGAGACGATCACGGCGGCGGTCGTCGACGCCGAACTTGCGCAGCCCGTGCTTGCCGCAACGGCCGAGTCCAGCCGTGTCGAGGATAACCTGTCGAGCGCGGTCGAGCGCTACCTCGCGCGCTACTTCTCGGGTTTCGACGACGGCTTGCCCCCTCCCGGGCTCTACCATCGTATCCTTCGCGAGATAGAGGCGCCGTTGCTGTCGGCTGCGCTGACGGCGACACACGGCAATCAGATCCGCGCCGCCGATCTCCTCGGCGTCAACCGCAATACGCTACGGAAGAAAATTCGCGATCTCGAGATTCAGGTTTATCGCACTAGCGGGGGCTGAGACCCGCTGCCTCATACCGGTTTGAACGATTCCCGCGGGCCTGACCGCCGGCCGATTCCGCGCGACTTATTAAAAATGGCGCCCAGGAATTGTCGCAATTGGGCAACATTGTTGTATAAAAGCATCACTTGGGGGAACGGATGGCCGGGTCCCGTTCAGTCGGCACCCTCATCGCAGCCCGGCATCCTCTTAGGCGTTCATGACAACTGTCGATCAAGTCGCGCCCATCGAATCGGCGACGTCAGCGCCTATGCCGGCGGCTTCGCGCCTGATTGGGGCCATCGCCGTCTTCGTCGCATTGTTGTCGGCCACTGCCACCTTCCTGGTGCTGGCCGGTCTGACACCGATTGTGCCGGTCGACTCAGTGGTCAAGGAGCTTCTGCTCGGGAACGTCATCACCGGGCTGTTGCTGCTCGCGATTATTGGACGTGAAGTCTGGGTCGTCGTACAGGCGCGCCGCCGCGGCCGCGCCGGGTCGCGGCTGCACGTCCAGATCGTCGGTCTGTTCGCTGTGATCGCCGCGGTTCCGGCAGTACTTGTATCGGTCGTGGCGAGCACGACTCTTGACCGCGGCCTCGACCGATTTTTCTCGACGCGGACACGCGCCATGATCCAGCAGTCGCTGATCGTGGCCAATGCCTACGTGGCCGATCACGCCCAGATCATTCGCGGCGAAATTCTCGCCATGGCCTACGACGTCGCCCGCGCCAAGCCGCTTTACGACCAGGACCGGGTTCAATTCCGGCAGTTTTTGACCGAGCAAGCCAAGGGGCGAGGGCTGTCCGCCGCGATCATCATCACGCAGAAGGGCGAGACCGTCGAGCGCGCCGACGTCACCATGAACAAACCGGTCGTGTTGCCATCCCCGGAACTGCTCAGCCATATTTCAGAGACGGAGCCGCAGGTCGCGCTCATTCCCCAGGGCGATCACGTCGCCGCGGCGGTGAAGCTGCACGGCTATGGCGATCTCTACCTCTATGCGGCCCAGATGCTTGACCCGCGCGTCGTGGCGCAATTGGCCGCGACGCAAGAGAGCATCAGCGAGTACGCGAATCTCGAGGCACGCAAGCTCGGCATACAGATCGCCTTCGCGCTGATGTTTGCCGTGATTGCGCTGATTGTGCTGCTCTCGTCGGCCTGGATTGGGCTCGATTTTGCCAACAGGCTGGTTGCCCCGATACGACGATTGATCGGCGCCGCCAATATGGTGTCCACCGGCAATCTCAATATCCAGGTGCCGGTGTACAAGTCCGAAGGCGATCTCGCTCATCTCGGCGAGACATTCAACAAGATGACGGCCGAGTTGCGCACACAGCACGAGGACATCGTGCGCGCCCGCGATCTCATCGACAGCCGACGCCGGTTCACCGAGGCTGTTCTGTCGGGAGCCAGTGCCGGCGTCATCGGCGTCAATGCCGAAGGGCGCATCACCATCCTCAATCGCTCGGCCGAACGCTTGATCGGGCGCACCGAATCCGAAGCGCTCGGCCACCCGCTACAGGACATCGCGGCCGAACTCGGCGAGGTCTTTACCGCCGCGCGTGGCAGCAATCAGCGCCTGATCCAGCGCCAGATTGCGGTGACGCGCGACGGACAAGAGCGCAATTTTTCGATCCGCGTCACCAGCGAGCAGGCACCTGAGTCCGATCAAGGTTACGTCATCACCATCGATGACATTACCGAGCTGGTTCTCGCGCAGCGATCCTCGGCATGGGCCGACATCGCGCGCCGTATCGCCCACGAGATCAAGAATCCATTGACGCCAATTCAATTGTCGGCGGAACGTCTGCGCCGCAAATACGGCAAAGTCATCGTCGAGGACGCTGCGATCTTCCAACAATGCACCGACACGATCATACGCCAGGTCGACGACATCAAACGCATGGTCGATGAGTTTTCACGCTTCGCGCGGATGCCGAAGGCGGTCATCGCCGAAGAAGACGTGGCTGAAACGGTGCGGCAAGCGGTGTTCCTGCTGCGCGTCGCCCATCCCGATATCGATTTCGATGCCGAGCTGCCTCCGGAACCCATGCCGGCACGGTTCGACAGGCGGCTGATCTCGCAGGCGCTGACCAACATCGTCAAGAATGCCACCGAAGCAATCGGCGCCGTTCCGGCCGCCGAACTCGGCCGCGGCCGCATCGTCATCAGCGCTCGGCGCGAGGGCAACGAGGTCACCGTCGACGTTATCGACAACGGCATCGGCCTGCCGAAAGAGAACAGGGCACGGCTGCTTGAGCCTTACGTGACCACGCGCGAAAAAGGCACCGGCCTCGGTCTCGCCATTGTCGGGCGAATTCTTGAGGAACACGGCGGGCGCCTTGACCTGCGCGACGCTTCGGAAAAATTCCCAGGAGCCCGGGGCGCCTGGATGCAGCTTCGCTTCATCGCGGACCCCGCTCCCGCCACCGAGACCGCGCCAAAGCCCGAGATGGTGATCTGACCATGCCTTCCGACATCCTTATCGTCGACGACGAAGCCGATATCCGCGAACTGGTCGCGGGCATCCTGCAGGACGAGGGCTACGCCACGCGCACTGCTCCCAACAGCGACGAGGCTCTGGGGTCGGTAGTCGCGCGCCGGCCCAACCTGATCTTTCTCGACATCTGGCTGCAAAATAGCCGGCTTGACGGCCTGCAGCTTCTCGACTCGCTCAAGCTCGAACATCCTGAATTGCCGATCGTCATGATCTCCGGGCACGGCAATATCGAAACCGCCGTGTCCGCCATCAAGCGCGGCGCTTACGACTTTATCGAAAAGCCCTTCAAGGCCGACCGGCTGCTGCTCGTTGCCGAGCGCGCGCTGGAAAATTCGCGGCTCAAGCGCGAGGTGAAGGAACTCAAGCAATTCGCACCATCGCAGAGCATGGTCGTTGGCCATTCGGCGTCCGCCAATCAGTTGCGGCAGACGGTCGAGAAGGTGGCGCCCACCAACAGCCGCATCCTCATCGTCGGCGCTTCGGGCAGCGGCAAGGAACTTGCGGCGCGCACCCTTCACGCCCGTTCGGCGCGTGCCGACGCCCCGTTCATGGTCATCAACGCGGCCGCCATCACGCCCGAACACATGGAGATCGAACTGTTCGGCGTCGAGGCCAGCAACGGCACGCAAAGCCGCAAGGTCGGCGCGCTGGAAGAAGCGCACGGCGGCACGCTGTTCATCGATGAAATCGCCGACATGCCGCGCGAGACCCAGAACAAAATCTTGCGCGTTCTGGTCGACCAGACATTCCAGCGGGTCGGCGGCAACACCAAGGTGACGGTCGACGTTCGTATCATCTCCTCGACCAGTCGCAACATCGAGGCCGAAATCGCAGCCGGCAGGTTTCGCGAGGACCTTTATCACCGGCTGTCGGTGGTGCCGATCCGTGTGCCGTCGCTTGCGGAACGGCGCGAGGACATTCCCGAACTCGTCGAATATTTCATGACGCAGATTTCGCAGGCGACCGGACTGCCCAAGCGCACGGTCGGCGCCGACGCGCTCGCCGTCCTGCAGTCGCACGACTGGCCGGGCAACGTGCGACAGCTGCGCAATAACGTCGAGCGCCTGATGATCCTTGCCGGCGGCGATCCCGAGGCGGTGATCACGGCCGCGATGCTGCCGCAGGACGTCGGCTCCATGATTCCTAACATGCCGAACGGTAACGGCGGCGAGCATCTGATGAGTCTGGCGCTGCGCGAAGCGCGCGAAGTGTTCGAGCGCGAATATCTCTTGGCGCAGATCAATCGCTTCAGTGGCAACATCTCGCGGACTGCCGAATTTGTCGGTATGGAGCGTTCGGCGTTGCACAGAAAGCTCAAAGCCCTCGGTATCGACTGACCACCGATGAGCCGCATCGCCTACGTCAATGGCCGCTACCTGCCATTCCATGATGCCAAGGTCCATGTCGAGGATCGCGGCTATCAATTCGCCGACGCCGTCTATGAATTCTGCGAAGTCAGGGCAGGGCGCCTTGTCGATGAACGGCGCCATCTCGACCGGCTTGAACGCTCACTCAACGCGCTGCGCATCCCGTCACCGATGTCGCGTGCAGCGCTAAGCGTCGTGCTGCGCGAAGTCGTCGCCCGCAATCGCATCGGCCACGGCAATGTTTACCTGCAAATCAGCCGCGGCGTGGCGCGCCGCGATCTGCCGTTTCCAAAAGAGGTGGCGCCAAGTGTCATTGTGACGGCGCGGTCGCTGAACCGCACCCGCATCGAAGCTACTGCGGCACTTGGCATCACCGTCGCCAGCGTGCCCGACAACCGCTGGGGCCGCGTTGACATCAAGACGGTCGGCCTGCTCCCCAATGTGCTGGCGCGGCAAACCGCCCTCGACAAAGGCGCCCGCGACGCCTGGTTTATCGACCAGGATGGCTTTGTAACCGAGGCCGCCTCGGCCAACGCCTGGATCGTGACGGCCGACGGCAAGCTCATCACCCGGCACGCCGATCACGCCATCCTCGGCGGCATTACGCGCGCCGTGGTGTTTGAGGCGGTCAAGGAGCTGAACCTCCATATCGAAGAGCGCCCGTTCACGCTGGCCGAGGCCTATCGGGCGCGCGAAGCCTTTGTCACGTCAGCCACGCAGATCGTCATGCCGGTGGTACGGCTTGATGACCGCCAGATCGGCGACGGCAAGCCTGGTCCCGTCGCCACGGCGCTGCGCGGCGAATTTCATCGTTTTGCGGAATTGGGTTAGCGCGGAATCGAGCCGGCCCTCGCGTTTTAACCGCTTTTGACCGGGGCCAGAAACTTGGGCTTGCATAGTCCCTTGCGGGGCCTTCTAATGGTCGAGGTTTTGCCGCCCGGCATTGCAGGTAAGCGGGAAAACACGCTTAAGGTGGGTTGAGGGGCGCAATCCACCGACGCTACTGGGGCTATACGGTGGGTTTCGCTGCGCTCAACTCACCCTTACTTATAGAACGCAAATAGAAACGACCCGCGGGTAGGGGCCCGCGGGGCAAGAACGGAAAACACGGCCATGGCAGCCGAACGCGCACAAAATCTGCAAGACACCTTCCTCAACCACGTCCGCAAGAACAAGATTCCCCTCACGATTTTCCTGGTGAACGGGGTCAAATTGCAGGGCGTCGTGACTTGGTTCGATAACTTCTGCGTGCTGCTCCGTCGGGACGGGCACTCGCAGCTTGTCTACAAGCACGCCATATCGACCATCATGCCGGGACACCCGGTCCAGCTCTTCGAAGGCGCTGAGGAAGCGCCGGCGGGGGAAAAGGTCTGATTGGAGCCGCGCCGCGATAGCCGCGCTGACCGGCTGAGCCCTTCCGGGCCGTCCGGATCGGCGACCGGACGCGCGCTCGTGATCGAACCCGCGTTGCGCCGGGGCGGCGATAGTGCGCGTGCGGCCGCGACCGGGCGCGGGCCGGCTGCAAAGCTCGACGAAGCGGTGGGACTTGCTCGCGCCATCGATCTTGAGGTCGTGCAGTCGGGCGTCGTGATGCTCAGCGCACTTCGTCCTGCCACCTATCTGGGCAAGGGCAAGGTCGAAGAGATGGGCGGCCTTGTCAAAACGCACGAAGCCGGCGTCGTGGTGATGGACTGCGCGCTGTCTCCGGTGCAGCAGCGCAACCTGGAAAAGGCCTGGAACGCCAAGGTCGTCGACCGCACGGGCCTCATTCTGGAAATCTTCGGACGGCGAGCCCGCACTCGCGAGGGCGCGCTACAGGTCGAGCACGCGCACCTGACCTACCAGAAGAGCCGGCTGGTACGCTCGTGGACGCATCTGGAACGCCAGCGCGGCGGCTATGGCTTTCTCGGCGGCCCAGGCGAGACTCAGCTCGAGGCCGATCGCCGCATGATCGAGGAGCGGCTCGCCAAGATCGAGACCGAACTCGCCAAGGTCAAACGCACCCGCGCGCTGCATCGCGACAGCCGCCGCCGCGTGCCGTATCCGATCGTCGCGCTGGTCGGCTACACCAACGCCGGCAAGTCGACGCTGTTCAACCGCATGACGGCGGCGCGCGTGCTTACCGCCGACATGCTGTTCGCAACGCTCGATCCGACGCTCCGCGCAGTCGACCTGCCGCACGGCGCCCGCATCATCCTGTCCGACACGGTCGGCTTTATCTCCGACCTGCCGACCATGCTGGTCGCGGCATTTCGCGCCACGCTCGAGGAAGTCATCGAGGCTGACGTGATCCTGCATGTGCGCGACGTCTCGCACGAGGACGCCGAGGCGCAATTGCACGACGTCGAGAACGTGCTCCGGCAACTCGGCATCGAGACCGAAGACGGCGTCAGCGCCGAGCACGCACTGATCGAGGTTTGGAACAAGATCGACCGGCTCGACGAGGCCGAGCGCACCCGTCTCAAAAACCTCGCCGATCGCAAGCCGCAGGCGCAACGGCCGGTGCTGGTTTCGGCGCTCACGGGCGAGGGGATCGACTCGCTCTCAGCTGCAATCGAGGAGCGGCTCGCGGTCGGCCGCGTTTTGATCGAACTTGAGCTCGACCCTGCCGACGGCGCCGGCGTAAGCTGGCTGCATCGCCATACCGAGGTGATCAGCAAAGCCATGGACGAAAACAGCGGTCACCTCGCCATGACGGTCCGCACTGCCGCGGACCGGGCGGATGCGGTTCGCCAGCGGTTTGCCCATCCGTGAAATTCCTCAAGCCTGAAATTCCTTAACGCCGCGCGAACTGTGTATGATCCTGAAAGGTCACGCGAAGGGTTGAGGAGAACTGCAATGACAACTCGCCGAAGATTTGTCACCGGCGCGGTCGCGACGGCGATCGCCGGCGTCTCTCGCCGCGGCTCGGCGCAATCGCCGATTCAAATCCGCATTTCGACCGCCGCGCCACCGTCCGATTTCCTCACCAAGGCACTCAATGCACTTGCGGCCGAGGTCAATGCGGCCGGCGTCGGCCTCGCGGTCACTGTTCACCCTGCCTCGACATTGTTCAAGCAGGGCACCGAGGTCCCGGCCATTCAGCGCGGCAACCTGGAAATGAGCACGATGACCACCTTCGAGGTGTCGCAGCAAATCCCGCAGCTTGGCTATTTCAATCGCGCCTATCTGCTCACCGACTACGACCAGCTTCGCCGCGTTTTCACCGGGCCGATCGGCGACGACGTCCGCAAGTCGGTGGCGGACAAGATGGGCATCGAAATTCTCGCGACCCACTATCTCGGCACGCGCCAAGTCAATATCCGGCAGAAGCGCAGCGTCAAGACGCCGGCCGACCTGGCCGGTATCAAGATGCGGATGCCGGCCGGTCCCGAATGGCTGCTGCTCGGCGAGACGTTTGGCGTAACTCCGATTCCGATGGGCATGCCGGAGGTTTACCTGGCCTTGAAGACCGGAACGGTCGACGGCCAGGAGAATCCGCTCACCATTCTCAATGCGGCGAAATTCTATGAGGTCACCGCGCAGATCGTGCTGACAGCCCACATGGTGCAGCCGGTGTATTTCAACATCGGCAAGCCGGTCTGGGACAAGCTCAGCACGCAGCAGAAAAAGGTGCTTGGCGAAGCCTGCGTCAAGGCAGCCAGGAGCGGCGACGACGCACGGCTCAATGACGAAAAGGCCGTCGTGACGGCGCTCAAGGGCAGGGGCCTTGCGGTCGACACGATTGATCTCGCGCCGTTCCGCGCCAATGCCGATCGCGTCTACGCCAAGTCGAGCCTCGCCAAACAATGGGACGCTGTGGGACTGCAGCGCGCACAGAAGGCGTAACGGCCCGGCCATGGAGCGGCCGGACGATGCACCGGAACGCGCCGAGAGCGGCGGCGCCACGCTCACGGCACGGCTGCGCCAGGTGGCAAATTGGCTCGCCGCCGCGATGTTCGCGGCTGTCTTCCTGATCTTCAACTACAAGATCGTCACGCGCTATTTCGAGCATGAGGAGGCGGTCTGGGCCGACGAAGTGCTGGTGATCCTGTTCATCTGGATCATCTTCTGGGCCCAATCTTTCATCGTCCGCGACAAGGATCAGATCACATTCGATCTCGTCTACCGGCTGCTTCCGCCGCGTGGACGACGCGCGGCGGCGCTGGCGCGCTACCTTCTGATCGGCGGCATCTTCCTGTGGTCGCTTCCAGGCTCGCTCGGCTACATCCAGTTCCTCTGGCGCGAGCACACGCCGGTGCTCAATCTTCCGCTCGATTGGGTCTATTCGTGCTTCGGCCTGTTCTTGATCGCCGTCATCGTTCGCTGTGCTTTCGGCGTGCGAAAGCTGCTCGGCGCGCACTGGGCGGACGAAATCTGAAAGGGCGGCGCGGTGTCGGAAGGGCTATGGGTCCTGCTCGGTGTGTTCGCGCTTGCGGCGGTGCTCGGCGCGCCGCTCGGGCTCGCGATGCTCGCCGCCGGCTACGCGTATCTCATCGCCACGCACCAGGATGCCGGACTCGTTGTCGATCAGACGATGAATGGCCTCTACAACAGCTATCTGCTGATCGCGGTGCCGATGTTCATCTTCGTCGCCAACGTCATGAATGTGAGTGGCGTAATTGAGCGGCTGCTCCGGTTCGGCGCCGCCATGGTGGGCCACCTGCCGGGCGGTCTCGCGCAAGTCAACGTCGTCACCAATCTGATCTTCTCCGGCATGAGCGGCAGTGCCGTCGCCGACGCGTCCGGCCCCGGCCTCGTACTCGCTCGCATGATGACGAAACAGGGCAATTATCCGCGCGGCTTCGCGGCGGCAACGTCGGTGGTTTCAGCGACGCTCGGGCCGCTGATGCCGACCTCGATCCCGATGATCTTCTATGCGCTGATCGCCAATGCCTCGGTCGGCGCGATGTTTCTCGGTGGCCTTATCCCGGCAGGGCTGATGGCGCTCGCGCTGATGACCGTTATCGCCATTATGGCCCGCCGGCGCGGTTTTCCGCGCGAAACCCGAACGGCATGGTCCGCAATGCCGGCTATCCTGGGCCGCGCGCTGCTGCCGATCGCGCTGCCGGGCATTCTGCTCGGCCTGATTTATTCAGGCGTGACGACGCCGACCGAGGCTGCGGCCATTGCGGCGACCTATGCGCTGCTGCTCGCCTTGATCGTCTATCGCACCTTGAGTTTGGCGCAGCTGCTGACGGTCATATCCGACACGGTGCGCGCGACCGCAATGATCGCTCTGATCATGTCGGGGGCGTTTGTCTTTAACTACGCGGTTGCCAACGAGGGCGTGCCGCAGCTCATTCAATCGACGCTCCTGCAGTGGCACCTGTCGCCGACCGCGTTTCTGCTCTGCGTCGATCTCTTGATGCTGCTGCTCGCCGTCGTGCTCGACGAGGTCACGATCCTGTTGGTGATCGTGCCGTTATTGGTACCGATTGCGCAGGGGCTCGGCATCGATCTTGTTCATTTCGGCATCGTCGTCGTGCTCAACATGATGGTCGGCCTGACGCTGCCGCCGCACGGGCTTCTACTGTTCATCATGAGCGGTCTGACGCGAACACCGCTCGCCGAGATTTTTCGCGAAATGCCGCCCTTCATCGTCGCCATGCTGGCGATCGTGATTGCGGTGACCCTGTTCCCTGACATTGCGCTGTGGTTGCCGCACATCGCCGGCCTAGCCAAATAACGCCGGTTCATTCCTGCGCCTTTGCTTCGTCCCACAGCGCATCCATCTCAGCAAGCGATGCGTCCTGCGGCGCCTTACCCTCGGCCGCGAGCGCGCGTTCGATCGAACCGAAGCGGCGTTCGAATTTCCGATTGGTCTGCCGGAGCACCGACTCCGGGTCGGCATGTAGATGGCGGGCGAGGTTGACGGCCGCGAACAACAGGTCGCCGACCTCCGCCGCCGCCTCATGGGTATCGGCCGGCGCGGCCGCGCCGGTACCAAGCGCCGCCTCGATCTCGTCTGCCTCTTCGCGAATTTTGCGGAGCACCGCGTGCGGGTCATTCCAGTCGAAGCCTACTTTGCTGGCCTTCTGCTGCAGCTTCAGCGCCCGCGTGAGGGCAGGGAGCCCGACCGGTACGTCGGCCAGCGCTCCTTCGCTCTGTCCACCGTTACGCGCGGCCTTTTCCTCGGCCTTGATGCGCTCCCACAGGCCCTCGACCGTTTGCGGGGTGTCCGAGCATTCTTCGCCGAAAACATGAGGATGGCGGCGAATGAGCTTCTCGGTGATCGCTTGGACGACATCGCCGAAGGCGAACGCGTCCTGTTCCTCGGCCATCCGGGCGTGAAATACGACCTGCAACAAGAGATCGCCGAGTTCATCCTTGAGATCGGTCAGATTGCCGCGCGCAATCGCGTCGGCCACCTCGTAGGCTTCTTCCAACGTATAAGGCGCGATGGTCGAAAAATTCTGCTCCAGATCCCACGGACAGCCTGTCTGCGGCGTCCGCAGCGCCGCCATGATTTCAAGAAGTCGGTCAATATCGCGGGAAGGGGTCATGCGCGGGTCCTGCTAGAAATTTTCGCGCCGGATCCTATCACATCCGTCATTCTGGAACGCCGCGAAGCAACCGCCGCCACAGACTTGCCAATCGACGCTTGCCAATCGACGCTGGCTTATAACAAACCCTGGCTCCATGGTTCACGCAGCAGGACGCTCTGCCATGCCAACCTCGGCCTACCTGCAATCGATCGGCTTCTTTGCCCTCTCTATCGCCGCTCTGTTTGTCTCGGCTGGCACCGCCGCGATTCCGACCTATTGGGCATATCTCGCGATCGTCGCCGCAGTTTTTGTGGCGTCGTTCCTATTGCTCGATCCGGACCTCGCGCGAGAGCGAATGCGACCCGGCGGCCAGAAGCCGCCGTTGGGGCTGCAGATTTTCACCGTCGTGATGTTTGCACACTGGATCATCGCCGGCCTCGACCATGGCCGCTTCCACTGGAGCGACACGGTGCCCGGATGGCTGCAATGGCTCAGCCTTGTGGCGCTCGCTGATGCCTACGCCTTGTGCCTCTGGGCGATGGTCGTGAACCGCTTCTTCTCGTCGGTCGTACGCATCCAGTCGGACCGCGGCCAGGTCGTCATCACGGATGGCCCATACGCCGTCATCCGGCATCCCGGATACGTCGCGGGCATCGCCATCATTGTGACGAGCGGTCTCGCGCTCGACTCATGGTTTGCGACCGGGTTCCTGATCGTCTTCAGTCTGCCGTTCCTGCTGTACCGCGCGATCACCGAAGACCGTGTGCTGCAGGCGCAATTGCCGGGCTATCGCGACTACGCCCAGCGGGTTCGTTGGCGGCTCATTCCAGGGGTTTGGTGAGAGCGCCGAGCCGGAGCCGCGCCTGCGAACAGCCGATTCGCATAAGACATATTATGGAATATCTCCACGCGATGTTTCACTTGACTTACCCACCCACTAGGAATAGGCTTGGTTTCAGTGGAGATACCCATGGCCAAGCCCGTCCTTTCCGAACCTAGATTTTTCAGCGAAGAAGCCGCTTTCGAGTACGTGGAAGCCCAACTCTGGCCGGCCGGCCCGGTCTGTCCGCATTGCGGCGCGCTGGGCGAAAAGATCGGACGCCTGACTGTCCGCTCCAAACCTAGCAAGAGGAACCCTGAAGGCGTCGTGCAGGTCGGCCTGCGCAAGTGCTACGCCTGCCGTGGCCCGGTCTTTACGGTGCGCAAGGGTTCGATTTTTGAGGATAGCCACCTTCCGCTGCGCATGTGGCTGCAGGCCATCCACCTGCTCTGCGCTTCGAAGAAAGGCATCTCTACGCGCCAGCTTCAACGGATGCTCAATTGCGGCATGAAAACCGCTTGGCACCTTGGCCACCGCGTCCGTGAAATGATGAACCCTGACAAGAGCGGCCCGGTTGGCGGCGAAGGCAAGACGGTCGAAATCGACGATACGGAGTTCGGCCGCTCGCCTAAGACGCGAAAGCGTCCGGGCGGTCGCAAGAGCAACGTGAAGGTTCTCAGCCTCATTGAGCGCGGCGGCCCCGTGCGCTCCGTCGTGCTCGATCATCGTGGCATCGGGCCGCGCCTGCATCATCACTTGGACAAGGCCAGCCGTTTGGTTTCGGACAGCGCCCCGGTCTTCAAGTTCACCGGCGCGGCAGAGCACGAGGCGGTGGATCATTCCAAGTACGAATGGGCGCGCGGCGACGTGCATACCAATACGCTCGAAGGCTTTTTCTCGATCTTCAAACGCGGCATCATCGGCGTTTACCAGCACATTGATGCCAGACATTTTGACCGCTACGCGGCAGAGTTCGATTTCCGCATGAACACGCGCGCCAAGCTCGGTATCGATGATGTGCAGCGCGAAGCGATTGCCGTTAAAGGCGCGGCGGGCAAGCGGTTGACCTACGAAACAACTTACTCGCAAGCGTGAACCCGCGGCCCCGTTCCAATTGGAGTTGCCTTTCAAAAAATGATCGCTATATGGTCGGGCCATGGCAGACAAACCAAAGCCAAAGCCCGACGATCCCGCGCAATACAAACGGTTCCTAGAGATCGCGCGCGAAGCGCAGGCCGACGAAACCGAAGAAGGGGCAAATCGCGCCTTCAAAAAAATCACGTCGTCACCTCGTAAATCTATTCGCCCACCAAGCAAAGATTCTCGCTCATCACGCGAAGAACCTTAACCGTCACATCTATACTTAGACGCACGGTATGATGCTTTTTAGCTCGATCACCGAGCAAGCGTCCGGTCTTTACGGATAGATCGGAAATCAGCGTATCGCTTTCCAAAAGACAGCAGAGAGGATCGGCAGTAGGCACGCCTCCCGCCTTTTCTTCGGCTTCACTTGGCATACGCAACGCGTCGAAAAGCGTTTTGATACGGCCATCAATATCGCCGCCCTGTAAAACTAGAGCACCTGGGTCTTCGTGCCTTAGAAAGAGGATATCCACCGCACATGCGAGGTGCAGGGATTGTCGAACGAGTGGCAAGTAAGCCGCAGAATTGGGCACTTGGATCGGCGCACAAAAATCAACTTGTCCCGGCGCTAATGGCGGGATTGGCTCTTTGAAATCAGGCAGTTTAGCTGGCGTATAGGGGGCTGGCCTTGCGGCAGATATAGGTGGTCCCGTAACAAGTATTCTGGTTCGAGCCGTTCGCTGCAATTGACGCAGGATAATATGGCTGTCCCAGAGGTCGGCCAGTTGATCGTGAAAAGCATTCCTAATCTGGCTGACATAGACTGGCTTTGATGAATTTGCGCTTGCGGGTAAATCACCCTCATAGATCAGCGTGAATTTCATCAGCTCGAACGGTTCGGCTAGATGCCGAAGCGCCTCCCACCAAGGCAACGATAGCGGAGGCGCGATCATAACCAGCCTCCCGTTTCCGTGACGCTACCCCTGGTATGGGGTAAGTCAAGTGAAACATCGCGTATCTCCATTAACCCGCATCAGGCTGGGCTTTCTTCAGCCGCGAACGATATCCCGTCGTAGGCCGGCTCGACGTGCGGCGGCAATTTCTGGCGCAAGGTCTCGTAGTCGAGATCGGCGTGGAGATTGGTCAGAATGGCGCGGCGCGGCTTGAGTCGCGCAATCCAGGACAGCGCATCGGCGACCGAGAAATGGCTCGGGTGCGGCCGGTCGCGCAGCGCATCGACGATCCAGACATCCAGCCCGTGAAACGCGGCCGCGCTGTCGTCCGGCACCCCGCCAATGTCGGCCGAATAAGCCACGTTGCCGAAACGAAAACCGAGCGAGGCAATGTCGCCATGCTCCTGCAACACCGGCAGCGCGGTGATCGCACCACCCTGCCCGGTGATGGTAACCGGCGTGCCTGCCACGAGCCGGCGTTCGCGGACGATCGGCGGGTACTCGCTGCCTGGCGGCGCCTTGAAGCAATAGCCGAAGCGGGCGTGCATGGTCCCGGCGGTATGCTCGTCGAGATAAACGTCGATCGGTGCGCGCTGCTTGATGTAGAGCGCACGCAGATCGTCGATGCCGTGGGTGTGGTCGGCGTGCTCGTGCGTGTAGAGCACGCCATCGAGGCGGTCGACGTCGGCATCGAGAAGCTGTTCGCGTAGATCGGGCGAGGTGTCGACGAGGACGCGGGTGATGCCGCCGGCACCGCGCCGTTCGACCAACAGCGAGGTGCGCCGCCGCCGGTTTTTCGGATTATTGGGATCGCACACGCCCCAGCCGAGCGCCGGGCGCGGCACGCCGCCTGACGATCCGCAGCCAAGAATTGTGAATTTCACTGTCATGCCCCCTCCATTCCCTCGCCCGCTTGCGCGGGAGGGTTAAGGGAGGGGGGGCGCGGCACCTTGGTGAACAGCCGAAAGAAGTTGTCGGTGGTCTGGCGTGCGATCTCGTCGAACGACACGCCGCGCGCCTCAGCGAGCACGTTGGCGGTCTCGATCACAAAAGCCGGCTCGTTGCGTTTGCCGCGATGGCGCCCCGGCGCGAGATACGGTGCGTCGGTTTCGACCAGAATCCGATCCGGCGGCAACTCGGCGGCTATGGCGCGCAGGGCCGCGGAATTCTTAAACGTCAGAATGCCGGTGAACGAAATAAAGTGGCCGAGCGCAACGGCGCGCCGCGCAAGATCGGCGCCCCCGGTGAAGCAATGCAGCACGGCCGGGAAGGGACCCCTCCCCGTTTCTTCTTCGAGGATGCGCGCGGTGTCGTCATCGGCCTCGCGGGTGTGAATGACCAACGGCAGGCCGGTCTCACGCGCGGCGGCGATATGGGTGCGGAAGCCGCGCTCCTGCGCGTCGCGCGGTGAATTGTCGTAGTGATAATCGAGACCGGCTTCGCCCAGCGCGACAACCCTCTTGTTTTGTGTGCGGGCGACGAGGTCAGCCGCGGTCACGTCCGTTTCTTCATGGGCGTAGTGCGGGTGCGTGCCGACAGAGCAATAGACGTCGTCAAACCGGTCCGCGATCGCCAGCAGTTCGTCCTGACGGCGCACCCGCGTCGAGATCGTCACCATGCGCGCAATCCCTGCTTGCCGTGCGCGTAAAACTACGGCGTCCAGCTCAGCGGCAAAATCGGGAAAATCGAGATGGCAATGACTGTCGATCAGCATTTTGTTGCTTATTGCGCCGCGGGCGCCACGGGCTCGACGTAGCGCGGAAATACCGGTGCCGGCGTTGGCACCTTGGCGCCGGCAGCGATCCGCTGTGCGCCGCCGAGGAATGAAAAATTGCGCTCGGCCGGCGGCACGCCGAGGAGATCGAGCAGCTTACTCGCCGACTCGGGCATGAATGGCTGCACCAGGATCGCGATCTGTCTTAAGACCTCCGCCGTCACGTAAAGGACTGTGCCTTGTCGAACTGGATCGGTCTTGGCCAAAGCCCAGGGTGCCTCGCCGGCGAAATAACGGTTGGCGTCGGCAACGACCGCCCAGACAGCGTTGAGCACCTGGTGAAGCTGTTGCGTTGCCATCGCCTCGCGAGCCTTGCCGACGAGCGCGTCGGCGGCGCCGAGGATGGCTTGATCCGCCGCGGTGAATGCGCCGGGCTGTGGCAGCGCGCCGCCGAACGCCCGCGCCACCATCGTGAGTGAGCGCTGCGCGAGGTTGCCCAGGTCATTGGCGAGGTCGGCGTTGATGCGATTGACGATGGCCTCGTGGCTGTAATTGCCATCCTGGCCGAATGGCACTTCGCGCAGCACGAAATAACGGAACTGATCGACGCCGTAGGCATCGACCAAAGCGAACGGATCGATCACGTTGCCGACCGATTTCGACATTTTTTCCCCGCGGTTGAACAGAAAGCCGTGGGAGAAAATACGCCGCGGTAGATCAATACCAGCCGACATCAGAAAGGCCGGCCAATACACGGCATGGAAGCGCACGATATCCTTGCCGATGACGTGCAGGTCGGCCGGCCAGTATTTCTTGAATTTCTCAGAATTCGTATCGGGATAACCGACGCCTGTGATGTAATTCGTGAGCGCATCGACCCACACATACATGACGTGTTTTGGAGCGCCTGGCACCGGCACCCCCCAGTCGAATGTTGTCCGCGAAATCGACAGATCCTTCAGGCCGCCGCGCACGAAACTTGCGACCTCGTTCATGCGCTCTTTGGGCAGCACGAAATCGGGATGTTTTTCGTACAGTGCCAAGAGCTTGTCGGCATATTTGGAGAGTCTAAAGAAATAGCTCTCCTCCTCGACCCATTCGACCGGCGTGCCTTGCGGACCGAGGCGCCGTCCCTTTTCGTCGAGGCGCGTCTCGCTCTCGTCGTAATAGGCCTCGTCTCGCACCGAGTACCAGCCGGCATATTTGTCGAGATAGATGTCGCCCGCCTCCTGCATGGCCGACCAGATCGCCTCGGACGAACGGTAATGCCGGGGCTCGGTGGTGCGGATGTAGTCGTCGTTCGAGCAATTGAGCTTTTTCACCATGGCCTGGAAGATCGGCACGTTGCGCGCGACGAGCTCACGCGGCGTCAGCTTTTCGCGCGCCGCAGTCTGATGCATCTTGATGCCGTGCTCGTCGGCGCCGGTGAGGAAATACACGTCGTGGCCATCAAGCCGCTGGAAGCGCGCGATGGCATCGGTGGCGATCACCTCGTAGGCGTGGCCGATATGCGGCGGGCCGTTCGGATAGGCAATCGCGGTGGTGACGTAATACGGCTGTCCTGGCATCTGCCGTAGGTATCAACCGCGCGTGGCCGCGGCAAGCAAGCCGAACACGCCGAAAACGAATGGTTTTCGCTCCAAATTGTAGGTTTCGGCGTCACGCGCTGCCGCGTTGATGCCCTCCCAGGCCTCGGCGAGTCGCGCCAGGCGGCGGATCCCGACTTGCCCGCCTTGCCCGCCTTGCCCGCCTTGGGCCGAGCCCTCGCGGTCGAGCCGCTGCGCCAGCCAGACATTGATCGTATCGACCAGCGCGGCGAGCGGCTGCGGATCCGTTCCCGCCACGCGGTCGCCGAGCGCGTGCAGCGCGCCCGCATCGAGCTTCGGCAGCGCCTCGAGCAGATCGAGCGCCTGTTGTCGGAGCGCCAGCGCATCTTCGTCGAGCAGCGCCAGCGCGCGCGCGACACTTCCGCCGGCAGCGGCAGCCGCCGCAATCACGTCCGGATCGCTCGCTGCGGTGCCGGTCACGTTGGCCACGGCTTTAGCCACGTCGGGCTCCGACATCGTCCGCAGCGTCACCACGCGGCAGCGCGAGCGCAGCGTCGCCGGCACGCGCGCCGCGGAGTGGCACACCAGCAGTAGCAGGGCGCGCTGCGGGGGCTCTTCCAGCACCTTGAGCAGCGCGTTCGCGCTCGACCGGTTGAGTTCGTCCACCGCGTCGACGATGGCGATGCGCCAGCCCCCTTCCCCGGCCGTCGAGCCGAAAAACGACACGGTGCGGCGTACGTCGTCGACGGCGATTTGCTGGCGCAATACGCCCTTCTCGTTGGGCGTCCGCTGCAGCACCAGGAGGTCACCTTGCGCGCGAGCCGCAATCCGGCGCGCCACGGGATGCGCAGCGTCAATCGCAAGCGAGGTCGCCGAGGCGACGTCGGCCGCACCCGGATCCGGATGAGCGAAGACAAAGCGTGCCATGCGATAAGCCAGCGTCGCCTTGCCGATTCCCTTCGGGCCCGACAACAGGAACGCGTGCGGCACGCGTCCGCCGCGATAGGCCGACAGCAGCGCGTCCTCGGCCGCGGCGTGACCGAATAACAGTGAGGTCTTGCGCGGATGCGCCTCGTCGGTATCGTCTTCGTTCGGCTGCGGGCTCATGCGGTGCGGATCACGACGCCATCGTTTCGAGGCTCAACGACGCGGTGCCCGGCTCAAGCCGGGAGTTGACGATCGTCCAAATCTGCTTGGCGACCTCTTCCTTGCCGCGGCCGGCGTCGATCACGATGCAGCGCCGCGACTCGCGTTCGGCCAGCGCAAGATAGGCTTGGCGGAGCTTCTCGTGAAACTCGACATCCTCCGCCTCGAAGCGGTCGGGCGTCGCACCGCCTGCTCGCTGTTTGCGGCGCCCTAAGCCGACCTCGACCGGCAGGTCGAGAACGAAGGTCAGGCTTGGCGCGAGATTGCCGATTGCGACCCGTTCAAGGCTTTTGATGATGCGCGAATCCACAGCGCCGAGGACGCCCTGATAAACGCGCGTGGAGTCAGCGAAGCGGTCGCAGAGCACCCATTTGCCGGCGTCGAGCGCCGGCTTGATTGCAGAGTCGACGTGGTCATTGCGGGCGGCGGCAAAGAGTATCGCCTCGGCGTCCGGGCCCAAAGGTTTGGCCGCGCCCGATAACAGCACGTATCGGATGATTTCAGCCCCCGGCGAACCGCCGGGTTCCCGGGTAAGCAGCACGCCAATACCAAGCGCCTCGAGGCGGAGCGCCAGCATTGCGGCTTGCGTTGATTTGCCTGTGCCCTCGCCGCCCTCGAAGGTGATGAATTCGCCCTTGCGCGGCGGTGGCTGCCGAGCCTCGTTCTCAGGTGCTTTCAGGTCGGCCTTGTCCACCTGCAGGTTCCATATCCATCAATAGGTTAGCGGTAGATATGCGCGCGTGGCTTGAACGTATGCGGAGCGGCGAAAGACCGTCTTACGATGCGCAGAGCGAGTACGCCTCACGCATTCGGTCATAGCCGACCGAAACCCTTGCGCACCAGCCCGATAACCAGCTCAGCGGCGCCATCCATGGCTCGGCCGGACATGCTGCCGCGGCCCACATCCTCCTCGGCCTGCAGCGGCACTTCAAGCGCAAGGTTGTCGCCGCGCCAGACCTTGAGTGTCCCGATCGCCTGCCCCTTGGCGATCGGCGCCGGTATCGGCCCCATATAGTCGATGCGCGCGGTCAGCTGCTGATCGCTGTTGCGTGGCACGAGCAGCTGAATGACGCCGGGCGCCGCCAGCGGCACATAACCGACGCTGCCGCCAAACACCTTGGCGGAGCCGATGGTCTGGCCTTCGGCAAACAAAATACGCGGTTGAAAATCGTGAAAGCCCCAGTCGAGCATCTTACGGGCTTCGTCGGCGCGTTCCTTATCCGATTTTGCTCCCGCCAGCACGATGATGAGCCGACGATCGTCCTGAACGGCTGATCCAACGAGACCGAAGCCAGCCTCTTTGGTCTCGCCGGTTTTCAACCCGTCGGCGTCGATCCCCATGCCGAACAGCGGATTACGGCTTTGCTGATGAATCTTGTTCCAGGTGAAATCGCGCTGCGCAAAATACGGATAGAACTGCGGGTAGGTCTTGATAATGAAGCGCGCGAGCTCCGCGAGATCGCGCACCGTCACGCGCAAGCCGGAGTCGGTGTAGCCGGTGGAGTTGGTGAAAGTCGAATGCTGCAGGCCAATCTCACGCGCCCGCTTGGTCAGCATTTGACCGAACGTCGTCTCGTTGCCCGCCACCGCCTCGGCAATCGCCATACAGGCGTCGTTGGCGGAATCGACGATGATGCCGTGGATCAGGTCGTCGAGGCTGACCTTGCTGTGAATGGCGGCAAACATCGTCGAGCCGTGCGACGGCGCACCGCCTTTGCGCCAGGCGTTTTCGCTGATGGTGATCTCATCGGTGAGCTTGAGCCGGCCGTGCGCGATCGCGTTGAACACGTATTCCAGCGTCATCAACTTGGCGAGACTCGCCGGTTCAACAGGTTGATCGGCGTTCTTCTCAAATAGGATGCTGTCGGTTTTGGGCTCGATCAGGATCGCGTTAGGGACGTTGGTCTGGAATATATCGTCCTTTTTGCCGGCGACAGTCGGCGCAGCGCTCAGTATGCCGCTACCGCTGGCAAGAAGCGCCAGAGCCGCCGCGGCGGCCACCAGCGCCCCTCGGGCGCCGAGCCTGCCGCCCGCCGATCCCCTGCCCCGTCGTGTCGTTACCACCCTAGGCACCGAGCTGCTCAATCCGCGTAACGCGCAAAACCGCCGTCACGACATCTGGCGCGAATTAGCACGTGCGGGAAGCCCCAAGGTCAATACAGGGTCACGTGAAAATGTCGCGATTATGAACAAGCCATTCTGACAGTGCGCGCTTGATCAATAAAGTCCGCGCCCGTTGAGATACTGCGAGGTACCGTCCATGTTTCGCCGATTGGCATAGGACATCGAGTCCGGATCCGCGCCGGCGGTATAGCGCGGCTCCGCGGCTTCGGTCGGCTGCGGTGGCAGATAATCCGGGGGCACGCTGGCGATCACCCGGCGGGACGAAGGGGGTGGCGGCGTCGGCGGAAACACGGGACCCCGAGCGATGCGAACCGCGCTTGGCACCGGCGCCGGTCCATTCTCGCGCAAGGTCGCTTCCAGCACGCGGTCGTCGGAGCCCTGCAATGGCGCCGGCCCGACATATTCGACGCGGACCGAAGTCGTGCCGCGGCGATAAAAATCCAGCAATTTGGCCGCCCGCACCGATAGGTCGATGATGCGGTTATGCGCGTAGGGTCCGCGATCGTTGACGCGGACAATGATCGAGCGACCGTTGGCGAGATTGGTGACACGCGCATAGCTTGGCAGTGGCATGGTCGGATGCGCCGCAGAGATGCTGTCGAGGTCAAAAACCTCGCCGTTGGCGGTATTGCGGCCGTGGAAGTCCTCGCCGTACCACGAGGCAAGACCGACCGCCTGGTAATGCGGATCGTATTGCGGGACGTACATGCGGCCGCCGACGAAATAGGGCGATCCGACACGGTAGCTGCCGCCACCCTTGGGCACCGGCTCGCCTGGGTCGATCACCCGCGGGCTCGCGGACACGCCGTAATCGATATGCGAGCTCGAGCACTGGGCAAGCAGAAGCGAAATCACGGCGCAGGCGCCCAATGGCCCCCATCGCCGCAACACCGCACAACGCCAAAACGTCGCGCTGGATCGCCGCCGCATCGTCCCCCGACCCCGCACACCCCGGCTGTCGTATCAGATTCTAGCGTGGTCACATTGTGGCGGATATGCGGAGCGACGCCGCCATAGTGAACGGCCGGTTGCGGCCGCAAACCCTGGCAAGCCGATCGGGGACCAAGGCGACGTCCTGATCCGCAATGCGAGGCCTCGTATCTGACGCCTCGTTATTCGTAGATCGGCTTTGCTTCCGCCGCGATATTAGCCGGCACCGTCATCAGCTCGTTCACGGTTTTCTCGGCATCCTGACCGGTAATCGGATGCACCGGCATCTCTTGCTTCGCCATGTCAGCGAGGAAGCCCGCATCCTTCATGGTGTCGTCGAACGCCTTGCGGATGATCGCCAGACGATCGGCAGGTACCTGCTTCGACATGATGAACGGCCGGCCGACCTCGTCGCCCCCGTTGAGCAGGCGCAACAGTTGCCGCTGCTCGTCGCTGGTGGCGAAGCTGCCGATAAAGGCGGCGTTCGCCGGAATTTCCGGCGGACGTTTATCGATGAAGCGAACGAAGGTGTGCGCCAGGCCCTTTTTGATCCAGTCGATCGGAATCGAGCTGTAGGACCCGCAATCGCCGTCGAGCTCGCCCCGCTCTATCGCCAAGCGCTGCTCGGCGCTGCCTGGAAATCCGAGCACCTGCTTGACCGGCGCGTGGAACACAATGCGTAGCGTGGCGCCGTTGATGTAGTTGCCCGAGCCCTTGCCGGTTGATCCGATGATGAACTGCTTGCCGCCATGCATCAGCTGGTCCCAGCTTGTGATGCCCTTCGGCCCGTAGCCGTAACAAACGCGGTAATCGGGCGTCACCACGCCGACCCAGGAAAACTTGCGGAAATCGAGACGCACACGATCCGGCTCGACGATCGACTGGGTGACCAGGCCGGGATTGAAAATGGTCATCGCCGTGCCGTCCTTGGGCGCCGTCAAATCGAGATAGCGGACCGAGGTCAGGCTGCCCGCGCCCGGCATGTTCTGCACGATCACGGTCGGATGCCCTGGAATGTATTTGCCGATGTAGCGGGCCAAGACCCGCGCGTAATTGTCATAACCGCCGGCAGGCGAGAAGCCGACCACGATGGTGAAAGTTTTGCCTTTGAAATAATCCTGGGCGCGCGCCGCGGGAATCAACGCCGCCAGACCGAGCAGCGCCGATAGAAGAATACAAGATCGATTCCTGAACATTTTTCTCCCCAATGACAACGAATGCCGCGGTCTAGCAGCCGTAATTGGCGCGCCGCAATAGCAGCCAACGCCCAGAATAGCGTGTCTTTCCGCGCGAGCTCCTGCGGCAAAACGCTACCGCCCTGGGCGCGGTCCAGACGGCCGACCTCGGTGCGGGCGCGACGGCTGGACAACGGTTGGAACCCGCCGCAGCCACGCCGTCTTTTGTTCAGCATCGGTTCATCCGCAGCGCGATTAGATTTTATCGTTGGGGGACCAGCAGAACGAGGTCGCCAATGAAAGCCGTATTCATCGTGCTGACCACAGTGGTCGTCGTCGCTACGGGCAGCGCGCTGGCCGTGATGAATAACGCGTGCAAGAGTGCACAGCATGCTTGGTGCGCCCCGGATTCCGGCTTCAAGCATCATGCGGTCGGCGGGTCGGAAGGTTCAGGCCCAGCCGGCTAGTCCGCGCTGCCGCAGTTCTTGGCGGTGGCCAAAGGCCACCGAGAAAGGCCGCCATTCCGGACGCGCCGATCCGGAATATGCCTATCCGGGAATATGCCTATCTGGGATATGGCTGAAATCCGACTTGCTCGCCTTCCCAGCTTGGACGCTGGAGCGTCGCGCCTTTGCTGCCACAGGCCGTGCATCGCGCTTGCTCGCGCAACACGTCGCTTGACGCCGTTGCGCCCCAGCGAATCACCGCCACGGCACAGGCGAGCGGCGAATGATGCTGGCAACGCTCGCAGTAAAGCCATAGCCACGGCGTCGACCGCTGCAGATCGCCCAGTGTCGGCCGCCGCGTCGCCCACTGGCTCGGCTTGGATTTGTAGCGCCGTCGCGATGCGAGCCATCGCGCCATATCCTTTTTGCTGAATTTCGCCTGCTCGCCGCTCATGGGCCGAGCATATGCGGCCTCGGCTTATTTTCCTATCGGGGCAAGGCGTGCTGGCAACAGGCACCGTGAACGGATAATCAGTCGGCCACCTGCAAGATGTCAGCTTGGGTCGGGCGACGATTTGTTGGCCAAAACGTTCGCGCCGAATATATCGACCAGGCCGACGTTACGCGTCCGGAAGGGTGGCCGAGTGGTTTAAGGCACCGGTCTTGAAAACCGGCAGGGGGTTTGCGCTCCCTCGTGAGTTCGAATCTCACCCCTTCCGCCACAAGCTATTGAAATTATTGAATAATTTGCATTTTTGTCTCCTTAATCCAGCTTGGTACCCATTTCGACGCCTCGCCCTCCTAGTCCATCCGACAGCGCCCCGCCCTGTCCTACTCCCCCAGCACCCGCCGCCTGTGCGTCCCTCGCAATTCGTCAGCGATGCTTGCCGATGACAGCCGGACCAGTTCGGCGAACGGCGCATGCGGCCGGCAGGAGCGGCATGACAGCGCCGGAATGAGGCTGGTGATTGCGGCGTCGTGGTGCCGATCGAGCGTGCGCAGGTCGATTGCGTTTATCGTCCGGCAGGCGGAGCAGTGCACCCACATGTGACGCGGATCACAGACATGCGTTTTCGCCACGGTTATATTCCTGATAGGCAAATGGCGAAGGCACGGAGGGCTCGATTATGGCTGGTAATGCGATTGTCGTACCGAATCTGGCGCGCAACAGCGTCGCGTTGGCGACCTCTTCAGCACCGCAAGAGATTGCATCGATTCGTCTCACTAAAGGAGACTGGATCGTATTCGGAAAAGCGGTTTTCCTGAACAAGTACGGCCAGCCTTTGAACGTGGACCTGACATTGGTCGGAGGCATATTCATCGACGAGAGTGACGGCTTGCTGCCCGTGGGTACCAGCAGCGGCTCGGTTGGAGAAATGATGCTCTCGGTTATGGGACCAGCCACGTCGGAGGAGGCGGGCGTGACGGTAAAGATGTTCGCGAAAGTGGCGCGCGCAAATGTCATTGACGCATTCCAGATGTCACTCTTGGCTATCCAGGTGGATAATATCCTCGGCGGGTAAGAAAACAGGATACGGCTGAAAGCCGATATGCTTGCCGGCCCAACTCGGGCGCTGCACGCGCTGCGGTGCTCGCGGACGCTGCCCGCGGCGGAGACGTTGCCGGCGCGGCGGTTGCGCTCCGCATGGTGCTCATGCTCGAACACGTCGAATGTCAGCCGCGATGACGCCCCGCCGATTCCCGCCACCCCGGACCGTCGAAGAGCGGCCGGCGTGCTTCATCGTCAAGGACGCGAACGGCCGGGATATTGCCTTCGTCTATTACGAGGAGGAGCCCGGCCGGCGCACCGCCGCCAAGCTAATGACCCAGGACGAGGCGCGGCGTATCGCGGCCAACATCGCCAAGCTGCCGGACCTACTGCACCGATAATCCGGAGCATCGCCTCACGGTGCTGCATGGGCTGTCAGGAAGCCCGCCAGTGCGGCATTCACGTCAGCGGCACTACCCTGGCGGCCCGTTCGATTTGATTGATGGCGGGCCACGCCATGCCGGTCGCCAGCCTTCGCAAAGAAAAAGCCCCGCCGAAGCGGAGCTGAGTGAGGTTGGGAGCCTGCGGCCTAGCTCTTTCGTTGACGGGCTTATGTCACGCGACCCGCCGACTGAGCCCGTGCGTGAATTGCTGCGCGCGCTTTTTCAATCTGCTCATTAGGATCGAAGGCCCACAACCGGCCAAATTCGGACGGAGCATCAACTAGGCGCTGAATGTCACGGACGAGACTTTCGCTCACCACGCCATCGGCGCCCCAGTCGCGATAGATCGCAATCTTCACCGCAAAGTCAGATCGCGCGATTGACGACGTTCTAAGGATTCGCTGATCCAACTTGCCTTGCTCATTGACGAGCCTCTCCAGCTTCTTATTGTGAGCCTTGAATCCAATATCGCTGCTCACGCGTCCGATCTTTCGCTCGTACTTTTGGGACAACTTAAGCCGAGCAAGCAATCGCTCTCGACGCGCGATCTCCTCTTGCGAGATCGGCAAGTCCTTATCGTGAAGCAAGAGCGCACGCACGCCATCGACCGAGGTTTCCTCGACCGCAGTCGGTTAAACCTAAAAAGCGCGGCCGCCCAGGCACAGGGAAAGACCCGCTCTACGGCGTCAGGATGCCCGACGCGCTCATGCTGGCCGTCGATCGCTGGGGAGCCGACAACGACGCGCCGTCCCGATCAGCCGCGCTCCGCAGCCTCATCAAGCTGGGGCTTTCTTTCAGCACGAAGGCGCCGAAGGTCAAAAGCTAAGAGGCCGCGCCCGCAGAGTGAATTGCCATGTCTCAAAAACCAGCAATCATCGTTTTTTGCACATGCGATGCGGTCGGGTCCGGTCGCCTCTCAGTAGGATACTGCGGTCAACATAAAGGCCGCGTCTGGTGCTTCCCCGACGAGGAAATGGTCAAAGCAACGAATGGCTTCGAGATATATGACCAAACTCTTCAACAGCTAGAAGGTCTTAATGGAGCTCGCGACGTGTATCTGCTTCAACCGGCACAAAATGGCATGCAACGTACCATAGGTGAGCCACGCCGCCCGCGTCGGCGCCCGTAAACCCAATATTTGTTGTCGCGGCCAAGCCGCTTTTCAGGTGGGCTGGCTGGCGCGCTGGCTGTAGGTGCGGCATTTGTTCCAGGTGCGCCATTCGGCGCACCTGATTTCCGTGCGCGCCGCACGGTTGTTTGCCCAACACCCAACTCCGCAGCGATTGCCCGATCCGATTTCCTCGGATTCGCCTTCACCGCCTCCTCAGCCCGCGGCCCAGCCGGCACATAGGGAGCCGCGCAATTACAGGAGGCGTTGGCCATCGCGCCACACGCCGACAGGCGTTACGGTAACGCAACGCAACGCGTAACGGCCGCCAGCTAGCGCCGTGATGCGCCCGTAGCTGTAGACTGAGGCAATGCCGGCTTGCCGAGCCGTAGCGTAGCGAAGGCTGGTCTCGGCATGGGCGGCTATCGGCAATAGGAGGAGTGCGGCCAGCCACGCTGATGCGCAGCAAAGGCGGGCGAGAAGGGCTCGCATGAAACCTCGATTGTGGACGGCTTGACTTCATCCGTAGGTCGATTCAACTTACGGTTTTGCACGAAAAGCGAGGGGTTTGAGCCAATGGGGCTATTAAGAAGCGTCGCGCTTCACGCGATCGGAACGGCCTATAATCTTCCCATTCACATCGCGGATCGGGCCGCTATCGCTCGCGGTCGCCATCTGGAAATCGTGCGGCAGTTTGGTGACGCCGGGAGGATTACGGCGCCAAACATCGCTATTGTCGCTTTACATCCGAGCGCCGAATCCATCCCGTTCACGCTCAATCTCTTTCGTGCGCTGCGCGAAGCTGAATTTTTCATCCTGGCATTTTCGACAGGGCCGCTTGGAAAATTCTCCATCGATCTGGTCGGTAAGTGCGATTGCCTGATCGAGCGCCGGCCAGTCGGCCGAGATTTTGGCAGCTATCAGATGGGGCTATCGATCATCGCCGACAGGGCCGACATGAGCCGGATCGAACGCCTCGTTCTTGCGAATGACAGCATGTTCTACCCGCAAAGTTTCGGCGGCACGGTTAAGCGCATGACCGCGCGACATTCCGGATGGTCTTGTCTGTTCGAGAACTTTGAGCATCACTACCACGCTCAGAGCTTCTTTCAGATGTTCGGACCCGCCGTATTCCAGTCGGAGGCGTTCAAGAAATTCTGGCGCAAATACATTCCCTTTTCGTCCCGCACTCGCGCCATAAACCGCGGCGAGGTCGGGCTGAGTCGCGCCCTGGGCAAGGCAGCGTTTTTTCCAGACGCAGAATACAGCGGCGCACGCATCGTCGATGATGCTATAAAATCCCTTCATTCAACCGACAATCTCGACGACACGGCGGCCGGGCTCGCAACGATGCTCGGAGAATCATGGCCGCGTTTACTGCAGCGCTACCGCATTACGACTCTAGGCTCCAAGCGTAACCAAGGCGCCTTTCTTGCCGATCTCGCCGCAGAAATGTCGCGGCGGATTGAGCGGCACAATCCGACGCATTGTGCCGCCCTCCTGAGTCACCACCTCTTTGCGGCGCCAATCAAGCGCGATCTGGCATATCGCGATATCTTCTCGATTGGAACGGTGATGCAGCAACTACGGCACTATGACGACAAGGAGATAGCTGCCATCGCCCGTGATCTGCGTATCAAAGGCAACGTATCAAGCATCGGCTGTTTACGACGTTTGTTGCACTCTGCCGGATGTATTTGATTCTATTGGATGACGTTGCATCCTGGACAGGTAATTCATTTTTTCTTGGTTATCGTGAATGGGCCGCACAGCGATGCGCTATCGCTCGTGATGCTTGAGGCGATTGACCTCGCCCGCAAGCTCGCGCACCGCTTCCCACAAAATTGCTTCCGTCTCTGAGTAATTCATCGCCCATCGCGCCGGATCGGACTTATCGATGCCCCCAAACGGCACTCCTGTTCGTTTGGTGGCCTCGTCGATATCCTGCGCAATCAACCCCCAATGGCGCCTGCTGTCGACGCCGCTGCGCCATAGGTAGGTTTCCGGCTTAACTGCCATGACAATCGGCAGCGAACGCGGAAGAGGTTCAAATGATTTTTTCTCCCGCCGATCCGATGTTTGTATGGTGCCATTGACGGCATACACATCGATCCATCTATTTGAACCCTGTCCTAGATGATAAGCGTTATCGGCTCCCGGAAAAGTGCCGCTGTTGATGAATGTGCCGCCGATTCCGCTCCCAGCTATTTCCAGGTTATTTCCCGTCGTCACGTTCATCACTGTCAGGTCCGCATTGTTGGCTGCGTTGCGCCAAACAATAGATTGGTTGTTGGCAATCCGAATAGCCCCGTCGACGAAAGTGGCGGGCTGATGGACACCCAAATCAATTCCATAATTCCAATGAACCCCTGACCCCAACGTCCCTACTGAAATCGCATCACAGATCACGGCACTGCTGCATTGCGCGGTGGAGGCTCCTACAAGAGACAACCCGAACACATTTGGACCTGTCGTCCCGTTGGTCATGTTGACGTTTATTTCCAGCCCGTAGTCGGAATAGGCACCGGCGGTCGTTGTCCCGCTGCTGTCGGCAATGCCAGAATTTGCACCCCAACAACCTCCTCCTCCTATTGTCGTACACCAAAAATATCCGCCAACTGGCGCGATATTGGTCGACGCCGGCGCATCGTTCTGCACATAACCGGCAATTGCATTAACATTGTGATTGCTACCCTGCGTTCCGGCACTTGGGATGCTGACGCCGACGGCTAACCCACCAAGGAAGGCCTGGCTTACACCAGTGCCCCAATTATAATTGTTGATGTTGATTTTCGCGTAATCAGTCTCAGTGGATGAGGCGGCGAAGTTTCCAGCGTTCTCTACGTCAAGCTGACAACAGAGGCTTGCCGTTCCGAGTCCAACGTTGCCAGCTGCTGTTATTGCCAGAGCGGTAGCAACAAAGCCGCCTGACGTGTTGGATTCCGCAATATGCAATGTGCCGCCTTGCGAAAATTCAAGCCAACCGCCGTCAGTCGTATCCCACAATCCGAGTAACGGATTGCCGGAAGAGGCGGTTGTGATGCCCACGTTGCCGCCGGTGAACATCGTCGTAGCGGTGAAAGTCTTGGTCCCGCTGATGCACCCGCCTGCGGCAAAACACAGTAAAGAAATCGTTCGGCCAATTTCATCAATGAGACGGGCTGGGTTGTACCTGCGCCGTGGCACGTCCTTCTGCAGCAAGCTCCCGCGTGGTCCTGCTTGTTCAATTGACTTGATTGCGCAACAGTGTTGCCGTGATCGAAGCAGGCCGGGCCCACGGGGATTTCACTCTCATGCACCAACTCGCATATCGGGCGCGACGCCTTACGGCATGCGTACCCGTCGCGGCCGCGCTCATCCTCGCGCTCACGCGTGTTGCGGCGGCCAATGACGTTGAAGACTTCTATCGCGGCCGCACCCTCACGCTGCTGATCTCCTACAGCGTCGGCGGCGGCTACGACCTCTATGCCCGGCTGCTCGCCCACTACCTCGGGCGGCACATTCCCGGCAATCCGAATGTCGTGCCGCAAAACATGCCGGGCGCCGGCGGCCTGCGCGCCGCCAATTACCTGTTCACCGCCGCGCCGAAAGACGGCTCGATGATAGGCACCTTCTCGCGCAGCATTCCAACTATGCCGCTGGTGACGCCGCAGGATGCCCATTTCGACGGTCGAAAATTCTCCTGGATCGGCAGCATGTCGAGCGACACAAGCCTGTGTCTCACCGGCGCCAAGTCGAAGGTCAAAACCTTCCATGACATGCTGACCATGCCGGTGGTCATGGGCGGCCAGTTCGCCGCCGCCGATTCCGACATCTACGCGCATCTCTACAAGAATATCTTCGGCGCCAAGATCAAACTCGTATCCGGCTATCCTGGCACCAACGACATCACGTTGGCGATGGAGCGCGGCGAGGTCGATGGCATCTGCGGTCTGTCGTGGGGCACGCTCAAGGTGGCGCACCCCGACTGGATAAAAAACAAAAGCGTGAATCTGCTGGTGCAGGCAGCGCTGAAAAAAGATCCCGAATTGCCTAATGTCCCGCTGGCGCTCGATCTGATCGACGACCCGCAAAAGAAGCAGGTCCTTTACATCACTTTCGCTCCCCAGCAGATCGGCCGGCCATTCGCCGCACCTCCGGGCATCCCGGCAGACCGCCATGCCGCTCTGAGCAAGGCATTCGATGACACCATGAAGGATCCGGCCCTGCTCGCCGAGGCCGCCAAGGAGAAAATGGACATCGCGCCGATGACCGGCGGCGAGGTCGGCGAACTCCTGGACAAGCTCTACGCGATTCCGCCCGATGTAATCGCGAAGGCGTCCAAGGCCATTGCCGAATAACGGGCGCACGTTGGCACCGCAGACGCAGTGACATTTTCAGGAACAGGACAATGCCCGAGAAGACACTCTGGGAACGGCAATTGGAGCGCAACATCGGCTATGCCTTCGACATGGAAGCAGGGCAATGCGTGCGCGTTACCTCGCAGACGATCATCGATTTCGTCTGCTTCAACCGCGACAATCTGCGCGAGCGCTTCGATCAGGCGCGAACCAAGGCTAATCAGCGCAAGATTTTCATCTCGACCGGCGACCAGCTGATCTCGAAGCTCAACAACACGATGATGACCATCGTCGACGATACGTTCGAAGGCCACCACGATCTCGAGGAAGGCATGTGCAGCCGCAAGCGCCATGAGCTGGCGGCAGCGAAGGGGATTTGGGAAAAAACCTATGGCCGCCCGCTGTCCGAGATGCCGCCACGCGGCTGCACGGAAAATCTCGGCGGCGTACTGGCGCCCTACGGTATCGCCGTCGAAGACGTGCCGAGCCCGTTCAATATCTTTCAGCACATGATTATTCACGCCGACACCGGCGAGCTCGAACACTCGCATATCCGCCCCAAGCCGCCGGGCGCCACTGTGATCCTGCGCGCCGAAATGCGGCTATTGGCAGCAATCAGCACCTGCCCCGATATGGCGG
>DATCBO010000096.1:0-19086 GCA_036511795.1 Xanthobacteraceae bacterium
GAAGTGGCCGGCCCGATGACAAGCTCCGCGACGAAGCAATCCAGCGGGCCTGCCGGCTGTCGCAACGCGCCCTGGATTGCTTCGCGGAGCCTGCCATCGGACCGCGCGACTTCGCGCGGGTCCGTTGGCTCGCAATGACGAGCAATCTCGTTCTCGCGGCGCGCCTTTTGCGCCCGAGCTATGCGGCACGGCACGAACAAGAGCCTCCAAACAAATAAGGGGAGGCGGAGCGCCGAAAGGCGCATACTGAGAGACCGCTCCGCGCAATCGCAGCGTTGCCGCTGGGCGGGTTCGCGGCGCGCGTCCCCTTTTGGGGGGCGCGCTCGCCTTCCGGCGCTCTACCGCGGCTCTTGCCAAAGGGCTTTCGCCGCTTGGCTCAGTCCGGTCCCGCGCTTCATGGTCGCGGATAACCGATCCGCGCCCCGGGCAGCCAGCTCCTGGCAGACCTGCGTCGTGGCAGGCCGGGCGAGTTTCCGAACCGCCTCGGAATGAGGTAACGAACCCCATCCCGGGCACCGCCCCCGCTCGCATCAATCGGCCGTCACCGGTTGACGTCCCTTTAGACGAGCAGGATGATGTCTTTTAGTTCGTCGCGCAGTGCGAATTCAAGAAGTTCCGCAGAGCTGCGCCATCTCTCTGATCTGGCGAGAGTATTTTTTCGCTGTTTGTTTGATTCGCGAGTGGGCAATTGTGACATTGCTGCCATGATTCGCATTTCGTCTGCTAAGGTGCGGCGAGTGCAGGCATTTTCGAATTGTGGCAGTGAAACAGGCGCGCGTAACAGAGCGCAGGTTTCGGCTACGCGCCGCCGTATCAGCGTTTGGGTTAAAAACGGACATGTCGCGGACGGAGAAATTCGGCAGAGAATGCCCCATCACGACGTTTCTGGTGGACAGTTCGCTGTGCCGCACAACCAATACGAATTGCCAAGGCTGGCGGATCACCATTGGGGTGTCTAGCTGCTGACACAAAATTTGCGCTATGCTGGCGTTATATACTAGCCGGCGGCGCGACATACTCGGCCGATCGATACATCGAAGCCATGTCGGATTTCGTTGCGTCTTGCGCGGGCTGATAACATCACAAACACGATGGAGGGAGGCTGCACATGAATCGACGCAAGCTGCTGTTGACGACTGCCAGAGGTGCGCTGCTCACGGCATTCGGATCCATAACCGGCGCAAGGGGGCAGACGCCGATTGACAGCCGGACGGTGCTGCCGATCCCGCAGCAGAAATCGAGAGGCGCCGCTGCGTTCGACGCGCGTGATGCGCGCGCGCCAACTATTCAGCCGTTGCGCGCCCCGCAGGGCGCACCGAACATTGTCATCGTGCTGCTCGACGACATGGGTTTTGGCGCATCGAGCGCCTATGGCGGACCGTGCAACATGCCGGTTGCGGAGCAGCTCGGGAAGGGAGGATTGACCTATACTCGCTTCCATACCACCGCGCTGTGCTCACCGACACGTCAAGCCCTGCTGACTGGACGCAACCATCATTCGGTTAACATGGCGTCGATTACGGAACTCGCCACGGGATTCCCTGGCTACACGTCGGTGCGGCCCGACAGCGCGGCGACGATCGCGCAGGTGCTTAAGCTCAACGGTTACAACACCGCCGCCTTCGGCAAGATGCATCAGACGCCGGTGTGGGAAACGAGCACCTCCGGCCCCTTCGATCGTTGGCCGACGGGGGATGGTTTCGAGCGATTCTATGGGTTCATCGGTGGCGAAACCAACCAGTGGCAACCGACGCTGTTCAATGGGACAGAACCGGTGCCGACGCCGGACGAGCCCCACTATCATTTCAGCGAGGACATGACGACACGCGCAATCGCCTACATGCGTGAGCAAAAGGTGATGACGCCGGATAAGCCCTTTTTCGCCTATGTGTCATACGGTGCCGTGCACGCGCCGTTTCATGTGCCGAAACCATACATGGAAAAGTATCGCGGCAAATTCGATGCAGGTTGGGATAAGCAGCGCGAGCAAATATTCGCGCGACAAAAGCAGCTTGGTGTAATTCCGTCGGACGCTCGGTTGACGGAACGGCCCCAAGAAATACCGACATGGGATTCCTTGTCAGCCGACGAAAAGCGAGTGGCGGCGCGCCTGATGGAAGCCTATGCGGGGTTCGCCGATCATACCGACGTTCAGGTCGGGCGCATTGTGAACGCGCTGCAAGCAATGGGCCAAGCCGACAACACGTTATTCCTTTACATTCTCGGCGATAACGGCGCCAGCGGCGAAGGCGGCCCTCAGGGCGCTCTTAACGAATTGGCGGCTCTGAACGGCATTGTGCAGAGCGCATCGCAAATCCTGCCACATCTCGACGAGATCGGCGGCCCGATGACGTATCCCCATTATCCCGTCGGTTGGGCACATGCCATGGACACGCCCTACCAATGGACTAAGCAAGTTGCTTCCCATTGGGGCGGCACGCGCAATGGCATGATTGTTCACTGGCCGGCCGGCATCAAAGCCAAGGGCGAATTGCGCCATCAGTTTTGCCATGTGATTGATGTCGTGCCGACCATCCTAGAGGCGACGAAGTTGCCGGCGCCAGAGTTCGTGGACGGCATTCAGCAGCAGCCGATCGAAGGCACCAGCTTCGCCTATTCGTTTGACGATACGAAGGCGGCTGAACGGCACACGACGCAATATTTCGAGATGTTCGTCAATCGTGGCATCTACCACGAGGGATGGACAGCTTGCACCAGGCACAGCACACCCTGGCTTTTGAATGTACCGCTTCCAAAAATCGAGAACGACGTTTGGGAGCTCTATGCTCCCGATGACTGGACCCAGGCGAATAACATTGCCGCGCAGAACCCCGCGAAATTGAAGGAGCTACAACAACTCTTCCTATTGGAGGGCGCCAAATACAATGTGTTCCCGCTGGATGACCGCAGAATCGAGCGGGCTATCCCGGCCCTTGCGGGACGACCCGATCTTCTGGCAGGGCGTATGTCGCAGACATTGTATCCCGGCATGAGTCACATGAACGAGAACACGGTTCTCGATATCAAAAACAAATCGCATGCGGTAACTGCCGAAATCACCGTGCCCGATGCAAAGGCGAGTGGTGTCATCATTGTCCAAGGTGGACGGTTCGGTGGGTGGGGTCTATATCTGAAAAGCGGCGTGCCGGCGCATTGCTATAGTTTCTTCGGGTTCGACCACGTTTATGCACGTGCAACGCAGCCGTTGGCGCCCGGTAAGCACACCATACGGTACGGGTTCAAATACGACGGAGGCGGCGTCGGCAAGGGTGGTATGGGTACCCTTTTTGTCGACGGCAAGAAAGTTGGAGAAGCGCGGATTTCGCGCACGGTGCCGTTTGTCTTCTCGGCCGATGACTTCACCGATATCGGCATCGATAACGGGGCTCCAGTTACTGAGGACTATGAAACCCCCTTTGGACGCTACACCGGGGAGATTTCCTGGGTGCGCATCGACATCGGCAATGATGCGTTTAACGATGCGGCGGGAGAAGAGGCGGCTCTGGCCGGACGTTCATAAGGCGCACTCTTTCGCGCTGACATCCATGGAGGATGTGCCAGATCGGCAGTCTCAACCGTCGAAAATGCTCCGGCGGGATGATCTCCCGGACGATTTTTCATGCTGTCCGACAGTTGACGCTTCAAGGCTGCGTCAACGAGCCGATCGAATAATCCGCAATTGTGCTGCGCCTGCTCACGGTCGGTTTTGACACATTGCGTCGGCCGGTGCGGCGCACCGGCATGCCGGCTTTTCGGGATTGTCGACTATGAGCCGGCATCGGCAAGACGACTCTGAAGCTGCGCGCGCTCGACCGCGATGACGGCTCAACCTAACAATGCGCCGAGCTTGTCCTTCACCTCGGCCTTGACCGCCTCGGCGGCGCGCAGGATCGCGGTCGCCTGCGGGAAATCGAGGGTGCGGAAGATGGTGACGTTCGGCCGGATCAGCAAATCCGGTGCCGCGTGCGCGAGCTTGGCGGCGAGGATGGCGCCGCCCATCACCAGGATCGTGGTGTAGACGGCTTCCCAGGTGCCCGGCATGTCGTCGCGCTCCGCTGCCGGAATGCCGAACACATCGACCGCAACGACAAGGTCGGCACGCCCGAACAGAACATCGAATGGCAGCGGATTGGTGGTGCCGCCGTCGATCAGGATGCGGCCGTCGATCGTCACCGGCCGGAACAGGCCAGGGATGGCGAGCGAGGCGGCGATGGCGGGACGTAGTGCGCCGGAATTCAGCGGCGCTTCGGCGCGCCGATGCAGGTCGGTTGCCATGACGGTGAGGGGAATTTGCAGCGCGGCAAAATCCGCGGGCACGCTGTCCGGCAGGAACTGCGTGCAGAATTTCTCCGGGTCGAGCAGTGTTGCCTGGCCGAATAGGCCGGACAGCAGATTGGCGAACGAGCCGGAGCGCGCCGCGAGCAAGCGGCGCCGCGTCTCGTTCGGTTTATGCGCAATCCCGAGCACGTGGCGGCGGATGTCATGCCCACTGATCCCCGCGGCATATGCCGCGCCGATCAGCGCGCCGATCGAAGCCCCGGCAATGGCCGTAGGCTTGACGCCCATGTCGTCGAGCGCCTCGATCACCGCGATATGGGCGAGCCCGCGCGCACCGCCGGAGCCGAGCGCGAGCGCGAAGGTTTTCATGCGCCGGCCGCGACGGCGAAGCTCCACGCTTTCGCCGCCAGCGGCCCGACCATCTCGGCCTTCGCCGCCGCGTAGGCGCTGGTCGCGGTGCCATCGCGCACCCGGCCGACGATGCCTTGGAGGATCGCGGCGAGCCGAAAGAAATTGTAGGCGAAATAGACCGGCAGATGCGGGCGCGGATCGAGTCCGGTGCGCCTGACATAGGCATCGACGTAGGCGTCGAGCGTGGGAATGCCGAGCGCCGCCAGATCCTGCCCGACCAGCGAGCCGGTGCCGGCGTCCGACGGCGGCATGTGCCATTGCATCAGATGATAGGAGAAATCGGCGAGCGGATCGCCGAGCGTCGAGAGCTCCCAATCAAGCACGGCGGCGATGTCCGGCACGTGGAGCTTGAGGATGATGTTGTCGAGCCGGTAGTCGCCGTGGACGACGCGCGGCGGCTGCTGCGGCGGCAGATGCGCGGGGAGCCAGGCGATCAAGCGCTCCATCGCCTCGATCGTTTCGGTCTGCGAGGCGCGGTACTGTTTCGACCAGCGGTCAACCTGCCGCGCCACGTAGTTCTCGCCACGGCCGTAGTCGCCAAGTCCAATCACCGCCGGATCATAGCTGTGCAGCCGCGCCAGCGCCGCGTTCATCGCGTCATACACCGCGGCGCGTTCGGCCGGATTGGAGCCCGGCATTTGTGGCTCCCAGAACACTCGGCCATCGACATGGGCCATGACGAAGAACGCGGTGCCGACGATGCTGTCGTCGGCGCAATACAGCACCGGTTCGGCGACCGGAAAGCCCTGCGCGTAGAGCGCGCTGATGATGCGGTGCTCGCGATCCACGGCGTGAGCCGAAGGCAGGAGTTTTCCAGGCGGCTTCCGCCGCAGCACGTAGCGGCGCAATGGCGTCTCGATCAGATAGGTCGGGTTCGACTGGCCGCCCTTGAACTGCCTCACCAGCACGGGCCCCGCAAAGCCTGCCACGTGATCGCGCAGATAAGCTTCGAGCCGCGCAACATCGAAGCGCAGCCGTTCGGCGACCTCGCGGGTGCCGGAAAATGCGCTCTGGCGGTCGATCGTTGTCATGACGGAATTTTAGAGCGGAATTCGATCAAGTCGATCCATTTACCGCCCCGAACTCCGTCCTGGAACAACGTCTGGCGTTGGGCAAGCGTCAGGTGCGCCGCGCCTCCGCGGTGGCGTGCGTGCCGCAGATGAAGCCCTGACAGGTGGCGCGCGCCAGCCCGTGCAGGCTGAAGCCGCCGGCGGATTCGCCGCCGCAATAAAGCCCCGGAATGACTTCGCCGTTCATGTCGACGACCTGGCACTTGCCATTGATGCGCAGGCCGGCGCGGGTGTCGTGCGGCACCGGCGTTGACCAGCCGGCATAGAACGGCGGCTTGGCGATCTTGTAGAGCGGCTTGGGCTTGCTGAAATCTTCGTCCACGCCTGAATCAACGAAGCTGTTGTAGCGCGCGATGGTCGCCGTGAGATTCTCCGGCGGCATCGGCACGCGCTGGTATTTCATCACGATCTTCTTCGCCAGTTCCTCGATCGTGTCGGCGGTGAAGAAGAAACCGGCCTCGAAATCAACGTTAGGCGGCTTCGGATCCCATTTCTCGCGCGCCACCGCGTCGGCGTCGAAGATCGCCCAGATCGGGCCGCCGCCATTGTGTCCGTCGCCGACGCCGGCAAGCGCCGCATCAAGAAAACCATTGGGATTGAATTTCAGATTCCTGCCATTCTTCCAGCTGCGCGGATTATAGGGCAGCATCGATTCGTAGTCGCCGGAGCTGAACTGGCGTGCGGTTTCGTCGTAGAAGCGGTTGCCGATCATGTTGACCAGCACGAGGTCCTGCCAGTCTCCGACATGCAGGCCGGTCGCACGCGCCTTGCTGAAAACCTCGCTGCCCGGGTACCAGCGCAGGTTCACGTAGACGTATTGCGCGCCGACGTTGCCCGCCTTGGTGATGCCGTCGCCGAACTCGGCGCTGAAATTCGACAGCCCCCACAGCGATGCGCCGATCGCCATGCCGGCAAGCTCGCCGCTGGCGTCCTGGGTCGACCACGGCTGTCCGGCCGCGCCGCAATATTCCTCGGTCAGGCGAGGATCGAACATGCGGCGGAAGTTGATATTGCTGGTCGATCCGCCGGTGCCGACGATCACCGCCTTGTGCGCGCGAATGTTGAGCGTCTTGCCGTCGTTGTCGACGGTGATGCCGAGTACCGGTCCGGAGTGCGGCATCTCGCGATGGAGCGCCGTCATCCGGTGCCTCAGCAAAACCTCGACGCCGGCTTTTCGCGCCGCCGCGGCGAGCGGCTGCATCAGGCCGTTGCCGGTCGACATGGTCGCACGCTTATCCGCTGCGGCCGGCTTGCCGGTCTGGATCAGGGGCCAGTCCATCGCCGCGGCGTGCATCTCGCGCGGTATCGAGTTGCCGACCGAATTGCCGCCGAGCTTATCCGGAGCCTTGTCGACGAACACGACGCCGTGGGCGAGCAGAAACTCGCAGGTCGCCGCGCAATTGTCGGCGAAGGCGCGGATCACCTCGCGATCGTTCAAGCGGTAATCGGCGGCGCCGTTCGGCTCGACGACCGACCAGTCGGTCAAGTCCTGGAACACCAGGTCGGGCGAATCCTTGACGCCCCACTTCTTTTGAACGCTGGTGCCGCCGCCGAGCGGCACATTGCCCCCGCTGCAAATGGCGTGGCCGCCGGTGTGGTTTTCCGCTTCAACCAGGATCACCGATGAGCCGCCCTCGCGTGCCGCGATGGCCGCGGTCGTCCCGGAGGCGCCCGAGCCGATGACGACGACGTCGGCTTCGCGGTCCCACTTGACGGTGGATTGCGCCTGCGCCGGCGCCGGGAGTCCGGCTGCGGCCATGCCCGCAGCGATGCCGGCGCCCCCGGTCAGCAAGTCGCGTCGCTTGATCGTCATGATGTTCCTCCCGCGTTATTCGCTCGCCGTGTTTTGGATATCGCCCATGTTACCCACGATGGCCGGTCGCGGTCGAGGCGTTTGATGCCGAATACCAGAGAGCTGGGCTGCGTTGGTCGGGCGGCAGGCGGGAGAGATCGGCCAAAACGGGCGTCAGTTGGACTCGCGCTCGATCGCGCGCCAGCCGATGTCGTGGCGGCAGAAGCCTTCGGGCCAACGCACGCGCGCGACGGCCTCGTAGGCGCGCGATTGCGCCTGGCGGACGCTGTCGCCGCGCGCGCAGACATCGAGCACACGTCCGCCGTTGGCGAGGATTTTGCCGCCTTCGGCCTTGGTTCCGGCATGAAAGATCTCCACGCCTTCGACTTTGGCCGCGTCGTCCAGGCCCTCGATCACCGACCCGCGTGCGTACGCGCCCGGATAGCCGTCGGCGGCCATCACCACGGTGAGCGCGGATTGCGAATACCAGCGCAGATCGAACGATTTGAGCTGTTCGTCGCGACTCGCCAGTAGCGCCGGCACCAGATCAGACATTAGGCGGAGCATCAGCACCTGACATTCTGGGTCGCCAAAGCGCGCGTTGTATTCGATCAGCTTTGGCCCATCGGCCGTGATCATCAAGCCCGCGTAGAGCACGCCCTTATAGGGCGCGCCCATGGCCTTCATCGCCCGCAGGGTCGGCATGATAATCTCAGCCATGACGCGCGCGCTCATCGCGTCATCGATATTCGGCGCCGGCGAATAAGCGCCCATGCCGCCGGTATTCGGACCCTCGTCGCCGTCGAACGCGCGTTTGTGATCCTGCGCTGTCGAGAATGCGATGGCGTTGTCGCCGTCGCACAACGCGAAGAACGAGGCTTCTTCGCCTTGCAGAAATTCCTCGATGACGACTTCCGCGCCGGCCTCGCCGATCGCGCCGCCGAACATCATGTCGATTGCGGACTCGGCCTCGGCGGGCGTTTGCGCGACGATCACACCTTTGCCGGCGGCAAGCCCGTCAGCCTTTACCACGATCGGCGCGTCACGTGCGCGCACGTAGACCTTGGCCGGATCGGCGGCGCGGAAGCGTTCATAAGCCGCCGTGGGGATATTGTTGGCGCGACACAGATCCTTGGTGAAGCCCTTCGAGCCTTCGAGCCGCGCCGCGGCGCGTGTCGGGCCGAATGCCTTGATGCCGGCGGCCTCCAGGTCATCGACGATGCCGGCGCAGAGCGGGCCTTCCGGTCCGACCACGACGAGTTCGATCCTGTTGGCGCGGCAATAGGCGACGACGGCGCCATGGTCGGCGATATCGAGCGCGACGCATTCGGCGTCCTGCGCGATGCCGGCATTGCCGGGTGCGCAAATGAGTCGCTCAGTGAGCGGGCTCGCCGCCATCTTCCAGGCCAGCGCATGCTCGCGCCCACCGGAGCCCAACAGCAGAATATTCATGCGCCGCAGCACCTTGGCGAAGGGGTGGGGGATCGGATTGACCGCGATTTCACCCGGGACTTGACCCGCACTCGCGATGAACAGCACTAATCGCCACGGAGCGAGCCGGTTCGTCAACATGGCCGGCGATCCTGTGCAGAACGCGATGGCGATGAACGAACCGCGGCTCAACCTGCCGGAACTGACCGTCTCCGAATTGTCGGCGTCGCTCAAGCGCACGGTCGAAGACACCTACGGTTACGTCCGAGTGCGCGGCGAGGTGTCGGGTTACAAAGGCCCGCATTCTTCCGGCCATGCCTATTTCGCGCTCAAAGACGAGACCGCCAAAATTGATGCCGTGATCTGGCGCGGCTCCTTTGGCCGAATGCGGATCAAGCCGGAAGAGGGGCTTGAGGTCATCGTCACCGGCAGGCTCACCACCTATCCGAACCGTTCGAGCTATCAGATCGTCGTCGAGACCCTGGAGCCGTCAGGCCTCGGCGCGCTCATGGCGCTTCTGGAGGAGCGCAAGCAGCGGCTCGCGGCCGAAGGCCTGTTCGACGAGGCGCGCAAGCAGCTCCTGCCGACGCTGCCAACCATCATCGGCGTCGTGACCTCGCCCGACGGCGCCGTGATCCGCGACATCCTGCACCGGCTCGCCGACCGGTTTCCGCGCCGCGTGCTGCTCTGGCCTGTCAAGGTGCAGGGCGAGGGCTCTGCCGCCGAGGTTGCCGCCGCCATCACCGGCTTCAACGCGCTGCCCCCTGCCTTACCCTCCCCCGCAAGCGGGGGAGGGAAGGGTGGGGGCCTGCCGCCGCGACCCGATCTCATTATCGTCGCCCGCGGCGGCGGCTCGCTGGAAGATCTCTGGTCGTTCAACGAGGAGATCGTGGTGCGCGCCGCGGCCGAAAGCTTCATTCCGCTGATTTCCGCTGTCGGTCATGAGACCGACGTGACGCTGATCGATTTCGCCGCCGACCGCCGCGCGCCGACGCCGACCGCGGCCGCCGAGATGGCGGTGCCGGTGCGTGCCGAACTTTTGCTCGATGTCGATTCGCTGGCGCGCCGCGCCATTGCCTGCTGGCGGCGCAATCAGGAGGCGCGGCGAACCGAGCTTCGCGCCGCCGCGCGCGCGCTGCCGGACGCCGACGAATTGCTGGCGCTGCCGCGACAGCGGCTCGATCACGCCGCGGCAAGGCTACCGCGTGCGTTGCGCGCCAATGCCCACAGCCACCACGTCGCCTTTTCAAGGCTTGGCGTCAGACTGAACGCCAGCCTGATGCGCAGTTATCTCGAACGGCGCCGCGATCGCTACACGAGTTTTGCGCAGCGCCTGCAGGCGAGCCTCGCCGCCAATATCGCCGCTGCGCGCACGCGGATCGCGCGCCAGAACGAGCGCGTTGCCACGTTCGCTGGGCGCGCCGCGCGCGCGCTCGATGTCGTTCTTGACCGGCACGCCGCGCGTCTCGATCGTGCCGCCGGACTGCTCGCAGCCTATTCCTATCGCGGCGTTCTCGATCGCGGCTTCGCGCTGGTGCGCGATGGGAGCGGCCACCCGCTGCGCGCCGCCGCCGCCGTCAGCACCGGAATGCGGATCGACATCGAATTTTCCGATGGCCGCGTCGGCGCTGTCGCCGGTGACGCGCGGATGACGCCGCCCGCCGAAACCGCTCCGCTGTCGATCAGGCGCCGCCGCCGCCGGTCCGACGGCGGCGAAGGGCAGGGCAGTCTGTTCTGAACGCGGCCTGCTCTAGGGCGCGCACTCGCAAAGCGGCAAGGTCGGCTTAGGTCCAAAGCGGACAACGCCGGATGAGCATGGGCATGTCCGCTTTGTGCCAGATTCTGCCGTGAGCAAGTGCAGCAAAAACGCATGCTTTGCTAAGGCGGATCGGCGCCCGAAATTACCCGCGCCCTAGACAAGAGCATGGACAGCCTTGGATGCGTAACGCACACTCGGGCGCACGCCGGCCCAGGCGGGAAGCGTGGGCAGTGGCTATGTTTTTCCGCTTATGCTCGTGGATTTCGCGAGCGCGGCTTCGGTTTCAACCATCAGGCGGCGCATGATCTCAGCGACGGGCAGTATCTCCTTAATGCCTCCGGCGGTCTGACCGGCGGTCAGCAAGCATTCATGTTGACGCCCCGCCTGAGTCGTCGAGACGATCTGAGCCCGCAGCCGGTCGCGTTCTTGTCGCGCCTCCTCACGCTTGGCGCTCCATTCGGTGAGAAACGGCGTCGGCAGCGAACGCAGCACGGTCTGATAACCGACGGCGCCTGGCACCGGGCTGATCTCGTTGAGCACGTCCGCCTTGATAACATCTTCCGATTTTGCGTCGACGATCGCTTGTTTCCACTCCTGCTGCGCCGGTGCTTCCTTTGAAGCAATAAATCGCGTGCCGAGATTGACCCCGACGGCACCAAGCATCAGCGCAGCCGCAACGCCGCGGCCATCAAAAATACCGCCCGAGGCGACGACGGGAATTGGCGATACTGCGTCAACGACCTGCGGCACCAGCGTCATGGTGCTGACATCGCCGCAATAGCCCCCGGACTCGCTGCCTTGCGCGCTGATCACGTCGACGCCACGGCGCGCGGCCTCAACCGCCTGCGCGACGTTCGTCACCTGGACCATCACCAGCGCACCAACGTCATGGGCTTGCTGAACCAGATCGCCTGGATCGGCAAGTGTGAACGACATGACCGCCGGCCGCGCCGCAAGCGCAAAGGCGAATACTTCAGGATGCATGGCTTGCGGAATGTGGTTGATGGCGAACGGCTGGCTCGTGAGTTTGCGCACCACCTCGATGTCGCGCTTGACAGCGCCCGGACTGCGGAACAGCGAGCCGATCCCGCCTAAGCCACCGGCATTCGACACCGCAGCGGCAAGCTCTGCCGACGTGCAGGTGCCCATCGGGGCCAGGATGACTGGAATTTCGATACCGAAGAGGTCGCAAAGCGGGGTCTTGATCATGTTGTTATCTCCACAAGGTTATGGATTGACTTTAGTGTGGTCAGGCCGCCAGCCGACGATCGGCTTGGGAGGCCGAATGGAATTTCATCGCCGTTGCCGCCAGCCGATGAAGCGACGCGCGGTAGCCTTCCGCTCGCAGAATCTCGCCGAGCCGAATGGCGTTTATCGGCAGCAGAACAAGATGGAGGCAAAACACCGGCGGGAGCCAGGTAAGGAGGCCATAGCTGAGAAATGCGACGTTGCTGACGAGGCCGAGGACCCGCAGAAGCCGCATATCCTTCGTGACGAAGGTCATGAACACCATCGTCGAGGTCCAGTAGCCGACGATATCGTGTACGGTCATGGCTTGTCCTCCAGTTCGGGGCTGCTGTGAGCAACACGGGCACCTTGTCCCCGTTCGGCGCGGAAGTCGCGAAGCGGGTCGGAAAAAACTCGGAAAAGGCTGCGAATTTCGATTAAATGACAGGCATAGCGATCCATGCTTTCGGGCCCTTTCGCTTAGATTCGGAGGCGGAAATCCTGTTTCGCGGCAACGAGGCCCTGCCGCTCGGCCGGCGGGCGGTCGCATTGTT
This sequence comes from Xanthobacteraceae bacterium, assembly GCA_036511795.1. GTDB lineage: Bacteria > Pseudomonadota > Alphaproteobacteria > Rhizobiales > Xanthobacteraceae > BOG-931. Next base: position 12,523 of record DATCBO010000096.1, read on the forward strand.
GCGCGCGCTGGTCGAACGTTCCGGCACGCCGGTGTTGAAGGATGCGTTGATCGAGGCGGCATGGCCTGGCCTCGCTGTCGAAGACAGCAACCTCACCGTTCAGATTGCTGCGCTCCGTCGTGTCCTCGCGGAGGAGCCCGGCGGCGAGCGTTGGATCGAAACGCTGCCGCGCCGCGGCTATCGGTTCATCGGACCGCTCGGCGCTGCACAAGGCGTCGACCGGGTCGCCGCATTACAGGTTGAGCCCGCCGCCCGGTCGGGGTTGGGCGATAGGCCGTCGATTGCGGTTCTGCCGTTCACCAACTTGAGCGGAGACCCACAGCAGGATTATTTCGCCGACGGGATGGTCGAAGAAATCGTGACTGGGCTTTCGCGCATCAAATGGCTTTCCGTCATCTCGCGAAACTCAACCTCCATCTACAAGAACAAAGCCGCGCCCCTTGACGAAGTTGGGCGTAAGTTCGGCGTGCGCTACGTGGTTCAGGGCAGCGTCCGGAAATCCGGAAATCGTATTCGCATCGGCGCCCAACTCATCGATGCCGAAAGCGGTACACATCTTTGGGCCGAACAATACGATCGCGTGCTGGAGGATGTCTTCGCCTTGCAAGACGAAATCACCATGTGTGTGGTGGGCGCAATAGAGCCGAGCCTAAGAAAAGTCGAATTCGATCGCATTCGGCGTAAACGACCCAACTCTTTCAACGCATACGATCTCCTACTGCAATCCCAGCCGCTCGTCTTTGCCGGGATGCCGGCCGAAGCCGCCAAGGCAATTCCGCTGCTTGAGGAAACGCTAAGGCTGGAACCGGATTACAGCGCTGCGCATGCGTATATGAGTTGGTGTATGCATTCACGCTTTGGCCGTGGAGGACTTCGTGAGGAAGATCGTCTTGCTGCAATTCGCCACGCGCGTGCTGCGGTAAGGCTCGGTAACGACGATGCAACAGCCCTTGCGGTTGCTGCTCTTGTGCTCGCCTATGATGGGCACGATACCGCGACGGCATTGCAGGTGTTCGATCGCGCAATGGAACTAAGCAATTGCAATATTTTTGTGCTCTGTTGGAGCGCCGCCATCCTCGCGTGGACAGGCAAGCCCGACTTAGCCATTGAACGGGCGCAGCTTGCGCTGCGGCTTGGTCGGTTTGACCAATTAATCTGGCGAGCGAACCACGCTCTGTCGGTCGCCTATTTTTATAGCCGAAAATACGGTGAGGCAGCGGAGGCGGCTCAGAATGTCGTAGATGCTAATCCCGTGTATAGTCTTCCTCGTGCGATTTTGGCAGGCGCGCTCATTCGGCTCGGCCGAGCCGCGGATGCCAAGGCTATGGCGCTTACCGTGTTGGAGCGCGAACCCTCCTTCACGATCCGCGGCACAGCGCGTTATGCCGAGCTTGATCCAACCGTATTCAAGCCATTCGGCGAAGCGTGGCGAGAGGCCTGCTTGCCGGAATAAGACGCCTTTTCAGGTATATGCCCGAGTCCGGGCATTTCGCATCGCAAAAAGAAGTCGCTGCTGATGTCTCTAAGGGGTCATTTTCGACCGGTTGAACATCGTGCTGCTCTGTCAGGTTATCGCCCCGGCAGCGGACACCGAGATCGCTAGCATTTATGAGTCCGCGCCGAGCTCACGCTGTCGCGACGACCGGGCAGACCCGTTCGAGCAGTCCCTCAAGACGCTCGTCGGCGATCTTGGCGGAAGCAGCGTGGTAGCCGGGCCGGATCGGGTTGAAGAATGAATGCCCGGCACCGGCGTACAGAAAGATTTCGATATTGGACCGGCCTTGCGCCAGCCGCATAACCTCGTCGACTTCAGGCTGAGGAATGTGCGGATCCTTCAGACCATAGTGCAAATGCACTGGACACCGCGCGGTGGCGAACTCATCGGCATGCTGGGCGATGCCCATCCCATAGAATGACACCGCGGCGTCGACGCCGGCGCGCGCCGCCGCGACGAACGCCATGCGGCCGCCGGCGCAGAAACCAAGCGCGAAGACCTTGCCGTTCGCCGACGGCTGGCCACGCAGCCAATTGACTGCCGTAACGATGTCGCGACCGCCCGCATCCACATCGAAGGCCGCAAGCCGCGCAAACGCGGCTGAGCGGTCCGGTTCGTCGTAGCCAAGCTCGCCGGGGTAGGGCGAACGCCAATAGAGGTTCGGCACCAGCGCGTGAAAGCCGCGCCGCGCATAGGCGTCCGCCATCTCGAAATTGTGCCGGGCCATGCCGAACATCTCGGTGAAGATGACAATGCTCGGCCCGGCGCCCGCGGACTGCGCCAGATAGGCGTCGAACTCGCGCTCGCCGTCGCGCTGCAGAACGATGTTGCCTGATGTGATCATGGCCGTGCGATCCTGCGTGACTTTGCTGGCATCTTATCGCAGGTTCCCGATCGAGTGCGAGCCGGAGAAAACGACGATGCAGGGCAAAGTCGCGGTCGAAGAACATTTCCGCATCGAAGAGACCAAGGGCAGCGAGGCCCGTTATCCGGGGCCGTATTGGTCCGCGCTGTCCGGCAAGCTGCTCGATGTTTTCGGGGCGCGGCTGACTGAAATGGACGCAAACGGCATCGAGATGGCGGTGCTGTCGCTCAACTCGAATGCCGTTCAAGGTATCTTTGATGTTGCCAAGGCCGTCGAAATCGCCCGCAAGGCGAACGACGCGCTGGCGGAAATTGTCGCCAAGCGGCCGGATCGGTTCGCCGCTCTCGGTGCCTTGCCGATGCAGGATCCAGGTGCGGCCAGCGCGGAACTGAAGCGTTGCGTGCGCGACCTCAAATTCAAGGGCGTTCTGGTCAATGGCTTTTCACAGGTCGGCGCGGCTGACACCGCGGTCTACTACGACCTGCCGCAATACCGGCCATTCTGGGCCGAACTCGAGCGGCTTGGCGTGCCATTTTACCTGCATCCGCGCGATCCGTTGCCGAGCCGCCGCCAAGCTTACGAAGGCCATCCTTATCTCGTCGGCTCGCCTTGGGGTTTTGCTGAGGAAACGGCGATCCATGCGCTCAAGCTGATGGGCTCCGGCCTGTTCGATGAATTTCCAGCGCTGACGATCGTGCTCGGTCATCTCGGCGAGCGCATCCCTTACGATCTGTGGCGGCTCGATCATCGCCTCAACAAGGTGCCGGGCCGTCCGGCGAAGCGGGCGATGGGCGACTATTTTCGCGAAAATTTTTATGTGACGACCAGCGGTCATTTTTGCACCCCGTCGCTCGTCCACGCGATCTTGACGCTCGGTGCCGATCGTTTGTTGTTCGCAGTCGATTATCCATTCGAGGATCACACGCAGGGAGCAACCTGGTTCGACAGCGCCGACATCGCTGAAATCGATCGCCGCAAGATTGGCCGCGATAACGCGATCGCGCTCTTTGACCTCGGTTGAGTCTTCGGTCAAGACGATTCTTAATTTTTGTTAATCTGTGCTCACGCACTGAATTCTGACTATTTGTTCAGATGTGCTGCGGTGCAAACAGACTCTTTTTCTTCGTGCCGCCGAACCGCCATCATGTTTGAGTCTACTAAATACAGCGGACGTTCGTTCGCTTCCAAGGAGGTTCAGATGAGAAAAACAGTGTTTGCAGGCTTGGTGGCCGCAGCGATGCTCGCGGTTGCGTCGGCAGCGCAGGCCGCTCCCGCGGCGTCGTTGCCTACAGGCGTTGCCGCCGACCACGGCGCAGTGACGCAAGTCCAGTGGCGGCATTGGGGGCATGGTTGGGGTTATCGCGGCTGGGGCCACCGCGGTTGGGGCCACCGCGGCTGGGGCTATCGCCGCTGGGGTTATGGTCACCACTGGCGCTGCTGGTGGGTCAACGGACATCGGCATTGCCGCTGGTGGTAAGTCCTCACCGGACGTAGAAATATCCCAGCCGCTTCAGCCTGCTGCTGACGGGTGGCTTTTCCCGCCAAAACGCGTCAATCTGGCGCCGCGCCGAGCAATCTCGGCGCGGCGCATTCGTTATGTGCGCCACATCGATCTGCACCACATTTCGCCGGAGCTTTGCCAATGGACCTTCTCGCCGATCGCGGCCGCCGCGTGTCCGTCGAAGAACTCGATACCAGCCGTCTTTTGGCCCACGCTCGCCGCCAGGCCCATGAGCGCAAGCTCGACGACCTCCTGATCGCCGACGTTGATTCGCACCATTACGAGAACGAGTGCTTCGACGAATTCCTGCCGTTCATCGAAAACGAGGTGCTGCGTCAGCTTGTGCTCGCGGGCCGCGCCAAGGGCCGGCAGACGCTGACGCCGAGCCAGGTGAGCTTTCAGGATATGGGCGGCCGCATCACGCGCTATCCGCTGAGGTCTTCGGAGAAGACGCAATCCGGCAAGATGCGCGACGTCGAACTCGGCCGGCGCTGGATGGACGCGATGAGCGTCGACTATTCGTGCCTGTTTCCGACCATGCTGCTTGCGGTCGGACTGCATCCATCGACCGAAATGGAGATCGAGCTGTGCTGGGCCTATAACCGCTGGCTTGTCGAGAAGGCGCTGCCGGAGAGCGATGGGCGGCTCTATTCAATGCTGTCGCTGCCGATCACCGATCCTGACGAGGCGTTGCGTCAGATCGAGACTTTCGGCGACTGCAAGGGCGTGACCGGTTTTCTGGTAACCTCGGCGCGCACTTTGCCGATCCATCACAACGCCAACATGAAGGTGTTCCGCGCCATCGAAGAGCGCGGGCTGGCGCTCGCGTTCCACTCCGCCGTCAATGTCGGCGAGCCGGTGTTCAAGGGGCTCAACCGTTTCGCCTCGGTGCATGCGCTGGGCTTTCCATTTTTCAATATTCTGCATGTGACCAACTGGGTGACCAACGGCCTCGGCGAGCGCTTCCCCAAGCTGCCGGTGATCTGGATCGAGGGCGGACTCGCCTGGGTGCCGTTCCTGATGCAGCGGCTCGACCACGAATTCATGCTGCGGGCTTCCGAATATCCGCTCCTGAAAAAGAAGCCGAGCGATTACATGCGAGACATGTATTACGCGTCGCAGCCGATGGAGCGTGTCGACATGATCGCGCTCGAATGCACGTGCCGCATGATCAACGCGGAGACGCAGCTCATGTACGCCTCCGATTATCCGCACTGGGATTTTGATCTGCCCTCGACAGTTTGGGATCTGCCATTTCTGTCCGAGAAGGCGAAGCACAATATCCTCGGCGGCACCGCCGCGCGGCTATTCAAGTTGGCACCGCGCAACGAGAAGCAAAAGCAAAACCTCGCTCGCTTCGGCAATCTCGCTGCCTGAGCGTCTGCGCGGTTATTGAGTAGGGAGATCCCGGATGGACCGGAGACAGGCCGTAAGCGGCTTGGCGGCCGCCTGCCTCGCCGCGCCGTTTGCCGGCACCGCGAGTGCGCAAGCCGCTGTGGCCGATTTCTATCGCGGCAAGCAGATCACGCTTCTGGTTGGCTACGCCCCTGGCGGCGGGTATGACATCACGGCGCGGCTGGTGGCTCGCTATATCGGCAAATATATTCCGGGTCATCCGGACATCGTGGTGCAGAACATGCCCGGTGCGGGCTCGATGCGCGCCGCCAACTACACCTACGTCAATGCGCCGAAAGATGGCACGACATTCGCCCTCATCGCCCGCGACACGCCGCTTCTCGGGCTACTTGGCGTCGACCCCAACGTGCGTTTCGATGTGCACAAATTCGGCTGGGTCGGGTCGTCGTCGAGCTATGCCAACGATGCCTATGTGCTGGTGCTTGGACCCAAGGCGCCAGCGCACACCATCGCCGAGGCGCGCAAACCGGACACCCCGCCGCTTGTGCTCGGTGGCACCGGAGCGGGCGGTACCGACGCAGACGTGCCAAAAATTCTGCGCGACACGATTGGCATCCGCATCAAGCAAGTGCTTGGCTATACCGCCACGCCCGCCATCGTCCTTGCGGTCGAGCGCGGCGAGGTGGATGGCCGCACCTTCGATTATTCCTACGTCAAGACATCACGGCCGCAATGGCTCAAGTCCGATAGCGGCTTCGGCATCCTCGTGCAGTTCGCGCGGCGCACGCGCCATCCCGACCTGCCGAACGTGCCGACCGCGCGAGAGCTCGCAATCGACGCCAAAGCGCGCGAGTTGATTGTGTTCGCCGAGACACCGCTCCTCACCATGGCACGGCCATACGCAGCCCCGCCGGATGTTCCGCCCGAACGGCTCGCGGCCTTGCGCTCGGCTTTCGACGCCGCTCACCACGACCCTGATTTTATCGCAGAGAGCGAGAAGCTCGGCATCGACATCAGCCCGGTCACGGCGGACGCGATCGTCCACGCGCTCGACGACATGGCGCATGCTTCGCCTACCGTGCTCGACTATATGAAGAAGCTGATGGCGGGCGCCAAAGGCGGGTGACGCGATGAGGTCCCTATTCGTCATGCCCGCGCTCGTCGCGGGCATCCACGTCTTAAACCCAAATCGGACCCAAAGACGTGGATGGCCGGAACAAGTGCGGCCATCCCCTTAGTGCCGCATCTAATCAAGCCGGCCACAAAACCAATATAGACCGGGCATTTCCTTTGCGTTTACCGTTGCCGTATCTAACCATTGCGGGGGCCATTCGAGGGGCATATTGT
>DATCBO010000097.1:0-26309 GCA_036511795.1 Xanthobacteraceae bacterium
TGGTCGCTTGAAATATCCAATATGATTGTCGGTGTCGTGGCCGCCGGACGCGGTTGGCCTACCGGCCGGGTTCGTCCGCTCGCAATCGAGCGGCAGACATACTGTCACCCGGGTGCCCTCGCCGACCCGGCTTCGGATGGACAATTCGCCACCCTGCAGACGCACGAGACCCTTGACGATGGAAAGCCCGAGACCAGTTCCACCATGGCGGCGGTCGTAGGATGCGCGAGCCTGAAAATACGGCTCACCGACGCGCTGCAGATCACTCTCGCTGATACCGACGCCGTTATCCTCAACGGTGATGACGATCGATCCCGCCTCGGCTCGCGCGCCAATCGCGACCTTGCCGCCGCGGTCGCTGAACCGGATGGCGTTCGACAAGAGATTGAGCAGTATCTGATTGAGCGAGCGCTTATCGGCGATCATCTCCGGAAGATCGTCGCCGATCGACTTTGCGATCGTGACGCCCGCTTCACGGGCGCGCAGAGCAACGATATCGCAGCAGGCGGTAATAACCTGCGCCGGCGCGAACGGCTCCGCAGTGATCTCGAAATTGTCTGTCTCGATTTTCGACATATCGAGAATGCCGTTGACGACCGACAGCAGGTGGTGACCGGATTCGTTGATAAGGGTTGCGTATTCGCCGCGGCGTTTCTGCTCGAGCGCCAGCACCGACTCTTGCGTCAACATCTCCGAAAAACCGATGATGGCGTTGAGCGGCGTCCGCAACTCATGGCTCATTGTCGCGAGGAAGCGGCTCTTGCGGGCATTGGCGCGTTCTGCTTCCGCGCGCCCATGCTCGATCGCTTCCTCATGCTGCTTGCGGCGGCTCACGTCGCGCAGCACCGCGACGACCTCGCGCGACCGTTCGCCGCCGGAAGTTGCGTGCGGCTGTTCAAGCGGCCGGCACAGCATCTCGATCCACACAAATTGAATGCCGACGCGGCCGGACGCATCGGCTGCGTCGCGACGCACGCGAAACTCGACGGAGCGGCTCTCGGCGAGAGCCGCGGCATCGCCAATCGCGGTCAGATAGGCCGGGCGATCGGCAACGTGGACACGCTCGAACAGACCGTGCCCGAGCAATGCTCCAGCCGACGAGCCAAACATCGTATCGGCCGCTGGCGAAACAAACAGCACGGCGCCGTCGCGCCCATGCCGCGTAATCACGTCCGTCATATTGTGCGCCAGCAGCCGGTAGCGCGCTTCCTCAGCGTCGAGCAGCAGGAAGCTGGTGCGCGCCAGCCCTTCGGCGCCGAGCGCGAGACCCGTCGCATAAAGCGTGGCCGAGACAATGCCGAGCGCGATCAGCGTCGACTGGTCGAGAACGGCGACTGGCGGCAGCACGTGCATCGCCCCAAGCATTGCCAGGAGGCCGGCTGCACCCAGCGCCAGGGTCGAGGCAACGGCGACGATGCGGCGCGACGCCGAAAGTGCAGCTTCGAGCGGCACAACCACAAGCCAGATAGCGGCGAACGACTCGATGCCGCCCGACAGCGCCGAGACCATCGTGACCAAGCCGGTCAACGCCAGAGCCGACAGCGCGTGTGCACTCTCGTAGCGGCCGGTACGCGAAAGGAAATAAGCGATCAGGATCGGCGCGACCAGCCAGCCGAGCACGAGGAGTTCAAGTCCGCTCGGCGCGCCACGCGCGAGGAGATAGGGCGGGAACAGGGCCAGTGCGGCGAAGCTGCCGAGCAACCGCGGCATGATGAAGGAGCGATGACGTGCAGTCATCAACGCATCGTGCAGCGCCGAGGGGTGCACGAGCGTCTCAACATAGTCTCGGATTGGCGCGAAGACACCCACTTGCCCTGCGCACGTCCGTCAATGCAGACGCGCTCCCCTTTTTTGTGGGTTAATCGTGTCAGAGCACGCTTAAGCGAACACTAAGGCGGCACCAGCGCGCTAGGGCGAGATGCCGCTACTGGCCATTGCGTGTGCTCGGTAGCAGCGGTTTCATCCGACATGGTGAATCGGTCGTTGCCGTCCGATGCGTGCTGCGGACTCGAGGAACGAGGCGCCGCTACCGCGTGGGGCGGTGGCTGCACACCGATATCTCGACGCGGCTGCGTCTGTCGTTCGCCGAAATTTTAGGTAAATAATTTTTCGTTCTAATTTTTATCAAATTGCTCGAAAATTTGCGGCTTATTCTCGTCAATTATGGGCCAAAACAAACCGAACCAGCGAACGGCGCTTTCAACGCTGACTGCTAGCTTTCGTCCCGTGGCGGCAAAACGTGCCGCGGGGGATATGCGACCCATGTTCTTCCTGTTGCGAATGGCATTCTGGCTCGGCGTCGTGCTGATTCTGCTGCCCACAGGCGGCACACAGCGCGGCCCCGCAGCCAATGAGGTCAATGCCTCCGAAGCCATTTCGGCGGCATCGGCGACGGTCCATGATTTGAAAGGCTTCTGTGGCCGCGAACCCACCGCCTGCAGCGTGGGCTCGCAGTTCGTCACGACGATCGGCTACCGGGCACAGGCCGGCGCCAAGATGCTTTACGAACTGTTGACCGAAGCGCTCGCCTCGCACGACGCGGCGTCGCCAGCCGCGAGCCAAGCCAAGCCCGAACCGGCGGCGCCGTCCCTGCAGCGCGCGTCGTCGGAGAACACGCTTACGCCCGCCGACCTCGCACCGGCTTGGCGCGGACCGCCGGCCAGGAAAGCGATCTAACCGCCGCGACGAAGCCGGCCCTTACCCGGTCTGGACCCCTGCGCGGCGCGCCACCCGACAGCAGCAGCAGCAGCATCGACCGCGGCCACGCGTCATCCTATATAGAGCGTGGACGTGGGCGCGCGAACAATGACCGATATCGCAGAAATCATCGACAATTTCGAAGTCCTCGACGATTGGGACGATCGCTATCGCTATCTGATCGAACTTGGGCGGGAACTGCCCCCGCTCGCGCCGGCAGCGCATAACGAAGCGAACAAGGTGCAAGGATGCGCGAGCCAGGTCTGGCTTGAAACCGACATGCGCCCGAATGGCGCGGACGGTCCGGTGCTGAGCTTCGTCGGCGACAGCGACGCCCATCTGGTCCGCGGGCTGATCGCCGTGTTGTTCGCGATGTGCTCCGACAAGCCGGCGAAAGATATTCTGGCCATTGACGCGGTCGCGCTGTTTGAGCGCATGGGCTTGCGCGAGCATCTCACGCCGCAGCGTTCCAACGGTTTTCGGTCGATGGTCGAGCGCATCCGCCGGGACGCCAACGCCGCTTTGGCGAGCGCTTCGGCCTAGAAATCCGCGGACAACACCGCCCGCTTATCGGCGGCGGCGACGCTGCTGGCCGAGTCCCATCTGCTTGGCAAGCTGCGAGCGTGCAGCCGCATAATTAGGCGCCACCATCGGATAGTCGGCGGGCAAGCCCCACTTTTCCCGATATTGCTCTGGCGTCATGCTGTACTGGGTGCGCAAGTGGCGCTTAAGCGATTTGAATTTCTTGCCGTCTTCCAGGCAGATGAGAAAATCGGAATTGATCGAGCGCTTTATCGACACTGCCGGTTTGGCCGGTTCTGCGAGGGCGCCGACCTGCCCGCCGCAGACGCGCTTTAGCGCGGCATGCACCTGACCGATCAGACCGGCGATGTCTGCACTTGGAACGGAATTGTTGCCCACATAGGCGGACACGATCTGCGCGGTCAGCTCAATGTAGCTGCCTTCACCGGAATTGTCGGCCACGTGATCCCCCTGCTGCGGATCGATGGCGAAGGCTTACGCGTCTAAACTTGGGCCGCCCCCGCGCCACGAAAGCTTGACTGCGAAAACTACACGTACCTGTGCCTTCTATATTACATAACTTCAATAAAAGCAATAAACAGCAAGAATTTCGCGGCAGCAGCGTAGTTCAACGCCCCTGCTCTACTACCAGGCAAACCCGTGCAAGCGTGCAGCGCCCGGCCACCTCAACTCGGACGCGCCGGCACAGATCGTCAGCTGTTCTGTTCGATGTGATTGCGCAACTCGGTGATCGACCCGAAGCGAAGCGTTCCGCCCGGCAACTGGGCCTCGATCGAGCCATCCGAATACAGCGTGTAGGCCATGCCTTCGACGACCCCCGATTTGAGGATCGATACGGCCGCTGCCGCCGCCTCTTGCATGGAGGGGACTGATTGCGGAACTGCCGTCTGCGGCACCAATTCGAGAGCCTGCGGCGCGGCTGCAGGAGGCGGCGGGACAACGTGTAAGCCTGGGGCCGCTGGAGCCTCAGGCGACCCGCGCTGTGCTTTTGGCCACAGTGAATCGAACAGCGAACCCTTGAGCTGCTGCTGTTGCTGTTGCGGCCGGCGCGGCCCAGGGGCCGCGTTCATTGCAACTCGCTGAGCCGTCTTGGCATGCCCGGCGCCATTCAGGCGCGCCGGCGGCGCGTAGTTCATCTGGACGTTCTCGACCTCGGCTCGAAGCGGCCCGTTCGGCAGCAGGGATACGCCGCTGTCTTCGACCATCGGTGCATTCTCTAACGCTGGAATGCGAACAGCCGGGGGCGGCGTCTGTTCCGCTGCCGCCAGCCCCGCGTCTGCCGAAACGGGCATTGGCGGCGGCGCCATCCTTGGCCTGACCGGCAAAGGCATCTGGGCGGCAGGCGTAGCCATGCCGACGACCTCGCCGAGCGACGTCGGTCGCGCCATCGGCCGCAATGTCAGCGCGTGCTCGACACGCAGCAGCGCGCGAACGACGAACGCGAGTCCAACGAGGATGCAGCCGCCGGTGATCGCAACGATGCCCGGCGTGATGTTGGTCGTGTCAAAAGCATGCTGGCTGAACGAGAAGCCCGATGCTATCAGGCCCAATCCGGCCGCGATGATAACGGCACCGAGCGTCAACAAAAACGCATACATAACGCGTCCCCCGGTCACCGAACTAACGCGCGGTAACCACTTTTTCGCGCTATTTTGGCCGCCATCCCAAACCCGCGCAAGCTTTAATTCCCAAGACCGCGCAAAGCGGCCGGTTTTGGTCATCAAAGGGCGCCGAAGCCACGCGGGTCGCCGGCCGATCCGCATCGCCGAGATTACCCTAATACATTGTAAATACGGCGATATCTGCGCTGCAGCATGGTCAACGGGCCGCGCCGGTGGCGCGTTAACCCTGTAGGCAGCCGCACCAGCGTCGCATCTCGCTTTACAGGCGTTGCCCAAGCCCCTTTGTTGGGCCTATTTAGAGGAACCTTTCTCTCGTCCGGGCGGTTTTCCCGAAGAAAGCCCCCCGGTCCGGCCTGACATTCAGGATTCGCCCTCACATTAAGGAGTAGACTAATGGCATTCACCCTGCCCGAGCTGCCCTATCCGTACGACGCTCTAGGCCCGTACATGTCGCGCGAGACGCTGGAATTTCATCACGACAAACACCATCAGGCCTACGTGACCAATGGCAATAATCTGGCCAAGGGCACCGAATGGGAAAACAAGCCCGTTGAGGAGGTGCTCAAGGGTACATTTGGCAAGAATCCGGGCCTGTTTAACAACGCCGCTCAGCACTACAACCACATCGAGTTTTGGAAGTGGATGAAGAAGGACGGCGGCGGCGATAAACTGCCCGGCAAGCTTGAAAAGCAGTTGACCGCCGATATTGGCCCGCTCGCCAAGGTGAAGGAGGAATTCGCCCAAGCCGGCGCCACCCAATTCGGCTCCGGATGGTGCTGGCTCGCAGTCAAGGACGGCAAGATCGTCGTCACGAAGACGGCAAATGGCGAGAACCCGCTGGTCCACGGCGGCAAGCCGATCCTTGGCTGCGACGTGTGGGAGCACTCCTACTACATCGATTATCGCAACCGGCGGCCCGATTACCTCAAGGCATTCCTCGACCACTTGGTCAATTGGGACTACGTCAACGAGATGTACGAGGCTGCAATGAAATAGCGCTGCGATCAGCGCGACGCGCGAAAAAGGCGGGGCCTATGTCCCGCCTTTTTTGCTTTTCGCGTAGCGCTGTCCGCCGTATTCAAAGGCAGTTACCGCGGGCCGCTGAAAACTGGGCGCCAAGCCAATCGTGCAGACATCGGCAACAATGGTCATGCCGCTGCGTGCTGACGTCGCTAAAGCCGAGCGATGGCCGGATGCCTGCGCAATTGCAGTCATGGCGGCGGTCGCGCTCATCGCCGCGGCGACGTTCCAGGATTACGGCCTCGGCTGGGACGACTGGATCCAGTCGCAATACGGCCACCTCCTGGTGTCGCTGTATTCGTCAGGCTTCACCGACAAGCGCGCGTTCTCGCTCGATAATCTCTACATGTACGGCGGCGGGTTTGACCTTCTTGCTACGCTGTCGTCGAAAATTTTGCCGTTCGATCCATACGCGACGCGCCGGCTCCTTGGCGCGGCGATCGGCATTGTCGGGCTGTTCGCGGTCTGGCGGCTGACACGCCGACTGGGCGGGCCGCTCGCCGGCCTGATCGCGCTGATCCTTCTCGCCACCTGCCCGCTGTTCTACGGACACATGTTCATCAACTGCAAGGATGCGCCGTTTGCGGTGGTGATGATGCTTGCCCTGATCGGCACTGTGCACGCGATCGAGCAATACCCACACCCGCGCCCCGCCACCGTCGCTGTGTTGAGCGTCGCCATCGGCGTTGCCATCGGCACGCGCGTTTTGGGCGGCTTTGCGGTCATCGAAGCGTTTCTGTCCCTTATGCTGATCGTTGCGCTGAGATCACGCGCGCTCGGCCCGAAACAGGCATTCGGCGAGTGCTCAACATTCCTGCTCCCGTTTATTCCCGGCATGGTTCTCGCCTATCTTGTCATGGGCTTGGTTTGGCCGTGGGGCGTCGCCGCGCCGCTCAATCCGTTTCGCGCACTCCATTATTTTTCGCACGACTTCGTCACTCCATGGCGCGACCTGTTCGACGGCCAGCTTATTTCGATCCTGCACATGCCGCGCAGCTATGTGCCGACGTTGCTTGCGGTGCAGCTCCCCGAACTGATGCTCGCACTCGGGCTGTGCGGATTTGCCGGCACCGTCATTGCAGTCGGTCGCGCCGGCATCGAGCCGCGTCAACGCGCCTTGCTGCTCGCGATCGTGCTCGCCGTGTCGCTGCCCATCTTGATGACGATCATAACGCTGCCTTACATCTTCAACGGCATCCGGCATCTGTTGTTTGTCGTGCCGCCGATTGCTGTTCTCGGCGGGCTGGCTGGGGGCTGGATTGCGCGCCGTCTTGCGATATACGGTCGCGCCGCGATCACGGCCGGCGTCATCGCACTCGCGGCCGGCACAATTTCACCGATCGTCGATATGATTAGGCTGCACCCCTACGAGTACACGGACTTCAATCATTTCGTCGGCGGCGCAAAGGGCGCCCGCCCGCTGTTCATGCTGGACTACTGGGGGCTCTCGCTGACGCAGGCATCGCGAGGGCTGATCGCACTCTTGGCGCAACACCATGAGGCACCGCCAGACGGACCATGGAAAGTTGCGGTGTGCGGACCGCAATCGCCGGTCTGGGTAACGCTGGGTCCGGCGTTCAAGCTCACAGCTCCGGGCCAAGCCGACTTCGCGCTATCGCTCGGGGAATTCTACTGCGCCAAGCTTGACGCACCCGTACTGCTGCAGATCGTGCGCGACGGCATCGTTTTTGTTCGCGTTTATGATATTCGCGGCCGCTCGGTCGCAAAGCTGACCGTTGAGTAATGCAGCGTAGCGGCAATCAGCCCGCGGCCGCGTGCGCGTAATCCCAATAGAGGTCGCGCGCCCTGTGGTAAAACGGCCCCGGCTGGAGCTGGCGATCGTCGATGCGCGTGACCGGGGTCACCTTGCTGTAGTTCCCGGTGCAGAAAATTTCGTCGGCCGACTGGAAGTCGCCATAGCGCAAGGTTGTCTCAACGACGGTCGTGCCGACGTCCTGCAACAGCGCAATAACACGCCGGCGCGTAATGCCGGCGAGAAATGTGCCGTTCGCAACCGGAGTGAAAATAACGCCATCCTTGGCCATGAAGATATTGGCGCTGCCGAGTTCGGCGACGTTGCCGAGCGCATCGCACATCAGGCAATTATCGAAGCCGCGCGAGCGCGCCTCGATCATGGCCCGCGCGTTTTGCGGATAAAGACAGCCGGCCTTGGCCTCGACCGGCGCGCTGTCACGCGTCGGGCGGCGGAACGGCGACAGCGTGATGGCGGTGCCGGTCGGTTTCGGCAGCGGCGCGACGTACATCGTCAGGCACCAACGCGTGGTTTCGGGATCCGGCCGTACCGCACCGCCCGCCGCATCCTCGGCCCAGTACATCGGCCGGATGTAAAGTTCGGCGTCGCGATCGAAGCGCCCGAGGCCCTCGCGCACAAGCGCGATCCATGTTTCGGTCGGCACAACCGGTTCGAGGGACATGACCTTGACGGATTCATTGACGCGCGCGCAATGCAGATCGAGATCGGGCGTCACGCCTTCAAACGCGCGCGCGCCGTCGAACACCGAGGTACAAAGCCATGCCGCGTGCGTGCGTGGCCCCATGATCGGCACGTTGCCGTCATGCCAATCGTCCTCGAAAAAGGTCACTGTCTTCGACCAGGTGACGATCTTACTCATGATAGGGTCCATCGTAATTCCACGGCTTCCTTTGCCACGATCTTTGTCACCAAACTTACCGCACCGGAGACCGCGAAATGATTAACGTTAAGGCTCACGCCTATGTGTTCGATGCCTACGGCACACTGTTCGACGTTCATGCGGCGATTGCGCGCCATCGCGCCGCGGCGGGGCCCGACGCCGATCGCTTCTCCGAGATCTGGCGGACGAAGCAGCTGGAATACAGTTGGACGATGACGCTCGCCGGGCAGTATGCCGATTTCTGGACGCTTACCGAGCGCGCACTGGATTATACCTTCGAACGCGTCGGCACGGTCGACCGCGCGCTGCGGCCGAAGCTGCTCGATGCCTATCGCCGCCTCGACGCCTTTCCGGACGCGCGCGAAACACTCATCGCGCTGAAGTCTCAGGGCGCCCGGCTTGCCATCCTCTCCAACGGCTCCCCGCCCATGCTTGAAGCGGCCGTCGAGGCGTCTGGCATCGGCGGGCTGCTCGACGCGGTGCTCTCAATCGACGCCGTGCGACTCTATAAGCCGCGCCCGGAAGTCTATGCTCTTGTAACCGACCGTTTCGGCGTTGCCGCAAAGAGCGTTGTGTTCGTTTCTTCCAACCGCTGGGACGTGATGGGTGCGGCCGCGTTTGGCTTTCGCCCCGTCTGGATCAACCGCGCGCGTAGCCCCGACGAGTACGCCGAGCACCCGCCCGTTCGAACGGTGGGCGATTTGTCGAGCCTGTCCTCATTGGCCTTGTAGGCCGCGCCTCTTTGAGTTCACGGCGACCAAGCCCGCGGACGCGCTTATCGCGATTGCACGCGCGCTCGAGCCGACACTCTCAAAACAATGATCGGGCCGACGTTCCCGATAGCCGAATTACGCCGTTCGAGCAGCATGGCCATCTTCCAGCTCGGGCGACTTGAGCGCGGTCACGATCTGCTGCCGGGTGATCTGCGTGCCGTCATCGCCTTCAATGAGCAGCGTCACGCGGCCGCTTTCGTTGATGTGATGGGCCCAGCTCATCGCGTCGTCGAGCAAACTGAACTCCTTGTAGAGCTGGCGATCCTTGTCGAGCGGCGAAATAGACTCGGACCCCCGCGGCCCCGAATAAACACGATACGTCATTGGTTGGACCTCCTTGTCCTGTCCTTCTGGTAACGCAATGTGGGTGTCGAATATGCCGAACCATGGGCATGACGCGTTGACGCAGGTCACGTTGTCGTTACGATCGGGGGTAAGGCTGCCAAATCAAGCCGGACAGCAAATGGGGAGGCAATTGTGCGCGCATTTTTTAGTCTCGCATCCGCTGTGACAATTCTAATGGCAGTCCTCGCGGGAACTGCGTGCGCGCAGAGCGATCCGGTCTATCTCGTCACCTATGTCGAACTGATGCCGAATGCCGCCGCATCCGGCGCTGCGCTGCTCAAGCAATATCGCGGCGAGGCCCGCAAGGAGAGCGGCAACTTACGTCTCGACGTGCTCGTCGAAATCAAGCGACCAAACCGCTTTGCCATCGTCGAGGTCTGGAAGAGCAAGGCGGAACTCGATGCGCATGGCCGTTCCGCCGCGAGCGCGCAATTGTCAGAAAAACTCAAGGCGCTCCAAGACGCGCCGAATGACGTGCGCATCGACCACGCGCTTTATCTCGGTCGCGGCAAAAGTGACAAACGAACGGGCGCAATTTATGTCGTGACCCATATCGACGTCATCCCTCCCGGCAAGGACGCCTGCATGGTGGCGCTCAAGACCATGAGCAGCGATACCGCCAACGATTCGGGCAATATCGGTTACGACGTGCTGCAGCAGGACGATCACTCAAACCATTTCACCGTGGTCGAGGAATGGATCGGCGTGAAAGCCGCCGACTCGCACGCCATGGCGGCGCACACACGTGCGTTTCGCGAAAAGCTGATCCCGATCAAGGGCGCGCTCTACGACGAGCGCTTCTACACGGCGCTGAATTGAAATTGCAGCCGCGCGCGGCTTGACGGGACGGACGACGACTCCTTCGCAGGGGTCTATTTCTGCGGCGTGAAGGATTGATCGCTATAGGGCAACGACGTCGGGCGGTGGATCGAAATAAAGGCATGGTCGAGCGCATGATGACAACTGTTGCAGCCGGCGCTCAGCCTGTCGTATGCGGCGGCAAATTCGGTGCTGTTCTTGTCGTCGACTGCTTTCTGCAGCTCCTTCAGCGGCGCGCCGACCATCTTGTCCACCGTAGCGCCGCCAAGCAACTTGTCGACATCCTCAAAGCCTTCGTTCAATTCGCCGACTTCGTAATCGGCGAGCGCCCAATTTCCGGCGTGACCGGCAAACCACAGCTTGATATGGCGAAGCTGCTGCAACGTCATGATTTCGCCAAGACCCGGAATGGCGGCCGGCTTCGCCTCCGGCGGTGAGGCGGCCGGCGCAGGCCCGTTCTGCGCATTTGCGGCAAGTCCTGCGAGACACAGAGAGGCTGCAAAAGCCGCAATGAAAATCTTCATGAGCATCATCTCCTCGGCCCCTCGCCTATCGTAGCCACTTTGCGATGGGCATCAACTCAAGGGAGCGAGCGTTTCGTTGCAGATTTTCGGATGTTCGGACCGGCACGCTTGGTAGAGCGCGGGACACGCTTTGACCGCGGCGAGACCGGCCTCGATGGTCTTGACGCGATCGCCGGCGGTGCGCGACTGGCCGTCGTAGGTGAGGACCGCGCTGTCACGGTCAAGCTGGCGGTCGCCGCGCAGGAAATTCTCGGCGCCGTCGAAATAGGTCGTCGCGGTGCGGATCGCCTCGTTGAGCTTGCGCGTGTACTCGGCATTGGCATGAGGATCGGGCTTGATCACGCGAGCATGCACGGCGGCGTCCGTGTAGAGTACGTTAAGCTTGAAATACATGCCGCCACACTGCGCGAGCGCCAGCCAATAAGGCCGGCCCTGGAAGGCGCTGGGCGCTGGCACAAGGCTGTCACGTTTATCGACGGAGACCGCGGGCGCCGTACGTTCTGTCTCGCGCGGTGTATGGCGGTGGCGGAAACGCCGTTGTGCATCGGCGCCGCTCGCAGCGGCGACGAGCGCGACGGCCACTAAGGCGCACTTTCCGAAAAATCCCGGCATGGCGTGATTATAAACGGCTGGAGACCGCAGTTGGTTCAAAACCTCTCGACCCACGGTCGCAACTCGATCTCCCACGACCAAGCGCTACGATCTTGTTGCAGGAGGTTGAGGTAGGTCCGCGCGATGGCGTCGGGATCGAGCATGCTGTCGGGGCGGTCGGGCGGATCGGCACGGCGCGCGCTGCGAATGCCGCCATCGATCACCACATGGGCGACATGGATGCCTTGCGGCGAAAGCTCACGCGCGAGGCTCTGTGCCAGGCCGCGCAGCGCGAACTTGCCCATGGCGAACGGCGCGGACTGGGCATAACCCTTGACGCTGGCGGACGCGCCGGTGAACAGGATGGCGCCGCGGCCCCGCGGCAGCATGCGTTTAGCCGCCTCCTGCGCCACCAGGAAACCGCCGAACGCGCTAACTGTGATTGATTTTGCCACTTCGTCCGGATCGAGGTCGACGAACGGGCCGCGCGTGCGGTAGCTCGGATTGTAGACGACCACATCGAGGCCGCCGAGCGCGGCCTCGACATCGGCAACCAGCTTGACGACATCGGCGCGATTTGACGCGTCGCAGGTGAACGCCTTGCCGCCCGTCTCCTTGGCAAGCGCTGCGAGATCGCCGCTCCGGCGCGCGGCAAGCGCCACCGACAGCCCAGCCTTGGTGAAGGTGCGGGCCAGCGACGCGGACAATCCGGCCCCGACGCCAACAATCAGTGCCGTTCGATAAGCCGTCTCACTCATCCGGGCCTCCTCCTCGCCCAGTGGCGCGGGCAACGGACATGAGCAGGCGAACGGCCGCCGCCGTCAAGGGTTTCATCAAGCGTTTGACGGCTTGATGACCGGCTGCCGCTCAATCGATCACCGCGATCGCGTTGATCTCGACAAGGCAGCGCGGATCGGTGGCGAGCCGGACGACCTGGACGGTGGTGGTCGCCGGCTTGGCGGCACCGAAATACTCGCCCCATACCCGGTTGAGAGCATCCTGATCGGTGAGATCGGTGACGAAGCGATCGGCCGTGACGACGTCGGCGAAGGTCGCGCCCACAGCCTCCAGACCGCGCTTGAGGTTTTCCAGCGCCGCCCGCGACTGCCCTGCCATGTCGCGCGGCATGGCATCGAACTCCTCCGGCCGGTGCGGATGATGGTGATAGACCGGCGCCGCGGTGACGCCCGCCAGGTAGACCGTCGTGCCGCCCCTGACCTTGATCGCCGGCGCATAGGGCATCCACAGATCGGGCGCATCGGGCCAGTGAATGTGCTCAATGGTTTTCGACATGGCAAACCTCCTATTCGACCGGGGAAAAGCGCGGCACTGAAGACGGGACAGCAAAGACTTGACGGCAAAGACTTGACACCAAAACAGCAAAGACTTGGCACCAAAGGCGTGGCACTATAGAGCAATGCGCCCCGTCCCGCAGGCTGCCGGCATCTACCTCGCTGTTCTCCAATTCGTCTTTGCGCTGGGCTGGACGAGCTACGCCTTCTATTTGCCGAAACTCGCCGCCGCTGTCGGCCTTTCGGCGGGCGCAGTCGGCATTATCCTGATACTCGATCAGGCCATCTTCACCGTCACCGACTTTTCCATGGGCGTCGCCGCCGACAAGGTATCGCGCGTGCTCGGCCGGCTCGGCCACTGGGTCGCGGGCATCACGTTCGTAAGCTGTCTCGCTTTTGTCGGCTTACCATTCATTGCCGCCGGGCATCTTGGGGCCCCGCTGTTCCTTGCCCTGACAGTGATCTGGGCGATCACCTCGTCGGCGTTGCGTGCGCCGCCGTTGATGCTGCTCGGCAAATACGCGGCGCGGCCGGCGATTCCTTATCTCGGCAGCATTGCCATGCTTGGACTGGGTATCGCCAGCGCAATATCGCCCTATCTCGGCATGATACTGACCAAACAGGACCCGCGGCTGCCCTTCGTCATCGCCAGCGTCACGCTGCTGTTGGTCAGCCTCGCGCTCGCCAAAGTCGAACGATCGCTGGCGAAGCAAGCCCCCGCCGTTGCCGAGCAGCCGCAAACGGTCGATCGCGCAGTACCGGCCCCAGTTCTGGTCTTCGGACTCGCGGTCGTCATTTTCGCGCTTGGGTTTCAGCTCCACGTGTTCTTCAACAGCGCACCGCTGTTCAAGAAATTCACCAGCAACATCGGCGCGCTGCTGCCGGTATTCTGGGTCGGCTTTTCCGTCGGCATGTTCCCTGCGAGCCGCATCACCAAACGCTGGGGCGGCTTGGCGGTGATGGGCGCGGCCGGACTGCTCGGCGCCATCGCCATCGTGCTGATGGAGAGTTCGACCGTGCTCGGGCTGACCGTCGCGGCCCAGATTGTCGCCGGCGCGGCATGGGGCGCGATCCTGATGAGCGCGTTTGCGGCAGCAGCGGCGCTTGGATCAACCGGCCATGAGGGCAAAACCACCGGCCTGATGTATTCCGGGCTCGCCCTGGCGACATTCGCGCGGATGGTGACCGGTGCCAGCGGCGCTCTCGCCGACCCGGCGTTGGCGCCGCTCGTGCATTGGGCGCCGATCGCCTGCTGGGCCATCGCCGGCGCGTTATTGGTTGGACTGACACTCTTCTACTCTAGCGGGCTGGTTCGCCGGGCTCATCGCGCTTAGTAGCAGGATTTTCGTTGGCGCTCGGCCTCAGATAGCGCACCCTCAGCTCAAGGAACGGTCGTTCCAAGACGTAGTAGCTCGCGGCAGCAACAGGCAGCACCGCAAAAAACGCAACCAGCAGGTCAAGCAGATACGTATCCACTCTACCGCCGACAGGCAGAAAACGCCCAATTGCCTCAAACACCACGTATTGCCAAACGTACATGCTGAAGCTGACGCGACCGACGTAGGCTATAACCCGGCCGCCGATTATGCCGTATGGTGCTTTAAGATAGCTGACGAGACGCACGCCTAAAGCTGTCGACAGTAGTGTCGGCCAAACAATCCAGGTCGACCCACTAGGCGAACTGCGTAGCTCGCCATGGGCGATGCCGACAACCGCCACGAAGGCAAGGATCGGCAACCAGATCGGCAGCAGTTTCGGCAGGCGCTCGTAGACCAATTGCGCGAGACAGCCGATCACGAAGGCATCGATACTGCCGAACAGGCTGAAATAGCCGAAGCTATAAGCCGCACCCGCGGACAGATAGGCAAGCGTCCGCGTCCCGATCATGAAGGCGATCAGCACGAGACCGACTGAAGCGCCACGTGCGCGCAGTAAACGCCACAAAAAAGGAAAAAGCAGATAGAATTGCAGTTCTACGGCAATCGACCACATCATGCCGCCGTAAGTTCCGTAGTGCAGCCGGTAAAGATTCGAGATTGGCAGCAGCGCCAGCAAGAAATCGACGCCTGTCTGGGTATCGCGTGGATCCGGAACAACGAAATAACCCAGCGTCACGATGAAAATGAAGAGAGGATAGATCCGCAATATCCGATTGAGATAGAATCTCGGCACATCCAGCTCGGAAGCGCCCACGATGTGGCTGAGGATGAATCCCGAAATCACCATGAACAGCGCCACGCCGACCTGACCGCGCTCGATCAACGCCAAGGAAAAGTGCGGCAGCGGAAGCTGCCGCATATACCCTCTGAATTCGAACAGAACGACACAAAGCGCGGCGAGTGCCCGAAGATGATCGAGCCGTTCGAGGTATGCGGTATTCTTGCTTTGCATTTTTTAGCTTACGCTGAAGTCACATCCTAAACACGCCGAACTTCGTATCTGGAATCGGCGCATTCAACGCCGCCGAGAAACTTAGCGCCAGCACGCGGCGCGTCTCGGCCGGCGTGATGATGCCGTCGTCCCACAGCCGAGCCGTGGCATAATACGGATTGCCCTCGGCCTCGTATTGCTCGCGGATCGGCTGCTTGAATTCTTCCTCCTCGACCTCGGACCATGCCTTGCCATCGGCTTCGATGTTGTCGCGCCGCACGGTGGCGAGCACGCTTGCCGCTTGCTCGCCCCCCATCACCGAGATCCGTGCATTCGGCCAGGTAAACAGAAAGCGCGGGCCATAGGCACGGCCGGACATGCCGTAATTGCCGGCGCCATAGGAGCCGCCGACGATCACGGTGATCTTGGGCACCTGTGCACAGGCGACCGCGGTGACCATCTTGGCGCCGTCCTTGGCAATACCGCCGGCTTCGTGGTCGCGGCCAACCATGAAGCCGACGATGTTCTGCAGAAATAGCAGCGGGACATGGCGCTGACAACACAACTCGATGAAATGCGCGGCCTTAAGCGCGCTTTCGGAAAACAGGATGCCGTTGTTGCCCAGAATGCCAACTGGCATCCCGTGAAGGCGCGCAAAGCCGGTTACCAGCGTCGACCCATACAGCGCCTTGAACTCGTCGAACTCGGAGCCGTCGACGAGGCGTGCGATCACTTCGCGAATGTCATATTGTTTCTTGAGGTCGGCAGGCACGATGCCGTCGAGTTCGGCCGTGTCATATTTCGGATCGGCCGGCTTGGCGAGGACGATACCGCTCGCTCTCTTGGTGTTGAGATTGCCGACGATACGGCGGCAAAGCGCCAATGCGTGGCGGTCGTTCTCGGCCAGATAATCCGCAACGCCGGATTTTTTGGTATGCAATTCGGCACCGCCAAGCTCCTCAGCGCTGACCACCTCCCCGGTCGCCGCCTTTACCAGCGGCGGGCCGCCGAGAAAGATGGTGCCCTGGTTTTTGACGATGACGGTTTCGTCCGACATCGCCGGCACGTAGGCCCCGCCCGCCGTGCACGAGCCCATCACCACGGCGATCTGGGCGATGCCGGCGGCCGACAGCGTCGCCTGATTGTAGAAGATGCGGCCGAAATGCTCGCGGTCGGGAAACACCTCGGTCTGATGCGGCAGGTTGGCGCCGCCGGAATCGACCAGGTAGATGCAGGGAAGGCGATTATCGCGCGCGATCTCCTGTGCACGCAGGTGCTTCTTCACCGTCATCGGATAATAGGTGCCGCCCTTGATGGTCGAGTCGTTGCAGACGATGACGCACTCGCGGCCCGCGACCCTGCCGACGCCGCTGATCAGTCCCGCGCCATGAATGGCGTCGTCGTACAGGCCATTGGCGGCGAGCGGCGACAGTTCGAGAAACGGCGCGCCTGGATCGAGCAGCGTCATCACGCGGTCGCGCGGCAGGAGCTTGCCGCGCGCGAGATGGCGCTCGCGGGCGCGCGCCGGGCCGCCTTCCGCGGCCTTGGCGCGTGTTTGCTCAAGCTCCTCGACCAGAGCGCGCATCGCCGCCCGATTGGTACGAAACTCATTGCCAGCCGTGTCGATGCTCGATGTGATGACCGCCACGATATCCCTCACTTCGAAAAATGAACGGCTCGTCAGAAACTGTTCGCAGCGCACTCGCACAAACAGTGCGGCGCGAAAGGAGCAGAGACGAATAACATAAGGAACCGAAACTTTCTTCCCCCGGAATCCACGGAACTGAAACTTTCTGCCCCCTCTCTGCGTTCGCCCAAAGCAAGCCGCATGCGCAAGCGCCGCCGCGAAGAGCGGAAGCGCGCATGCGGACGCACCCAGAGAGGAGTGGAGAAACACAATGACGAACTATCAAAAAACCCTGCTGGCCGGGGTCGCGGCTCTCGCTATCGCAGCAGGCACCAGTTTTGCTTCCGCTCAGTCGCCGCACGGCGCGGCGGCGGGCGGCGGGATGGCGGGTGGCGGGATGTCGCCAGGTAATTCGGGGGCAGGCGAGCAATCGCCGGCGACCCAGGCAGCGCCGAGCACGCCAAGCGAAGGCGGCGGAGTGTCCCAGCACCCCGGAACCGGCATGCAACACGGCGGAAAGGGCTCAGGCAGCACCGGTCCGGGGATGCGGCCTCAGGCGGAACAGCACCCGGGCACCACGGAGCAAAAAGGCCAAGAAAAAGGCAAAGGCGGCGCAAAGCGCAGCGCACAGGGCGCGGGAAGCGGCAAGCCATCGACGGCCGAAACCGGAACGCACGCTGGCAAGCGCGAAGCGCAGACGCCTGATCGCGGCGCGAAGGACCAAAAGAGCGGCACCGCAATGGAAGGCCACGGCCGCGAGCGGCACACATGAAAGCGCCAACGTACATCCCAGCGGAGGCGTGAAGTTCTCGGAGCGGCAGCGCACAACCATCAAACGTACCATCATCGATGCGCATAGTGCGCCGCGAGTCGACCATGTCGACTTTAACGTTCGCGTCGGCACGGTCGTTCCGCGCGGCAGCATTCACGTGATCAGCGTTCCGGAAACGCTGGTACGAATCGAGCCGCAGTGGCGTGGATTTCTGTATTTCGTCTATGAAGACGAAGTCGTGATCGTCAATCCGAACGATATGCACATCGTCGCGGTGGTCGCGGTCTAACGGACTGAGCTGGAAATTTGGAAGCGGGCGGCTTTTTGGAAGCGGGCGGCTTGCGGGCCGCCCGATTTTTCTCTACGCGCGCACTTCCTGGCGCTGGAATATGACGTAGCCGATGACGAACAAGATGATGGTCGTTGCGACAAGGCCGACGATCTGCGGCCAGGCAATCAGCACGCTGGCAGCGAGCGGCAGCGGCGCGCCCAGAACCGCGCCCTGCAGTTGGCTCAGATAGATCGGTCCGAGCGCGCGCGTAGTCGGGTCTAGTATCGCCACCACGATTTCGCCGAACAAGGTCGACGGCGACAACCGCGACAAAATCTGCTCCAGCACAACCGTACCCGGCGTCTGCAGTCCGAGCGCGGCGTAGCGCGGATCGGGCGGCACGATGATCGTCGCCAGTTCGCTGGCGAGCACCGGCCAGATGACGTAAAAGAACAGCCACAACCCGAGCGTCGCCAGCGCCGCCGTCGCCGCTGAGCGGAACATGATCGAGAACAACAGCGCCAAGGACAGCCACACCCCGGCATAGACGATCGTTACCAGCAGAAAGACGAAGGCCCGCGCGATTTCCTCGCCGCCGGGCGGAATGCCAATAATCAAGAGCCCGAGGCCGATGACCAAGAGCCAAAGCACGACCAGCGCGATCGCAAGCGTTATCAGTGCGCCGAGGAATTTGCCGAACAGCAGCGCGTCCCGGTAGATCGGCTGCGACAGGATGCGCGACAGCGTGCGCCGGTTATGCTCGCCGTTCACGGAGTCGAACGTGAGCCCGATCGCCATCACTGGCACAAGCAACGACAGCCAGAAGATAAACGACGGCAGCGGCTCGCGCGACGTCGTGAAAAACTTCAGGAACAGGAACGGGTCTTCGGCGACCGTGTCCTTGATCTGCTGGGTCGCCACATAGACGGTGCCGACCGCGATCAGCATCACGATCAGCTCCAGGATAATGAAGCGAATGCTGGTCAGGTGGTCGGCCAGCTCCTTGAGCATGACCACGCCGAGGCCATTAAAGGCCGAGCCTTCACGCCGCATGGAGCGCTCCTTCCTTTCGGGCCTCGTCGGGCTTGCTATCGAAATAGTGGTTGTAGATCGCTTCCAGGCTCGGCTCCTCGACGCCGAGATATTTGAGACGGCCATGCATCGCCACCACTTCGGCGGCCGCCTCCGGGCGCACGTCGCGATCGGCGTGCAGGCGAAGCTTGCCGATCCCGGTCTGCTCCACCCCGCTCACACCTGGAATGAGCGTCAGCCGCTCGGCGAGCCCGGCGCCCTCCGCCTCGATATCGACCACGTAGCCGGCGCCGAGTACCTCGCGGCCGAGTTCGGGCACCGTACCCATCAGCGCGATGCGTCCGGCGCTGAACAAGGCGACGCGGTCACAAACGCTCTGCACGCGCTCAAGCAAGTGCGACGACAGCAGAACCGACACGCCCTCCGCCTTGAAGCGGCGGATGACGCCAAGGAGTTCGCTGGTCGCGTGCGGATCGAGCCCGGACGTGGGCTCGTCGAGGATGGCGATCTGCGCGCCTTTCATCAGGATCTCCGCAAGCCCCAGTCGCTGGCGCATGCCGCGGGAGTACGTGCCGACGTGATGGTTTGCGGAATCCGCAAGCCCGACGCGCTCAAGCGCTTCGGCGATGCGCTTTTCGCGCTCGTTGAACCGGAAGCCGATCAGCCGGGCCGTGTAGCGCAGATTGTCGGCGGCGGTAAGTTGATCATAGAAGCCGACCGTATCCGGCAGATACCCGACGCGGCGCTTGACCGACAGCGGCTCGCGCGCGGGATTAAAGCCGAGCACGCTGACCTCGCCGCCCGAAATGTCGGTCAGGCCGAGCAGCATGAGAATGGTCGTCGTCTTCCCTGCCCCGTTCGGCCCCAGGAGCCCGAAGATCTCCCCACGGCCGACCGAGAACGAAATATGGTCGACGGCGACCGCCTGACCGTAGGTCTTGGTCAGATTCTTGGCCTCGATAACGGAATCGCCGCTCATCGCCGGCCGAACCTTGCGACCGCGCCAACCATGACAAGGAGCGCAATGCCGATGATGCCGACGCCGGCGATGCCCCACATCGTGGATGTCGTTACGGTGACGCGGAAGTCGGTGGACGCGGATTCGCCGCGGGCAGAGGCCGAGATGGTGGTGACGTAATCGCCGGCGATCGCCTTATCGGTCGGCGTGATCAGCGCCTGCACTTCCTTGTTGGCGTTCGGCGCGATGTGGTCGACGGACTTCGGATTGAAGTCCACCTTCCAGCCGCTCGGCGCCGAGCCGCTCAGTTCGACATCGTCGGCAGGCGCCGTGCCAGTATTGGTGATGACGACCGGCACCGGTGTCTGCTTTCCGGCCGAGGCGCGCGTCGATACCAGGCCTTCGCGGCCGCTGATCGAAAGCCTCGGCTGACCGGTGATGGCCAACCCAAGATCAGCCGTCGCCGATGTATCCTCGGAGCTGACCCGCGCCGTGACTTTATAAGAGCCGGCTGCAGCCGTGTTCGGCGGCGTCACCTTGAGCTTCACGTTCTTGCTCTGGCCGGCATCGATCGGTACGGCGTTGACTTCCTGGGTGCCGTATTCCTCGGTGAACGAAGCGTCGAAATTCTTCGGCGCCTGCACGCCCAGGCTCACCGTCAGTTTCTTGCCGCTGTCGTTCTTGATGGCGAGCGTATATTCGAAGCTCGACTTGGAAGTGCCGCGCAGTTCGGGGAGCTGCGGCGTCACGCTCAGCTTGGCCGGAAGGTCCTTGGCCAACGTGACCGCGATTGGCAGATCGAGCTTGGTCGTGCCACCAGCCGCCGAGACGGTGAGCGTCTGTGTGCCGATGGGGGCACTCTTCGGCACGTCAAGCCGCAGTTGGAGGCTGACGCTCGCATTGGTCGCTGGCATCGCTGCCGCGATCGGCTGTCCGCCGCCCATCAGCGTCGCCGTCCAGCCGGAAGGCACGCCACCGACCGACAGATTCAAGCGCTCGGGCGCCGTGTCGTAATTCTGCAGCTTCAGGCTGATGCTGGATGTCTCTCCGGGCCTGACAGTGACGGCCGGATAGTCGCTCATCAGATACAGACCCTTGACATCCTTGGGCGCATCTTCGGCCTTGGCTGCCACTGAAAAAACGGCCGCCAAAGCGGCAGCGGCGGCGATAAATCCCAATCGCATTGACGTGAGCTCCCGTGGAAGAATCCGTTTGGTGCGCCCGTGTAGCGCAGCGCTCAAAGGAGCACCAGCACGGACCCAGCATTGTCGGTCCAATCGTGACGAAATGATGCAGACATAAGCCCCTTTAGCAAGACCTGCGGTAGAGAGCCGCAGCGCGGTGGTAGCGTCGCGCCGCTGCGCAACGCCGCCACCGACCATGAAAACCACCAGTAATCCAAGGGGTCGGCATGCTTCGCGTTTTCAAAGGTTAAATCCTGGTAATATTTCTGCGCCCATGAGCCGCAGCCGCAGCACCAATATCAGCGCCGGACTGCTGGCATTTCGCCGCGGAAGCGGCCTTGAAGTCCTGCTGGCGCATCCCGGCGGTCCGTTTTGGAGCAAAAAGGACGATGGGGCCTGGACGATCCCCAAAGGGCTTGCGGTGCCCGGCGAGGATTTACTGTCCGCGGCGCAGCGCGAATTTACCGAGGAAACAAATTTTTTGGCCAGCGGGTCATTCTTCGCGCTCACGCCCGCCAAGCAGAAAGGCGGCAAGCTCGTTCACGCTTGGGCCGTCGAGGCCGACTTCGATCTTGCCCGCTTTACCAGCAACACATTCGACATCGAGTGGCCGCCGAAATCAGGACGCCGGCAGAGCTTTCCAGAGATCGACCGCGTCGCCTATTTCACGCTGCCAATCGCTGCGACCAAGATTCTGTCTTATCAGCTGCCGCTGTTGCGCGAGCTGGAGCAGCACTTGAATTGAGCGCGCCTATTCGCGCGGCGTGTCCGGCCAATCCACTTCGTCGTGCTCCAGCACCCACGATTCTCGCCGGGCCGCCTCACGCCATGCGACGGACGCCGGCAGCGCGATGACGGCGCGCATGTAATCGCGCGCCGGTGCGCTCACCTCGACCGCATAAGTATGAAAGCGCCACACGACCGGCGCGTACATGGCGTCGGCCGCGCTAAAGCCGCCGAACAGAAACGCACCGCCGGCGCCAAATCGGCTACGGCTTTCGCTCCATATTGCGTCGATCCGCGCCACGTCAGCCGTCACCGCTTCGTCCAGGACGCGCTGTTTCACCGGCCTGCGCACATTCATCGGCAAGTGACGCCGCAGCGGCTGAAAGCCGGAATGCATCTCGGCCGAGATCGCGCGCGCGTGTGCCCGAGCGGCAGGCGCCTGCGGCCACAGGCGGGCTTCCGGAAATTTCTCCGCCAGGTATTCGAGGATCGCCAGCGATTCCCAGACGTGGATATCGCCGTCAATCAACACCGGCACGCTGCCCCTGCCCTCGCCGCCGCTCAGGACGGACACTTTCGTCCTGAAATCCGGGGCGCCGAGCGGGATGAGCGTTTCCTCGAACGCGATGCCTGCGGCTTTCATCGCCAGCCAAGGCCGTAGCGACCAGGACGAGTAGTTCTTGTTGCCGATGAGCAAACGAAGCGGCATGCGCGCTCCCCCGATGCGATTTGGTTACATGCCCGCTCGCCCCGCATCAGGGCGCGGGAAACAATTCATTGGTCTTGCCGGTCAGCCGATAGCCCAACAGTCCGAACCACTCGTGCGCGGCCTCATCGGTCCGGCGCAAGCCTTCGCTGAGCGCGCCGAACGGGCGCGCTGCATCGATCGGTCCACGCGTGCGCCAATCGACCGGATAGGCTTCAACCGTAAAGCCAGCGGCGCGAAACGCCGCGATGGCGCGCGGCATGTGATAGGCCGAGGTGATCAGCAGCCAGCGTTCGCCGGGCTTCGGCTGCGCGAGCAGGCGCGAGAAGACAGCATTTTCGATAGTGTTGCGCGACTGCTCCTCCGCCGTAATGCGATCGTGCGCGACGCCAAGCGCTTCCAGTTCGCTCACGGCGAATGGCGCTTCGGCGATCCGATCGCCCAGCACGGCCGCGCTGCCGCCGCTGTAGATGATGCGCGCATCCGGATAGCGGCGGGCAAGCTCGGCCGCGACGGTGATGCGCTCGGCCGCTTCGTTGAGCGCCACCGCGCCGCGCGCCGCCGAAACGTCCGGCGTGATCGCACCGCCCAGTATGACCAGGCCGTCCGGTGGGCCGCGCGACGAGTCCCAGGCCGGAAAACGCTGCTCCAGCGGCAGGATCAAAATATTGCCGAGCGGCGACCAGCCGACCACGGCGGTGAGCACAATGCTGGTGACGACCAGCCAGCTGGCAAGCCGCCGATACTGCGTGAACAGCAACAAAAGCCCGACGATGCCGATCTCGATCAACAGATTGGACGGCAGTGCGACGAAGCCAAGGAATTTGGAAAGGATGAAGAACATTCCCCTGCTCCGGCGGACGGCGTTTCATCCCGCAATGGCAACAATTGATGAATTGGCGAGCTTTACGGTCGTGCCTTACGCCACGCCGCGTAGCGCGCCTTGGCGTCTTCGTTCGGCGGATAAAGTCCGGGCAGCTTTACGCCCTTTTCGACCTCGCTGAATACCCAGCTCTCATACAGTTCATGCTCGGCGCCTTCATGGGCGACGAAGTCCAGGAGGTTCTGCGGGATGACCACGGCACCGTCGTCGTCGACCACGATCACGTCGCCGGGAAGATGGCGCAGCCGCCGCAGCCAATCGGCTGCTGCCAGCCGACGAAGGTCAAGCTGTTGACCGAGGCCGGCGCGGCGACGCCCGCACACCAGACCGGCAGCCCGCTCATCACAACGCCGGCGCGGTCACGCAGCACGCCGTCGGTGACCAGCGCCGCAACGTTGCGCTTTTTCATGCGCGCACAAAGGATATCGCCAAAGATGCCGGCACTGTCGACCGCCATGGCATCGGCCACCGCGATGACGCCTTCCGGGATGTCTTCGATGGCGGCACGTGTCGAAATCGGGTGAGCCCAGCTTTCCGGCGTCGCAAGGTCCTCGCGGACCGGAACGAAGCGCAAAGTGAACGCCGGCCCGATGATGCGCTCGCCCTTGGGAACCAGCGGCTTTGGCCTGTTCATCCAGCAGCGCCGGATGCCCTTCTTCAGCAGCATCGTGGTGATCGTCGCGGTCGTCACCTTGTGAAGAACGTCGAAGACAGCGTTGCTCATGATCTATCCAGTCGAATGAAGTTGTAATTTCACGCCGGCCGCATCCCGAGCCGCTCATCGCGACGCCGCAGCCAAGCAACGAACGGTATCGACAACAGCACCATCCAGGACTTGCCGACGATCTGCCCAAGCAGAAATTCCAACGAGCCGAATGCCAGCCACAGAAATACGATCGAATCGATGACGAGACCGGCGCAGCTCGACGCAATCACCGCGGCAACGAGACGGCGCCGCGCCAGCGGCGTGTAGACGGCGAGATCGGCGAACTCCGAAAGCAGGAATGCAACCGCCGAGGCGAAGATCAAGGCGGGCGGAGCGACCAACGCCGAAATGCCGGCGCCGATCAGGATCGCCAAGGCCGACATCGCCGCGCCGAGCCGGCGTTGGACGAGATCGCGCAGCACGAGCGCGACACCGACCATCATCACGCCCGACGGTGCGATCACGCCGGGCGCGACCGGCACGACGCATGGTCCCTGCGGCGCCAGGCACGCGGTGCCGACGTGGCCTATCAGCCAATTCGCCGCCGGGATGGTGAGCGCGAACAGGACGAGAAAAATCGTGCCCTCACGCCTGCGCTGACGGTCCCCGGTGGCAATCATGACGTGGTCCTCCACTTGGCAAAACCCTCCGCCCGCAGCCGGCAGGCTGGGCATTCTCCGCAGCCATAACCCCATTCGTGCCGGTGCTGACGATCGCCGAGATAGCAGGTGTGGGTTTCGGCGAGAAGAAGATCGATCAGCCGCCCGCCGCCAATCGTCTCGGCCATGGCAAAGGTGGCCGCCTTGTCGATCCACATCAGCGGCGTATGAATGACGAAGCGTCGGTCCATGCCGAGCGTGAGCGCGACCTGCATGGCCTTGATCGTGTCGTCGCGGCAGTCCGGGTAACCTGAGAAATCGGTTTCGCACATGCCGGCGATCAGATGTTTGATGCCGCGCCGATAGGCGAGCGCAGCAGCGAAGGAAAAAAATACGAGATTGCGTCCCGGCACAAACGTCGTCGGCAGTCCCGATTCCGAAACCTCGATCGCAACCTCGCGCGTCAACGCGGTCTCGGAAAGCTCCGCGAGCGCATCGATCCGCACCACATGATCCTCACCGAGCCGCTCGCGCCACCGCGGCGATAGCGCCGAAATCCCATCGCGAACCCGCGGCCGAACCTCAAGCTCGACGGCATGACGCTGGCCGTAGGCAAAGCCGATCGTCTCAACCCGCGCGAACCGCTCCAGCGCCCAGGCAAGACACACGCTGGAATCTTGGCCACCCGAGAACAGGACCAACGCGCCGTCGAGCAGGCTCACAGCGTCTATCCTCTGAGCCACGAGCCGATCCGCGTGACTGCTTCGGTCATGTCCCGGCGGGAGCCCGCGTAACACAGGCGAATGAAATTCTTGCCATGGATCGGATCAAAATCGACGCCGGGCGTGGCCGCGACGCCGGCTTCCTCCAGCATGCGGGACGCGAAGGCGAAGCTGTCGGATGAGAAACGCGAGACATCGGCGTAGAGATAAAAGGCGCCGTCGGCGGGTAGAAACGAATTGAGCCCGGCTTCAGGCAGACCTTCGATCAGAATACGGCGGTTATCCTGGTAGCCATGCTTGATGTCTTCCAGTTCGGCTCGGCCGTCGAATGCCGCCTCGGCGGCAATTTGCGACAGGGTTGGCACCGAAATGGCGAGGTTCTGCTGCAGCCGTTCAACAGATCGCACCAGGGCTTGTGGCACGACCAGCCAGCCGATACGCCACCCCGTCATGCAAAAATATTTCGAAAATGAATTGACGATGATGACGTCCGACGACACGCGAGCGGCGGTCGTAGCTGGATAGGCATAATCGAGGCCGTGATAAATCTCATCAGAAATAACCACGATCCCGGCATCCTCGGCACAGCGGATCAGATCGGCGAGCGCTTTCTCGCTCATCATCGTGCCGGTCGGATTCGCCGGCGAGGCGACCACGACACCCTTGAGCGGCCGCGCCCCGTGCTCGCGCAACAGAGTTTCTCCGGCCAAGGACCAGCGGGCTTCCGCCGCACATTCGATCCCGACCGGCTCGCAGCCAAGCGCGGAAAGAATGTGCCGATAAGGCGGATAGCCCGGCAGCGCCACGGCGACGCGGGCTCCAGCCTCGAATGCAGCCAGAAACGCGAGGATGAATCCACCGGACGAGCCGGTC
>DATCBO010000098.1:0-61226 GCA_036511795.1 Xanthobacteraceae bacterium
TGCGCAACACAGCAGCGCGTTGCCGACGCAAACCGACCACGCCGGCACGTCCGGCGAGCTACGCACGAGGCAGACCGCGCCTACCGTACCGAGGAGATAGCCGATGCCCCACAGCGCCAGCGCCGGCTCTCTGCGGTTCTGCAGCCATGAGAACAGCATCAGCGCACCGCTGATCACGGTGATGAACGCCGTCACCGCGCACAGCGTCGGCAAGTTGATCAGGAAATTCGGATTGGCGAAGATCGGCACTGCACGTCCCCCGCGCCGTCCCTCGGCGGGCGTACGTGTTTTTACCGGCACATTGTTGCTAATCCGTTTGCGGTATTTCGTAAACTTTTAGGTAATCGTAGGGGGGCCAGATCGGCCAGACGGCGGATCGAACTCGGATTGGATAACGAATTTTAACCGCGCCACCGTCAATGAGTGTGCGACAGCAGGTAGGAAACCGCCCACTTTATAGCCCCTTCGATAATCCATCCCAGAACCGCGACGGCGGCAAGACCAATGCTCGCCCATGTGGCGAGCCGCGAGCGCGAAAAGGCGAGCGCTGCGACCGTCGGCCGGATGACGTCGACGGCGGCGGCGTGCTTGTCGAGCTTCTGGCCGAGGTCGCGCAGGGCCGCACTGTTGTCCGCGTGGCGGCGATCCTGCAATTTGCGGTTCTCTTCCATTCTTTTTTGGATGTCGGCAACGCTGGCGCGAAGGCGTCCAATTGCCTCGCTGATTTCGTCAAGTTTGCCGGCCATGGCCGTACCTCACTTTGGCTTTTTCAAATGCGCGGAAGTTACAGCGGGTGCAGCCCGAGAAATGCCGCGACAGCCGCCGGCAGGCCGCTCACCGCCGCCGCCGCGCCGGCCGGGTTGGCAATGACGCCAATCGAAACGCCAAGCGTCACCAGTGTGTTTTGCACATCGAGTACGAGCGGCGCGCAGGCAATATTCAGGCTCGCCAGCGGCCCGGTCGGCGACTGAATGTTGGCGAGATACGCCTTGGCATCGCGCGCCTTCTGCAGGGCTTGAAAGACGCCGGCGCCGGCCGGCAGCGGATTCTGCGCCTGCGATTGCACAAACGGGATCAGTGCCGTGTAGCAATTCACCGCAACGGTGTCGGGCGGCGACTGCGCCCGGGCATCGGCGAGCGCAGCCTGCAGATCCGCGACGGTGAACTGGCGCACGAAGATCAGCGGATTCTGCTGCGCCTGCGTTACGGACGGCTTGGTGCTCACCGCCATCGCCGGCCGGTGAACCAGAGGCTTGGTTGCTGCCAGCGCGGGCGCCGCGCCGACAAAAGCCCCGGCGGCAGCGCATAGCGACAGCAGCACCAGGGCGCGGCCGACAGCACCGCCGTTATTGCCGCGCGGCCGGTTCGCCTCCGGCAGCACGATGGCGATGAGACCGCCAATCCCGGTGCCGATCGCGGTGATCGCCGAAACCCAGTCGCTGGCGTTGCCGAAATGCAGCGCCGCCAGCACGACGGCGATGCCGGCATAGGTCGACGGCTCGCGCAGCCGGGTGCCGAGCCAAGAGATTTCCCGTTCGGCCTTTTGTTTATCGAACGCTGGCGTGTTGCTCATGGCAGTCCTCGTGTGCGGGGTGAGAAAAGATGGAGATCAGGCCGATGGCCGGCCAATCAGATGACCGATTTCGGCCAGCAGCCCATTGAGCAGCGGTGTGGTCGGCGGCTGAATATGGGGCGGCGGCTCGGCGGCATCCGCAGGCATCGGCCCAGCGCCGCCGCCGTCATCGTTTGCCGCGGATGCGAGGGCGGGCGCGAACGGCACGAATTCACCGAACTCGCCCTCGGCGTCATCCGGATCGCAGTCGATACCGCAGAGCGTCTTCGGCGTATGTTGCGCCAGCGCCGGCTTTTTGTTCGCCAGGTAGGCGCGCGAACCACTCCACCCGAGCGAACATGACAGCCAGTCGAGGTCGGCCAAACCGGCGCCGAGGACCGCCGCCAGCACATCGCCGGAGCCATAGACGCCGACCCGATATTGGGTCGCCGCCGCCTGATGCTTGGCACGGATCGATTGGAAATACGGCAGCACCAACCTCTTGACCTGGCCGGCGCTGGCGTCGGTATCGACCGCATAAAAGATCGCGGCGCCGGCCGGCGCGCCGAGCGTCGCGGCATATTCGGTGCACCACGCGCCATCGCGTTCGCCGGCGCCGGCGGAAATGCCGCCATGTGCAAAATCGCCCCAGCCTTCGCAGACCAGACCGAGCCGCAGCCCGGCCGCCGCAAGCGCCTTTGCCTCCGGCACTTTGATGCAATTTTCGCTGCGCGAATTGATCGGCGACAAATAGCGGATGATCGTCTTGATGCCGCTCACGTTCAAAGCGGCGAGGTGCGGTGTCGTGTCGTGATTGGTGTCGATGATAGTGGTCATGGTGATGAGCCCCTTTGTTTTGCCGACTTTCAATTGACCTGCTGCAGCGCCTGGTGCGCTGCGAGCAGATCCCGTTTGGTAATGAAAACTCGAGCGCACGCGCCCCGCCGAGGCGGGTGCATCGCAGCCGCAGCCGTTCCGCCTCTTCAGTTGGTCCCGAGAAAGAACCCGAGCATCAGCAGGATGATGCTGATCGCCGCACAAGCCAGCGGCGGACGATATGCCCGCTCAGCAACCCGATCCGAGAACATCGAAAACACATCGCCGAGCGCAATAAGGACAAATCCGGCCGCGGCGAGCAGACACCCATCCCAACCGATGGAAACCAAGGCGGCTGAAGCGCTCACATTCCTGCTCCGTCAGAACGAACCGAAGTCGCCATGCCACGGCGTCCAACCGAGCGGCTCGACCGTGACGCGCGCCAGCCCGGAGAAGCCGAGCGCGCGGGCGCCGGCCGGCGTCAGGTCGATGATGCGTCCGCGCACGAACGGTCCGCGATCGTTTATTCTCACCACGATGCAGCGTTGTAGGCTTGTCGCGCCGTAGCGCAGCGAAGGCGGACGGCAGACCTTGACCAGCGTTCCGAACGGTAGCCGCCGATGCGCTGCGGTCAGCGCGTGCGGATCGAACCGCTCGCCGTTCGCGGTGCGCGGTCCATACGCATAGACCGAGGCGATGCCGCTCTCGGCGCGCGCAGCGCCAGCGCACAGGCAAAGCGACAGCGCGGCGAGAATTGCTCGCATGGGGGCAAACCTTGATTCTCAGAAATTATTTGAACGTGCAGAAACGACCGCTCACAGCTCAGCGCCGGTGAAAAGAATCTGTTGGCCGTTGGAGCCGACCATCAGGAGAGTCGTGGCATTGCCGGCCACAAGTCCGGACGCGCCAGTGACGAAGACCGTAGAATTCATCGTACTGCCATTGGCGAAAGTCATCGCAGCTATGGCCGCTGCGGCGCCCGCAGAGGCATTGGTTAACTGAAAACCAGTAACGCCGGACACGACGATCCCGGAAGGCGGAACCCGCGCGGGCGCAGTAAAGCCAAGGGTAATAAATCCGGTACCTGTTCCAGTGGCCTGCCCGAGGCCGGCTGGTTGATTGGAGCCTCCGGCCGTATTGTAATTCACTGCCGGCAGATATCTTTGGCAGAAGGGGAACTCGATACCGATCGGCCGCAGCTCCGGCCACGGAATGAAGTTGCCTGGCGTCTGCTGGCCGGATGGAACGCCGTTTGTGACCCGGACATCGCACTCGGTGATCTGCAGCAACTTGCCAGACGAGCCGAAATTGTTGCCGAAGTCGAAGGCGATCTCCAGTCCGTTGTAGGACGCGGCGTTCGCAACGAAAGTGTATGAAACAAGCGTCCAGGCGCCAGCGGCGCATGCCTGCAAGCTGACGGCGCTCACGTCGGCGGTCACCGACGTGTAGTTGTCCTGTGCGCTTGGGCGGTTCACCGTCAACTTCGGCGTGATCGAGCCGCCGGTGCCGTTGTAGACCTGCGCCTGCACCGTCACTGTCTGGCTGCAAAACGCGGCCGCCATCAGGCTCTCGATCCGCTGCTTGATAATGAGATCGGTAACGGAGGAGGCACCAGTCACCTGCAAGCTGTTCTTGGTAACGAGCCGCCCGCCCGCTTGCGCCACGGTAACGCTCGCGCCAGTCGGCAACACGATCCACCCGTCGGCCGTGTAAGCCCCCGATGTGGTCGCGGTCAGCGCGGAGGTGCCGCGCTGCCACACGTCCATCGTTCCGTTGCGGAATTTGTTGAGAAAGCCGCCGCCGATCTCAGACAGCCGCGCCGCCGGCCAGCCGCCGGCTGTAGTGCCGTCTTGTACCACGATGCGATTGTTGGTGGTGTCAACGTTCGTCTCGCCGGCAGCGCCGGTGAAGGAGGCCATCTGCGATTGGGTACCGCGCCGGAATTGGACTTGAACGGCTGTGGTCATGTGCTGTGCGTCCTATACGGCGCCGAGGTCAGCGTCGAACTCGAGGGCCAGAATGATGGAGCGTCCGAAGTCATCCTCAACTCCGGGCGCGGCCGCCACCGAACCGAAGTCGAGCGCACTTGCGGTCAGCATCGCTTCGGCAATCGGATGGTCCAGGCCGCCGCCAGTGGGCGTGTAGGTGTAGGTCGCGCACGACGACAAAGCCTCGACGCCGCCGCCAAAGACATTGAACGACTGGAATTTCAGATGAAGCGTTTGGCCGATATATTGGGGTGGCAGATCGTACTCGAAGATCGCATTATCGAGCCGGGCGAATGGCGCCCCGGAAGAGTGCGCGGCAATTTCCGAGTTGTAGAGTCCGCGGTAGAGCGTCGTCAGTGAATAATGGTTCGCCGACGTGAGCGCCGCGGTCTCGTAGGAAATGAGCTCGGAATCGACGATGCAGAGCGTGTTGCCGAGCGCAGCATCGGCCGCACTGCCGCTCGACAGCACGCCGGCGCTTTCGGCCAAATTCACGGCCAGCGTGTCCGCCGTGTCGGGGTTGGTGCCGGCAAACAGTGGCAGCGGCGCGGTGATCGTGCCCATCCGCGCCGGCTGGCCGATCGCGCCGATCTGACTGTACGAGGTGCCGTCGAGCGAGGCCCAGACATTGCAGCCGCCCCAGTTCGGGTCGGCAACGCCCCCGGAGCCGCCGGACACCGCGATCCACACCTGAGGCGTAGCGCCAACGAGCGACGATGGCGGCTCGAAGACAATCGGCGCGTTGACAGGATCGGCCGGCGTCGCACGCGAGATCGGATTGTTGGTCACGCCTTGTGTCGGGTAAAGAGTGGCGGTGGCGATACCCAACGGAAATTCCTCGGCGGTCACGCTGAGAAAGCCGTTCTCATCCTCTTCGATTTCGATGATTCGGATCGCGGCGTTGCTCAACCCGAGAATTGCATCGGTGACGGTGACGAGATCCATCGGATCGAGCAGGCAATATTCCCAGGACAGGCGGAACTTGTAGGTGTTGCGGATGTAGACGGCGCGCTGCAACATGAGCTGGCCGGAGATGGCCGCAACGCCGATGTCGCAGATTTCATGTGCAGTCACGGTCGGGGCAATGCGCATGCCGTTCGAGCCGGTCGCCTGTTCGACCAGCTCAATCGCATTTTGATC
This sequence comes from Xanthobacteraceae bacterium, assembly GCA_036511795.1. Taxonomy (GTDB): domain Bacteria; phylum Pseudomonadota; class Alphaproteobacteria; order Rhizobiales; family Xanthobacteraceae; genus BOG-931. The sequence goes on from DATCBO010000098.1 coordinate 5,497, forward strand.
GCGCGATTCGATCGTCGTCAGATTGTAGGCGTTGTTGCGATCGGCGCACTCCAGCCGCCAGACGTTATAGGCTTCGAATGGATCGGTGCGCGAAATTTGCAGCGGGTCTTGGTTGTTCTCGACCTTGAAATCGTCGTCGTCCAGATTGTAAATCGGTGTCGCATTGGGCGTGAACGTCACCCCATTGCCGGTTATCGGGGTGTCCCCATAGGGAATGAACCTCAACAGGCCACCCGACCAGACCGCCGCGGTGTTGGTCAGCTGCAGCCATCGTTGAAGGATCGACGACGCTTGTTCCTGATCGGTCAGGCACGGCGACAGCGCCAACCCGAGCGCGCGGCAATAAGTCTGATAGGACGCGTCGTTGCTGCCGCCTTGCGTGTACAACGTCGTGGCGTCGATCGAGGCGCCGGGCAAGCCGACGCCGAACTGCGCATTGGTCAGAAAGTCGTTGATGCAGAGCGCCGGGTCGGCATCGAAATAGGCGGTCGTTGGCGCGACCCCGTTGTAGAAGCCGGTGGCGATGTTGGAGTAGACTTCGGCAATATAGGTTGCGGCCGTCGTCTGCCCATAGCCGCTGCCGTATCGCAGCCCCTGGATTTCGAAATTGTGGTTGTCGAGCGTGGCATTGTCGCCGAGCGCATAGTTCGCCGCTGCCACATAGCAGGTGGCCTCGTAGCCGAGCGCCTGCGACGGATAATTGGTAGTGACGTAGCTCCACGGGCTTTGCGGGTCCGTGCCGGTGAACAGCGAGAGGCCCAGGCCCGCGAGCGAGTAGATCGACTGGCCTTTGTAGATGCTGCTGATATCGGCGATCGGGCCCTCGCACAGGGCGAGGATGACCGAGGCCGCATAGGTGGTTTCACTCGATCCGCTGCTGAACAGCGAGCCCTTGCCGCCGCTGCTGCCGTAGTTCGTGCTAAAATCGTTGTACCAGATGATGTTGGCCGCGAGCTTCGACATCCCCCAAACGATTGGGATCGGCAGCGTGTTGACCGCAGTCTGGATTTGCAGCCCGGTATAATCCGGCGTTGTGGTCGTCTGATTGCCGCCGAACAGAGATTTAAGAGTGCCGCTCATGGCTTTCTGGCCCAAAGGCTGAAGAAGCGGGGCTGCCGCGCCGGCTCTGACAGTGCGCTGTCGCGGCCGACAACGTCTTCGATCACGCGCCGGGCGGGAAAGTATGCGTGCACAATCGTCAGCGGTGTGGCGGCGGTCACGATGCCGCCGTGCGCGTAGCAGCGGCCGACGCGGAACACGACAACGTCGCCGGGCCGCGGCCCGGTCACTTCCGCGGTGCGGTCGAAGACGAAGCCGAGATAGCGTTCCTCACTGCGGTGCAGATGCCAGTCGAAGGGATAAGGCCGAGGATCGAACGCCTCACACAGCCCAGTGTCGACAAACACCCGGACGATCAGCATGCCGCAATCGACGCCGGCGCCGCGCACGTCCGCGCAATTGTGGTACGGCGTGCCGATCCACTTGCGCGCTTCGGCGACCACGGCCGCGCGCTGGCTTGCCTCGTCGAAGATGCTCGCCACCGGCTCCCCCATTGTCTTCCCCTCAGATCGCCATCTGCGGCGGCGGCACGTAGGGGAAGCCGCGGAAATTCGCCAGATTGTTGAACTTGCTTTGGCAGGTGCCAGGCGTGTGATCGCAGCCGAAATAAACGGTGAAGCCATCGCCCACCGCCGGCACGCTTTCGAGCGGATAGAGCAGCGTGAGCGACGTGCCGGCGACAGCCGAGCCCACCGTCGCCGTCACCCCGGCGTTGACGCCGGACGTGAACGTGATCGACCCTTGCTGGAAATTCAGCGATGCTCCCGACCAATTGATCGTCGAGGCGGTCGATCCGGAGCCGGTTGTACCGCTGGTGCCGAAGGCATTTTTGATCAGCGTACAGCCGGAGTCGTAGAGCGTGTGCAAGCACGTCGGCTGATAGACGTTGCGCGGCATGTCGATGTCGAGCAGCACCAGGTCCGAGTTGGTATTAAGCTTGGCGCTGGTCCGCCCGACTTCGTCGATGACGCCGAGCCGGCCCTTGAACAAGGTGACCGCGCCGATCGCCGTGCCGCCGATCTTGTCGGAGAAGAAAACACGCTGCCGCAGGATCTGGCAAAAATCGAACGCGCCGTCGCGCAGCGCTTGCAGGAACGGCGCACCGGCGGTGATGGTATCGGTGGCCCGCGCCGCAATCGTGATCTGCTGCTGGTCGACTTCGAGTCCGATCGCGGCCTTGTATTTGAGGCCATCGACCAGGATGGAATTGCCCAGATACGTGTTGCCGCTGTACGTGAACGTCACGTCGGCGTTGGTGTAACAGAGAACCAGGCCGGATGCGAGCGTGAACGTAAACGTGTCTGTCATCAACAGCGGCACATCCGGGTTGGCGCGCGCATTGTTGAGATAGGTGATGAGAGCTGTAGACGCCGGCTTCATGGCTTCACGCTGCGGAATTTCATGCTGTCGAGCTTCCAGAGGTTCGACATGAATTCCTCGAAGTCCATCTGGTCGTCGAGGAACCGGCAGTTGAACGCATACGCGAAGTCGCCCGAGACGATGACGCCGGAGCCCGGCGCCGACGTGAAGGTCAGTGTGTTCGGCGCGGTCAGCGCGTAGCCGCTCGACTGCGGCGCGCCGTTCAAATAGACCTTCGACAACGTCGTCACCCAACCAACCGGTTCGAGGAATCCACCCAGCGAGCGCTCGATCGTGAATGCCGTCGTCGTGCCATTGCCGGTTGCGAAGGCCTGCCCGGTGACGGCGGTGTCGTCAGGATCCGTGTAGAGGAAGGTTCCGAACTGGCCCTGCAGCTGCAGAAAAAAGCCCATCAGGCTTTGTAGGCTCGCGGCGCCGAGTCCGATGAAACTTGGCGTTGCCGACGAGGCGAGCCCGTTATAGACAGCCTCGAACTCGTACCGCGGATAACTCATCAAGGCGACGCGCACTTCACGGCCGGAGACGTGCGAGGCGACCCGCGTAGAAAAGCCCGGCTTCTTGTGCCGCGACCAGGACAATCCGGCGAGACTCGGCAGCGACGGCGGGGTGGTCATACGGCGTTCTCCTCGCCTCTCCAGCGAGGAGAGACTTCATCACCATCGAACTGTGCGGAGCCGCAGCGACTGCAGCGCGTAAAGCTGCGCCAGGAACTCCTCGACGTCGGCGCTGTCATCGTCGAAGCGGCACAGAAAGTACCAGTGAAAATCGGCGCTCACGGCAACACCCGATGCCGGCGCGGTGGCGAAGGTCACGGTCGGCGCCAGCGGATTCGCCGCGACCGTGTAGCCACCGGATTGCAGCACGCCGTCGAGATAGATATTCGGCGGCGTGCCGATGTTGGCCGGCGCGATCGCCCCACCGCCCATCGTCACAGTGAATGAGAACGTCGCCGTCGTAGCGTCGCCGGTGCCGAGCGTTTGCGCGGATGCAGGTGACAGCCCCGGCGGCTCGAAATAAAACGACGCCTTTTCACCTTGGCACGCTTCGAAAAAGCCCAGGATCGTTTGCAGCTCGTCGTCGGGCGCGGCCATGCGCAACAGATCGTAATTCAGCTCGATCGCCCATAGCGGGCTTGCGTATCTTGCAGCGCGCAGTTCCCGGCCTGACGCATGCAGCGCTGTGCCAGTCGCAAACTTCGGCGCAAGCTTGACCGACCAACCGAGTATCGGCAGCGCCGGAAACGTCGCATACGATCCCGCCGCCGGCGGGTCGCTTGGCACGAGCGGCGCCAGGAACGGTCCCTTGCCACCGACCCAGTTGCCGGCCGGCCAGTCGCCGGCGTCGCCCCACACTCCGCTCAGTTGCGGAAATATCGGAAACGGCCGCGCGTCCCAATTCCATACCGACATGAACGCGGTCTGGATCATCGGCACGCCGGCCGGTGACGTTTCGTTGTGCCCGTCGGTCACCCAGTATTCGTAGACGGCCTGGAGCGCCAAAAGCTGCAGCGTGTCGTCGCGGCGCGGCCAATACCGACCTGCGGCACTCTCGCTCGGATCCCAGATCGACCAGAACGGCGTCGCGCTTTCGACCGACACCGCACTGTAGAACACGTTGGGCTGATTGGTGCCGCGGTCGCACGCTGGGAAACCATATTCGGCAAATGCGATCGATTTCGACTGCGCCACCCATTCGGTATACGGGCCGTGCGGCGACCAGCCGGTGCCGTCGCCGTCGTCATAGATCGCCTGGTGCGTGTTGTTCCACCACCAGCGCAGCTGTTTGTTCGCCAACAACTGCTGATTCGGAAAATAGGGATTACGCGCCTGGGCGAGCCGATCTCCTTCGGGCAGTGAGACGTACAAGCCGGTGCCATTCGGATCGAGCCCGATGCCGAGATTACTACTGTCGTTGTAGAACCAGTTGTATTTTTCACCGCCTTCGATGTTGGCTTTCAAATAAGCGATGCTGTAGATCGACGGCTGCCCGGTCAGGCCGAGGCCACTGAAGGTTGCCGTCGATGGCGGCCATACCCCGCTTGGCGCCGGCATGAGCCAGTTCTGCGCGTCGAGGCCGCCCTCGGCGGTCGTCCAAGCCGATAGCGGCAGGTAATCATCGAAAGAGACGATGTCGATATTGTCATGGCCGTGAAGCTGGTCGAGATGCGGCCATTGTCCGTTCTCGCCCGGGTGCTGATAGCCCATCCACACCGACCAGTCGGCCGAATAGGCAATCAAATTGTGCAGGTTCGCCGTGTCCTTGGTGAGGCCCGCGCTGTCGAACACGCTGCGCACGTCGTCGGCGAGCTGAATGAGGCCAGTGACGAACGGATAGTCCCACGTCACCTTGCCGTCGCTGCCGGTGGCGCCCGCCTTGGTCCAGGCCGGCCCGCGAACGATTTCCAGCCCGCGAAACTCCGAGCCGAGCAGGAACAGGTCGACGCCGCCGGCGATCACGCACAGATTGGCGTAATGCATAATCATGCGGCGGTAGGTGTAGTCGGTGGCCGAGCCCGCATACGTCACGGTCAAATTGATGGTATCGCGCGTGAACTGCGAAGTCGCGGCGGGACCGAGGAAGTTGTTAATCGCCGTGGTCGCGGCGCTGGAAACGTCCGTTCCGTTGTAAGTGATGCGCCCGCGCCACGGCTCGCCGCTCGCCGTCATCAGCACGAACGGGTAGAACACCACGCGCAGACCGCGCGATTTCAGGTCGCCGATACAGCGCACCAAAGACTGATCCGACGGCGTGCCGCCGTAGATGAAAGCGCCGCCACTCTGCGGGATCGGAATGAGACCCGAAGACGACTGCGTCAGCCCCGAGCAATGCCAAACATCGGACGCCCCCGACGCCTGCTGAAAACCGCCGTTGATGTAGGTGGTTGACGGATAGACCTGGCAGGCGGTGACGTCGGTCGAATTGCCGAACCACGAAACGACAAGCGATACCGTGGTGCAGCCAGGAAATTGTGCCTGCAGATTATCGATCGCGATCGAGTAATCCGTGACGGTCCCCGTACCCGCATTCGGGCCGCCGTTGGCGTAGCGATTGATCGAGGTCAGCGTGGACTCGGTGACGCGCTGGCCCAGATACGGAATCGTGTCGTAAGTGAACTCACCCGTCGACGGCAACAGATTGACGCCGAGAATGTAGGACATGATTTGCTGCTCTCACCGGACGAGCGAGCGATCGGGTGCAGTCAGGACCGCGCCCCGCGCAGTCCCAGATGCGCGCCGCGTTTCACCGCGTCGTTGATCGCGCGCAGCATGTGGCTCGAATTGTCGGTGAAGAACCGCTTGACGCTCTGCGCGTCGAGCGCCGCCACGTTAATGCTCACCGGCGCATGCACCTGCGCGCCAAGACCGGAGCCCGAGAACGGTCCGGAGCCGCGCGCAGCCGGAATGATGGTCTCCCCGGGATGGATCAACGCAAGCCCACCGCGCACGACGTAATCGGTGCCGACATCGAAGATGGCCGCCGCCGACACCGAGGCCTGCGCGGCCGCGGCTGGTCCCGCCGCCGCCGGCCCCATGGTGGGCGCCAGAAAGGCAAACACGCCGGCGAACGCCTGGCCGGCATCGGTCATGATCGCCTTGATGGCGGTCGCGGCGTTGGCGAGGACGCCGGCGTTCGCAGCCCCCTGCTCGGCCGTCGCACGCGCTGCCGCACCGGTGGTCGCCGCCGTGGTCTGTGCCAGTTGCGCCGCGGCCCACTTCACCACCATGGTTTCGCACATCTCGACGAACTTAATGATCAGGTCGCCGAGGATCTTCTTGAACGCCTGCGACCAGGTCGTGGTGCCGGCAAGAAGGCCGCGCAATTGTGAATTGAACGCCGTCTCGATCGAGCCGAACGCCGAGGTCCACATGCGCTGCTGCGCCGCGATCGCCTGCTCGTCGAGCCGCAGCATGTCGGTGTTGTACTTGATCTCCAGCTCCGCCTTTTTATCCAGTATTTTTGCCCGTTGCGCCAAATCCAAGCCACCCAATGCGAGCTTTTGATTGAGCATTGCCAGCTCGGCTTCGTATTCCTTCTGCGTTTCCGCATCGAGCAGCGCAAACTTCTGGTTCTGTGTAATCTGGAATTGACTGACCTCGGCGTTGAGCATGACTTTTTGCTCGGCAAGCGCCTGACGCAGGACCTTGATCGGCGCCGCGAGGTCGCTCAGCGCTTGATTGACGCGGGCGATCCCGGCGAAAAAATCACCAGTATCTGCACCAAACCGGATCTCGACCTGATTGTCGTTGGCCATGCAGGAGCACTCCGATCCTTACTTGAGGGCACCACCCGGGAACATGGCGAGCAGTTCGCGGTAATCCGTCGATGGCCGCGGCTTCGGCTTAAATCCCAGCGAGGCGGCTAGCAGCCGGCGCGACGGTGGGCACTCGCTCCACGCCCGGCGCAGCTCTTCGAGAAACGGCAGATCGACCTGATCGAGCACCTGGTCGCGCGTCCAATTCAGGTCGAGAACCAGGTCGGCGACGAGCGCGCCCCACGCGGCCGTCTCAAAACGCTCGTCGCCTAGATTTCCCCCGCGACAGCCTCGATCCTTTTGCCCCCGGCTTGCTCGATCACCACCGGCAGCGCGGCGACCAGTTCGCCGAGCGGGATCGGCAAATCGAGGAACTCGTCGCGTGTGAGTTTGGGGTGCGCGCGGCGCAGGCCCTGCCAGAGCACCTCCGCGAGCGGCGTGAGCCGCTCACCGCTCATGGTCTCCGCCGTGATGCCGGAGAGCTTCGGCACGTGATCGGCAATGGCCAGAATCTGCCGTAGCGACAGCGGCGCTACATAGAAGTCGCGGCCGGCGAGCCGGACTAGGCGCGCTGCCGAAAGATCAACGGTTTGGTCGATGTCCAGGCTCAATTTTCAGCCTCCCTTGAGCTGCGCTCGAATGCCGATTTCCACAGTCTTTGCCAATTTTATACTTAACTGTGGAACATATTGATTTTTAATAATTAAATGCTATTTTCCACACTTGGAAGGCCTAGCGGAAAAAGTTGTGGAACACGTTGTTTTTCAAGAGCTTAACGGCGATCAGCGGCGCGAGGCGATCAACACGCAGCAGCGCTACGCCGCTTTTCGCGAGGCTGTTCAACGAAATGATGACCACCGCGGCTCCATGGGTTGGAAAAACATCCACGGGCGCGATTACCTAGTCCGCAGCTACTACGGCAAATCCGGCATCCGCCGCCAGACGTCGCTGGGGCATAAATCGAAGGAAACCGAGGCGATAAAGCTCGCATACGATCGCGGCCGGCTGGATGCGCGGCAACGTTTGAAGGACCTGAAAACGGTCATGGCCCGGCAAGCCGCAGTAAATCGCGCGCTAGGTCTCGGTCGTATGCCGCTCGCCGGGGCGAAGATCCTGCGAGCGATCGATGAAGCCGGTTTGCCGGGATCGGGAATCAGGGTTCTCGGCACAAACGCAATCTACGCCTACGAGGCGGTTGCCGGCGTTCGCATCGACCCTGGACTGACCGCGACGGAAGATATCGATTTGCTGTTAGACGCCCGCCAACGATTAAGCTTCGTCGCGAGCAAAGATGTCAGCCAGCCCTCGCTGCTCCGCCTGCTGCAAAAGGTCGATTCCAGTTTCCGCCGTTCATCGCAACGCTTCCAGGCTGCGAACCGGGAGGGCTACCTTGTCGACCTCATCAAACCGCTACGCAACCCGCCTTGGACGAAAGAAAAGGAGCGCATTGGCGTTGACGAGGACGATCTCACGGCGGCCGAAATCGAAGGCCTGGCCTGGCAAGAAAGCGCCCCTTCATTCGAAGCTGTTGTCATCGACGAACGAGGTGAGCCATGCCGCCTGGTGACGACCGATCCTCGCGCATGGGCGGCACACAAGCTATGGCTGTCGAAACGAAGGGACCGCGAACCGGTAAAGCGACGCAACGACGCCACACAGGCACGTGCTGTGGCCCAACTTGTTGTGCAATATATGCAAAACTTGCCTTATGTGGCGGATGAGTTACGCATGCTGCCAAAACCCGTCTTTGACGCAGCGAAGGGCCTTTTTGCCGAATCGTAACATCGGGCGGCCGTCTTACTCGCTCAGGCTGATCGTGCCGATATTGTTCGACGCATCGGCAATCGCCTGAAAATCGAACTCGGCGACGGTGAATTTCTGATTGGAAAACGGCAGCGACAGTTTTGGCGCCACGCAGGCATTGAGCTTCACCACCAGATCCTTGGCTGTGCCGAAATAGTTGAACGTTTCCTTCAGCGATACTTCGAACATCGGCAGCGGGCCGGTGAGCTGATTGGCGAGGCTGATCTTGTTGCCCGACGTGATCGTGTAGCTGTAATAGATCAGCATCGCGGCGCCGTTATCGGCGGAATTGAAGGTATAGGTGCCGGGGCTGCCGGACGGCGCGATGTACTGGCCCTGCGCCGGCGAAGACGCGATCGGCGTGAGCTGCACGCCTGTCGTGGCATAGAACGCGCCGAAATCCTCGACGAACGTGCTGCCGTTAGCCACCGTGACAGCGGCTGAAGCGACAGTGTCGGTTTCGCCCGTCGTCATCTCGACCATGCTGTTTGCGGTCAGCGTCTGGCCGAAAAACAGATTGTTGATCTGTGTCGACTGCAGGCGCGCGAACTTGGCCTTGCCGGTGATCTTGAACTCGCCGCCGCCAGCCGCGACCGCCATGTTGTACTGGCCGAGCAGCGTCTCGATCTTGCGGTCGAAGTCGAGCGACACGTCCTGCAATGTACCAAGCAACGCTGGCGGCTGGCCGGTGACATCGGTTCGTTTGCCGATCAGCGTACCGCTGCCGAAGGCGAATTGGGTCATGGGTGGTTCTCCGTGGTGAGAGCATGGCAACGGCGCGAGCGGCGAATCGTGAGTGGCCAATGGGAAGAAGCGCCTTCCCTATTCGCTACTCGCCACTCGCTATTCGAGTTAGAGGCAACGCGTGGGCGCGCTAGGGCACCAGAATCTGGAACGGAATCGCCGCAACCGCCTTGCCGTCGGTGTCGCCGGTATCGATGAAAACCGGCCCAAGCGGATAACAGTGCGCCACCAGGCCGCCGAGTGTTTGCCGGTTACCGGCGAGCGCATCGGCGCCGCTCGGCAGAGCCGCGGTATCGACCGCATCCAGCAGCGCGTTCATCGCGGTATCGGGCACGTCCGCGGGGTCCATCCCTGCCGATATATAGATAAAGACATGCGCGTTGATGGTCAGCATCGGCAGCCCCTCGGTCTGCCGGCCGCGCACTTCGCCGGTTTTGAGCATGGTCAGAAACGGCATCTGCGTTTCGTTGACCTGATCCCAATGCACGAAACGCCGGCTCGTCGCGGTGAAGTCAGCGGCGCCGGCGATGAGATCGAAGAAGGCAACGGAAATTTGTTCACGGGTGGTGGCGGGCATGGCGAGGCTCCACTGTCACTTTGCACACGACAAGCGCCGCGAAGGCTTGCTTGCCGCCGACTAGGGAGGCCGGCGCCTCTCCCTGGCGAGCACGATCTGGTGTGGCGGGATGGTGCCGCCGAATTTCGCGAATTACGGTTGCTCAGGCTTTGAGATTGGAGTCGGCGGGCGAGGTCCCAGGCGTGATGACGATCTATGAATCGGACGGCCGCTCAATATCTTCCCTGACTGCTTTTGGATTTAATATCTGCCATGACACAACGTTGCTCCGCTCGCCGGCTTTGAGAAAGTCAATGGCGATCGCCTTTACTTCGTCGAAACCGATGATGTAGCGCGCTGCGATGGGTGTAGGCGTATTGGCCGTTAGAAATTCGACACAACCACGCTTCATGGCCGGGCGAGATGAAACAGCCATGAGACAGGGAGGCGATCCGTCGCTCCGACTGTATTGAGCGCAGCCAACATTTCCACCGACACCAATCATGATTTCAAATCCGTTGTCGCCGAAAAGTCTAACGAAAAAAGGCGCGTTGTTTTTTCGACTGGCGAGTAGTTCCAAGAGCTGCGCGCTGGAACCAATGACTGTTCGGTTCATAGGGTCGAGGTCGTCCTGCTCATTATCGTAGTGAACTCTCATGGTCCTATGCCCATAAATTGAACCACAATGTTGTCTGGAAGCACTACGTTCAAGATCGCTCCTGAAGGTAACATCGTCGGCAGTAAGCGCGTGCAGCTTCCACATATCTTCGGATTATTGATGTATAGTGTCCCCTCCATAATCCCCTCCTGCCGCATCAGCGCTGCTGCGTGGCCCTCCACATGCGACAGAGTCAGACCATTAGAGCCGGGGCTTCCTGGAGGCATTTGTTCGGCTGGACCGTCATACCCGCTCTGCAGCGGTATGGGCGAGCCTCTAGGCGGATAAAGATACCGGAAGTTTTGCCGCCGGTATATATGGTGAAAGCTGTGGCGGTAGTCCACCCGGGAACGGAAGGCTCGGTTGCGCTTCAATCTGTACGGACGGCTTTGACGCCGCATCTGGGCTTGAAGCTCCTGGCGATCCGCCTGGGAGCGAGAGGGCGCGCATCCCCGGCATCGCGAGCATTGCGATCAGGCCTCATTGAGAGTTTGTTTGATGCAACAGACGATTGCGATCGCCGGCTAACGACCTACGATCATCGTATCATTGGATGGCTTCAACGACCGCCACGTCGAACTCATCGTGGATTTCGCCTGCCATCTCGGCCAGCGAAGATCGCATGTAGGAGCGCTCCGGCATCGTCACCGCCGGCAGATTGACACGCGCCGCAAAGACCTGTTTGCCGCCGACCAGGAACGCCAGCGCCCTCGCCTTGTCAGGCACGACCTGGTGCGGCGGGATAGTGCCGCCGAATTCGTGGATAGCGGCGTATTTCACATCCGGCGAGGTGAAGAGGCGCACCGTTACTTCTGTCGACTCTTCATCGACCGCGACGCCGATCGATCCTGCCAGCGCGCCGCTTTTCATATTGAGCACGCCACCGGAGAGCTTTTGTTGAATCCTCGCCTGCAGTTCCGTGGCAAGCACAGCGCTCTTGACGGCGAGCGCTGCGCGCAGGCGATCGGGCAGCGTGGCGAGCGCAGGCGAAAAGGCATCGTTCAGAGACAGATCGAACATCTCGTTTGTCCCGCTCACTCCCGTAAGCGTCCCCTACCCCGCCACAACACTCCGATACGGGTCGAGCGAGGCGCGGATGAAATCCGGAATGTCTTTGAGGTTGTACGAGGCGGTCTGCTGGCCCGCCACGGTCTGCGCGCTCTGCCCGATGCGGGTGCGATAGCGGTAGCGCTCGGCCACCCACTCGATGCAGGCATTGTCGATCGCGGCGGGGATGAAGCCGTAGGAAATCAGCACGGTAGCGCCGGCATCCGCGGCAGCGAAGCCATAGACGCCGCCCGATACATCATATTGTCCGGCGCCGGGCGATCCGATGACCGCCGTAAGGCCTGTGCCACCGGCATAAGTGACGCCGAAGTCGCTCGCCCAAGGCCCGAACGGCGCCGCAGCCGATACATTATATGGACCCGGCGCCGCGGGCACGGCCACCGCCTCGGCCTCGACCGCATAGCCGGCCGCATAGCTGGCGGCGACGTTCTGCCGGCCGCGGCGAAACGACAGCGCAAACAGGTCGAGCGCCTGTGGCCGGCCCGGCGGCAGACCGTTCCACGGCTCCAGCAGGTAGCCGAACGGGTGCGGCGCACCGGCCGCCGGCGTTGCAGCTGCGGGAACCGCCAGGTTGTCGATGGCGAGCGAGCCGATTTCCAGCACCGGATAGTGCGACAGGAACAGCCGGCTTCTGCCGGTGCCGTCGAGTCTTTCAGTGAGCGTTCGCGGCGTGAGCGACGGCCGGCCCAGATAGGCCGTGATCGCGCCGCTCACATCCGTGATCAGGCGCGACAGCAGGGCGTCGTCGGTCGAACCGATACCGCTCGAGCCGGCGAGCCAGGTTTTAACGTCGGCAAGAGCGGCGAGATCGGAGGCGGCCATGATCGCAGACCTCTCAGGTTGTTTTCGCGGCCGGCTGGTCGCGCCATGCCGGATGCCGCAGTTTCGGCAGCGGCGCGGACTGGCGCGGCCCGGCGGTCGCGATCTTTTGCTTTGCTTCCGCCGCAACCGCGACGAAGCCGAAGCACTCGACCAAGAGCGCACCAACGCTCTCATCGACATCATAGAAGCCATCGCGCAGCATGACGCCCGACTCATAGCGGCGGGCGCGCGGCGGCCATTCGATCTGATAATAATCCTGCCGGGTGCGCACCTGCATGACGTTGCCGATGTTGGAGAGCGGATAGGGCAAGGTGCGCGACGTCATCATGATGGTGCCGGCCGGCATGTTGGGATGAATGCGGATATCGAGCGTCTTCGGTCCCGCCATGGAGAACTTGTTCAGATAGCTGCGCACCATGACGCCACCGCCGAGCGCGCCCTGGTCGGCGTCGAACACGAAGCGCTGCGCCGCGTTTGCACCCCCGGCCAGTATCTTCGCTGAAAGGTTTTGTGCGACCTGCGACGACACCCACATCGTGTCGGGCGACAGCCGGTAATTGTCCCAGCGGTTTTTCAGTGCGGCGTCGACTTCGACGATGCCGCCTGCGCCGTCACCGGTGAGCGTCGAACCGGTGCCGGCGGTGCCGGTCGCGAGGTAACTGACGTAGGCGTTCGAGCCGGACTTGAACGCCTGATACAACAGGCCGTCGAACACCAGCGCGTTGGTCGAATTGTCGCTGCCGCCGAGCGAGGCCGCGGTCTGCGTGCCGGTCGCGTTCGCGGTGATGACGAGCGAGTTGATGGTGGTGATGGCGCCGAGCACCTCCGAACCCGCCGCGCCCCAGAACCAGGCGTAGCCGAGCGCGCCTGGGACTGCCGCCACGGTGGCGGCGATCGACCCAGTGGTGCCGGACGAGATCGACGCGGTGGCGTTCGCCGACTTGCCTGCCGCGCCGCCGCCGAACGTATCCGACGAGCCGTCGGCATTGCTGCGCGTGATCGCGCCTTGAATGCCGCCGGCGACGCTGCCGTTGACGACGCCGTCAAGTGTCAGCGCGACGCAGATCACACTATAAGGACTTGCGGACGCAGTGAGGCTGCCGCCGGTCGTGGACGGCGCGAGCGACGGCGTCGGCGTGGTGCCCAACGTTACCGATGTGTCGCCGCCCAGGATCAAGAGCTCCTCGCCGAGCATGCAGGCTTCGAGCCCGACCTTGGCGCCGATCGCCTTCACGTCGTCGAAGCCCATTCCGGCATATTGCGCTTCGAAGTCGACCGAGGTTTCGATGCCGATGCCCTTGTAGGCGGCGGTGTAATCCTGCGTCGACACCGCCTGCACGCCGCCGCGATTGCCACCGGAAACGCCGATACGCAGCCCCGTGGTGTTGATGCCGGTGACCGCGCGCCAATTGGCCTGGATGCCGCCTTTGCCGGAAACGCGCGGGATCTCGTTGCGCAGCGGGGTGAGCAGCGGATAGACGAACTTCGCCCCGGTCTCGAGGTCGTAATAGGTCAGGCCCGAAGTCGGCGACGAGGATTCCGAGAACGTGCTCTTGGCGAGCGGATCGCCCGGCAGCGGATGCGAATGCGCCATCTCGATCTCGCGCAGAAAGCTCGATGCGCTCGAAAGCGCGGCATCGTAATCCTGCATGGTCCGCGGCAGCGCCGACTTGGCCAGAATGTGCGGAAGATTTTGTTGATACATGGCGTGGTCCCGTTCCTGTCTGGTTGGTGATGTTAAAATTCAGCCGTCATTCCGGATTGCCGCAAAGCGGCAAGTCCGGACTCCATATTCGCTGACCCGCGGGTATGGATTCCGGGCGCGCGAGCTACCGCTCGCGCCCCAAAATGACGATCGGAGAAACCGACTTAGCCCTGCCGGGGCCGAAAGCCCGGAATGGCGCGCATGGGCTGCGCCTGCGCCTTGCGGATGGCGGCGTCGGCCAGCGCTTCCAGCGCACCCGGCCGGTCGAGCAACGCTTCCGGTTGCTGCGGAAAGATCGCGTCCTCGACTTTCTCGGCGACGCGCACCGAACTGGTGCCGAGCGGCAGCGGCTGGTCCTCGATCTTTTTCAGCCGCACGACGAATTCGTCCATGCGTGTCTGCAGGCCACCGAGCGCCTTAACGAGGGTATGTTGCAATGAGCGTTCGAGGCTTTTGGCGAGCTTCGCGGTCTCGTCGCTGTCGTCGAATACGTCACCGTGCTCGCCGGCCTGCGGCGAAAATTTCGGCTGCGGCTCGACATTCGCTCCAGGGATATGCGCGCCGGAGCAGCAATCCGGATCGAGCGCAACGAGCAGATCGTGGCTTTGTTTGATGCGCGCCTTGTCGGCCTTCGAATGCCGCGCGCCGATTTTGCCGAGCACGTCCGCCGCGTCCTTCGCCCCGTTGACTTTGAACTTGCGCAGTTCGGTCGAACCATCGGCCTTGACCACGGCGAAGGTCGCTTCAGGCAGACAGGGGTGGTCGACCAGCGACACCTCCACCGGTTCCGCGGTGTAGCGCATGAGTTTGGGCTCGTCGGGATCGGGCCAGCGCTTCAGATAGCGACCGCCCTGGGAGAAGCCGGTGTAAACCCCCTCCTCCACCTTCTGCCATTCGCCATCGTCGACCACCTTGCCGCAGATTTCGATCCGCTTCGCCGCGTCGTTGAAGGCGATGTCGACCAGCTTGCCGGCGGCGATGTTGGAATGCATGGCACGCAGGTTGCCGAAGCTCCTTCCCTCCGTGGCGTCGGCGAATTTTTGCGACCATTTCTGATAAAGCGGCTTGGTCGACTCGTAATCGCAGACTTCGCCAGTGATATCCGGCGTCTCCGCGGTAACGACGCCATAGACCAGGCGCCGCGCCGCATCGATCTTGGTAATGGGGATGAAGATTTGCATTTCGTCCATTGGATACTCCTGATGAATCGCTCGGCCGCGAGATCGAGCCTTGAGCGCGTTGCGCTCGGCCTGCGCGCGACGTTTTCCTTTACTTGAATTTATCGGAACTCAGAGTTGCGCCCGGCGGTGCCTTTCGGATCCGCTTCGTCTTCGTCGAGCCAGGCGAGTTCCAGATCGGGCGAGGCGACTTTTCGGCGATGATCTCGTCGATGAGGTCCTTGACCTACTCCTTGGTCTACTCGAGGCCCGCGTCCTCCGCCTGGGCGGACTGATTGTCGACGTGGCGCGGTTCATCAGCTTGACCGCCCATTGCGGCGGTACGGACAATGCCTAACAGATGATGCGGGCGAGCCATTCGTCGAAATCGTCCTTGTGCGAGGGCTCCTTGGTCTGCACCACCTTGGCGGCAGCCTCGCCCGGCACGAACTTGGCGCGACGGCGTTTGGCCAAACGCCGGCAAACTCGGTGCGGATGGGCTACGATCATATTCGTCCGGACTCATCGACCCATATCGCCTCGCGTTATCAATTTAATCATCGCCGCCACCGCCTCCTCGGCGCCAAGGCCACTCAACGTTAAAGAAATTTTGCGTCGTCCCCTTGAAGAATATCTCTCAGGTTCTGAGGTACCGGAAATCCGTACCCTTCACCCGCTCCACTCCACTTCAAGTTTCCCGATTTGTGATAATCGCTCATGTAGACCTCTGCTCCGATCATTTTGAGCGCGAACAAAAGCGATTGAACCGAATCGCACCCGATGGCGGCTCCTTCTCTTTTTCCTTCGGGCCAATCGATCTCATATCTGGTTGACCAGGCAATTTGATCGCGTTCCGGCAAGAACACCCGTACTCCAACTTCAGTCTCAATTTGCCCTTCACGCAACTTCAATAGGCGATCTGCGATAATCATCGTTCCCTCAGAAGCGCAACGGCAGAATCGGTTTGCCTGCCAAGCACGCAGCATAGCGCTCCATAGCTTGCGCGTAGCAAAGTGGTGTGCGAACCAGACTACACGTAATGATGTCGCGATTGTACTGGTCGTCACGTTCAGACTGATTTGCCCGGGCTGCCCGTACGCCTGGGACGGTAGTGCTGGGGGATTCGCCCCCGTCCTTTGGCCGAAACTGGCCGCCCACACCAGCGGGCGCGCCAGCGGGCCAGCCGGGATGTTTCGGATCGTCAGGAGCCGCTTTCCGGACGGTGACGTCGTCGCTTGGCGCGTCCGTTTTCACTGCTTGCCCGTGGCCACCGGCGCCCAACCCTTGCGCGTCCGCGCTCGCCTCGATCGGCACGTAGCCGGTGGCGGTGAGCACCATCGGGCGGTCGGCGGCGGCGTTGGTGTAGGGATCGAGGCCGAGGGCGTCGCGCATTTCGTTGAGCGTGACGGCGCCGAGCTTGACGCGGCCTTCGAGTACGGCCTCTAGGCCTTTCGGGTCGGCCTCGTCCTCGTCGAGCCAGGCGAGCTCCAAATCGGGCGAGTCAAATTCTTCGGCGATGATCTCGTCGATGAGGTCCTTGACCCACTCCTTGGTCGGCTCGAGGCCCTCGTCCTCGGCCTGGGCGGACTGATTGTCCGCCGTTGCGCGGTTCATCAGCTTCACCGCCCATTGCGGCGGCACCGAAAATGCGTAGCAGATGATGCGGGCGAGCCATTCGTCGAAATCGTCCTTGTGCGATGGCTCCTTGGTCTGCACCACCTTGGCGGCGGCCTCGCCGGGCACGAACTTGGCGCGGCGGCGCTTGGCCAGATCGCCGGTGAACTCGGTGTCCCAGTAATCCTGGAATTGTTTGATCTGGTCCGGCGTCCACGACGTCGGCACGCCGATCAGCGCGTCGGGGATCGAGCCTTCGGAGAAATAATCGAGCTGCCAGAGCTGGCGGCGCAGCGCGATGTTGACCGTCATCAGCACCTGCTGCACCGGCGAATAGCCGTAGACGCGGTGGGCGCGCACGTTGCGCGGCCGGTAGATGATGTCGTGCGCGGAGTAATCGACGGCCGGCAAACCTTTCAGTACCTGCTGATAGGCTGGCGGGTAGATCGTGGCGCCATCGGCGCCAGCGAACGGAAATGGCGTGCGACCCCAATCGTCGATCACGCGCTTGATGGTCGAGCCGTCGAGCTGCTGCAGCGCGCAGAGCTGGCCGGAGCGCGTGCGCTGGCAGTACAGCGTCGCCGCGTCGATGACGAACATGTCCTCGAGTAGCGCGCGCAGCCAGGTCTTCCAGCGCGTGACGCCGTCGGGTTTTTGAAAGAAATTTTCAAGCGCGCCGATGCGCGCGCTGGTGCCGGCGTCGAGGGCGACGCGCTCTTGCCCCCACGCTTTCCCCCCTCGCTTGCGGGAGAGGGTTAGGGAGGGAGAACGCGACCGGATGCGCCAGCGCTGGCGCTCCATCTGGTCCTTGCGCGTCTCGATGACGAGGCGCAGCAGATCGTAGGCGTCAGCGAACGCGCGCAGTTCGCCGAAGCCGACCGGCTCGTAGGCGCGCGGGCGGGTGATGAGGTTATAGCCGGGCGAAAAATCAAAGCGGCGGCCGGCAACCTCTGGCGGCGCGATCGGCCTGAGCGGATCGAGCGGACCGAACCAGTCCGCGCCGGTGCCGCGCGCGATTCCCGTGCCAGTGCCGTACGACACCTGGATCTGAGACGGCGTCAGCGGCCAGCTCGGCTGGCCCGCGCCGCGCACTTGTTCGGTCATGTGCTTACTCGATGTTCAGATGAACCGGACCGGGCGCTCCGTCAGAAGATCCAACGGGCGCCCGGCCCTCGCCCCGCACCCCTGCCCGCTCCCGCCGTCTAGGAAAATGCGCTGCGCGGGGTGGGACGGCATAGCGCACGGACATATCAGCGGAATGGGCAGGCAAAGTGCGAGGCAGGCCCGCGTAAAGCGGGCCTCGGCATGCCGATGCGGACAGCGCGCCGCGCGGGCATGTTTCGAGGGGTTATGTTTGTTGTTCAGGAACGCGCGCAAATCCGGCAGCAATCAGCGGCCCTGCATCCTCAGGCTTCACGGCAATCACGCGGTCATCACCCACGACATAAAACGCACCGGATAGACCGTGCGCGCCGGAAATCCCCTCGGGCACACGCAACCTGATCGACATTGTGTCGGTGCATGCATCGGCTTCCGCGGACGTCGTCTGCTCCTCCGCCGCCCGAACGCGATAGAACTCGATAATCGCCGCGGGCTCATTGAGCAGGAGCTCGGTGATGGCGAACACCAGCGCGTCGGCATGGTCGGGACTGCCTTCGCCCCGATAGCCGGCCGTGGTGAAGGCGCACAGCTGATCCTCCAGCACCGCGAACCGGCCGACGTGATGCACCAGGCCCTGCTCGTACAACGCCGACACCGGCTCGGCGCGCAGCACCTTGCCCCGCGAGGCAGACACGCCTTGCACTCTCGCGTTGGCATCGGCCGCGCGGAGAACGAAGCGCACCATCTCGCCGCCGAACTTTTCCTCGGCGACGATGCGGTCGGCCTTGAACTCGTGATACGCCTGGGCCACCGCGCGTCCCCACGCCGCCGGCGCGTCGCGCAACGAGCGGTCCGCGAGCACATAAGCGTGGCCGTCGTCGCCCTTGGCGGCGACCACAATGCCGATCTCGTCGGCCGTCTCGTCATCGCGGCCGGCAGCGCCCGACGGGTCGACCGCCACGACGATACGGACACGGCGCGGCTCACTCAGTTCGGCCACGCGCGCCCGCGCGATCATCTCGTAGCTGAACAGCGCCCCGGCAAGCTCGTCGATATAGGCGCCTTCAAAAAACCGTTTGCGCTGCCGCTCGGGCAACCCTTCCAGGCTTTTCAGATAAGCCGGCGCAAGATTTGCCGCGTTGTCGCTCGGGTTGAGAAACAGCCGCGCGTAGTCATCCGGGTCTTGCAGCGGTTGCCGCGATACCGGATCGCGCAGGTCGCCGAACAGAACGTTGGTCCAGTGCCCCTTGCCGGTGGGATTGAGATCGTAAAAGGCGGCTTGCCTCAGGCCGCCTGTGACCTGCGCCAGCCGCGTCAGCGCGACCAGGACCGAGGAATACGGGATCTGCGAACACTCGTTGAGAAAAATGGTCGCGTATTCCTTGCCGAGAATTTTTTCCACGCGTTCTTTGTCGTCGAGGCCGCCAATCCAGATTTCCGACTTGTTCTCCAGACTGAAATAGCCGTCGGCGCGGTGGCGCTTGAGCGCTCTGCCCGGAAACCACAGATCGAACACCTTCGGCAGCGTATCGAGCCCAATCGAGGCGCGCGTCGCATTGGCGTGCAGCCGCAGGATGGCATGCCGTGAGCCGTCGGTCTGCAGCGCGCGGAGCGCGATTTCGTGAACCAGCAGCGTGGTCTTGCCGGAGCGTGAACCGCCGACCAGAAGGGTGTGGCGTTGTCCCGCTCGCAGCAGCTCTTGCGCCCGCTTTTGCCTCTCGGTCGGCGCGAATTTAGATTGTACGGACGATTGAGACGGATCGGTCCCGTTGTCCATTTTGGCGTTTGTTCTCTTTCGTTGTTCGGTGTTTCACGCTCCTGGGCCAAAGCTGGCCCGCACTGTTACGGAAAAGACGAGTCACGCGCTCAGGCCAGCGCGATATTGACGGCGCGCAGGCCGCGGCGGGTGGTCTCGACCTCGAAGCGCACCGCCTGACCTTCGTACAAAAAGGCGATCTCAGCCGGCAGATCGGTGCGATGCACGAACACGTCGCCGCCGTCGTCGCGTGTGAGGAAGCCGTAGCCCTTGGCCTCGTTGAAAAACTTGACCTTGCCAGTGACTGACACCTGCTCACCTTTTGCTGTTGACGAATTCCCACCGCCGCAACGGCCAAAAGCCGCGTCACGGCGGCGCGACGCGGCGACACGCGGGCGCCGCCGAAGTGAAGCTGTTCGATGATTTGTGAGGTGCAACGCGGCGGGCACAGTTCGCCAAAGCCTGCGCGCACGCGAGTCAATGTAGCAAAAAGCAACACCCGTCAAGCAAACAAGCCGGCGTTGCTTTCTCATTATGACTGCATCTTGTTGAAGCAACTTGCAAAAAAATATTTTGACGGCGTTTCGAAAAACGGCTCGCAGCTCGGGCAGACGCGACGCACGCGCCGATGATTCGCAAACGGCTCTCAGAATTGGCGCAGCGCAGTCGCAACTTGGCGCACGAGATCTTCGCGGTAACGCTGCATCCACGCGTCATAACGCAGCGCGCGTTCGCCGCGCGCGTTCGCGTCCAGTCGATAACTGCGATAGGCTTGGTTGACCGATTTCAGCTCGCCGGATTGCTGCTGCTTCTGCATTTCCAGTGCGATGCGCGACACAACGGTCGCCGCTTCGGCGGCGATGTCCTCGTCGGTTTGCATGGCAATGCCAAGCTTTTCCGCCGCTCGAAGAATGGCTTCGCCAGCATCACTATCCGGCTTGCGGCGAATATTTTTTGCCGCCGCCGCGGCAATGCACACTGCCTCGGCTTCGCGCCTGCACCACAGGCGGACGTGTCCGGAACCATCCGCCGTGGCGCCGGCGCTGCCGGGCGGATGCGCAATGATTCGCATCCAACCCGCCTCCCGTACCGCAATAACCGCGGCCAGACCTAGGCCTTCCCGATAGGCCGCCGCCATGCACCGGCGTTCATCGTCACTGTCGCTTCGCATGAACTATCGGATGGGCACGCGGCGGTGAAAGAGTTCGCGGGCGATGATTCTCAGGCCCTGCAGCTTGCGCGCATTGAATGTGCGGCGCGTCAGCTTGATTCGGCGCAAGCCTCGCGCGATGTCAGCGTCGACCGCTGTCCACAGACAGCTGAGATTGACCGCGCGGGCGAGATGATGAAATTCCGCGCCCGAAAGAAATTGGGCCGGCCAATGCAGCGCCTCTTCCATACGGCCGATCTCCGCCGGCGTTGGCGGAATTCGCACGCGGTTGCGCAATTGCGCCATGCGTTCCAATTCGCATGTTTCAAGCTGCGAATTCAGATCGCCGCGGTCATAGACATAGATCGGCATCGAGTTGATGTAACCGCGCGGCCGCGTCGTCATCGGTAGCCGGCCTAGCACGCGGAACGCCTCCTCCATGCGCTCCATGGCATGCAGAAAGGTCCACGTGTTCGGCAGGCGGCGCGGACGCGCTAATGGCAGCGGCGAAGCCTCACCGATCGCGCCGAGAATGCCGGCGCGTTCGCCGCGCAATTCTGAGCGCGCCGCGATTGCCGCGCGCTTGCCGAGCGAGATGTCGCTATCCGCGGCGTGACGCGGCGCACGTTCCGAATCAACACGCATTTGCTTGGCCATTGGCGTCATCATTTCCCGCGCGGCGCCGGATGGTTCACCGGCGCGCGCCACACATAGCGGCGTGACCCATCCAAGGGCGCTATCGAGGGTGAATTCCGAACCGGGATGATGGACGACTCGTCCTCTGCGACCGCAATCTCCGCGCCGCCGTAAGCGCGCCGCGCGTGGGGAACGCAATACGGTTTGCCGCCGTCGAGATCGGCGCCCGGCTCTCCGCAAAAGAAAAAGCCCAGCGTGCCGGGCTCGCCGTGCGGCCACCGGCATGTGTCGTTGGTGAGTTCGAGCAGGCTCTTGCCGCGCTGCTGTGATTCATTCGTTCGCGGCTGCGGAGACGGCGCGACGCCGCACGTGGGGCGGCAGCGCTCTGACGCGGTTGGCTTCTGCAACGTTTTCGCTGCGTCTCGTTTTTTCGTCGCAGCCCTTGTTTTCTTCGCAACACTTGTTTTCTTCGCAGCACTTATTTTCTTCGCAACCTTTGGCCGCAAACGATGGATTTTTCCAAGCACCGCAGAGCGTGACAGGCCGCCGAGACGCTCGGCGATCGCCGCCGCTGTCGCGCCATCGGCCCACATCTGCTTGAGACTTGCGATGCGGTCGTCGGTCCAAGTCTTGTCGGTCGGAGTCTTGTCGGTCGGAGTCTTGCCGGTCCAAGTTTTGTCGATCGGAGTTTTGTCAGTCGGAGCTTTGTCCGTTGAGGCATCGTTGGCGCGCATGACTCCTCCCGGCGCCGAACGTCAAATTCCGGCGCACCCTTGGTCACGTTGATAAGGACCACTTGAAGATGGAGCCCGCTATAGTCACATCTAAAAGGACTTTCAAGTCGCCGTTTTAGAGGCTAGCGACCGTAAACCGAATCCGTGACAATGGGCCATGCCGAGAAAGATCAAGCCGAGCAAGAACTTCACCGGGCTCTACTACGCGCGCGAAGCGCGTGGCATGAGCCGCACCGAACTGGTGCGGCTGTCGGGTATTTCCAAGCAGCAATTGTCGCGCCTTGAAGGCGGACATATCCGGCTGCGGCTCGACCATCTCAAGCCGTTCACCAATGCGCTCGGCTATACGACGGAGCAGATGCTGCTGTGGGGGCGCTATCCCGGCACGCCCGGCGCCGGCGCCGGCCACATCGAATCAAGCGACGTGCTGCGCGAAGAATCGCGGCACGAAGAGCCACTGGGTCCGTCGCCCGGCCAGGTGCCGGAACTCGACACCCGTGCCGGATTGGGCGGCGGCGGCTTGCCGGCGCGTGAAATGCGCAAGGAAGGACGCCATTCCGACCCCATAAAATCAGAGGGTTGGGTGTTTCCGACGAACTTCGTGCGGGAGCAGCTGCACGCCACCTCGTCACGCCTTTTGGTGCTCGACACCAACGGCGACAGCATGTCGCCGACGATCGCGTCCGGGGAGCGTGTCATCGTCGATACCGGCCACAAGACGCCGACGCCCGACGGCCTCTACGCGATCCGCGATGCGTTCGGCTGCATCGTGGTCAAGCGACTGCAATTGCTGCGCTCCTCGCGGCCGACCCGGGTCAAGATCATTTCCGACAACGCGACGCATCCGAGCGAAGAAATTCTGCTCAACGAGCTGGAAGTGTTCGGCAAAGTGCTCTGCTGTCTCAAGCTGTTCTAGGTCGCCGCGGGGCACGCAGCGGCCGCTCCACATCCCGCTTTTTTGATTTTCACCCTGCGAATCAGGGCGCGCCTGACGTGCCCGTAGTCCTTGTCGCCATCACGCCGCAAAACTTGTTT
This sequence comes from Xanthobacteraceae bacterium, assembly GCA_036511795.1. GTDB lineage: Bacteria > Pseudomonadota > Alphaproteobacteria > Rhizobiales > Xanthobacteraceae > BOG-931. Next base: position 28,727 of record DATCBO010000098.1, read on the forward strand.
AGTGACAAATATTGACAAATGTCTCCGATTAGGATACGCAATGCGGTGACCATTTCCCGCGCTGCGCCAATCGCTGTCTTTCGCGGTGCAGCTTCTGGCATCAGGACATTTCCATGCCGCGATGGCCGCGCAGTCGGTTCGATCTCGAACGTGCCCGCCGCGCCGGTGCAGCGGCCCGCGCCCAGGGCGCCGGCGCGATGGACGCGGCGCTGGCGGAGATCGACGCGGCCTTCGACCACGCCTCCGTCGTCAACGCGTTCAAGCTGCGGGTCGAGGAAACGCTGCGGCGAGGGCCGCAGCATCCGGCGGTGCGAGCGCGGTTCTTGGCGCGTGCGGAGCTGCTGCGCGGCCGAGGTCTCGATGCCGCTATCGTTCTCGCCGAGCGCTGGTGGCGCGCCGAACGCAAGGCCTTCCAGATCGCAAGCGCCTTCGGCCGCGGCAAGAGGCTGTCGCTCGACGTCTTAGCGGAATTGCGCCTCATTCTGCGGCTGATGCGCTGGAAGCGCATGCGCGGCCATTTTTCGACGATCCTCGCCGCGTTACACGACGATCCGATCAGGATGGCGGCGGAATGATGCGATGCGCGCGAGTATCAGCCCGGGCCGGGCGTAGCGAGACGGATGTGCAGTTCGCGCAATTGCTTCGCCATCGCCTCCGACGGCGCGCCCATCATCAGATCCTCGGCGCGCTGATTCATCGGGAACAGCACGACCTCGCGCAGGTTTTCCTCGCCGCACAACAGCATGACGATGCGGTCGATGCCGGGTGCGATGCCGCCATGCGGCGGCGCGCCGAGCGAAAGTGCGTGCAGCATGCCGCCGAATTTCTGTTCCAGAACGCTCTCGTCATAGCCGGCGATGGCGAAGGCCTTCTTCATCACATCGGGGCGGTGATTGCGGATCGCACCCGAGGACAGCTCGATGCCATTGCAGACGATGTCGTATTGGATGGCCTTGAGCCCAAGAATCTTTTCGCGGTCGGCGGCGTCGAGCGCGATGAATTCCTCGGCCGGCAGATTCGGCATGGAAAAAGGATTGTGAGAGAAGTCGATTTTCTTCTCCTCCTCGTTCCATTCGTACATCGGAAAGTCGACGATCCAGCAAAACTCGAACCGATCCTTGACGATCAAGTTGAGTTCTTCACCGACCTTGGTTCGCGCCGCACCGGCGAACCTGAAAAAGCTCTGCGGCTCACCGGCGACAAAGAATACGGCATCGCCGTCTTTGAGGCCGAGCTGTCCGCGCAGCGTCTCGGTTTTCTCGGCGCCGATATTGCTGGCGACAGGACCGCGGCCCACGACGGCACCGCCGTCGGCGCCAAAAATGATGTAGCCGAGCCCGGGCTGGCCCTCGCCTTGCGCCCAGGAATTCATGCGGTCGCAGAATGCGCGCGAGCCGCCGCCCGGTGCCGGAATCGCCCACACCGCAGCCTTGGCGCTGCCTTCCAGGATGCGGGCAAATACCTTGAAGCCCGAGCCGCGAAAAATCTCCGACACGTTCACCATCGCAATCGGATTGCGCAGATCGGGTTTGTCGGTGCCGTATTTCTCGATCGCCTCGCGGAAGGGAATGCGCGGAAATTTTGGCGTCACCGATTTGCCGCCGGCAAATTCCTCGAAGACGCCGCGGATCACCGGCTCTACAGCGGCGAACACGTCGTCCTGGGTGACGAAACTCATTTCCAGATCGAGCTGATAGAACTCGCCGGGCGAGCGGTCGGCGCGCGCATCCTCGTCGCGAAAGCACGGCGCGATCTGAAAATAGCGATCGAAACCGGACACCATGATCAATTGCTTGAACTGCTGCGGCGCCTGCGGCAGCGCGTAGAATTTTCCCGGATGCAGCCGCGACGGCACCAGATAGTCGCGCGCGCCCTCGGGCGACGAGGCGGTAAGAATTGGGGTCTGGAATTCGAAGAAACCCTGCTCCTTCATGCGGCGGCGGATCGAATCGATCACCTCGCCGCGCATCATGATATTGCGATGCAGCCGCTCGCGGCGCAGATCGAGGAAGCGGTATTTGAGCCGGATGTCCTCGGGATATTCCTGATCGCCGAATACCGGCATCGGCAATTCGGCCGCCGCCCCCAGCACTTCGATCTCGCGAATGTAGATTTCGATCGCGCCGGTCGGCAGTTCGGGATTGTCGGTGCCGTCCGGCCGCCTGCGCACCTTGCCGTCGACCCGCACCACCCATTCGGCGCGCAGCGTTTCGGCGACCTTGAAGGCCGGGCTATCCGGATCGGCGACCACCTGGGTGAGGCCGTAATGGTCGCGCAGATCGATAAACAGCACCCCGCCATGGTCGCGAATACGATGGCACCAGCCCGAAAGCCGGACTTCGGTGCCGATGTCGCTCGCGCGGAGTTGGCCGCAGGTATGGGTGCGGTAGCGATGCATGCTCAATTCCGCCAAGGGGTGAAAGGTGGCGCACAACCATAGGACCACCGCCGATTTGTCAAGCGTTTGCCGCGCCTTGAGGGCGCCCGATGGGCGCCCGCTGCCTCGACAGACGCGCGCCAATCTGCACAGTGATGCGCAGGCAAGGGGAGCAGAATGCCCAAAAAGGCGGTCAAGAAGCCGAAGAAGCCGGCTGGAGCCAGCGCCGCGACCATGGCCGCGACCAAGCCCGAGACCATGACTGCTGCCGAAGCCGTCGTCGCCACGCTGATCGGGCACGGTCTCGACACGGTCTACGCCCTGCCCGGCGTGCAGAACGATCTGTTGTTCGAGGCGCTGTTCAAGGTCTCCGACCGGCTGCGCACGGTGCACCCTCGGCACGAACAGGGCGCCGCCTATATGGCGCTCGGCGCGGCACTGGCGACCGGCAAGCCGCAAGCGTTCGCGGTGGTGCCGGGGCCGGGATTGCTTAACGCCGGCGCCGCGCTGCTGACGGCATTCGCCACCAACGCGCCCGTGCTCGGCCTGATCGGCCAGATTCCCGACGCCGACATCGGCCGCGATCTCGGCCAGCTGCACGAAATCCGCGACCAGGCCGGCATCGTCAAACGCATCGCCGGCCACGCCGAACTGATCCGCAAGCCGGAGCAGGCCTCGCCCGCAACGGCGCGCGCGCTGCGCACCATGCGAAGCCGCCGGCCCGGGCCTGCCGTGCTTGAGTGCGCCATGGACGTGTGGGGCAAGCCCGGTCCCGTGACGCTACAAGCGCCCCTGCCGCTTCCGGCGACGCGAATCGACCGCGATGCAGTCCGCAAGGCCGCGAAGCTGCTTGGAGCCGCCAAGCGGCCGCTGATCATCTGCGGCGGCGGTGCACAGGATTCATCCGAAGAGGTCACGGCGTTGTCGGCGATGCTGCAAGCGCCGGTGCTCGCCTTTCGCCGCGGCCGCGGCGTGCTCGACGGCCGCGATCCGTTCAGCGTCACGCTGCCGCTCGGCCGCGATCTGTGGGGCGAGGCCGACGTGGTGCTCGCGGTCGGCACGCGGTTGCTCATCCAATTCCGGCAATGGGGCATGGACCGCGACCTCAAGATCGTGCGCATCGACGCCGACCCGCAGGAGCACAACCGCCTGCACAAGCCGGCGGTGGCGCTCACCGGCGACGCCAAGCCTATTCTGCAAAGCCTGCTCGCCGAACTGCCGGCGCGTAACTCAAAGCGCGCGCCGCGCAAGGCCGAGATGCAGAACCGCCAGGCGGCGTGGCGCAAGCGCTTCGAAAAAATCGCGCCACAGATCGCCTATCTCGAGGCGATCCGCGACGAACTGCCGGAGGACGGCATCTTCGTCGAAGACATCACGCAGATGGTCTTTGCCGCACGCCTCGCCTACCCGGTCTACAAGCCGCGCACCTATATCTCGCCCGGCTTTCAGGACCCGCTGGGGCTCGGCTTTGCCACGGCGCTCGGCGCGCAACACGCCTGCCCGGACGTGCCGGTCGTTGCCATCTGCGGCGACGGCGGTTTCATGTTCACCGCAACCGAGATGGCGACCGCGATGCGCCATCGCATTCCTCTGGTCACGGTGGTGTTCAACGATGGCGCATACGGCAATGTGCGGCGCATCCAGAAGGAGCGCTACGGCAACCACCTGATCGGCAGCGATCTCCTCAATCCCGATTTCGTAGCCTTCGGCAAAAGTTTCGGCGCCGAGGCAGTGCGGGTGCGCAGCCCGCAGGACCTGCGCCCCGCGCTGCGTCATGCCTTTGCCCACCGCGACGGACCGACCCTGATCGAAGTGCCGGTCGGCGAGCTGCCGAGCCCATGGGAGTTCCTTAATATGGGCAAAATACGGGGTGTTTGACGTTGTGACTGCGCATTCAGGGCCTTGCCACGCCCGCCCGACCTGAACACACTCCCATCATGACTGCGGCGCTCGATTCTAAAAGCACCTTGCCTGTTCACCCGATCACCACGACGGCGGAACTCGCCGCCGCGTGCGAGCGCATGGCCGCCTATCCGTTCGTGACCATCGACACGGAGTTCCTGCGCGAGACCACCTATTATCCGCTGCTGTGTATCGCGCAGGTGGCTTGCGCCGACGAGGCCGTGGTCATCGACGCGCTGGCGCCGGGCATCGATCTTTCGGCCCTCTACGCGCTGATGGCGAACGAAAACGTGATGAAGGTGTTCCATGCCGCGCGGCAGGACATCGAAATCATTTGGCACGCAGCGAAGCTCATCCCGCATCCGGTCTTCGATACCCAGGTCGCCGCCATGGTGCTCGGCTATGGCGATTCCATTTCCTACGATCAGCTGGTGGCCCGCATCACCGGCGACGCGCTCGACAAGTCGCATCGCTTCACCGACTGGTCGCGACGGCCGCTGTCGGAGGCGCAGCTGCGCTACGCGATTTCCGACGTGACGCATCTGCGCGATGTCTATCTGGCGCTGGTCGAGGATCTCAAGCAGCGCGGCCGCGCCGACTGGGTCGAGGACGAGATGGGCGTGCTCACCTCGCCCGACACCTACCGCATGGAGCCGGACAACGCCTGGCAGCGGCTCAAGACCCGCGTGCGCAAGCCGAAGGAGCTTGCCGTGTTGATCGAAGTCGCGGCTTGGCGCGAACGCGAGGCGCAGACCCGCGATGTGCCGCGATCCCGCGTTCTCAAAGACGACGCGATCGGCGACATCGCCGTGCACGCGCCGACTAGTCCCGACAAACTGGCGCACCTGCGTTCGCTGCCCAAAGGCTTCGAGCGTTCGCGATGGGGCGAAGCGATCATCGCCGCGGTAGAGCGCGGCGTGGCGCGCGATCTGAAAACGCTGCCGCTGCAGCCGCGCGCGCCGCAGGCGGCGAATGGCGGCGCCGTCGTTGAACTGCTGAAAGTCCTGCTGCGCATGGTTTCGGAGCAACAGCACGTCGCCGCCAAGGTGATTGCCACGGTCGACGATCTCGAGCGCATTGCCGCGAGCGATAGGGCCGATGTTCCCGCGCTCAGGGGCTGGCGCCGCGAACTGTTCGGCGACAAGGCGCTCGCGCTCAAGCATGGCAAGCTCGCGCTCGCCATCGAGAAAGGCCGCGTGGCGACAGTGGAGCGATAACCGCAACGCGGTGTGGGTCAAGGCCGATCTTAGCCGTCACGAGCTGTCGCCCGCATCTCCCGGCGCCTTGGACCGGAGCAGCCAAGATCAATTCACCCCAACAACATTACCGGTTCGCGGCCGATCAGGCGGGCGAGCGAACGCAGCCGGCTGAGTACGCGCTCGCCGGCAAGCGGCGCGCAATCGCGCTTGAGGCGGAGCGCCAATCGGTGGCGCTCGACGGCAAGCGATGTCTTGGGCAGCACGCCGGGCATCGCCGCGGAGATGACGTAGGCGAGCCGCAACGCCGCGCCCAGCACGCGGGCGCGATCGATCGTGCGGGTCGAGGCCAGTTCGCGCAGCCGCGGCGACAGTTCGTCATCCATGACAAGGCCGACGTGACGATAAAACACCGAAAGCGCCAGATAGGCGCGTCCGGCGTGATCGATCGAGGAAAAGCCGCCGTGGGCGATAATGTTGAGCGATTGCTCGCCGCGATAATCGGGGTGCGCGCGCCAGCCAATGTCGGCGAGCAGGCACGCCGCGTGCCGCAGCCGGCGCTCTTCCGCGGTCTCGTCGAGACCGGACGAGAACATGAAGCGATCGGTCCAGCCGATCAGCTCTTCGCCGTGGCGCGGCGAGCGCGACCGCAGCTGATTGAGCCCGCGAGCCGCTTCGATCAGCGCGTCCTTTTCCTTTTCACGCTGCTTGAGCAGCGAATAAAGCAGCCCCTCGCGCACGCCGAGCGCGGAAAACACCACCTGCCGCGGCTTGCCGATGCGCAAGATATATTCCAGCACCAGCGCCGCGTAGGGCAGCAAAGGACGCCGCGCGCTCGCCACCACTTCGATATCGGACAGCGTTTCGACATCGACGCGGTGCAGAAGCTTGGCGAATTCCAGCGCCTCGGCGGCCGGTATCGCGTAACCGTGCATGACGTGCAGCGGATAACCGGTCTGCCGCATGTGCAGCCGACCGAGCGATCGCCAGGTCCCGCCGACGGCGTAAAAGTTGCGATGTTCGCAGCCCTTCAGTACGGGCAGCGCCGCCAGCGTCTTCTTGACGAATTTTTCCGCCTTCTTGACCGACCTTGCCGAGATGTCGGCGAGTGCGAGGCCGCCGAGCGGCCGGGTGAGCCCGTGTCGCACGCGCGTGCCGTGCACGTCGACCAGTTCGAGCGAGCCACCGCCAAGGTCGCCGACGACACCATCGGCCCGATGCACGCCGGAAATGACGCCGAGCGCGGTCAGTTCGGCTTCACGCCCGCCGGAGAGCACCTCGATCGGCGCCCCGATGGTTTTTTCGGCAAGTCTGACGAAAGCGCGCCCATTGCGGGCATCGCGGCACGCGGCCGTGGCAATGCCCAGCACCTTTTTGGCGCCCATGGTGGCGCACAGCGCGCCGTAACGTCTGAGCGTGGAGAGCGCGTGCTCGACCGCGTCGGGCGCAAGCAGCCCGGTCGAGTGCACCTCCCGCCCCAGTCCGCACAGCGCCTTCTCATTGAACAGCGCTGTCGGGCTGCGGGTCAGCCCCTCGTAGACCACGAGCCGTACCGAGTTGGAGCCGATATCGACGACGGCAATCGGCGGCCCATCATCGAGGCGTCCCTGCGCGTCGTCTTTGCGGCGGTTCATCGTGCCACGAGTGCCAAGGGTGAGATGTATCCAAAGAGAGAGAGGTATCCAATCCGGGAGATCCGCGCCGGATTACCCGATTCGGCAAGCTTGTGGAGCCAGATCACTTGCGGAGCCAGATCACTTGCGTTCCGGACGCCGCAACCGCGGGACCTGATCCTTGGGTGACTTGCCGCGGCCGGACAGGCTGGGATTGGTCATGAAATATGTGGTGGCGTTGAAAACCTCTTCGCCCGGCGCGGGCTTGATACGCAATGTCGAGCCGTCCCCCAGGAACTGCCAGCTCTGCTCGTTGTCCTTCAGATTCGCCATCACGATCTGATCGAGCACCTGCTCGTGCACGGTCGGATTAAGGATCGGGCAAAGCGCCTCGACGCGCCGGTCGAGGTTGCGCGGCATCATATCGGCCGAGGAGATGTAAACGGCGGCTTTCGGGTGCGGCAGGCCATGACCGGCGCCGAAGCAATAGATGCGGCCATGTTCCAGAAAACGGCCGACAATCGATTTCGCCCGAATGTTATCCGAGAGGCCTGGGACTCCCGGCCGCAGGCAACAGATGCCGCGCACCACGAGCTCGATCGGGACGCCGGCCGCAGAGGCGCGATACAGCGCATCGATGATGTCGGGATCGACCAACGCGTTCATCTTCATCCAGATGGCTGCGGGGCGGCCGGCCTTGGCGTGGGCGATTTCCTCATCGATGTGGGAGGCGATGCGCTTGCGCAAATTGAACGGCGATACGGCCATGCGCTCAAGCCCGGCCGGATCCGCATAGCCGGTGATGTAATTGAAGATATGCGCGACATCGCGCCCGATCGCCGGGTCGCAGGTGAAGTAGGACAGGTCGGTGTAAATGCGCGCCGTCACCGGATGGTAGTTACCGGTGCCGACGTGGACGTATGAGACGAGGGTCGCATCCTCGCGGCGCACCACCAGCGAAAGCTTGGCGTGGGTTTTCAGCTCGATGAAACCGTAGACGACCTGCACGCCGGCGCGTTCGAGATCGCGCGCCCAGCGGATATTAGCCTCCTCGTCGAAGCGCGCCTTGAGCTCGACCACTGCGGTGACCGATTTGCCGGCCTCGGCGGCCTCGGCGAGCGCCTTGATGATCGGTGAATCGGCCGAGGTGCGGTAAAGCGTCTGTTTGATAGCGACCACGTCCGGGTCGCGCGCCGCCTCCTGCAGGAAATTCACCACTACGTCGAACGACTCGTAGGGATGATGGACGATGAAGTCCTTCTGGCGGATGGCGGCGAAACAGTCGCCGCCGTGGTCGCGCACGCGCTCGGGATAGCGCTGCGTATAAGGGACGAATTCGAGGTCGGGCCGGTTGAGGCTGGCAAGCTGCGACATTTCGTTGAGTGCCAGCACCCCATCCACCTTGAACACGGTTTCGTCGCTCGCTCCGAGCGCCCGCTGCACGAAAGTCTGCAGTTCCGCCGGCATCGGCGCTTCGATGTCGAGCCGGATGACGATGCCGCGGCGGCGGCGCTTGAGTGCGGTCTCGAACACCCGCACAAGATCTTCAGCTTCTTCCAGGATTTCCACTTCCGAGTCGCGAATGACCCGAAATGCGCCCACCCCTTTGACCGAATAGCCGGGAAACAGCTTGCCGATGAACAGGCTGGTGGCGCCCTCGATCGAGATCAGCCGCACCGGCGCGCCGTCGGCGCCCTGGGGCAGCCGGACGAACCGCTCGATCCGCAACGGCATGCGGATCAGCGCATTCATTGCCTTGCCGTCCTTGGAGCGCGCAAGTTGCAGCGCGATCGTCGATCCGAGATTCGGGATGAATGGAAACGGATGTGCGGGGTCAGTGGCGAGCGGCGTCAGCAGCGGAAACACGTGCGCCAGGAAGAAATCCTCGAGCCACGCCTTCTCGGCCTTGGTGACGTCGGCGCCGTCGACCAGCACGATGCCGGCCTCGGCGAGCGCCGCACGCAATTCACGCCACTGTGCCTGCTGATCGGCCACAAGCAACAAGACGCCTTCGCCAATGCGGGCGAGTTGCTCCGCGGGCGTCAGGCCTTCCGGGCTCTTTTCCGCAATCCCGGCGCGAACCTGGGCGCCCAGGCCGGCGACGCGGACCATGAAGAATTCATCGAGGTTGTTGGCGGAAATAGAGAGGAATTTCAGCCGCTCGAGCAGCGGATGCCCGCGATTGGCCGATTCCTCGAGGACGCGGCGGTTGAAGTTCAGCCACGACAATTCCCGGTTAATGAAGCGTTCGGGGCTCGCCGAGAGCGCCGGTTCGGCCGGACGCGCAACCTCCTCCAGCCGGCGCACGGCGCCAGATTCCATTGCGAGAACAGTGGCTTGGCCACGGTCCGCCATATCCGTCCTGATCTCCTCGAGCGCGATAATCGCCTCCCTTCGTAACAAATCTATGACTTGTGCCGACAGCTAACGAGGCGCAGCGCCACGTCAAGCCTCCATTGCGTTGCCGCGAAACAACTCGGCGGCAAGCGCGCGGGTGACGGGACGTCCCTGCCGCAGCGCCTCATTATCGAGCGTAATGACCGCCGCACGCGCCGCCGCGAACGAGCGCTCGATATGGCTGAGCAGGTAGCGCACGACACTATCATCAAGTTCAAGCTGGCGATCGGCGGCAAGCTTTATAATGACACCGCGCAGCATCGCATCATCCGGCGCCCGCACCGTGACGACAGGTAGCGCACGCAGCCGCGAGGCGAGGTCGGCGATGGCGGCCGGCCAGACAGTGGGCGCCGCACGCGCCGTAAACAGCAGGAAAGATTCCTCTTCGCGTGCCAGATTGATCAGGTGAAACAGCGCGCGCTCGTCCGCCGCGGCCGCGTCCTCGACCACCAGCGCGCCGGTCGCGAGCGAAGCCAGCAAATCGCTTTCGCCGAGCACACGGCCCGACATGGTCCGCGCACCGGAAGCTGCCGCCCAGATCGACGCAAGATGCGACTTGCCGGAGCCTTCCGGCCCGATCAGCGCAACCGCGTTGCCCGGCCAATCGGGCCAACTGTCGATCAATTTCAGCGCGGCCGCGTTCCCCGCACCGGACAGGAAATCGTCGCGCGCATAACTTTCGGCGTGGTCGAGCGCGAGCGCTAGCTGCCGCGGACGATTGGGCATGGTTTCAGTTCGATCCGTTGCCGTTCAATGTCCGGCCGCGAACGAGTTCATGTGTCGGAACCATTCGGCGAGATAGAAGGCAATCGAGAGCACGGTCAAGATCGCGACTAGCGCAATGCCGATCGTCTCCACCGGGGCGGCGTTGAACGCCATGCCCTTCTCGGCCAAAACAAGCGCGGCCAGCAGGATTTGCATCACGGTATTCAATTTCGAGACCGGATGCGGCCGCACCAGCATCGGCTTGTTGACCAGCCATGCCAGCATGAAGCCCGAGATGATCATGATATCGCGCGACACCACGAGGATGACGAGCGAGATGGGCAGTTCCCGGGCAATGCCGAGCGCCACATAGATCGACACGATCAGCGCCTTGTCGGCGAGCGGATCGAGATACGCACCAAGTTCGCTCGCCATGTGGAAACGTTTGGCGATGAAGCCGTCGACAGCGTCGCTGAGGCCGGCTGCAAGGAACAAGGTGAAGGCGACGAGCATCTCTCCCGAAATGATCGCCCAAATCACGGCCGGCACCAGGATGATGCGCCCCAGAGTAATCAGGTTGGGAATGCTCAAGCCAAGCCCCGACTCCGTACACGCCCCTTCCCCGCCGCCAAGCGGGTTCGGCCACGTTCGGCACAACTCGCCAGGTCGGTCCACTCCGCCCTCAGGGCGCGGCCTTCCTCCGCCGCCAATTATATCGCCGGGCGCGCGCTTGCACACCCCGCGATTCCGCCGTACCGAGGCGCCGAGCAAGTCTTCCCCGCCGGGGGAGCAACGGTCCCTCTGTGCGAATTGGTGGCCCTCGTGGATAAGGCGCGCTACGCGGCCGCGGGCGTCGATATCGACGCCGGCAACCGCATGGTGGAATTGATCAAGCCGCTGGTGCGAGGCACCGCGCGGCCCGGCGCCGATGCCGAAATCGGCGGCTTCGGCGGCCTGTTCGATCTTGCGGCCGCTGGCTTTAAGGACCCCATTCTGGTCGCGGCGACCGACGGCGTCGGCACCAAAGTCAAGATCGCGATCGAAACCGGGCGTCATGACACGATCGGCATCGATCTCGTCGCCATGTCGGTCAACGATCTTGTCGTCCAGGGCGCCGAGCCGCTGTTCTTTCTCGACTACTTTGCCTGCGGCAAGCTCGATCCGGCCGCGGCGGCGGCGGTGGTCGCCGGCGTTGCCAGAGCCTGCCGGGAAGTGCGGTGCGCGCTGATCGGCGGCGAGACGGCGGAAATGCCGGGTCTCTACCAGCCCGGCGAATACGATCTCGCAGGCTTTGCGGTCGGCGCTGTCGGCCGCGCCGATATCCTTCCTCGGACCGATATTGCGGCCGGGGATGTCGTCGTCGGCCTCGCCTCATCGGGCGTGCATTCAAACGGCTTTTCGCTCGTGCGCAAGGTCGTTGCCGATGCCGGTCTCGCTTGGACGGCACGGGCGCCATTCGAACCGTTGCGCACTCTCGGCGAGGCGTTGCTGACGCCGACGCGGCTCTATGTGCAGTCCTGCCTCGCCGCGATCCGCGGCACCAAGGCCGTCAAGGCACTCGCCCACATCACCGGCGGCGGTTTTGTCGATAATATCCCGCGCGCGCTGCCGCCGGGATTTTCGGTCACGGTCGAACTCGACCGTGTGCCGGTGCTGCCGGTGTTCAAATGGCTCGCCGGCACGGGCAAGATCGACGCTATGGAAATGCTGCGCACTTTCAATTGCGGCATCGGCATGATCGCAATCCTCGATGCGGGCGGAGCTGACGCGGCGTGCGCACAATTTGCCGCCAAGGGCGATACCGTTGTGCGGCTCGGCGAAGTGGTCAAAGATGGCGGCGAGCGCAAAGTCGAATTCCGTGGACGGCTCGATCTTGCCGGGTGACGGGATGAGCGAGCAGCGCGCCGAGAGACTGCGCGTCGCCGTCCTCATTTCCGGCCGCGGCTCCAACATGGTCTCGCTGATCGAAGCCGCCAAGGCTGTTGATTATCCCGCCGCGATCGTTCTCGTCATATCGAACAACCCCGATGCCGCCGGGCTCGCCTATGCGCGTGAGGCCGGCATTCCAACTGCCGTCGTCGATCACGGCCCATTTCAGGAAAATCGCACAGCCTTCGAGCAGGCGCTCGATGCGCAGCTTGACGCGCACCGGATCGATCTCCTCTGCCTCGCAGGCTTCATGCGGCTTTTGACTGCGGACTTTGTGCGACGCTGGAGCGGCCGCATGCTCAACATTCACCCGGCGCTGCTGCCGCAGTTCAAGGGCCTGCACACGCATCGCCGCGCGCTCGAAGCCGGGGCGCGGGAGCACGGCGCCACCGTGCATTTCGTGGTGCCGGAAATGGATTCCGGGCCGATCGTGTTGCAGGGCTCGGTTCCGGTACGCGAAGGCGATACCGAGGAGACGCTCGCCCGGCGCGTGCTCGAAGTCGAGCATCGCATCTATCCGCAGGCGTTGCGTATGGTGGCGGAAGGCCGGGCAAAATTCGCCGCAGCCGATGAGACCGGAACGGCGCGCTGAGAAGCGCATCGACGTAAGATAAACTTGCGGAAAACAAAATGACACAGGGCGTTGTCAGCGGATCGCTTGGCACCCGGTGTCAACAAAACAAAACGTTCATCACTGCGATTAGTCGCGCGGTGCGGCGGAACTTGCGAAGCGCCAGCGCCGCCACACAACGCCGAGCACGACAACAAGGACGGCGCCCGTACCGCCGGCGAGCCATTCGAAGCTTTCGGCCAATCTGCCGGTGCCCGAAATGAGACGGGCGACAGCGTCATCACGGACGATGGTTTGCGCGGCGACCCACCCAAGCAGCGCGGAACCGGCCCAAATCAGGATCGGCAGCCGTTCGAGCAATCCGGTGAACAGCGCTGCGCCGGTGATCACGATCGGAATGGAAACGGCAAGGCCGACGGCAAGCAGCACCAGATCGCCACGGGCGACCTGAACGACCGCGAGGATATTGTCGAAGCTCACGACGAGATCGGCCAAAAAGACGGTCCACACCGCGCGCCAGAGATGACCTGAGGCTTCGATCTCGCTGTCTTCTCGCTGCTCGGTCGCGAGCAGCCTGGCGGCGATGTAGAGGAGCGCCAAACCACCGACGAGTCTGACATACGGCAGTTGCATGAGCCGTGTGAGTACGCCGGCAAAAACAACGAGCAGCGCCACCGACACGCCAGCGCCAATGATCAGACCCCACTTGCGCTGGCGCCGCGGCAATCCTTGGCACGCCATGGCGATGATCACGGCGTTGTCGCCCGAGAGCAGCAGATCGACGAGCACAATCTCCAGCGCTGCACCCCAGAACGGCGCGTGCACCAATTCGCCGATGCCCGCCTGCTGCATGTCGCCTCAGGGATCGCTTCACACGCCCGCGCGCAAGGCGCGACGGACGTTAACGCGCGGCGTCAACCGACGATGTCGTTGCCGGAAAAAAACTGCGCGATTTCCTTTTCCGCGGTAGCGACGGCGTCGGAGCCGTGTACGGAATTCTCGCCGATCGACTTGGCGTGGAGCTTGCGGATGGTGCCGGCCGCGGCCTTGGCCGGGTCGGTGGCGCCCATGAGCTCGCGATACGCCGCAATCGCGTTCTCGCCCTCAAGCACCTGTACGACCACGGGCCCGGCCGTCATTGTCTCGACCAATTCGCCGAAGAACGGGCGCTCGCGATGAACCGCGTAGAACGCCTGAGCCTGCTCGCGGGTCATACGCACGCGTCTCTGGGCGACAATCCGCAGCGCCGCTTTCTCGATCAGCGCGTTGATGGCGCCGGTGAGATTGCGCGCCGTGGCATCGGGCTTAATAATGGAAAAAGTACGCTCGACGGCCATCAAATCACCCTTCATGGACCTGGATAGAGAGGCGGAACCGCGCCGGGCTTATAACGTTCGCCGGTGCGGCCGACAAGCGCGCGCCTGCAGTCCGATCAATGGTGCTCCGATGGTGCGGAGGGCCGGAACACTTTCCAAGAATTGGCGATCCTTGTATACCGAACGGGAAAAACCAGAACACGACCGGAGACAAAGTGATGGACGCGAAATCCGACAGCGCGGGCAAGTGCCCGTTCGGCCAAAGCCACACAAACCGCGATTGGTGGCCTGACACACTCAACATCGACGTTCTGCACCGGAACTCCAGCCTGTCTGACCCGATGGGCAAGGAGTTCGACTACGCCAAGGAATTCAGGTCGCTCGACCTGAACGCCGTGATCAAGGATCTCACGGCGTTGATGACAATATCGCAGGACTGGTGGCCGGCCGACTTCGGCCATTACGGCGGGCTGATGATCCGCATGGCATGGCACTCAGCGGGCACCTACCGCATCGCTGACGGCCGTGGCGGCGCCGGTGCCGGTCAGCAACGCTTCGCGCCGCTCAACAGCTGGCCGGACAACGCCAACCTCGACAAGGCGCGCCGGCTCCTGTGGCCGATCAAGCAGAAATACGGCCGCAAGCTTTCCTGGGCCGACCTGATGGTGCTTGCCGGCAACGTCGCGCTGGATTCGATGGGCTTTAAGACGTTCGGATTCGCCGGCGGCCGGGTCGACGTCTGGGAGCCCGAGGAACTCTACTGGGGCCCGGAGGGAACGTGGCTCGGAGACGAGCGCTACAGTGGCGAACGCCAGCTGCAGAACCCACTCGGTGCCGTGCAGATGGGCCTGATCTATGTCAATCCGGAAGGGCCGAACGGCAAACCGGACCCGGTCGCGTCGGCCAAGGACATCCGCGAAACCTTCTTCCGCATGGCGATGAACGACGAGGAGACCGTCGCGCTGATCGCCGGCGGCCATACCTTCGGCAAAACCCACGGCGCGGGCGATCCGTCGCTGGTCGGCGTGGCGCCGGAGGGCGGAGAGATCGAGGATCAAGGCCTCGGCTGGAAGAGCAAACATGGCACCGGCTTTGGCGGCGACGCCATCACCGGCGGTCCGGAAGTCACCTGGTCGCAAACGCCGACGAAGTGGAGCAACCACTTCTTCGAAAACCTGTTCAAGTACGAGTGGGAGCTGACCAAGAGCCCGGCCGGCGCCAATCAGTGGAAGGCGAAAGGCGCCGAAGCCACGATCCCGGACGCCCACGACAAGTCGAAGAAACATGTACCGACAATGCTGACCACCGATCTGGCGCTGCGGATGGATCCGGCCTACGAGAAAATTTCGCGGCGCTTCTACGAGCATCCGGATCAGTTCGCGGACGCGTTTGCACGCGCCTGGTTCAAGCTGACGCACCGCGATATTGGACCGATCCAACGTTATCTTGGCCCGCTCGTGCCCAAAGAGACGCTGATCTGGCAGGACCCGATCCCGGCCGTGAATCATCCGCTGGTCGACGATAAGGACGCTGCCGCACTGAAGGCGAAAATCTTCGCGTCCGGTCTGTCGGTATCCGAGCTTGTCTCGACCGCATGGGCGTCCGCCTCGACGTTCCGCGGCTCCGACAAGCGCGGCGGTGCGAACGGCGCGCGTATCCGTCTCAGCCCCCAGAAGGACTGGGATATCAACCAGCCGAAGCAACTCGCGACCGTGCTGCAGAAGCTCGAAGCGATCCAGAAGGAGTTCAACGGCTCGGCCTCGGGCGGCAAGAAGATATCGCTTGCTGACTTGATCGTTCTCGCCGGCGACGCGGCGGTCGAGAAGGCCGCGAAGGACGCCGGAGTGGATGTGAAGGTGCCCTTCACGCCGGGCCGCATGGACGCGTCCCAGGATCAAACCGATGCCGAGTCGTTCAAGCCGCTCAAGCCGGTGGCCGACGCTTTCCGCAATTACTACCGCGGCAAGCAGCTCATGTCCCCGGAAGAGGCGCTGATCGACAGGGCGCAATTGCTGAGACTGACCGCGCCCGAGATGACGGTCCTGCTCGGCGGCCTACGCGTCCTCGGCGCCAATGCCGGCGGGTCCAAGGACGGGGTCCTCACGGCGCAGCCCGGCAAACTGACGAACGACTTCTTCGTCAACTTGCTCGACATGAGCACGGATTGGCAGGCGTCCGGCGAGGACACGTACCAAGGCCGTGACCGCAAGACCAAGTCAGCCAAATGGACCGCCACCCGCGTCGATCTTATTTTCGGTTCGCACTCGCAGCTGCGGGCGCTCGCCGAAGTCTATGCCTGCGCGGACTCGAAGGAGAAATTCGCGAAGGATTTCGTGGCGGCGTGGAATAAGGTGATGAACGCGGATCGCTACGACGTCGCCTACGCAAAGGCTGCGTAGATCGGCAAAGACGCGCGTCCACGATCGGACGCTTTGACAGGGATATCGGGGCGGCCTTTCGGAACAATCTGAAACGCCGCCCTGACTCTGAATCCGCAGGAGCCGCCAACCGAAAGTCTGAGCATCGCCCGCGTGGCACGTCGGCGGATGCGCGACGATTACTGCGTGGAGACGCGCTCGGGTTGGGCGGCGGCGCTGACCGGCGTTTGCTTGGGCTTCTTCGCCAGCCTCGGCTTTTTCTTCATCACCTTGGGCTCGGGTGCCGCCGTGGCGACCCGATCCATATCCATCAGGCGGCCACGTTCGAAATGATAGATACCGGGCCGCGGACCGCTGTTGTAGGTGACGAGAGCGGTGCGGTCGCCATTTGGATTGGTGCCGATCTGTACCGCCGCAGGCGCGCCGGCGCGATCGACGACATCACATTCGGTCATGCCGAGCGCGATTGGCGCGCCGAGCAGCGACGGCGCGACGCCGTCGGCAGGAGCTGCATTCGGCATCACACCCGGCCCGGCTGCGGCAGACGCCGCAGGCGCCGCCATTGCCAGCGGCGGCGGACAGGCACCGTTCGGACTCACCAAGCTGTTGGGATCCGCGGGCCGGCTCCTCTCGCCCGTGTCCTTCAATTCCGAGAACGTGTAGCCGCCGTTGCGGCCGGACAAATCGAACGACCGCGAAAACCAGCGCTCGTTGGAATCCAACACATCGGGATTGGCGCAGCCTGAGAGCGCAACGGCAAACGTCAGCGCCGCGAACGCGCCGGACAGCTTTGATCGATGCAACACCCGACAGTCCCCTCTCGCCCCGCTAGGTCCGTCAACCCGCCCAAAACATGCGCCATTTTGTGGTGCGATCATGGCGCACCGGGCGCCCGAGCCTCGAAATTCCCTTTGCTGCCTCAACCTACCTGTTCAGAGTGAACCCGGCAAAGGTAAAATAATAGTGATAGGCCAGTGCCTTATACGTCTTTTGCCACCCGCTTTGCGAGGCCCCCCGGCGCTTCAGGTTCCGTGGGAACCAAGACGCGATGCCGAGGTCTTGTCCTTCTTTCCCTTCACCTAGAAGATGGGTTACGGCCAATCGCGGCGAGGCGAGGGGAATCCATGCACCTGCAGTTCGTCGGTTGCGGCGATGCGTTTGGATCGGGCGGACGGTTCAACACCTGCTTTCACCTCGTCGGCAAAGAGATCAATGCCCTCATCGATTGCGGGGCGTCGTCGCTTGTGGCGCTCAACAGGCTCACGATCGACCGCAACGACATCGACACCATCTTCATTTCGCACTTTCATGCCGACCATTTCAGCGGCCTGCCGTTCTTTGTGCTCGAGGCCAATTACGTGGGTAAGCGCCAGCGGCCGCTCACCATCGCCGGGCCGCCGGGATTGAAGGCCCGCTTTTCCCAGATGATGGAATTGGCTTTCCCGGGTGCGAACGCATTGCAGTTGCGCTTCCCGCTGACGCTGCGCGAATTGGAGATCGGCCGGCGCGGCCAAGTCGGCGCCATCAAGGTGACTCCCTACCACGTCGTTCATGACGACCGCGCCGGACCTTGTCTCGGTTTCCGCTTCGAGGCGGAAGGAAAGATCATCGGCTTTTCCGGCGACACCGAATGGACCGATGCCCTGATCGAGATCGGGCATCGGGCCGATCTGTTCATCTGCGAAGCTTACATGCGCGACAAGCCGGTCAAGACCCACATGGTGCTGTCCGCACTCGAACGCCGGCTCGGTCAGATCCAGCCCAGGCGACTGATCCTGACCCACATGAGCAACGACATGCTGGCCCGGCGCGGCGAACTCGCGTTCGAGACCGCGGAAGACGGCATGATCGTGGAGATTTGAGTAAACGGCGCGGGAGCTCAGGCGCCGAGCGCGGCTTCGATCGCCTTCAGCGCAGCATCGGCCTTCGAGCCATCGGGACCGCCGGCCTGCGCCATATCGGGCCGCCCGCCGCCACCCTTGCCGCCCAGCGCCTCGGCGCCCTTGCGCACCAGATCGACCGCGCTGAAACGAGCCACGAGATCGTTGGTGACGCCGACAACGATGCCGGCCTTGCCGTCGCCGGTGACGCCAACGATGGCGACCACGCCGGAGCCGACTTTTTTCTTGCCCTCATCGGCAAGGCTGCGCAGGTCCTTCAGCTCGATGCCGTCGACCGCGCGCGCCATCAACTTGACGTCGCCGACCGTACGCACGCCGTCGGCGCCGTCACCGCTGGCAGCTGCGCCACCGCCCATCGCGAGCTTCTTCTTCGCATCTGACAGTTCGCGCTCAAGCCGCTTGCGCTCATCAAGCAAAGCCGTGACCCGGCCCGGCACGTCTTCCACCGGCACGCGCAACTCGGACGCCGTGGCCTTGGCGAGCCGCGTAAAGTTGTTCGCATTGTCGCGCGCGGCTTTCGCCGTCAGCGCCTCGATCCGCCGCACGCCGGACGCCACACCGGACTCGCCCACGACGGAAATCAGGCCGATGTCTCCGGTGCGGCCGACATGGGTGCCGCCGCACAGTTCGATCGACCAGCCCAGGGTGTTGCCGCCGGCGTCACCCATCGCGACGACGCGGACCTCGTCACCGTATTTCTCGCCGAACAGCGCGCGCGCACCGGACTGCCGCGCGTCGTCGAGCGCCATCACCCGCGTCGTCACCGGCGAGTTCTGCAGTACGAGATCGTTGGCGATATCTTCGACGCGCGCAACTTCCTCGTTGGACATCGGCTTCGGATGCGAGAAATCGAAGCGCAGGCGGTCGGGCGCGACCAGCGAGCCCTTTTGCGCGACGTGATCGCCGAGCACCTGGCGCAGCGCCTCGTGCAAAAGGTGCGTGGCCGAATGGTTTTTGCGGATCGCGCCGCGGCGGCCGTGATCCACCTCAAGCGCGAGCGCCACGCCGGGCTTCAACGTGCCCTCTTCCACCGTGCCGGTATGCGCAAACACATCGCCAGCCTGCTTCTGCGTGTCGGTAACGCGGAAGCGCACGCCGTCGCCGGTCATCATGCCGGTGTCGCCAACCTGACCGCCGGATTCACCATAGAACGGCGTCTGGTTGAGAACGACCGCGCCGGTCTCGCCCTTCTGCAGCGCGGCTTCTTCCTTGCCGTCACGCACAAGCGCCGCGACGACGCCTTCGGCACGCTCGGTCTCGTAGCCGAGAAATTCCGTGCCGCCGAGCTTTTCGCGCAGCGCAAACCATATCGCCTCATCGGCCGCCTCGCCCGAGCCGGCCCAGGACGCGCGCGCCTTCTTGCGCTGCTCCTCCATGGCGTCGGTGAAGGAAGCAATGTCCACGCCGATGCCGCGCGGCCGCAACGCATCCTGCGTGAGGTCGAGTGGAAATCCGTAGGTATCGTAGAGCGTGAATGCCGTGACACCGTCGAACATGTCGCCCTGCTTGAGCGACTTGCTCGCTTCGTCGAGGATCGTGAGGCCGCGCTCCAGCGTGCGGCGGAAGCGCGTCTCTTCCAGCTTGAGCGTCTCGGTGACCAGCGCTTGCGCGCGAATGAGCTCCGGATAGGCCTGCCCCATCTCGCGCACCAGAACAGGCACGAGCTTCCACAGCAGCGGCTCTTTGGCGCCGAGCAGTTCGGCGTGGCGCATGCCGCGGCGCATGATGCGGCGGAGCACATAGCCGCGACCTTCGTTCGACGGCAGCACGCCATCCGCAATCAGGAACGCCGACGCGCGCAGATGGTCGGCAATGACGCGGTGCGAGGCCTTTTGCTCGCCTTCCGGATCGACGCCGGTAAAATCGGCGACAGCTTCGATCAACGCGGCGAACAGATCGATCTTGTAATTGTCGTAGGTGCCCTGCAGCACCGCGGCCATGCGTTCGAGCCCCATGCCGGTGTCGATCGAGGGTCGCGGCAGATTGAGACGCTGGCCGCCGGCAAGCTGCTCGTATTGCATAAACACCAGATTCCAGATTTCCGTGAACCGGTCGCCCTCGGCTTCGGGGCTCCCGGGCGGGCCGCCCCAAATATGCTCGCCATGATCGTAGAAGATCTCCGAGCAGGGACCGCACGGGCCGGTATCACCCATCGCCCAGAAATTGTCCGAGCCGGCGATGCGCAAAATCCTCCGCTCCGGCAGGCCGGAAATTTTCTTCCACAGCCCGAACGCCTCGTCGTCGTCGATATAAACGGTGGCGGTTAGCTTCTCCGCCGACACGCCGTATTCTTTGGTCACCAAATTCCAGGCGAGCTCGATGGCGCGCTCCTTGAAATAATCGCCGAACGAAAAATTACCGAGCATCTCGAAGAAGGTGTGGTGCCTCGCCGTATAGCCGACATTGTCGAGATCGTTGTGCTTGCCGCCGGCACGCACGCATTTCTGCGCCGTGGTGGCGCGCACATAGGGGCGCTTTTCCAGGCCGGTGAAGACGTTCTTGAACTGCACCATGCCGGCATTGGTGAACATCAGGGTCGGGTCGTTGCGCGGCACGAGCGGCGACGAGGGCACGATTTCGTGGCCCTCGCGCGCGAAATAGGACAGAAAATGCGACCTGATGTCGTTGACGCCGCTCATCTTGGCCAACTCTCTAAAGGCACAGCGCTTTCCTGTCCAGGAAACCTATCCAGTAAGGCGTTCATTGCGGGTCTGGCTTAAACCATATAAGCGCTGCAGACCCGCCAACCAGACAAGCACCGAGCCCACGGGGCTAAAGCCAAATTCTGCCCGCCGAGATCCAGCCATGAATGACAGCACCCCGGGTCCGAGCACGTTCGAGGAACGGCTGCGGGCCGGCCGTTTTGCCATCACCGCCGAAATCGCACCGCCGGCCTCATGCGACGCCGGCGATCTGCGCCGCAAAGCGGAGCGGCTTGTGGGCGTCGCCGACGCGGTCAATGTCACCGACGGCGCAGGCGCCCGCGCCAGCATGAGCGCGCTCGCCGCCGCCACGATCTTAAGCGGCATGGGCATCGAGCCGATCCTGCAGCTCACCTGCCGCGACCGAAACCGCCTCGCGCTCCAAGGCGACCTGATGGGCGCAGCCGCGCTCGGTATCCGTAACCTTTTGCTGCTCACCGGCGACGATCCCAAGGCCGGCGATCAGCCCGACACCAAGCCGGTGTTCGACGTCAATTCCACTACGCTGATCGAAACCGCGCGGCGCCTGCGCGACGACGGTACGCTGCCCACCGGGCGCAAGGTCGGCGGCAAGGCCGCGTTCTTCATCGGCGCCGCCGACATGCCGATCGATCCACCGGCCGGCTGGCAGCCGAACGCACTCGCCGCCAAGGTGAAATCCGGCGCGCAGTTCGCGCAGACGCAATTCTGCATGGATGCGGCGATCGTGCGCCGCTATGCGGGCGTGCTCGAACATGCCGGGCTTACGCAGCAGCTCGCGATCCTGATCGGCGTCACGCCGCTGCGTTCGGCCAAGTCGGCCGCCTGGATGAAGAAGCACCTGTTCGGCACCATCATTTCCGATGCGATCGTCAAGCGCATGGAAGACGCCGCCGATCCGGAACGCGAGGGCGCGCGCATCTGCGCCGATCTGATCGCCGAACTTTCGACCCTCCCCGGCATTGCCGGCGCGCATATCATGGCGCCGGGGAACGATGCGGCGATTCCTGACGTGATCGCGGCGGCGCGAAGCGGGCTCAAGTAGCGCCGCGCACGCGGTCGAGGAGCGCGCCGGTATTCTCAGGCAGTTCATCGCCGCGCCACGCGACGTGTCCGTCGGGCCGCACCAGCACCAGGCGCCGCCCGTAAAGCGCGGCAGCATCGGGTTCGTCGATAGCGGCAACTGTCAGCGGCATACCGCACGTTGCCGCGAGCGTCCCAAGTGCGGCGGTCTGCGCGTCGCCAAATTTCAGCAACACAAAACCGCGGCCGAACAGATCAAGGATCGAGCGGCCGTCGCGCAGCCACGCGTGCGGCGCACGACAACCGGGATGCGCTGACGGCTGATAACGTTCTGTATCGTCGGGCGGCAGCGCGTCATTGGCGATGCAGATCGGCGAGGCCTCATAGCGGTAGCCAAGCTGCAGGCCCGCGGTGCGGAACATGCGGCCGACATTTTTGGTGAGTCCCGCGCCGACGCTCAGGCGTAACGCTTCGCCCGCTTCGGAGGCATCCTCGATCGCCGCCATATCGCCGGTGAACGCGCCGTGCGCCAGATGAAACTCGGTCGCCATGCGCACGTTGCGCAGGCCGATGGGCCGCCGTTCGCTGTCGTATGACGCCAGGAGATTTGCGCCGCCCCAGCCCTGCAACACCGCCGCAAGCTTCCAGCCAAGATCGACGGCGTCGCCGATGCCGGTATTCATGCCGAGCGCGCCGGTCGGCGACAGCTGGTGTACCGCGTCGCCGGCGAGGAACACGCGGCCCTTGGCGTAGCGCTCGGCGACCACACTCTTGCGCGTCCAGATGCTTATGCCCTTCCACTCCGCGTCGATCGGCCGGCCTAATGCCCGTTGGAGCAAAGCTGTGCGGTCGACGCTGTCCGGAGTCTGCTTGCCGTCGGTGTCGAGCACCATCAGCCGCCATAATCCGTTCGCTGGATCGATGACGCGAATGTTGGCCCACAGCCCGTGGCGATCGATCGCCAGAAAGAACACGCCCGGCTCGCGGCCGCACTGCGCCAAAAGGTCGGGCGCCCGAAAATACAGGTGCACCGGGTGACCGAGAGTGCCCTGCCCTTGCAACGCGATGCCGAGCTCATCGCGGATCGCGCTGTTGGCGCCGTCGCAGCCGACGAGATATCGGGCGCTCACGGTTTCGCGCCGACCGGTTTCAAGATCGTGCAGCTCGGCCGTCACGCCGCCGTCGGTCTGCTCAAATGCCTCAAGCCGTGTGCGATAGCGCAGTGCGACCGTCGGGTGCGAACGCGCAAACCCTTGCAGGATCGGATCGAACCAAAGCTGCGAGCAGATTTGCAGGCGTTCGGGGCTCTCGCTTTCGGCTTTCTGCTGCGCGCGCGTCGGCCGCCGCATGCGCGCCAGCTCATGGCCGCTCAAGCTCGTAACAAACACGACGTCGAGCGAGTGTTCGGCGGGGAACGGACAATCGCGCACCGCCGCGGCAATGCCCCAACGCCGGCAAAACTCCATGGTCCGGACGTTGACCTCATTCATCTTCGGCGTGCGAATGACGCCGTCGCCCTGCTCGACCAGGTCGCAGGCGAGGCCGCGCCAGCCAAGTTCGGCGGCGAGCGCGAGCCCGACCGGTCCGCCGCCGACGATCAGCACTGGAACGTGACGCACGCTTGACTTGGTTTGGTTCATCGCTGTTCCAGCTCGCGCTAATCGTAATCCGACATGCGCAGCGGCACGCTTTGGCCGCCGTCCATGTCGAGCGACGCCCCATGAAGAAGCCGCCCGCGCGGCGACACGATGAAGCGCACCAGCGCGGCAATGTCTTCCGGCGTGCCGAAGCTCGTGATATCGAGCTCGCGGCGGTGACGCTCGATTGCCGCGGCTTCGTCGAGGCCGGTCTTTTTCATGATGATGTCGAGCCGGTGGCGAAAGCGATCGGTCGTGACCGATCCGGGATTGACGGCATTGACCTGCACGCCGTCGTGTTTGCCCAAATCCGCCAGCGCCTTCATAAAGGCAAGGCCGGCGCCGATCACACACGCGCCGATCATGTAGTCGGCGACCGGCGCGCGGGCGCCGATGCCTTCGATGAAGACCACCGAGCCTTGCGCGGCCTTCAGCAACGGCCAAGCAAGCCGGCATAGTCGCACGTGGGCGAAGAATTTCAGCTCGAAGCCGTCGCGCCAGTCCTCTTCGGGCTGGGTGAAAAAATCGCCGCGTCGCGCGCCACCGGCATTGTTGACTAGAATGTCGAGCCGGCCGAATTCGCACGTCAGTACGCCGATCAGCCGAGCCGGCTCGGCGCCCGCCGTCAGGTCGGCGGCGTGGACGGCCGCTTTGCGGCCAAGCGCGCGAACCTCCGCGGCAACACTCTCCAGCGCCTTGGCGTCGCGCCCGGTCAGCATCACGTCGCAGCCGGCCGACGCCAGCTCCAACGCGATGCCACGCCCGATGCCGCGGCTTGAGCCGGTGATCAGAGCGACCTTGCCGGCAAGTGCAGTCCGTTCGTCATTCATGCATGTTTCAATCGACTGTGATGTGCGCCGTGCGGCCGACATCGGCCCATTTCCGGTAGTTTTCGGCGATGAACCGGGCGAACTCCGCCGGCGTGTTCGGTTTCGAGGAACTGCTGATGTTGGTAACCAGGTGCTGCATGGCCGGAGCGCGCATCCCCTCGTTCACGGCTGCATTGATGCGCGTGACGACGGCCGCCGGCGTCGCGGCGGGCGCAACAAGGCCGAAGAAAGTCTGCGCCAGGCAATTCGGCACACCGGCCTCGGCCATGGTCGGGACGTCGGGGAACAGCGGCGAGCGTTCGTCGTTCTGCACTGCCAATGCCCGCAACTTGCCGGCGCGGATCAGCGGCGCCAGCGACGCGCCGGTCTCGAATGTCAGGTCGATGACGTGGCCCAGGATTGCGGTCGCAGACTGATTGCCGCCGCGATACGACACGCCGGTCATCTTGGTGCCGGTGCGTATCATGAACAGTTGGGCGGCGAGATCCGGCAATCCGCCGGTGCCGGTATTGCCGCAATTGAGCTTGCCGGGATTTTCCTTGGCGTAGGCGACAAGCTCGGCGACGCTTTTCCATGGCGAAGCCGGATCGACCACCAGGATCTGGAAACTGCGCATGATTTCCACGATCGGCGCAAAATCCTTCACCGGGTCGTAGCCGGCATGCGCAGACACTGCGGGAATGGCGGCGAGCGTGCTCGAATTGCCGATGAACAGCGTGTAGCCGTCAGGCGCCGCCGCGGCTGCCGCGCGCGCACCGATCGCGCCCGCGGCGCCGGGCCGGTATTCAATCACGATCGGCTGGCCCAATAGCGGTGGCAGGATTTGCGATGCCAATCGCGCTGGAAAATCGCTCGGGCTCCCCGCGGCAGCCGGCACGATGATCGTGATCGGCCTTACTGGGTAGTCCTCCGCGCGCGCGGCCGTGCGCCAAGCTGCGCCCGATGCCAGCGCTGCGGCCGCAACGGTAAGGTTACGCCTGGTGATCACCGCGCCCTGCCCCTCCCTGCTCCAAACCTAACGCGCTCTCTTTAATCCCGGCGCGTTATCCGGCTGACCCTGCCATGTCCTCCACTGTGCGGATATCGATCTCCGATTCAAGGGTGCGATGCACTGGGCATTTATCGGCGATGCCCATCAGGCTGGCGCGTTGCTCGGCGTTCAGCTCACCCTCGAGCGTGATGGCGCGCTCGATATGGTCGATCATGCCTTCCTTGGTCTCGCAGTCGGCACAATCCGCGGCATGGATTTTCTTGTGGCGCAACCGCACCGAAGTTTGCTGCAGCGGCAGTTGCTTGCGATCGGCATAGAGCCGCAGCGTCATCGACGTGCAGGCGCCGAGGCCGGCGAGCAGGAAATCGTAGGGACCGGGGCCGGAATCCATGCCGCCCGACGACACCGGTTCGTCGGCGAGCAGGCGATGCCGACCGACGATGACTTCCTGCTGGAATTTGCCGCGCTGCGTTTCGCGCACCAGCACACTGCCATCCGCGGTGTCGTCGCTTGGCTGAGAGTCGGCCGCCATGTCGAGGTAGCGCTCGGCCCAGGCGGCGATCACGCCGGCAACGTAGGCGGCGTCGCCCAGGCGGCTGAGGAGATGATCGGCACCGGAAAGCGAGATGAAGCTTTTCGGATGCTTGGCCGCGAGAAAGATATGGCTCGCGTTGTCGATGCCGACGGTATCGTCGGTCGGAGAATGAAACACCAGCAACGCCTTGTGCAGGTTGGCGATGCGCGTGGTGAGCGTCTGTTCGGCAATGTCGTCGAGGAATGCGCGTCGCACTTTGAACTGCCCCCCACCGAGCGTGACCTCCGCCTCGCCCTGCAACGCGATGTCGGCGACCCGGTCTTTGAGCAACCCAGTCACATGCGCCGGATCGGCCGGCGCACCGATCGTCACCACCGCGCGCGCCTCGGCGACGCGGTGCGCGGCGGCGAGCACCGCAGCACCGCCGAGACTGTGACCGATGAGGATCGCGGGCGCCGCGAGTTTCCGGCGCAAATGATCCGCGGCGGCGACCAGATCGTCGACGTTCGACGAGAACGTGGTGTTGGCGAATTCGCCCTCGCTTGCGCCGAGGCCGGTGAAGTCGAAACGCAGCACGGCGATGCCGTGCAGTTTCAGGCCCTCCGCAATGCGGCGCGCCGCCTTGTTATCCTTGCCGCAGGTAAAGCAGTGCGCGAACAGCGCCACCGCGCGCACCGGTCCATCCGGCCGGTCGAGCGAAGCGGCCAGCGTTTGGCCCTGGGCATTGGGGAAATCGAATCTCTCGGCGGGCATTGGTGCCACTCCGGTTTCACGCGCATGAGCATTCGTCATGCGGAAAGCACAAGACGCGCAGCATGGATTGACG
Organism: Xanthobacteraceae bacterium; assembly: GCA_036511795.1. Taxonomy (GTDB): domain Bacteria; phylum Pseudomonadota; class Alphaproteobacteria; order Rhizobiales; family Xanthobacteraceae; genus BOG-931. Next base: position 55,535 of record DATCBO010000098.1, read on the forward strand.
CAGCGAGGCGGGCAAATGACGCTTTCGGGATCGCGGCCGATTTCGTTGATTGCCCCCCATAACGTTATGCGTTATAGTCGTGTATGATCGTCGGCTTTCGGGACACCGAGACCGAAAAAATCTGGAACGGCCTGCGCAGCCGAAAGCTGCCGCCCGCGATCCAGAGCGGCGCGCTACGCAAGCTGCGTCTCATCAATGCCGCGAAACGGATCGACGATTTGCGCGTGCCGCCCGGCAATCGACTCGAAGCGCTGCGCGGAGATCGCGCCGGGCAATGGAGCATTCGCATCAACGACCAGTGGCGCATCAGCTTCCGCTGGACCGAAGGAGGCGCAGACGATGTCAAGATCGTCGACTACCACAGTTGAGCTTCTGCCTAATCCGCACCCGGGAGAAATCCTCCTGGAGGAGTTCCTCGAGCCCATGGGGTTGTCGCAGACTGCGCTTGCCCGTGCCCTTAGCGTGCCGCCGCGGCGCATTAACGAGATCGTGCTCGGCAAGCGCGCCATCACTGCAGACACTGACCTGCGACTCGCCCGCTATTTCGGCATGAGCGACGGCTTTTTCCTGCAATTGCAGTCCGATCACGACCTTATGGCACGACGCCGTCAGATCGGGGAGAAGCTCAAGAGCATCAAACCGCGAGCAAAGGCAGCGTAACGCGACAACCCAAAACAAAGAAGGGCCGCCCTCGCGGACGACCCTTCCATTGTCAGGCCGTGGCCCGGTTGCGTCGGCGATGGTTTGCCCTACGCACGTGAGCCCGGTGGCGGATTAGGCCACCTAGGCGAGGACCTCGGCAGAGGCCAATAAAGAGGCCAAGATCCAGTTCACGGATGCCGGCGACCGCGGCGATAGACAATGAGACACTGGATCACCTCCTTTCGGTTGTTAACGATGGGCTCAGTATAGCAACGTCGGCGCGATTCGGAAGATGGCTTTGCGTCACAGGCGACCATCGCGGCAATTAACGGAATTGGGCGGCGGGGATTCGAGCTATGCGCCAGGCCAGAGATGGCCCCAGCTAGGCCGCAGTTTCGATCGTCACTCGAACGGCACCGTTCAGGCCGCCGGATAAATGTCACGGCTATCTCTCAACAAACATCGCACCCAACTACCAAATCACCGCCCCAACTCCCGCATCGCCGCATCAAGCCCCTCCAAGGTCAGCGGAAACATTCGCCCGCCGAAAATCTGGCGCATCAGGCGGATCGAGGCCGTGGCGTCCCATTCGTGCTTGGCCACCGGGTTGAGCCAGACGCAGGACGGATAGGTGCGCGTCACGCGCTCCATCCACACCCTGCCTGGCTCGTCGTTGAAATGCTCGACCGAGCCGCCGGGCGCGACAATCTCGTAAGGCGACATCGAGGCATCGCCGACGAAGATCACCTTGTAGTCGTGCGGATAGGTGTGCAGCACGTCGAAAGTCGGCGTCGTCTCCTGAAAGCGCCGGCGGTTCTCCTTCCACACCCGCTCGTACAGGCAATTGTGGAAGTAGAGATGCACCATGTGCTTGAATTCGCTCTTGGCGGCGGAGAACAGTTCCTCGGTCGCCTTGACGTGCCAGTCCATTGAGCCGCCGATGTCGAAGAACAACAGCACCTTGATGGTGTTGTGGCGCTCCGGCCGCATCAGGATATCGAGATAGCCCTTGTGCGCGGTGCCCTTGATGGTGCCGTCGAGATCGAGTTCGTCGGGCGCGCCGGTGCGGGCAAATTTACGCAGGCGCCGTAACGCGACCTTGATGTTGCGGGTGCCGAGTTCGACGTCGCCGTCGAGATCCTTGAACTCGCGCTTATCCCAGACTTTGACGGCACGGAAATTGCGGTTGCCGTCCTGGCCGATGCGGATGCCTTCGGGATTGTAGCCATAGGCGCCAAACGGCGAGGTGCCGCCCGTGCCGATCCATTTGTTGCCGCCCTGGTGGCGCCCTTTCTGTTCCGCGAGCCGCTTGCGCAGTGTCTCCAGAAGCTTGTCGAGGCCGCCCATTGCCTCGATCTGTTTCTTCTCTTCCTCGGTGAGATATTTTTCGGCGAGCTTCTTCAGCCACTCGATCGGAATTTCAGCGTCGAGCGCCGGCTCGATCAGATCGAGACCCTTGAACACGTGACCGAACACGCGGTCGAATTTGTCGAGATTGCGCTCGTCCTTCACCAAGGCCGCGCGCGACAGATAGTAGAAGGACTCGACCCGCCGATCGGCCAAATCCTGCTCCATCGCCTCCATCAGCGTCAGATACTCGCGTAGCGTCACCGGCACGCCGGCCGCACGCAGCTCATGGAAGAAGGTAGCAAACATCGTTTGAATCTAGTATGCGCCGCGGCGGCCGTCGAGCGCGACGCCGGCCGCCGCCGGCGCATTGTGAGCCGCCCTACACTACTCAGGCTTGCGCAGCCAAAGCTCGAAGGCGATGGAGTCGAGTTGCGCAGATCGATGATCAGCGCGGTGCCGCCCGGCTTGAGCACGCGATACGTTTCGTTGAGTGCATCGAGCGGCGGGTAAAATTCTTGAACGCCGCGGTGCAGACCGCGAAGTCGAATCCGTCCGACGGCAGTGGCAGGTCGGCGGCGTCGCCTTCCTCGAACGCGATGTCGAGCCCTGCCCTCTGCGCATTTTCGTTGGCGATGCGTACGAATGTTTTGCTGATGTCGACCCCAACCATTTTCCGCCGCTGTTTCTCGTCGAGACGAATACCGCTTGGCGCTGATGAAGGCCGAGCAGGCATTCATCGCCCCAATGAAATCCGAATAGACGCCAAAAGCCGAACCCCGACGATGCTGGAACACCGCCGGGGCGGGTAGCCCAAGATCGAATGCGCGGAGCGCGCTGGTTTCAGGCTCGGCAATCCAAAGTACCAGCCGAATCGCCGCGGAACGCCTCCATTTCTCGGGAGCAAATTTTCCATAAGATATATCTTGAAATATAACTTATACTGATGTATCTAACGATATATCTTTAGTCGGAAACCAAGGAGCATTAAAATGCACGGACATTGTCATTCTCACGAAGGAAAATGGGGCCAGGAAGGAAAATGGGCCCAGGAGGGAAAATGGGCTGCCGGCCGGCGTCGCGGCCGTTTCGGCGGCTTTGGCGGCCGCCACGGCGGCTTTGGCGGCCGTTTTGGCGAAGGCGGCGAGGATCTCATGCGGGCCCGGCGCATGCTGGCGCAGGGTGACCTGCGGCTGGTTGCCCTGGCGCTGATCGCCGAAGCGCCGCGCCACGGCTACGAGATCATCAAGCTGCTCGAGGAAAAAACCTCGGACTGGTACTCGCCCAGCCCCGGGATCGTTTATCCGACGCTGACCTATTTGGAGGAAGCGGGTTACGTCACCGGTTCGACCGAAGGCTCGAAGAAGCTTTACGCCATCACCGACGAAGGCCGCGCTTACCTCGCGAGCAATCGCGATCTGGTCGACGTGGTGCTCGACCGGCTGGCTGCGCTCGGCGAGCGTGTCAACAGCTGGCGACGGGCCGCACGTAGAGAGCGCGAGGACCGGCAGCCTCTGCCCCCGCTGGTGGAGTCAGCCCTCGATCACCTGCGCGAGATCGTCGGCATCCGGCTGGATAGCAACGCGGACAACGAGGCAAGCATCGTCGAGGTGCTCGCCGGCGCCGCGGCCGATTTGCAGCGATCGTGATAAGCTTGAGCCGGTGCGCAAGCCGGCGCCGGCAACGATAAAGGTCCGGACCACAGCGGCGCACGGGGAGGAAAACTCATGCGCCTGGACAACAAGGTCGCGCTGGTGACCGGGGCTGGCTCCGGCATCGGCCAATGTATCGCCGAGACCTATGCGCGGGAGGGCGCGCGTGTGGCGCTCTCCGACATCGATTTCGATGCGGCCAAATCCGCCGCGCGCGCCATCAGCAACAATGCCATCGCGCTCCGGTGCGATGTAGCCAATAAAGCCGAATTCGAGGCCGCCGTCGCCGACACGCTCGCGGCGTTCGGCCGCCTCGATATTCTGGTCAACAATGCCGGCACCACGCACATCAGCAAACCGATGCTCGACATCACCGAAGACGAGTACGAACGGATTTTCGCGGTCAACGTCAAAGGCGTGTTCTTCGGCTGCCAAGCGGTGGTGCCGGTGTTTCGCAAGCAAGGCGGCGGGGTCATCATCAACATCGGCTCGACCGCAGGCTTGCGGCCGCGGCCCGGTCTATCGGCCTACAACGCAACCAAAGGCGCCGTGCACACCTTGACCAAGTCGCTGGCGGGCGAACTCGGGGTGGACCACATCCGTGTCTGCGCTATCGCGCCGGTTGCGACCGAGACACCGTTGCTGCCGAGTTTCCTGGGGCCCGCGCCCGGCATGCGGGAAAAGTTTATCTCCACTGTGCCGCTCGGCCGACTCGCTCACGTCCAGGACATCGCCAAAACGGCGCTGTTTCTCGCCTCCCCGGAGGCGGAATTCCTGACCGGCAACATCGTCGAGGTGGACGGCGGCCGCACTATCTGAGGCTGCCACTCGCCTCGTAAATAGGCGTATTGATGCCGAATCGGCCATAATTGCCGGCCTTTTAGCCTCTGCGCGGCTCTCCCGTTCCTTTTTGTCGCCACAGGCGTTGGTGTATTCTTGCTGGCAGGGGAAGACAGGGGATGTGGGGCAGAAAGCCTAAATCCGCGTTACTGGCCGAAACGCTACCGCCCTCGCCTCTCAAAGAGGCGATGCATGAGGCGCGCGTCGAGGCGGCTGAGCGCACTAGCGTCGTCGTCGATCTGCGCGATGCCGAATGGGCGCGGCTCGAACTGTTGAACGACGCGCTCGATCCGCTATTTGCCGAAATTCCGTCCGACGTCGACCTGTTCGATCGCGGCGTCAGCCGCGGCGAAACTCCACGGCTGTGGATTGACGCCGTGGCCCATGTCGCGATGGGCCGCGACAAGCGCGCCTACCGCTTCCTGCACGACACCCGCGTCGGCCGTCGTGTGCTCGCCGAGTCGCACGAGATTTCCGACATCGTGCAGGCGGTGACGACCTACGTGGCCCGCCGCATCGTCGAGCGGCAGCGGGCGCTGGATGAGGATCCAGACTTCATTCAGCGCGTGGCGCAAAGCGCCGCCGAACGCGAGCGCCGCCGCAGGCGCTGGCGCGCGATCGGCGCATTTCTGTTCGGGTTTGCGCTCGGCGTGGTGGGCCTCTTCGCCGCCGGCGTGCTGATCGCGATGCGCTATCACTAAAGCAATTGTCTTGCGGCTTCACGGAGGGCGCCGTCAACGGCGCGCTGGCGCGCAATCATTTCGCAGCGCCATTCTCCTGTCTCGCCACCGATGCGGAAAATCGTGTAGCCGGCGCCGTCTTCACCGCCATGCGGCAGCCGTGCCGAAACCGATGGCACACCGGCCGCAGGAATTCTTGAACCGCCCGGCCCGTCGAGCCAAACAAGTGCACGCCGGTGGTCGTGGCCGTGGACGAGAAGCTCCGCGCCATGCTCGGCGAGTACGCCACGCAGCCCCGCCGCGTCGGTCAGCCGCCGCATGAACCGCTTGGGTGGGCTTAGCGGCGGGTGATGGATCAGCACAATGCGAAACAGGCCGCGCGTTTCGTCGAGCGCGTCGGCCAGTCCTGTGAGCTGGCGTCCGCCGAGGCGGCCCGTCGCCATGAACGGGCCGGTCGGCACGGCCGTCGATAGCGCGACCAGCGCCACATTGCCCCGCCGGCGCACGAACGGAAAGGTTTGGCGTCCGTCG
>DATCBO010000099.1:0-2640 GCA_036511795.1 Xanthobacteraceae bacterium
GTCGAGAAAGTGCGCGCCGAGTGGGCCATGATCTGCACCACCCACAACCTCCTGAAGCTGTTCACCCTCGCAAACGCAGCTTGACCCGGCTAACTTGCAAACAAATCTCACTCGTAACGCCTATCTGGACGGGCTCCTAGCGCACCACGTTCAATCCCGCCAGCATCTCCTTCACCGCCGCCATCGCGGCGGCGAGTTTTTCCGGATCGCGCGAGCGGACCACGAGATTGGTGTTCGGCTTCTTGTCTTCGTCCTGGAACGGATAGCTGCCGATCACGGTGTCGGGATGCGCGTGGGCGATTTCGCGCAACGGACCGCCGATGTCGCCTTCCCTGGCATTGGCGCGAACCGTGTCCGACAGCATCCGCACCCCCGATTTCAGCTTCGGCGCGACAATGTCCATCATCGCCTGCATGATCGACGGCACCCCCGCCATCACGATGACATTGCCGATCTTGAAGCCGGGCGCGAGGATGGTCGCGCTCTGGATCAGCTCGGCGCCGTCGGGAATCCGCGCCATCCGCAGCCGCGCGTCGTTCAGTTCGCCGGCGCCCTGAAAACGCTCCTTGAAGCGCGCCACCACTTCCGGATGGTGATCGATGCCGACGCCGAATGCTTTCGCAACGCTGTCGGCGGTGATGTCGTCATGGGTTGGCCCGATGCCGCCGGTGGTAAAGACGTAAGCGTAGCGGTGGCGCAGCGCGTCGAGTGCTGCGACGATCTCGGGCTCCTCGTCGGCGACGACGCGGACCTCCTTGAGGTCGATCCCGATATTGGTGAGGTACTCCGCGATAAAGCCGATGTTCTTGTCCTTGGTCCGCCCGGACAGGATCTCGTCGCCGATCACAAGAATGCCCGCGGTAACGATATCGCTCATGACCTCTCCTCGCCGTCGCGGGCCGTTTCGGCAAAAATAGCCGGAAAACGCGCTCGCCCACCCTCGCCTGGGCACCCCATCGAAGTCACCGCGTTTGCTGCCGAAATAAGCACCCGCGAGCCGTTTTTCCGGGCAACATCCTGACTATCCATAGCAAATGCTCTCCCCGAATGCATATCCCGCTGGCCCGGGCCTTGCTACCATCCCTTTCAGTCATGCACTGTCCCGCATGGCCTGAAAACAGTCGGGATATATGGCAATAGCGTTCGACGAAATGAATGGGCCCGGCGGCGACCTCCGCCCGGCCTATCTGGAACTCTCCCGCTGGCTCAAGGAGACGCCGCCGGATGCGCTGGAATATCGTCGTCAGGAGGCGGAATTGCTGTTCCGCCGGATCGGCATCACCTTTGCCGTCTATGGCGACGCGGAGGCCCAGGAACGGCTGATTCCGTTCGACGTGATTCCGCGGATCATGTCGGCGAAAGAGTGGGCCGTGCTCGAGAAGGGCCTGAAGCAGCGGGTGCGCGCGCTCAACATGTTCCTGCGCGACATCTATCACGGTCGCGATATCCTGCGCGCCGATATCATCCCGGACGACCTGATCTTCCAGAACCCGGTGTTCCGCCCCGAGATGAACGGCCAGGACGTGCCGCACGACGTCTATGTCCATATCGCCGGCATCGACATCGTCCGCGTCAACCCGGAAAACTTTTTCGTGCTGGAGGACAATGCGCGCACCCCCTCCGGGGTATCCTACATGCTGGAAAACCGCGAAATCATGATGCGGCTGTTTCCGGACCTGTTTGCCCGGCACCGCGTAGCACCGGTGGAAAAATATCCGGACGAATTGTTGTCGGCGCTGCGATCGGTGGCGCCGCTTTCCGCCACGGCCGAGCCGACGGTGGCGCTGATGACGCCCGGGGTCTACAATTCGGCCTATTACGAGCATTCGTTCCTGGCCGACAAGCTCGGCATCGAACTGGTCGAGGGCCGCGACCTCATCGTCAAGAACGACGAGGTGTTCATGCGCACCACCGAGGGCCTGAAGCGCGTCGACGTGATCTACCGCCGGGTCGACGACGACTTCCTCGACCCCCTCACCTTCCGCCCGGATTCCGCGCTCGGCGTACCCGGGCTGATGTCGGCCTATGCGGCCGGCAATGTCACTTTGGCCAACGCGGTCGGGACCGGCATCGCCGACGACAAGGCGGTCTACTCCTACATGCCCGAGATCGTGAAATTCTATCTCGGCGAAGAACCCATCCTCAAGAACGTGCCGACCTGGCGCTGCCGCGAGCCGAAGGATCTGGCTTACGTGCTCGACAATCTCAGTGAATTGGTGGTCAAGGAAGTCCATGGCTCCGGCGGCTACGGCATGCTGATCGGACCCGCCGCGACCAAGGCCACGATCGAGGCGTTTCGCGACAAGCTCAAGCGCGAGCCCGAGGGTTTTATTGCCCAGCCGACGCTGGCGCTGTCGACCTGCCCGACCTGCACCGAATCCGGCCTCGCGCCGCGCCATGTCGACCTGCGGCCGTTCGTGTTGACCGGGCGCGATCATGTCACGATCGTGCCCGGCGGCTTGACCCGCGTGGCGCTGAAGGAAGGCTCGCTGGTGGTGAATTCAAGCCAGGGCGGCGGCACCAAGGACACCTGGATTCTGGACGAGTAGCATGCTGTCGCGCACCGCCGAGAACCTGTACTGGCTGGCCCGCTATGTCGAACGCGCCGAGTATCTCGCGCGCACCATCGAGGCGACGCTG
>DATCBO010000100.1:0-89153 GCA_036511795.1 Xanthobacteraceae bacterium
ACTTTACAACCCTAGGGCCTTCATCATCCACGCGGCATGGCTGGATCAGGCTTGCGCCCATTGTCCAATATTCCCCACTGCTGCCTCCCGTAGGAGTCTGGGCCGTGTCTCAGTCCCAGTGAGGCTGATCATCCTCTCAGACCAGCTACTGATCGTAGCCTTGGTGAGCCGTTACCTCACCAACAAGCTAATCAGACGCGGGCCGATCCTTTGGCAATAAATCTTTCCCCGTAAGGGCTTATCCGGTATTAGCACAAGTTTCCCTGTGTTGTTCCGAACCAAAGGGCACGTTCCCACGTGTTACTCTCCCGTCTGCCGCTCCCCTTGCGGGGCGCTCGACTTGCATGTGTTAGGCCTGCCGCCAGCGTTCGCTCTGAGCCAGGATCAAACTCTCAAGTTGAAGAGATTTGATCTCAGCTGATCACACGTTTGACGAGGTCCCTACACGTCTGACCGCTTGCACGGTCAACAGTGTAGAAAACCTTGAAACGTAAGACCGCCGAAGTCTCTTCGGCCGTACCCTTTCATCGAAGACAAGCCTCGACTGCCGGGACACGGCGCGCAGGACTCCGCCGTCCACGTTTCTCTTTCTTCCGATTCACTTGTCAAACAGCCCGGAACCTACGGCCCCGTCTTGGTCTCAAGTCTTTCGCTGCGCGTCTTTCCCTCACGCCTACACCCCGACTGGGGCGCGAGAAGCGAAGGAGAAACCGCCGAAGCCCGCACATCCGACGTGGCCATGGGCTGGCCGGATGATTCACCGCGCAAACAGTGAGGGGCTTCTCGAAGCACGTCATCGCGTCAAGCGGCGGCGCGCCAAGAGGGGTTATATAGGCTTCGGGGCTTGTCGTTGTCAACGCCTTGTCGCACAAAATGCGCGCGAAAATGCACAGGCAATTGACGGCCGATTTTTTCCCGGCCCCGCCTCGGCCGCGTCGGTTTTGCGCTCATTCCCGCGGCAGACGCCGCACAACGGCCACATTCCTCCGCCGTCCTTTATCCCATCGTGTCGGGTTTGTCGCAATGTGGGGTCGCGACGTCGTCAACTAGGCTTTGGGCGCTCGACGGTTCGGCTGTTTTGCCTGTCGCAATGACGGTCCGGAACCGGCGAATGCCTTGTATTACCACTTGATTTCGGCTCGGTCCAAAGAGCCGTTCGGGTGGGATTAAAGCGCCGTCGCAAGCCTTTCCGCCGTTCCGCCCCGTTCTTCCGGGAGGTCCGGAAGAGATCTTGTGCCGGGGGCGAGCGCAAGTTTGGGGGACGGGGATTTGGACCAAGGTAGGCTGCGCGCCAGCGGTCGGAAGGCAATGGCCGAGACCATCGATCTCGGCCACGAGCCTCCGCTATCGGTCGACGGCCATGGCGGCCTCGACCGGCGCCGCGTATCGGTCCAGTGGTTCAGCGGGACGATTCTGACCGGACTTTGCGGCGCCGCCCTGATGGGAGGCGCCGTTTTTGCTTCCCTGGACGGCGAGATCACTTTCGCGGCGGCGCCCGAATGGGTTGGCACGGCATTGCGCGGCGCGGTGTCGAACATCGGCGACCATATTGCGGGTCTGCGCAAGACCGACCGGCTGCCGACCTTCACCGAGGCCGCGGTCGGGCACGAAGTGTTGCGCGTTCCCACCGTCACCCGCAGCCATGAGCGCGAGATGGTGCGCGTGCGCCCTTACGAGCGCGTATTCGGCAATCTGTCGCTGACGGTCTCGGATATTTCCGCAAAGATTCCGCCTTTCAATCCGCAGAAGCTTTTGGCCGCGGCGGTCTCCGATGACGATCAGGCCGCAACGCCGCAGCCGGACGCCGAAGTATCGTTCTCGACCTGCGACTTCGCCGCATCGGCGCCGCGCGGCAAGGCCCCACCGGGCGCGTGCGAGCTGAGTTCGCTGCTGCCGAAAGTGCGGCGCTCGACGCTCCTGCCGGTCGACGAGATCCTGGAGCGTGTGCGCGACGTCGCCAACAGCGCGGGTCTGGCCACTCCCGCGCTGGCCAGTCCCGACCGCACCGGCTCGCTGCGGCTCGGCTATGCGCCTGACAATCAGCCCGATCCCTATCTCGGCTTCGAGGCGCGCATCGTACCGATGAATGTCACGCTCTTGGGCAAGACGCAGGCAGGCGCCGCGCGCGAGGACAACGAGCATGTCGTCGTCGCCAAGAAGAACGACACAGTCGGCTCGATCCTGCATGACCTCGGCGCCGCGCCCGACCAGATCCAACAAATCCTCGCCGTGCTCGGGCCGCAAGCCGGCGGCCCCCTCAAGGAAGGACAGCGGCTGCGCATCCTGCTGGCGCCGCCGAGCCTCGGCCGCGTGTTGCCGCTGCGTGTCATCATCGAAGACAACGCGGCGATCGCAACCGCGGCGGCTTTGTCCGACACCGGCGACTATGTGCCGGTCGACGTCCACAACGTCGATACCGAAGTCACCGACCAGAGCCACGACAAGAATGCCGACGTGCCGGACGGCGGCGCCACGCTCTATCAGAGCCTCTACGAAACGGCGCTGCGCAACAACATTCCGCAGGCGGTGGTCGACGAGATGGTCGGCATCTATGCCTACGACGTCGACTTCCAGCGCAAGGTACAGCCCGGCGATTCATTCGACGTGCTCTACGCCGAGGACACCAACGGCGACGGCACCCACGAGGTGCGTTTTGCGGCGCTGACGGTCGGCGGCGAGACCAAGAACTACTATCACTTCCACACGACCGACGACGGCCAGTACGACTATTACGACGAGACCGGCAAGAGCGCGAAGAAATTCCTGGTGCGCAAGCCGGTCGCAGCCGGCGTCGAGACCTCGCCATTCGGCTGGCGCGTGCATCCCATCGCACACATCAAAGAATTCCATTCCGGCGTCGACTGGGCGGCGCCGGTGGGCACGCCGATCTTCGCCGCCGGCAACGGGACGATCGAGGAGATCGGACCGAAGGGCGGCTACGGCAAATACGTGCGCATTCTCCACGCCGAGGGCTACGAGACGGCGTACGGCCACATGACCGCGTTCGCCCGCGGCCTCGAAGTCGGCAGTCGTGTCCGCCAAGGCCAGGTGATCGGCTTCGTCGGCTCGACCGGAATGTCGACCGGGTCTCACGTGCATTTCGAAATTCACATCAACGGCCGCTTCGTCAACCCGATGACCGTCAAGCTGCCGCGCGGCCGCGTACTGGAAGGCCCGACGCTCGCCGAGTTCGAGCGTGACCGCCAGCAACTCGATTCGCTGATGGCGAATTCGTCGAGCCCGCGCGTCGCGCAGGCGCGCTAGCCCTTACTGGAAATTTTGATGGCATCCGATGAACGCATCGCTGTCCGCTCGAGCCGGCTATGGGCGACGCTGCATTTCAACCTCACGCGGTTGATCTTCCCGGCATCGCTCATCGCCGATCACGTCGGCGTCTCGACCAATATCGTGCGCCGCTGGTATGTGCCGTGGGAACGCACCGACGAACATCTGCCGCTGTCGCACATCGCCGAGGTTACGCACACGCGCGGCTTCTTCTGGGACGCCATCAGCGTGGAAAGCTCGGGCGGGCTCAACCCGCTGTACGTACGCGGCCTGTCGAAGGGTCCGGCACGCTATTTCGTCGAGCAGGTGCGCGAGCGCATCAACGAAAGCGTAACGGTGATGCGGCAAGCGCCGCGATAATCCGCCGTCATTGCGAGCGAAGCGAAGCAATCCAGGCGGTGGTGCCGCCTCCAGATTGCTTCGTCGCTATCGCTCCTCGCAATGACACTTACGCCGCTTGCGCGACCGCGTTGCCGTTAAAGGTGAGTCCAGCCTTGCCGGCCGACACCGAAACCTTCTCGCCGTCCTTGATGCGGCCGGAGAGAATGAGCTCGGACAGCGGGTCCTGCACCGACTTCTGAATGGCGCGTTTGAGCGGCCGCGCCCCATAAGCCGGATCGTAGCCCTTCTCGGCGAGCCACTCGCGCGCCTTGGTGTCGAGCGCGAGCTTGATCTTGCGCTCGTCCAGAAGCTGCTGCAGCCGTTGCAGCTGGATATCGACGATACGCCCCATATGCTCGCGCTTGAGCCTGTGGAACAGAATGATCTCGTCGATGCGGTTCAAAAATTCCGGCCGGAACCGCGCCTTGACCTCGGCCATCACCACGTCGCGCACCTTCTCGGTGTCTTCACCGTCGGCCTGCGCCACCAGATATTCGGCGCCGAGGTTCGAGGTCATGATCAGGAGCGTGTTGCGGAAATCGACGGTGCGGCCCTGGCCGTCGGTCAAGCGGCCGTCATCGAGCACCTGAAGGAGCACGTTGAACACGTCCGGGTGCGCCTTCTCGATCTCATCGAACAGCACGACCTGGTAGGGCCGACGCCGCACCGCTTCGGTGAGCGCCCCGCCCTCCTCGTAACCCACATAGCCAGGCGGCGCGCCGATGAGGCGGGCCACCGAATGCTTCTCCATGTATTCCGACATGTCGATGCGAATGAGCGCGTGCTCGTCGTCGAACAGATACTGCGCCAATGCTTTCGTCAGCTCGGTCTTGCCGACGCCGGTGGGCCCCAGGAACATGAACGAGCCGATCGGCCGGTTCGGATCCTGCAGGCCGGCGCGCGCACGGCGCACCGCGGTCGACACCGCCGTCACGGCCTCGTTCTGGCCGACCACGCGCTTCTCGAGCTGCTGTTCCATGCGCAACAGCTTCTCACGCTCGCCTTCAAGCATGCGGTCGACCGGAATGCCGGTCCAGCGCGACACCACCGCCGCCACGTTGTCGGCGGTCACCGCCTCCGAGGCGACGACAACGCCGCTGGTTTTCGCTTCGGTCGCTTTCAGCTTGCGCTCAAGCTCGGGAATGACGCTGTACTGCAATTCCCCGGCGCGCTGATAGTCGCCGCGCCCGGGGCGAACCGCTTCGGCGAGATCGTTCTTGGCCTTGTCGAGCTCTTTCTGCAGCTCGGCCGCCAAGTTGAGCTTATCCTTCTCGGACTTCCATTGCGTGGTGAGCGCGTTCGCCCTCTCTTCGAGATCGGCAAGATCCTTCTCGAGACGCTTGAGCCGGTCTTTCGACGCGGCGTCACGCTCCTTCTTCAGCGCTTGCTGTTCGATCTTGAGCCGCACGATTTCGCGGTCGAGGTTGTCGAGCTCTTCGGGCTTGGAATCGATCTGCATGCGCAGCCGCGCCGCCGCCTCGTCGACCAGGTCGATCGCCTTGTCGGGCAGGAAGCGGTCGGTGATGTAGCGGTTCGACAACGTCGCCGCCGCGACCAATGCGGCGTCGGTGATCCTCACCTTGTGGTGCAGTTCGTATCTGTCTTTGAGACCGCGCAGGATCGAGATCGTATCCTCGACGCTCGGCTCCTCGACGTAGACCGGCTGGAAGCGCCGCGCCAAGGCGGCGTCCTTCTCGACGTGTTTCTTGTACTCGTCGAGCGTGGTGGCGCCGATGCAATGCAGCTCGCCGCGCGCCAGTGCGGGCTTGAGCAGATTCGATGCGTCCATCGCGCCGTCGGCCTTGCCGGCGCCGATGATGGTGTGCATCTCGTCGATGAAAATGACGTAGGCGCCCTCCGAGGACGTGACCTCCTGCAGCACGCCCTTGAGCCGCTCCTCGAACTCGCCGCGATATTTCGCGCCGGCGATCATCGCGCCCATGTCGAGCGCAAGCAGCTTCTTGTCTTGCAGGCTTTCCGGCACGTCGCCGTTGATGATGCGCAGCGCCAAGCCTTCGACGATCGCCGTCTTGCCGACGCCCGGCTCGCCGATCAGCACCGGATTGTTCTTGGTGCGCCGCGAAAGCACCTGAATGGTTCGGCGGATCTCCTCGTCGCGCCCAATGACGGGATCGAGCTTGCCGTCGCGCGCGGCCTGCGTGAGATCGCGGGAGTATTTCTTCAGCGCGTCATAGGCGTTCTCCGCCGACGCGCTGTCCGCGGTGCGGCCCTTGCGCAAAGCTTCGATCGCGGCGTTCAGATTCTGCGGCGTGACGCCGGCCTGGGCGAGAATCTTTCCGGCTTCGCTGCCGCGCTCAAGCGACAGCGCCAGCAGCAGCCGCTCCACGGTGACAAACGAATCGCCCGCCTTCTCACCGGCCTTCTCGGCGGCGTCGAACACGCGCGCCAGCGCCGGATCGAGATAGACTTGCCCGGCACCTGCGCCGGAAACTTTCGGCCGCTTGTTAAGCTCGGCCTCGACGGCGGCGAGCGCCTGCCGGGAATTGCCGCCCGAGCGGTCGATCAGCCCCGCGGCGAGCCCTTCGGGGTCGTCGAGCAGGACCTTGAGCAGATGCTCGGTCGAAAACTGCTGGTGGCCCTCACGCTGTGCCAGCGATTGGGCGGACTGCACGAAACCGCGGCTGCGGTCGGTGAATTTATCAAAGTTCATTGCCAAACTCCCTCGGCCTGTTCGGGTGCCCAAAAGCGGCGCAGCCAGAACATCGTCATTGGGTTATGTGATTAGAGAACTCATCCGGGTGCGGACTCCTTGATCGAGATCAAAGCGTTGACCCTTAAAAGAAGTCCGACACCGAGCGGATTTAATATGGTGCCGGAATCGGGCGGCGGAAGGGCCGTTGATGCTGGATTTACAGCGTAATTTGATTGAATTTGACATCATCACGCATCGGGAAAGCCGCCTCGTCCCGCCACCTCGTCCCGAGCCCTCACCTCCCCCTGCGGACAGAGGTAAAGTAAACCGATGACCGCTCACGCCGGCCTGCAAGACAAACCCGCCTACCGCTGGCTGGTGCTGACCGCGGCGACCGCCGCGCAGGCCACGGCCTCGTTCGCGCTCCTGGGCCTCGCGGCGCTGGCCGGGTTCCTGCAGCGCGACTTCAACCTCACCGCCGCCGAGACCGGCCTGCTCATCACCGCGAGCTACGCCGCGCCCCTGTTCTCGCTCCTGTTCGTCGGCGACCTGCTCGACCGCAAGAGCGAACGGCTGATCATCGGCATCGGCGCCGTGGTGCTGTTCGTCCCGTTCCTGTTCGCCGCGGCGAGCCATCATTACACCGTGCTGCTGTTCTGGCTGTTTGTCGCCGGCCTCGGCTACAGCGCGACGCAGCCCGGCGGCAGCAAATCGGTCTCCGCCTGGTTTCGCGGCGGCCGCCTCGGGCTTGCCATGGGCATCCGCCAGGCGGGACTGCCGCTCGGCGGCGCGATGGCGGCAGCAATCCTGCCGGCGGTGGCGGCGGCCTGGAGCTGGCGTGCCGCCTTCGTCGCCGGCGCCGTGGCGGCGCTCGCCGGCGGATTGTTTTTCGCGCTGGTTTACCGGCCGCCGTCCAAAGACGCCGGCACAGCGGCACGGCGCGAGCCACTCAGTGCCGCCGCCGTCGCCGGATTGCTGCGCCAGCCGTGGATGCGCAACGCCATCGTCGCCGGCCTCGCACTGGTCAGCGCGCAATACGGCATCCTCACCTGGCTGATGCTCGACCTGCGCGACCACGCCCATATCGCGCTCACGCGCGGCGCGTTGTTTCTGGCGCTGGCGCAGGCGGCCGGCGCCGTCGGCCGCATCGCGCTCGCGGCCTGGAGCGACCGCACGCCGGCGCTCCGCTTTCGCCTGCTGACATTGTCGATGATCGCTGTCGCCGCCGGCGTTGTCGTTCTGATGTTCGTGCCGCCGCAAACGCCGGAGCCTCTGCTCGCCCTGCTCGCCGCCTGGCTTGGCTTCTTCGGGCTCGGCTGGTACGGCCCGTGGGTCGCCTACCTCGCCGAAACCGCACCCGCCGACAAAGTCGGGCTGACGCTCGGCGCCGCCATGGCGATCAACCAGCTCGGCATCATCGCCGCGCCGCCGCTCCTCGGCCTCGTCCACGACCTCACCGGCGGCTACACCGCACTGTGGGGATGCGTGGTGGGCGTGCTGGTGGTGGCGTATGGGCTGACGGGCGTGAGACGCGCAGGAAAAAAGTCGGGCGTTCGCTGATACCCGCTACCGAGCTTTATTCTCTCGTCATGGCCGGGCTTGTCGCGGCCATGCCCCTACTGCCGTATCTAATCAAAACAGCGGGAGAAGCGCGCTTAAGTAAGCTCCGCAATCCACACTGCGGCGCTGAGCGGGAAGGGCCGGGCCGTTACCCCGGCCTTTTCTTTGTCAAGAGCCGCGCGAGCGAAACCGACTCTTGAATGGTTCTTTGGTCGCGTCGCCAAGATGGAAAGCGTCAATCTCTTTTGGCAGGTCGCTTTCCGTGACGCGCTCAAAGCCATCGAATGCAGCTAGGAATGCTTCGCCCGGCACACCGATGTAATAGTCGCTCACACCTGGGTCATCGGTCTTAGTGCTGACCATGAGAAACTCTTTGTAGTTTGTCGGGTTTGCCATCAAGGGCTTTTCGAGTCGATCTTGATACGGCGAATAGGCCGCGTACTCAAAACGTCGCTTTACCCAAAACATGACCTACCTCGGATACATGCACGTATTGACTTGGCCCGGCACGTTGCAAAGGTTCACGTTGACCGTTGACGGCAGGGCCGGCGCTGGCGTCATCATGTGGCCGACCATTTGCGAAGCGATGGCCGTTCGCATCTGCGCGCGTTGATTGTCTAAGTTCATCCGGCATTGAATGTAGGATTGCGAGCCGGGCGCGGCACCATAGGATTGGCATTGCGCATCATCGCTTGCGCTTTGCGCTTGCGCTTGCTGTTGCCGCCCTTGTGCTTGGTTATAGGCCGTCGTGCCCGGTGCGCAGTCGGACCCGTCAGCAAATCCAACGAGGCAATCCGGCCGATGGCTCCATATGTCAGAGCATCCGGCGAGCGCCAACGTAACCGCGACGGCGGCAATGATCCGCACGGCAAGCCCTCCCCAAGCCGGCCGCAAGCATAGCCTGCTAGGCGTCGGCGAGCGAGTCCAGGAAGCGTTGCAGCGACGCGACCACAAAGTAAATCCGACCGTCCAGGCGCTTCGCTTTGAGCCTTCCGGCCTTGGCGAGCGCGAGCAACTTGGTTCGGCCGATACCAAGAAAATCGGCGGCCTTTTGCGGTGTGAGAAGGGCGGACATGGCGACACCCGATCAACGTTCGGGCGGGTCGCCGGGGCCAGCCCATAGGTCGGTCGCGCCAAACGCCGTAACCGGTGGATGGGCGCTTCTACCTGCGCTCAGACCGCAAGCGCCGCTCCTTGCGCCCCGCAACTCGGGTAGTCATCCCAGGTCCGATCCTTGAACACACGCCCCGACCGCTTCTTTCTTTTCCCGCCCCATTGCTTGAAGAAAAACACGACGCCCTGCCGTTGGCAGGCATCGTGCAATTGCTCTACCCACCATTCCTCTATGTCTCGCGCGCGCGGACCGGATTCGCCCCCGACAATGGCCCAATGGATGCCATGCAAATCCAGCTCTGTGATTGGTCCGAGCAATGGTTCAAACGAAACGAAGCGGATGCGCGCAGGAACCCGCCGCAACAGATCGATACGGTCGAGGTAATCCGCGCTTTCGACGGATGTTCCAAGCCAGACGTTCGGGAGCGTTGGAAACACTGGCTTCGACAGAAGATCAAGCATGCGCTGTGGACGTTTGGTGAGCACTTGGAATGAGTGCCAGGACGCTTGTTCCATGACTCGCCACACTTGATGGATGAAAGCTTCATCCGCCCCGTCCTGGAACAGGTCCGACATGGAATTGACGAAAATCCGCTGCGGCTTTTTCCACGCAAGCGGCGCAGTCAGCGCCTTCATGTCAACATTGACGCGGCCGGTCCAGACATGGCGGTTGCCGGACTTGCGGGTGGTGCCGCCGTATTTCGTCATGCCCATCGCCTGCAAGCGCGCCGCCATTCGCATGGCGTAGCAATTGCTGCACCCCGGCGAGAGCACCGTGCATCCGGCGATCGGGTTCCACGTCGCCTCAGTCCATTCGATATCGGACGCAGCCATCTCGTACTCCAACCCACCTATTATAACGGTAACTCACGTTGACCAGACACGCTTCTGATCTTTTCCCAGAAATCTCTTGCCAGTTTTTCGCGACTGACCAAGACTAGCCAGTATAGCCGCTGGTTTCTTTCCTGTCCGCTAACGAGCTCGGCGCGGTCGGCAGACGACAATCCAAGCGTTTCAAATTTACTCGCCCAATATGAAAGCAGCGCTGCCCGGATTCTCGATTGCGACTGATTTAGTCCGACGTGTTGTCGCCAGCCCGGCGCAAACCGCTCCAAGCGATTGTCTTCCAGCTTGGTGTAAGCATCCAGATTGCGCTGCAAATCCAGGGCGCTCACGTGAATTAGAATGTCGACGTGTTTTAGATAGCCAAAAGCTTCGATTACCGAAAAGGGTAGTGCGTCCAAATTATACGGATCGAGAAATGCAAAATGCAGACCATGAGGATTGAGCCGCGCGACTATCTGCTGCACGACGTTCTCCGCTCTCCCTACATAAGTCGTCGCCGTACCGCCTGCCTCCGAAACTCTTCTTGCGGTAGCGGCGACTTTCTTCTCCTCCAAGTCAGCGATGTGAACTTCCGAAAATGGCTCGCCACCATCGCGAGCTGATTTGAACGCGACAAGAGGGCTGCCATCGATCTTCTCATTGCTGTCGCGAATAAAGGCCCGGCCCGATCCGCAGAATAAATCGATGTAAGTCGCGTGGCCGCACTGGCGCAAAAACTTTCTGCGTACAGCACGCGAAATATCAACGTATTTGCGAAGGCGCTCATGTTTTTCTTTTGCCCATTGCCCAACTTCGTCCAACTCAAAACCGTCGTCATCCAGCATGTGACAGGCCCCGGTGTTCGCAAGAGCGTGTTCCTTATTTGTTCTATGACACGGAAAGGTTGAAATCAACCCTTTGGGGCGAACTTGGTGGCTTACCTCTTGTCCCGCCGACGGAGACTATTATTGACTTTTTTCCTATTTACTGCTAGCAAGACACAGAATCATCCGCTCACGAAGGACTTCGCCACAGGGGTGCCTGCGGCGAGGGGGGCGGGTGCGGTTCCCGCGGATGGGACGACACATCCTATCCCCGGGCGGCTTCGGGAATACGCCCGGCCGGCATCATGACCGGTCTGCGACTTTGTCGCTGGACTGGGACAGGCGAAGGCAGGCAACACCTGCTTCTAGCCACGTCCCAGGAAGTGCGTCTGGAGCTGAGCGGCGGCGTTGGTTCGCTGCCGTGAGCGCCGTCGCGGAACGCCGGCAGGTGAGCGGTCCCCGCCTGGGGCCGCGCCACGCCCGAAGCGCGGGCGAATGGCAACATTCGTTCGCGTGGCGTGGCTCATACCGTATGCATCTGCCGGCGTTCCGCATCCTTCGCCTTTGTTTCTCGGCTTCGTAGCCCGGCTGAGCGCAGCGATACCCGGGCTACACGCTTTGTTTCGGTGGCAAACAAACTCGCCCGCGCAGAAAACCGCGCCGCGAGAACGACGACCTGTGCTTTCCGCCCCGCGAAGCGGGGGAGGCAGACCACGCGAAGCGTGGTGGCGGAAGGAGGAAGGAAGCGCCGCGCTTCTCAATGAGGCATTGCTTATGCAATTGCGTTCATCATCGTTTCAGCATGATTCAAGGCGGGCGGATGGTTCGCGATCATTAAGATTTTGGCGCAATTCGCTTTCGACTTTGAGAAAGATTTTCAGCGCAGCATGGCGCCATGAACGAGCGCAGACGAGCCCGGCGTACTCCCGTCTACAAGTGCGCCAAGATTACCGTGAACGGGTCGCTACGCGACTGCGTCGTACGCGATATTTCCTCGCTCGGCGCCCGCCTCGCGCTGATCAGCACCGCTTACATTCCGGATCAGGTTTCGCTGACATTCGACGAGGCGCGCACGCTGCGGGCATGCCGCGTCGCGTGGCGGTCGGCGACCGAGATCGGCGTGGAATTCCGCGAGGCGGCGTTCCGCGCGGCGGCGTAGAGCCCCTCACCTCTCCCCGCCGCGCGGGGAGAGGTCGGATTGCGAGCGTCAGCGAAGCAATCCGGGTGAGGGGGCCTCTCCGCGATTCTGAGCCAAGTGGCGACGCCCCCTCACCCCGACCCTCTCCCCGCAAGCGGGGCGAGGGCCAACAATCAATCCAGCTTGAGCCCGAGCTTCTTCACCAGCGCGGCCCATTTGGCTTCCTCGCGCTTGATGTTGGCGGCGTATTCCTCCGGCGAGCTCGGCGCCGGATCGTCGCCGTAGGTGATAAGCCGCTTCTTGAAGTCGTCGGCGGCGAGCATCGCGCTCAGCTCCTTGTTGAGCCGGTCGACGATCGGGCGCGGCACGCCGGCCGGCGCGGTGAGGCCGTAATACTGCACCACGTCAAAGCCGGGCAGGCCGGATTCGGCGGCGGTCGGCACGTCGGGCAAAGCCGCCGAACGCGCTGTACCGGTCACCGCAATGGCGCGCAATTGTTTGGCCTGCACGTTGCTGATCGCCGCCGGGATGGTGTTGAAACCGATCGGCACGTGATTGCCGATAAGGTCGTTGGTCAGCGGCGCGGTGCCCTTGTAGCTCACCACGGTGATGTCGACCTTGGCGAGCAGATTGAACAGTCGCGCGGCGAAATAATTCAGCGTCGGCGCCGGCGGCGTGCCCGCGGTGTATTTGCCGGGCGCTTTCTTGGCCAGCGCGATGATGTCGGCGAGCGACTTCGCCGGCAACGACGGATTGGCGACGACGAAGATCGGCGTCGAGGCGATGATGCCGATCGGCGAGAAATCCTTGTTGATGTCGTAGCCGGCATTGGGACTGAGGCTGACACCGGTCAGCATCACGCCGAGCGTGTAGCCGTCCGGTGTCGCCTTGGCGATGTCGCGCGTGCCGATCATGCCGCCGGCGCCGCCGCGATTTTCAACAACGACCTGCTGGCCGAGCGCCGCCGACAGACGCTGCCCGACCAGCCGTCCGATCAGGTCGACGCCGCCGCCCGGTGGATACGGCACGATCAGGGTGATCGGATGGTTCGGATAATCCTGCGCAGACACCGCGCCGAGCGGCGCGCAGACGAGCGTTGCAAGCAAAACGGCCGCTGCAACGCGTGCAGCAAACAGATCGCGTGACATGATGGTATCCTCCCGGCGCCACTATAAGGCATCGGTCCGGAAAGGGCATGTGCAAGACCGCTCGCTGCGACAATCGGCCGAAGCGAGCCGGCGCAGCTCGGGTCGCTCAGGCCCGCTGGGCCGGCTGACCGCGCATCCGCGTGCGATAGAAGCGGACGATTTCCTGCGCGGTCTGCGAGCGCAATTGTTCGTAGCTCGCAAGACAGCGCGCTATGTCGCGCTGCTGCATGATGTGCTTTTCGGCGCGGAGCGACAAAATCTGCTTGACGGTCGGCCACGACGGGTCAATCGCGCGCGCGATGATCAGAATGTTCTCCGAACGCTCGCTCGTCATCGCCTGTTCGACAAATGTCAACGGCAACTCGCCCATCGTGGCGAGCGCGGCGCAGGTCTCGACGAAGCCGCCGCCGATCGCGAATGTGACGATCGCATCCTCATTGAGTCCGCCGGATTGCTGCAGGCGCTCGACCGCGGCGGCGCCGCTGACATGCTCCGGCACCTGTTCCATGGTTGCGGTTTGGACGTTGTCGGCGGCTTCCCGCACGGCGAGGCGGACTGTTTCCTTGGCGTGCGGATTGGCGGCTTCAAGTTTGACCCGAACGGTTTCCGAGGCGCGCGCCACCAGCGTGAGCAGCATGTGCGACGGAATGTCCGGCCGGCCGCCCACACTGGCGGCAAGGCTGTCGTCGTTTTCGGAGCGTTGCACCAGCATGGCAAAGCCGAGGTTGGAAAAGCGCGCGCCGCTGTTGCCCACCGTCATGGTCACGACGTCGCGGTCGCCGCGCTTGACCAGCACCGTGGTGACGGCCTCGCTCAGCGACCGGCGATGCGCAATCGCCAGCATGTGGCCCTGGCCTTTTTGCGACGCCAGTTCGACAAGAGTCTCCTCGTCGAGCCGCGGCGACTGCGACAGCACCGGGCCGGCGACCTCGATGGCATCGTTGAACGCCAGCGTGCGAATGATCTTCGGCGGCGAATTGGCAATCGGCGCGAGCTGGGTGGCCAGCAGCACTTGCGCGGCTTGTTCGATCTTGGCGGCAAGGCGCCCGATCACGTCATCGAACAGCACGATATCGTCCTCGGAGAACCGCGCCGAGCCGAGCACGAACAGATCCGTAATCCGCTGCAGAATTTGCGAGCGCCGTTCGGACGAGCCATTGGCGATGGCGTGTTCGAGTTCGCTAATGAAACTGAGATCGGCGCCCATCATCGCTTGCTGGAATTGCTGACTACCTGCTGGGTGCCGTCGCGCGGCAGGCACCCTTTGCGCTTCGGTAACCTATTTCCGGACAGGTAAATTTGGAGTTGCGGATTGGTAAATGAATGCTTGTCTGCGGGTGCGAGAGCCGCAGGCCCCGGATGCTTCGTCGCCCGCGAGCGGCTCGCGATGACAGGGTCGAATCCGCCCGATGGCCGTTCCAAAATCGCGGCTTTCTCGCTACATTGACGGTCAAACGCAGGGAAACGGCATGCGATTTGGGTTATTCGGCAGCGCCACCGCCCGACACGGCGGACCGGATGTCGATTCCGGCCAGGGCTATCGGCAGTTCGTCGACTACAACGTCGAGGCCGAGGCACTCGGCTACCACTCGACCTTTCTGGTCGAGCATCATTTCACCGGCTTTGGCCAGGTATCGGCGAGCCTGTCGCTCTTGACCTGGGTCGCGGCCAAGACCCGCACCTTGCGGCTCGGCACCGCGGTGCTGGTGCTGCCGTGGCACAATCCGGTGCTGGTCGCCGAACAGGCGGCGACCATCGATCTTCTGTCCGGCGGCCGGCTCGATTTCGGCGTCGGCAAGGGCTACCGCCACAATGAGTTCGCGGGCTTCGGCGTGCCGATGGCGGAAGCCGACGCGCGGTTCAATGAATCGCTCGACGTCATCGTCAAGGCCTGGACGTCGAAGCAGCGCTTCTCGCATAGCGGCAAGTTCTGGCAGTTCGAGGACATCATCGTCGAGCCGCCGACCGCGCAGAAGCCGCATCCGCCGATGTGGATGGGCGCCGGCAGCCCGGATTCGATCCGCCAGGTCGCCGAGCGCGGCTATAACCTTCTGCTCGACCAGTTTGCCTCGTTCGAAAGCGTCGCCGAGCGCGTTGCGATCTTCAAGGCCGAAGTGGAGAAGCGCGGCCGCACCTTCGATCCGATGGAGGTCGGCGTCGCGCGCGCCTATTTCGTCGCCAAGGACGAGGCCGACAAACAGGCCGCGCTTGAGCGCCGGCTCGAAGCGCAGCGCCGGCTCGCCGCCGTGTCGAGCGCGCCGGGCGTCAAGAACACCGCGAGCATCATGGCCTATTCCGATACGCGTGAAGCGAGCGAGGAGAGCGCGCTTTACGGCACGCCCGACGAAATCGCCCGCAAGCTCGAAAAATTGCGCGCGCTCGGCGTCGAATATCTCCTGCTCAACGGCGGTGGCGGCCTCGCGCACGACAGCCTGCATCGCTTCGCCCGCGAAGTAATGCCGGCGTTCGGCGCGGAACCGCAGCGGCGCGTGGTGGGATGATCAACAAAATCGTACAGAGCGTGGCCGAAGCGATGGCCGGGATTCGCGATGGGTCGGTCGTGCTCATCGGCGGCTTTGGCTCGATCGGCCAGCCGAATGCGCTGATCGATGGACTGATCGAACAGGGCGCCAAGGATTTGACCGTGGTTTCCAATAATTCCGGCGTCGGTCATCTCGGCCTCGCCAAGCTTCTGGAAACCGGCCACGTGCGCAAGATCGTCTGCTCGTTTCCGCGCACCGCCGATCCTGTCGTGTTTGAAAAACTGTGGCGCGAGGGCCGCATCGAACTGGAAGTCGTGCCGCAAGGCACGATGGCCGAACGCATGCGCGCCGCCGGCGCCGGCATCCCGGCGTTCTACACACCCACCGCAGTCGGCACCAAGCTCGCCGAGGGCAAGGAAGAGCGCGAAATCCGCGGCCGCAAATATATCCTCGAAGAGGCGCTCCACGGCGATGTCGCATTGGTCGAGGCGTGGCAAGCCGACCGCTGGGGCAATCTCACCTACATATCGTCGGCGCGCAATTTCAATCCGGTGATGGCGACGGCGGCGCCGTTGACGATCGCCCAGACGCAGCACATTGTCGAACTCGGTGCGCTCGATCCGGAGAAGATCGCGACGCCCGGGATTTTCGTCAACCGCGTGGTGCACGTGCCGTACGGCGAGCCGACGGTGACGTGACGGAGGAAGCAGTGAACGCGGCGGAGCAAGTTCTTGCCGGCTGCAAGCCGATGACGCGCCGCGAAATCGCCGCGCGGCTTGCCGGCGACATCCCCGAGGGCTGGTACGTCAATCTCGGCATCGGCGCGCCCTTGCAGGTCGCCGACTACGTGCCGGAGCAGCGCGAAGTCGTGTTCCAGTCCGAGAACGGCATTTTGGGCATGGGTCCGGCGCCCGAGCCGGACAAGATCAATCGCTGGCTGATCAACGCCGGCAAGCAATACATCACGCTGCGCACCGGCGGCTCCTATATGCACCACGCCGACAGCTTCGGCCTCATTCGCGGCGGCCATCTCGATCTATGTGTGCTCGGCGCGTTTCAGGTCGCCGAGAATGGCGACATCGCCAACTGGGCGACGTCGAACGACACCGCGCCCGCGGTTGGCGGCGCGATGGATCTCGCGGCCGGAACGCCGCGGCTGTGGGTGCTGATGGAGCACACGACCAAGACCGGCGAAAGCCGGCTGGTGCGCCGCTGCGGATATCCGCTGACCGCAATCGGCGTGGTCAAGCGCATCTACACGAACCTCGCCGTGATCGATGTCACAGACGACGGCTTTGTTGTGCGTGAGATGGTGCCCGGATTGACGCTCGACGCGTTGCAGCGCGTCACGGACGCGCCGCTGAAAAAAGCGGCGTGAGCACCCTCGTCTAGCCCTTGATCTGCCGCCCGGCGCGCGCATCCGCGATCAGCGCCGTGAAGGCTTCAAGCGCGGCTTTCGCGGTGTTGACGTAGGTGTCGGTCTTGGAGTCGATCCACTTTTCCGCGTAGCCGATCGCGGTATGCGCAAGCCGAACGCGCCCGTCGAGCCACGGGCCGCCGCCGAAGCCGCCGATCACCGGAATTTTCACCGCCTTCACGACCGCCGCGCCCGCGACCGGCCCCGAATTGGTGAAATCGAGACACGCGGCGCCGGCGTCTTCCAGAAGCTTTGCCTCGGCGACGAGTTTTTCCGCCGCCTCGGCGCCAGCCTGCGCCTGCGGTGAGTTCTGCGCGCTATAGGGAATGCCGTATTTGATCGCAGTCTGCGGCGTCAGCCCGAACTGAGCGAACACCGGAATGCCGGCGGAGACCATCGCGCGCACCGTATTGGGAAATTCGGCTGCGGCATCGACTTTGATCATGTCGGCGCCGCCCTCCTGCATCAAAAGAATAGCGGCGGTGATCGCGGCTTGAACGCCCTCCTGCACCGGCCCGTACGGCATGTCACAGCTCACCAGCGCGCGCTCGACGCCGGCACGCACCGCCTTGCAGCAGATCAGCATCTCGTCCATCGTCACTTCGGCGACTTCGGAGCGTCCCCACAGATTGACGCCCACCGAGTCGCCGACCGAGACGAAATCCACGCCGGCGCGATCGGCGACGCGCGCGATCTGATAATCCCACGCGACCACGCCGATGCTTTTCTTTCCGTCCCGCTTCATTTGCTGAAGCGCGGAAATGGTCATCTTGCCGTTCATGCTGTTACCCGCGCCGAATGCCGATCTTGAATAACGAATGCGCGCGCTGGACCCGGCGCGCTCTTATTGCGCGGGCTTCGGCTTAACGGCCGGCTTGGACGCCACCGCCGCCGGCCTGTAGCGGGCTTCCGGCTTCCTCTTGGGCTTCGCCGGCTTGACGGCCGCAGCGACCCGTTTGCGCACCGTCACCGCAGGCGGCTTCCAGCCCGGCGGGCGCGTGGGCCCGGTATAGACGACGGTCGGCACCACCGGCCCACCGTCCGACAACAGATTCAAATTCTTCGCCGTCGGCGCGCGCAGCGCCGAGAGCAGCACCGAGAATTTCGGTGTGGCGTCCGCCGCGTCGCCGTTGCCATCGGCGCCGGTCGCATCCAAGCCTTCGTCATCGGACTCTGCTTGCCGCATCCGCTTGCGGTGCGGCCCGCACATTTCATCTTTCAGATTGGGCGGATCGGCTTCGATCGGCTTGAGTTCGTCCACCGTGCCGAGCGAGGGAATGAGCCACGACAGCGGATTCTGCCGAAAGCCGCTTTCCAGCATTTCCGCGGCCTTTACGGCGCGTGCCGCGCCGGACGACGCGCCGAGCACGACCGCGATCAATTGCTTGTTGTCGCGCGTCGCGGTGGCGACAAGGTTGAAGCCGGACGCACAGATAAAACCGGTCTTCATGCCGTCGGTCCCCGGATAACGGCCGAGCAACGGATTGTAATTGCGCACCTCGCGCCGGCCGTACTGGATCGCCGGGATGTGCCAGTAGAAACTGTATTGCGGGAAATCGCGGATCAGCGCCCGCGCCAGGATAGCGAGGTCGCGCGCCGAGGTGATCTGGCCATCGGCCGGCAGGCCATTGGGATTGACCCAGTTGGACTCGCTCATTCCCAGGCGATGCGCCGTCTCGGTCATTTCCTGCGCAAAACCATCGACGCTGCCGCCGATGCCCTCCGCGATCATCACCGCCATGTCGTTCGCCGACTTGACCATCATCATCTTGATGGCGTTATCGACCGTGACCTGGGTGCCGACCGGAAAGCCCATCTTGGTCGGCGACTGCATGGCGGCCGTGCGCGACACCGTGAACAGCGTGTCGAACGTGATGCGATGGTCGCGGATCGCGCTCAGCGTTACGTACAATGTCATCAGCTTCGACGTCGACGCCGGATACCACGGAGAGGTTGGGTTATCCGCCTGTAGGACTTTACCGCTCGCGACATCGACCAGAATCGTGGATTCGGCGCGTGCCTGCGACACCACGGCCGCAGTCAACAACGACCCGAGCAGAATGGATCCGAACGCGCCTGCGAACGCCGACGGCCGAATGGCTAGCTTACGAGTCACGTGTTGCGATCCGTTCGGTTGGCCGTGGTCGACAGCCACGGCAAGGCGGGTTTCCCAAGCCTGCGTGGTAAACCCAATGTAACAGCATGGCTGCCTCGAACGCAAAGCCGATCCGGGCTAGCCTTGCGCAGTGCGACAGTGCGGTTCGGCCTAGGCCATAGACCAGCAAAAGCGTCTAAAGTTCGGCGACGCGACAATTTATTCGGTCATTTGGACATTGCGGCCGCATAAACGAGGGCCATAAACAATGGCAATGGAGCGATCATGACCGCGTGCATCGTGGGATGGGCGCATACGCCCTTCGGCAAGCTTGCCGATGAAACCGTCGAGAGCCTTATCGTGCGGGTGGCGAATGCCGCTCTCATCGATGCAGGCGTCGCCCCAAGGGACGTCGACGAGATCATGCTCGGCCATTTCAACGCCGGCTTCTCGGCCCAGGATTTTTCCGCCTCGCTGGTGCTGCAGGCCTCGCCCGACCTGCGATTCAAACCGGCGACCCGGGTCGAGAATGCCTGCGCCACCGGTTCGGCCGCAGTGCATCAGGGCCTCAAATCAATCGCGGCGCGCGCAGCGCGCATCGTGCTTGTCGTTGGCGTCGAGCAGATGACGACGACGTCCGGCCCCGAGATCGGACGCAACCTTCTGAAAGCCTCCTACGTGCGCGAGGAAGCCGACATTGACGGCGGCTTCGCCGGCATCTTCGGCAAGATCGCCTCGCTCTATTTCCAGCGCTGGGGCGATCAGTCCGACGCGCTGGCACGGATCGCGGCCAAGAACCATAAGAACGGCGTCGGCAATCCCTATGCGCAGATCCGCAAGGATCTGGGCTACGAGTTCTGCCGCGCCGAGAGCGACAAGAACCCGCGGGTTGCCGGACCGCTCAAGCGCACCGATTGCTCGCTCGTCTCCGACGGCGCTGCCGCGCTGGTGCTCACCGACATCGAGACCGCGCTGACCTTGAACAAGGCGATTGTGTTTCGCGCCGCCGAACACGTGCAGGACTTTTTGCCGATGTCGCGGCGCGACGTGCTCAAGTTCGAGGGCTGCGCGCTGGGCTGGCAGCGTGCACTCAAGCAGGCCGGTGTCGGGCTGAACGATCTATCGTTCGCCGAGGTGCATGACTGTTTCACCATCGCCGAGCTGCTTGTCTATGAGGCGATGGGGCTGGCGCCGGAAGGCCAAGGCGCGCGCGTTATCGCTGACGGCATCTCCGCCAAGGATGGCGTGTTGCCGATCAATCCGTCCGGCGGTCTTAAGGCCAAGGGCCACCCGATCGGCGCCACCGGCGTCTCGATGCACGCGCTCACAGCCATGCAGCTGACCGGCACTGCCGGCGACATGCAGATCAAGGACGCAAGACTCGGCGGCGTCTTTAATATGGGCGGCACCGCGGTCGCCAACTACGTCAGCATTCTGGAGCGGCTGCGCTAACTACTCCGCGGCTATCGGCACGAATTGCGCTTCCACGAGTTCGGCGAAAAAACCGCCGCGCCGGTACAGCTCGTCGAATGTGCCGGTCTCGGCGATGCGGCGGTTGCGAAACACCAAAATCCGCGTGGCGTTGCGGATAGTGGCGAGCCGGTGCGCGATCACAAATGTGGTACGTCCTTTCATCACTTCATCGAGCGCGAGACTGACCTTTGTCTCGGTCACCGGATCGAGCGCGCTGGTCGCTTCGTCGAGAATGAGGATCGGCGGATCCTTAAGGAGCCCACGGGCAATCGCCAGCCGCTGGCGCTCGCCGCCGGAGAGCAACCGGCCGCGTTCGCCGATATTGGACTCGAAACCATCCGGCTTGCGCTCGATGAAATCGAGCGCCTGCGCCCGTCTTGCCGCCGCGCGCAAGTCGCTGTCGCTGGCATTCGGCCTGCCGACGCGCAGGTTCTCCGCAATCGAGCTGTTGAACAGCAGCGTTTCCTGAAATACGACACCGATGTTGTGGCGCAGCGCCGTGAGCTTATAGTCGCGGATGTCGACGCCATCGACAGCGATCGATCCCGACTGCGGATCGAACGCGCGGTGCAGCAGCGCCAGCGCCGTCGATTTGCCGCTGCCGGTCGGCCCGACCAGCGCCACGGTATCGCCGGGCTGCGCCGTGAAGCTTAAGTTCGACACGGCGGGCTGCCGGCCATCGTAAGACAGCGACACATCCTTGAATTCGACGCGCCCGCGCAGTCGTCCCGGATCGATGGCGTCCGGGCGGTCGCGCAGTGCCGGCTCGGTATCGAGTACGTCGAAGAACTCGATCAGCTTCGGCGCATCGAGGAACATGCGATTGGCGAAGCTGACCGATTGTTCCAGGCGGGCGATCAGCAGGCCCGAGATGCTCATGAAGCTCACGATCTGACCGATGGAAGCCAGCCCAACAAGCTTGAGATAGGTGCCTAAAACGAGAATCATCAGCATGGTGAGCGTCGTGCCGGCACGCGTCAGCACGGCCGCGGCGGCCCACCACGTGAGCACCGGCAGTTGCGCGTTGAGCAGTGCGTTGACGAGATCGCGCAGCCCCGACACTTCGCGATCGACGCGCGCATAGCTCTGGACCAGCGCGACATTGCCGAGCGTATCGGCCGCGGTCTCCGCCATCGCCGAGTAGTGCTGTTCGACCGCACGCTGCAAACCGAAAGCCTTGTGGACGACCAGCGCCGTCAATGCCGCAAACGCCAGGCATAGGCCAAGCAGCGGCATCGCCAGCCGCCAGTTAAGCACGAGCGTCATCGGCAGCAGCACGCATACAAACACGAAGGCCGCAAAATATTCACGGAAGAAGGACAGCCAGAGCCACCACATTGTGTAGGTGCCGCTGAACATCACCTTCACCTGCCGGCCCGAATGGGCGGCGTTATGAAACGCCAGCGGCAGCTGCAGCACGTGCTCGAAAAAGTCGGCCGTCACCATGTTGCGCCGGCGATGGGCCAACCGGTCGGCAAACCAGGCGACCAGCGCCGCCGAGACAACGATGAACAGGCCGAGGCCAACCCAAGTCCCGATCAGCGGCGCCAGCACGCGCGCGGCCGCATCGAGGCCGGCGGGCAACGCTCCTGTCAGCCGATCTATGATACGGCCGAACAGCACCGGCTCGACGAATTGCGACACCGCGAGCGCGATGTTGGCGACCGCCAGCGTGATCGCGAGCCGCGCCTCAGGTGCGAGCAGCGCCAGAACGCGCCCATAGATCCGAAGAAACGACATGGTGTCCGACAGTTCAGCGTATCCGACAGTTCAGCGCCGATGCGGTTGAAATATGACTAATGCGGCGGTCGGCAAGTGTTCTGCGCGTGACGCTTGACGAGCCCAGCCGCCTTGGTATTTAACCGAGTAGTTATTTAACTGGATGGTTTATGAAAACCCTCGACGCCACCTTTTCGGCCCTCGCCGATCCGACCCGCCGCGCCATCCTGGCCCGGCTCGCGCTTGGCGAAACCTCGGTCATGGAGCTCGCCAAGCCGTTCGCCATGAGCCTGCCGGCCGTATCCAAGCACCTGAAGGTGCTGGAACATGCCGGGCTGATCGCGCGCTCGCGCGAGGCGCAGTGGCGGCCCTGCCGCATCGAGCCGCGCGCGCTGAAGCAAGTCGATGATTGGCTCGAACACTATCGCCGCTTCTACGACGAGAGCTTTGACCGTCTCGGCGATTATCTGAAAAAGCTCCAAGCCAAAGAACCAGGCAAAGCACCCAAAGGCAAAGCACCCAAAGTCGTGAGTACCGCACATGATCGCAAGAAATAACCTCGATCTCGACAGCGATCCGCGTGCGACCGTCGGCACGCGCGAATACGACGCGCCGCGCGATCTGGTGTTTTCCGCGTTCACGGATCCGAACCATCTGGCGCAGTGGTGGGGGCCGAACGGATTCAAGACCACGACGTTGAGTTTCGACATGCGGCCGGGCGGCGTCTGGCGCTTCGTGATGCATGGTCCCGATGGGCGCGATGATCGGAACCGCATCACCTAGCTAGAAAAGCGGCGCATACCGCCAGCATCTCGATCGGCTGATGGCAGAAAGCCGGCCGACATGAAAATATTTTTTGCAACCTGACGGCACGAACCAAGGTCACGCGGCCTGGGTTCAATCAAGGGGATCACGCAATCCAGCCAACCGGAACTTCACATCAGCAAGCAAGGAGACTGACATGCAGGTTCAACCATACCTCAGCTTCGAGGGCCGCTGCGACGAAGCGATCGATTTCTACCAAAAAGCTGTCGGCGCCAAGGTCGACATGCTCATGCGCTTCAAAGAGTCGCCGGACCAGTCGATGGTGACGCCGCAGAGCAAGGACAAGGTGATGCATGCCGCTGTTCACATCGGCGACACGCAAATTCTGATGTCCGACGGCCGCTGCCAGGGTAGCCCCAATTTCAATGGCATCGCGCTGGCGCTGAGCGCGCCGTCCGATGCGGATGCCGAACGGATGTTCAACGCGCTGGCCGAAGGCGGGAAGGTGAACATGCCGCTGACAAAGACCTTCTTCTCATCGCGCTTCGGCATGGTGGCCGACAAATTCGGCGTCGGCTGGATGGTGCTCGTCGAACACTGAGTGAAACACGACGCCGACGTTGGGGAGCATGACATGACTGTTGAAACGAAAACCACTGACTTCGTCATTTCGCGCGTGTTCGATGCACCGCGCGATCTGGTGTGGCAATGCTTCGCCGATCCGGAGCGCATGAAAGAGTGGTGGGGCCCGAAGGGCTGTACCATCGTCGCTTCGAACATGGATTTCCGCGTCGGCGGGACCTATCTGGGCGCGATGCGCGATCCTGGCGGTAACGTCATGTGGGGAAAGTTCGCCTATCGCGAAATCACACCCCCGCGGCGCCTGGTCTGGGCTCATTCGTTTTCGAATGAGGCCGGCGGCACCACCCGTCATCCGCTCAGTGCGACCTGGCCGCTCGAGCTGCTCACGAGCGTCACCTTCGAGGAGCAGCCGGGCGGCAAGACCAAAGTCACGCTTGTCTGGTCGCCGCTCAACGCGACGGATGAAGAACGGCAAACCTTCGACGCGGCCCACGACAGCATGCGCGGCGGCTGGGGCGGCACGTTCGAGCGACTCGAGACTTACCTTAGCGGCGCGAAATAGCGACGCCGCAGCTTCGTGAAAGGAGTTCCCATGGCGGGCCTTACCCAAAAGGTGACACCGTGTTTGTGGTTCGACACTCAAGCCGAAGAAGCGGCGAATTTCTATACTTCGGTATTCGCCAATTCGCGGATCAAACAGATCAGCCGCTACGGCAACGCCGGTCAGGATGTACACGGCAAGCAGGCGGGGTCGGTCATGATGGTCGCGTTCGAACTCGAAGGACAGACCTTCACGGCGCTCAACGGCGGTCCGCAATTCAAGTTCTCAGAGGCGATCTCCTTCCAGGTCATGTGCGACAGCCAGGGCGAGATCGACCATTTCTGGGAGAAACTCAGCGACGGCGGCCAGGAGGGCCCATGCGGCTGGCTCAAGGACAAATACGGATTGTCCTGGCAAGTCGTGCCGTCAGCGTTGCCGCAACTGATCTCACAGTCGAGCGGCGACGCGCGTGATCGCGTCATGAGCGCGGTCATGAAGATGAAGAAGTTCGATCTCGAAGCACTCAAGCGGGCTCAGGCCGGTTAGGCGGCACATAAAGGGGGGACAGACATATGATGACGACCATTATCATTGCCGCAGCCATCGTCGTGGCCGCGCTGCTGGCCTATGCGGCGAGCAAGCCGAACACGTTCGCGGTGAGCCGCACCGTGCTGATCGCCGCGCCGCCCGAGCAGATTTTTCCGATGATCGACGATCTGCACGCGCAGTCGGCATGGTCGCCGTTCGAAAAGGACCCGGACATGAAGCGCACCCACAGCGGCGCACCGCGCGGCAAGGGTGCTCGGCTCCCAGTTCGAGGAAGGACTAGGAAAGCTCAAGGGGCTCGTCGAAACACAACCGACCACCGTCGCAGCGGAATAACGGAGGTCGCACTTCCGATACGGCTTGCGCGATGACGCCTCTCCCCCACATGCGTCGGGGAGGCTAAGTTCGCTCCATGGACGCGCCTGATTCCAGGCTGCCGCCGTTTCAAGCACCCTACGCGCCGCCGGACGAGGCGTTGGCGCGGAGCTTTCTTGCTCAAGCGGCACGCGATAGCGCCGCCGAACAGCGCATCGATGCCCGCGCCCGGCGTCTGGTCGAGGCGATCCGCGCCAACGCGACCGGGCTCGGCGGTGTCGAAGATTTTCTGCACGCCTATTCGCTGTCGACCAAAGAGGGCCTCGCCCTCATGGTACTGGCCGAGGCGCTGTTGCGCGTGCCCGACGCCGCCACCGCCGACCGGCTGATCGAGGACAAGCTCGCGGCCGGCCGCTGGCTTGAAAGCGACGTCAAGTCGACGGCGCTCCTCGTCTCTGCCTCGGCATGGACGCTCGGCATCGCTGCCCGCATCATTCATCCGGGAGAGACGCCGGAAACGATCCTCGACACGGTCGGGCGCCGCCTCGGCTTGCCGGTGATGCGCGCGGCAACGCGTCAGGCGATGCGGCTGATCGGCTCGCATTTCGTGCTCGGGCAGACGATCGACGAAGCGCTCGCGCGCGCCCGCGGCCACACCGATTTCCGCTATTCGTTCGATATGCTCGGCGAAGGAGCGCGTACAGCCGCGGACGCTGAAAAATATTTTGACGCCTACGCCGGCGCCATCACGGCCATCGGCGCCCACGCAGGCAATGCCGCCCTGCCCGGCCGCCCCGGGATTTCCATAAAACTTTCGGCGCTGCATCCGCGCTACGAAGCGATCTCGCGCGAGCGCGTGCTCAAGGAACTGGCGCCTCGCATCATTGCGCTCACACAGATGGCGAAAGCACACGATCTGCAATGCACCATCGACGCCGAAGAGGCGGATCGGCTGGAGCTTTCCCTCGAAGTGATCGGCCGCGTGTTGCAGGATCGGTCGCTCGACGGCTGGGACGGCTTCGGACTTGCCGTGCAGGCTTATCAGAAGCGCGCCTTGAATGTCATCGCGTGGATCGAAGAAGCGGCCGTCGCCACTCGCCGCCGGCTCACGGTGCGTCTGGTCAAGGGCGCCTATTGGGACACCGAGATCAAGCGCGCGCAGGAGCGCGGCCTTGCCGATTACCCGGTGTTCAGCCGCAAGCCGATGACCGATCTTTGCTACATGGCCTGCGTTCGCCGCTTGTTGGCTGCACGCAATAATCTGTTTCCGCAATTTGCCACCCACAACGCGCTCACTGTCGCCAGCGTGATCGAGGACGCGGGCGGCGTCGACGGCTTCGAGTTCCAGCGCCTGCACGGCATGGGCGAGGCGCTCTACGAAACGCTCATCGCCGAACTACCGGACGTTGCCTGCCGCATCTATGCGCCGGTCGGCGGCCATCGCGATCTGCTCGCCTATCTGGTGCGGCGGCTGTTGGAGAACGGCGCCAACTCGTCTTTCGTCTCGGTCGCAGCAGATGCGAGCGTGCCGATCGAGCAGGTTCTGCGCCGGCCGCAGGATCGCATTGGCAACGCCGAAGCTGCGCGCAATCGCAATATTCCGCTGCCGCGCGATCTTTACACGCCGGCCCGGCGCAACTCCGCAGGCGTCGAGTTCGGCGACCGCGCGAGCCTCGACGGGCTGATCGCGGAAGTCCGCGCCGGAACTGCACCGCCCAACGAGGCCGCTCCCGTCATCGATGGCATCGCGCGCGGTGGCATGGAGCGCACGATACTGTCGCCGATCGACGGTCGGCCGCTCGGGACAGTTCGCGATGCCGATGCGGCAACGGCTGCGGCTGCGATGGCGGCAGCCGCGGCTGGATTCCCGGACTGGGCGACAACACCAACCGAAGATCGCGCCGCGATCCTCGAACGCGCCGCCGAAGGCCTTGAAGCGCATCGGGGTGAACTGCTCGCGCTGCTGCAGAACGAGGGCGGCAAGACGCTCGACGACGCGCTCGCCGAATTCCGCGAGGCCACCGACTATTGCCGCTACTATGCGGCCCAAGCACGCAGCGCCCTCGCCGAGCAGCAGATGCCGGGACCGACCGGCGAGAGCAACATGCTGCGCTATCGCGGCCGCGGCGCGTTTGTCTGTATCAGCCCGTGGAATTTTCCGCTCGCGATCTTTCTCGGCCAGGTGACAGCGGCCCTTGCCGCCGGCAACACCGTTGTTGCCAAGCCGGCCGAGCAGACGCCGCTGGTGGCCGCCCGCGCGGTTGAGTTGTTGCACAAGGCCGGCATTCCGGCGACCGCCCTGCATTTTGTTCCCGGCGACGGCACGACCGGTGGAATTCTCGTCGCCGATCCCCACGCTGCCGGCGTCGTCTTCACGGGCTCGACCGAAGTCGGACAGACCATCAACCGGGCGCTCGCCGCAAAGAACGGACCGATCGTACCGCTGATCGCCGAGACCGGCGGCGTCAACGCCATGATCGTCGACGCCACCGCTTTGCCTGAGCAGGTCACCGACGATGTGATCACCTCGACGTTCCGCTCCACCGGCCAGCGCTGTTCGACACTCCGGCTGCTCTGCCTGCAAGACGACGTGGCGGAGCGCATTCTAGACATGCTGATCGGCGCTGCACGTGAACTGAAAGTCGGCGATCCGCGCGATCCTGCCACACACGTCGGCCCAGTGATCGATGCCGACGCCAAGGCAAAGCTCGACCGCTGGGTCGCCAGGATGGAGCACGCGGGCCGCGTTCGCTTCCGTTATGACCGCGACCGAGCGGTACCCGACCAAGGCACCTATGTGGCGCCAACCATCATCGAACTCGAACGCGCGGGCGACCTTCAGGAAGAAGTCTTTGGGCCCGTCCTCCATGTCGTGCGCTGGCGCGCGGACGAACTGGACGCCCTGCTCGAAGCCATCGCCCGCAATGGCACGGCGCTGACGCTCGGCATCCATTCGCGCATCGACCTGACTGTCGAGCACGTTGTCGCGCGGCTCCAAAACGGCAATGTCTACGTCAACCGCAACATGATCGGCGCCGTGGTCGGCACCCAACCGTTCGGCGGCGCAGCATTATCAGGGACCGGGCCCAAGGCCGGCGGGCCGAATTACCTGCGCCGCTTCGCCTCGGAGCAGGTCGTTACCGTCAACACGGCTGCCGCCGGAGGCAATGTCGGCCTGCTCGCTCAGGACGAGTAGGCCCCGAAAGAGTCTCGCCGCCACGCCATTAACACAATCGCGACAAGATCGCGCTATTCTCCTACGCTCATGACTGATTCGATTGCGCGCCTCTACCAAGCGACGCTGGACTGTCGGCACGACGACCCGTCGACGTCGCGCACCGCCCGACTGTTGCGCTCGGGGCGCAGCAAGATGGCCAAAAAGCTGGCCGAAGAGGCGGTTGAAGTCGTCATCGACGCCATGAACGGCGGCCGTGAAGCGGTCGTTAGGGAAAGCGCCGACTTGATTTATAATCTCGTCGTGCTGTGGGTCGCGACCAACATCCGTCCCGACGACGTGTGGAAGGAAATGGACCGGCGTGAGCGCCTCCTCGGCATCGCCGAAAAGGTGCCAAAAAAGCTGGTTGAAGATTCCGCCCGGCGGAAAATCGTCGTTCTCGAAGGCCGCCGCGTCCGCAAGCGGCGTTGATCCGCTTTCCTTTCTCCTGTTCTTTGGCTCCACATGCTCGACCACGCCCTGTCGGTGCTCGTGTCCTTCGTGGTTGCCGTCATTTCGGGCGGCGGATACCTCGGCGTCACAGGCCTGATGGCGATCGAGTCGGCCTGTATTCCCTTACCGTCCGAAATCATCATGCCGTTCGCCGGATACCTGGTGTCGGTTGGCCGCTTCAACCTGATCGGCGCGGCGACCGCCGGCGCGATCGGCTGCAATATCGGCTCGACCATCGCCTATCTGGTGGCCGCATACGGCGGACGCGCGGCGTTCGAGCGCTGGGGCCGCTATGTGCTGATCCGTCACGAGGAGATTGATCGCGCCGAACAGTTTTTCGCCCGCTACGGCGCCGTTACGGTGTTTGTCGGCCGGCTGCTGCCGGTGGTCCGGACCTTCATTTCCTTTCCCGCCGGGTTGGCGCGGATGCCGATGCTGAAATTCCAGATTTATTCGTTTATTGGCTCGTGGCCGTGGTGCCTTGCGCTCGCCTATGTGGGCATGGTGCTGGGCGCGCGCTGGGACAGTGATCCGACGCTGCGCCGCCTGTTTCACGAATTCGATGCGGTCATCATCGCTGTCGTCGCCGCCGGTTGCGCGTGGTTCATCTGGTCGCGCTGGTCCGAGGTTCGGCGGCCGCGGTAAAGGCCCGCGACGCCGGCAAAACGGGTAGCACCAGCTGGCCGGTTGCGCCTATTGTGACCTTGCCGCTGCCTAAATTGGCCGCCACAATTGCTTCGGGCTGGCTGGCGACAGGGACAGCAAAGGTCATAAGAATCATGATGACCAGATCTGCACATCCGCGCCGTCATGGCGCGCCGGCGATGACGTGGCTTCTCGCCGCGTCGCTATCGCCGGCCGCAATGACGGTGGCATTGGCACAAACTGCCCAGACACCGGCGCCGAACGGCCCCGTCTCCACACCGGCAGCCCCGGCGCAAACCGCGCCGCAGGCCCAGGCGCCTACAGCGCAGGCTGGGGCTCCGGTATCGCAGCCGCGCGGCCTGTTTCCGGCTCAACCGCCGCCGGCCGGGCAGCCGGGCTTTGTCTACGAATTCGGTCGCTGGTGGGACAGTGCGCATACGGGCGCGCACGGCGCCGCCGAAGCCACGCAGGATGCGCTCAAGCAGGCAGCCCAAGCCACCAAAGAGGCGGCGACCGCGCTCATTCGCATACCGGCCGGACGCTTCATCGAAGTCCATCAGCGCTGTGCGCTCGCGCCCAACGGCGCGCCCGACTGCCGCTCGGCGGCGGCGAGTGTCTGCCGCACCAAGGGCTTTCAGGACGGCAACCCCATCAATGTCCAATCGTCGCAAAACTGTCCGCCCGCGGTCTGGATGTCTGGCCGCGAACCCGTGGCGGGCCAATGTCCGCAGGAAACCGTCGTCCTGATGGTCGCCTGCCGGTGATCTCCAGTGATCTGAAAAAGGCTTTTTCCTCATGATGTCCGATGCCGATCGCAACAAGGCCGCCGATATCCTCATGATGGCGGAAAAGGAACGCAAGCAGGCGGTCCAGCTCTCCAAGACGTGGCCGGGCATCACCATGGAGGACGCCTATGCGATCTCCACCGAGGTGGCGAACCGCAAAATTGCCGCTGGCGCCAAACTGATCGGCCACAAAGTCGGGCTGACGTCGAAGGCGATGCAGCGCTCCTCGCAGATCGACGAGCCGGATTACGGTCACCTGCTCGACAACATGATGATCGCCGACGGCGCGCGCGTGCCGCATGAGAATTTCTGTCTGCCGCGCGTCGAAGTCGAGCTGGCTTTCGTCCTCGGCAAGACGCTGCGCGGGCCCGGCATCGGCTTGACCGACGTGCTGCGCGCCACCGAATACGTCGTGCCGGCAATTGAAATCGTTGACGCACGCCTACAGGATCCGCGCAAGATCTTCGACACCGTCTCTGATAACGGCGCCGCCGCCGGCATCACTGTCGGCGGCCGCCCGGTCGGGCCGCTCGAGGTTGATCTACGCTGGGTCGGCGGCATCATGTACCGCAATTCTGAAATTGAGGAGACCGGCGTTGCTGCCGGCGTGCTCGGCCATCCGGCGCTCGGCGTGGCGTGGCTTGCCAACAAACTCGGCCAGCACGGCGTGACGCTTGAACCAGGCCATCTCATCCTTGCCGGCTCGTTCACGCGCGTCGTGTTTGCACGCAAGGGCGATACGCTGCACGCCGATTTCGGCCAGCTCGGCGGGATTGCAATACAGTTTATCTGATAAGGGACGGCGCAGGACGCCGTCCGGAACGAGCAGCTCGTGGTTTCGCAAGTGTCTATACGCTGGGTCGTCGCAGCCGCCGCAATAATCCTCTCGGCGAGCATGCTGCATGCCGCGCTGCCTTCGCCGACAGCGCCAAGCGTATCGGGCGCCACGTCGGTTGCCGGTCAGCTCTTGATTGCAACGCCGGCTCTGAGCGGCCCGCCGTTCGAGCACGCCGTGATCCTGGTAGCGCAGCATGACCGCAATGGCGCACTCGGCATCGTCATCAATCGTCCACTGGGCGAGCGGCCGATTGCCGGCCTGCTCCGGGCGGCCGGCGCGGATGCGAGCGGCGTCAGCGGAAGCGTGCAACTCTATCTCGGCGGCCCCGTCAATCCGCAGTTCGGCTTCGTTCTGCACAGCGCCGAGTATCACGGCGACAACACCCTCGACATCGACGGCCGTGTGGCGCTGTCGAGCGGCGCACAAATTCTGCGCGACATCGGCCTCGGCAAAGGGCCGCGCCAAAGCCTGGTCGCATTCGGCTACGCCGGCTGGGCACCGCTGCAGCTCGACAACGAACTGCGACAAGGCGCCTGGAACACGATACCCGAGGATCCGAGTCTGGTGTTCGACGATGACCGCGCCAAGCTGTGGAGCGACGCGATGGCGCGGTATAAGCCGAACTGAACTGCCGATATATTTCTCCGTCGCACCATCTGGACAGCCCCATCTGGACAGCCAACATGACCGAACTGCACGGCGTCTTTCCCTACCTGGTGTCACCCGTTGACGACACCGGCCGCGTCAAGACCGAAGTGCTGGCGCGGCTCGTCGGCGATCTCATCGCCGCCGGTGTGCACGGATTGACGCCGCTCGGCTCGACCGGCGAGTTCGCCTACCTCAACAACGCGCAGCGCACCGACATCGTGCGCACGACAATCGAAGCGACCGCCGGCCGCGTCCCGGTGATCGCCGGCGTGGCCTCGACAGCGACCCCCGATGCGGTCGAACAAGCGCGCCATTACGCCAAGCTTGGCGCCGACGGCATTCTGGCAATCCTCGAATCCTACTTTCCGCTCGCCGACGCGCAGGTCGAAGCTTATTTCCGGGCCATCGCCGATGCGGTCGACATTCCTGTCGTGCTCTATACCAATCCACAATTCCAGCGCAGCGACCTGTCGCTCGACGTGATCGCACGTTTGAGCGAGCATCCGCGCATTCGCTACATCAAGGATGCCTCGACCAATACCGGGCGGCTGCTTTCCATTATGAACCGCTGCGCGCGACTGAACGTCTTTTCAGCGTCGGCGCACATCCCGGCCGCGGTGATGCTGATCGGCGGCGTCGGCTGGATGGCCGGCCCGGCCTGCGTCATTCCACGGCAGAGCGTGCGGCTCTACGAAATGTGCCGCGACGGACAATGGCCGCAAGCGATGGAACTGCAGCGCGCGCTGTGGCGGATCAATGAAATCTTCGCGCGCTTTAATCTCGCGGCGTGCATCAAGGCCGCGCTGACCTTGCAAGGCTACGACGTCGGCGATCCTATCGCGCCGCAACGGCCGCTGGGGCCCGAAGAGCGCCGCGTCGTGGCCGCCGCACTCGAAGCGGTCGCCGCGACCGTGGCAGCGATTTCCGCCTGAAGCGACGACCGATTCACCAAGCAATTGTTAATTTCACCCAACTCATTCTTAACGCTTCCTTGCTAAAGCTGCCGCTCATTTCGCGCCGACTGCGGCGCAGAGGTTGTTGTGGCATCGATCGGTTCCGAACACGCATCGCGTTCGCGTATTTTTCCGTGGCCGATTCGGCTCAACGTGGCAGGCGTCATTGGGCGGGTTCGCGCCATCTTGGCGGACGGTAGTGACTATTCGCTGGCACGGCGGCTGGCCGGCGCAGCGTTTCTCATTCGCGTCGCCGGCGCGGTGTTGGCGTTCAT
Organism: Xanthobacteraceae bacterium; assembly: GCA_036511795.1. Taxonomy (GTDB): domain Bacteria; phylum Pseudomonadota; class Alphaproteobacteria; order Rhizobiales; family Xanthobacteraceae; genus BOG-931. The sequence goes on from DATCBO010000100.1 coordinate 32,675, forward strand.
TTCGCAGATCGTACTGGCGCGCTGGCTCGGCAGCTTCGAGTTCGGCGTCTACGTCTACGTCTGGACCTGGGTGCTGGTGATCTGCGGCATGGTCGATCTCGGACTCGGCTCGGCGGCGCAGCGCCTGATCCCCGAATACCTCGAACATCGGCACTTCGCGCTGCTGCGCGGATTTCTCCGTGGCAGCCAGTGGCTGGCGTCGTCCATTGCGACGGCAGTTGCCATCATGGCCGCGCTTGTCGTTTACGGACTGTCGTCTCATATCGGCCCAAGCACTGTGTGGCCGCTTTACATCGCTTGCGCCGTGCTGCCGATCTGCGGCCTCGGACAAGTGGCGAGCGGCGTCGCGCGGTCCTATGGGTGGGTAAATCTCGGGCTGAGCCCAACTTACGTCCTGCGGCAGATCCTGCTGCTGGCGCTGCTCGGTGTTGCGTTTGTGGTCGGCCTGCCGATGAACGCCGCGACCGCGGCGCTGACCGCTGCGGCTGCATGGTGGGCAGTCACTCTCGGTCAATGGGTGGTGCTCGAGCGGCGGCTGACAAAAGTGGTCGAGCCTGGCCCCAAGGCCTACGCGGTGCGTTCATGGTTATCCGTGTCGACGCCGATCTTTGTCGTCGAGGCGTTTTTCCTCCTGCTCACTTATGCGGACGTGCTGGTGCTGCAGATTTTCCGCTCGCCTAGCGAGGTCGGCATCTACTATGCCGCCTCGAAGACCATGGCGCTGGTCGCCTTCATCTATTTCTCGGTAGCGCAGACACTGGCGCACAAATTCGCCGAGTATCACGTTACCGGCGATCGCAAACGGCTCGCCGATTTTCTCGCCATTGCGGTGCGCATGACATTCTGGCCGTCGCTTGCTGCAATCCTGGCATTGCTGGCGTTGGGCGAGCCAATGCTGCGGATGTTCGGGCGCGAATTCACGTCAGGCTATTATCTGATGTTCATTCTCGCCATCGGGCTTCTGGCACGCGCTTCTGTCGGTCCAGCAGAACGATTGCTGAACATGCTCGGCGAAAGGCGGAGCTGCGCCGTCATTTATGGTGGGGCGTTCGCGATCAACATCGGGCTGTGCTTCATTCTCATTCCGCATCTGGGCGCCGCCGGTGCGGCCATTGCCAACGCCATCACGCTGATCTGCGAATCGGCCTGCCTGTTTCTGGTCGCCAAGCAGCAGCTGGCGCTGCACTGCTTTATTTTCGGCGGTCGCAAGGGTCGTTGAGGCGCGATCATGACGGTCCAAGCGCCGACCGATCTCGCGCCCCGCGTATTGGACACGGCAGCCGCCATCGCCAGCGCCCGCCGTGCCGCACTTGCCGATCGCTATGCGGCCGATTCGTTGATCGTCGAATGGCTCGATCTCGCGCAGCTTGAGGCCGTCGTCGACGACTGGCGCGATCTTGCGGCGCGTACGCTGGCCCCCAACGCATTCTACGAGCCCGCTTTTGCGCTCGCCGCCGCACCGGTCTTCGGCCAAGGCGCCGGCGCGCTGCTGGTGTGGTCAGGATCGATGCCGCGCAAACTGCTCGGCCTGTTTCCTGCTCGTATCGTGAAACGTCGCTACGGGCTGAAGCTGCCACTCGTGGTCGGCTGGACGCATCCCTACGCACCGCTTGGCACGCCCCTTGTCGATCGCGAGGCTGCCGAGCCGGTCATCGCCGCATGGCTCGCGCATCTTGCCGAAAACACCGCGTTTCCCGGGCTCGTGCTGCTGCCATTCGCGCCGCAGGACGGTCCGTTCGCCGCAGCGATCGAAGCCATCCTGCGGCGCGCACAAATGCCGTCAGCGGAGTTCAACGCCCATACGCGCGCGATGCTGGCGCCAAGCGGCGCGCGATCGACCTATCTTGAGCGCGCGCTCGGAGGCCGGAGGTACCGCGAGCTGCGCCGCACCGTTCGCCGCCTGGGCGAAGCAGGCACGTTGTCGTACACGACCGAGGCCGAGCCGGGCGCGGTCGCCGCGGCGCTGGAAGATTTTCTGGCGCTCGAAGCCAGTGGCTGGAAAGGCAAAGCTGGAACTGCGGCTGCCTGCGACGAGGCTATCCTCGATTTTGTTAAAGCGGCGGTCGCAGGACTCTCCAGCGAACATAAAGTCGCCATCGATCGTCTCGTCCTCGACGGCCAGCCGGCCGCCATTGGCATCACGCTGCGCAGCGGCGATGCCGCTTGGTTCTGGAAGATCGCCTATGACGAAACTCTGGCGCGCTACTCGCCGGGCGTTGCTCTGATCGCCCTGGTGACTGAACGGCTCGCCGCGGACGCGACGATCCTCTGCGCCGATTCCTGTGCGACGGCCGATCATGCCGTGATCAATCGCACCTGGAGCGAGCGGCTGGCGCTGCACGACCTGTTAATCGCGGTGCGCCCGCAGGCGCATTTTGCGCGCGCCGTACGGCTCGAGCGATTGCGCGGCAACGCCATCAGCGCCGCCAAGCGGCTACGCAGTTTTGTGCGGCGGGCAGCGCCGCAGCGTTGACTTTCCCCGCTTTTTACCGCGTAGCATCGGCCCCCAAGGGGAACCAATGTCCGATCCGATCACCATACGCATGGGCGGCTATGGGCCGCCGACGACATCGTTCTCGCGCGCTCTGAAGCTCATCGGCGACGAGCTTACGCAACAATTCGGCGACCGCGTCAGCATAAAATACGTCTGGAACATTATGGATTTCGGCTATCGGGCCGAGGAAATTCTGTGGCTCGTCGAGGATGGCGTGCTCACGCTCGGCTATCAATCGTCGAGTTATCTTACCGACCGCGTTCCCGAACTCGGTTTCGTCGATCTGCCGTTCCTGTTCGATCGCCGCGATGCCGCGCGCGCGGCCATCGATGGTGGCCTTGGGCGCTTCCTCGCCGCCAAGATAGAACAGCGCGTCAACTACCGTATCCTCGGCTGGTTCGAGAACGGCTTCCGCCACATTTCCAATCGGCTGCGGCCCATTCACACGCCGGCCGATCTTGAAGGCGTGCGCATCCGCGTGCTGCCGAGCGAGGTGCAAGCCAGAACATTCGAATTGCTCGGCGCCGTCCCGGTACGCTGCGATCTGACCGAAGCGATTGCCGGCATCAAGGCCGGCACTCTCGACGCGCAGGAAAACCCGTTCGCCAACACAGTGACCTACGGCGTGCACAAGTTTCATCGCTTTCACACGGTGACCAGCCACTTTTACATTTCGCGGCCGATTTTTCTGCATCGGCCGACCTTCGAGGCTTGGCCAAGGGATCTACAGGAAGCCATGCGTGAAGCGATCAGGAAGGCCGTCGCTTTCCAGCGCGAGCTTGCCATCGAGGAGGATCGCGAGGCGCGCGCCGCAATCCTCGCCGAAGGCTGCGAGATCGCCGAACTGACCGGAGCCGAACACGCCCAGTTCCGCGCCGCCGTCACGCCGTTGCTGGACGAGGCGCGAGGCACTTACGGAAGCGAGATGTTCGGCCTGATTCGGGATTGATCAACTTGCGCCGGAATCAATCGCGCCGCACGCGCATGCGCTGCCCGATCACCACGGTCGCAACCACAGCGGCGGCGTAAGCAAGTGTCGTCAGCCGAACAGGCTCGCCGTTCACCGGCGCGGCGAGCAGAACGATCACGAACGGCTGCAGCAGCATAAGTTGCCCGACGCGGGCCACGCCGATCATCGCCATCGCGGCATTGAAGACAAAGAACGCGAAGAACTGGCTGACGAAGCTCACATAGGCGAGCCCGGCCCAGGCCGCAGGTGGCGCCGCCGCCAGATTGTGCGGCCACAACGCCAACGCCGCCAGCGCCGACAACGGCAGAAATGCCGTGACTTGCCACGACACGACCTCCCAGCCTGGCATCTTGGTACTCAGACGGCCCGACAACGCATATCCAAATGCGCCGGCCAGCACGGTGCCGAGCAGATAAACATCGCCGATCGCAAAAGTGCGCGCCTCGCGCCGGCTCAGCACAAATGCGATCACAATCCCTGCGCCGGCGAGGCTCGCGAACCAGAAGCCCGCGCTCGGCCGTTCGCGCGCGACGATGGCCGCCGCGCCTGCGGTAGCGAGCGGCAGGATGCCGAGCACCACGCCGCCATGCGCGGCAGGCAGACTCACCATGGCGAGTGCGGTGAACACCGGAAAGCCGACGATGGTGCATAAGCCACCAAGCACGATCGTGCCCCACTGCGAGCGCGGCGGCAGCGGCCGGTGCAAGGCCAGCAGCAGGACGACCCCGGCACAGCCGGCGAGCGCCGCGCGGGCCGCCGTGAGAAACAGCGGATCGATAGTGGCCACCGTGAGCCGGGTCGCCGGCAAGGTGCCGGCGAACAGGCAGACGCCGGTCAAGCCAAGCGCCAGCCCGACTTTCTTGCTACGTGCGATCATTATCCCCGGCGAACAGTCGCGCACGGAGATGTCCCTACGGCCAAGCCCGCGGGCACGCAACTCTCTGGTGGAATATTCGCCCTCCGTCAGCGCGAGCGCGGCGAGCGCGCCTCATCGCGGTGAACCCGCCGTCAGCGACCGGTGCGGCGCGGCTCGTCGGGCTTGGCGAGTATCAGCGACCAGAACACCTTGTATTTCGATTTCGGGGCATAGACCGCGGCGATGCCCATTTTCGTCACCGCCGCATTGAGCATGTTCGAACGGTGCTCCGGCGATGCGCGCCAGCCGGAAAATGCTTCGGCCAGCGTGTCGTAGCCGGCGGCGATGTTCTCGACCGCGACCGAGGCGTCGAAGCTCGATTGCTGGATACGCTGCTGGAACGGCCGCCAGACGTTGTGATCGAGTTTGTCGCGCTGCGCCATGGCGCGCGCCTGCTCGCCCGCAAGCTTCATCAATTCCGGATCGATGGTGACCGTCCCGAGACCGTTATTGACGCGATAGCTCGATATGACGGCTCGCGCCGCCTCAACGTTGAGTTTGGCATCGGCCGTCGCCAGAGGCTCGTTGAAGCCCGGCAGGCCGCCGACCGGACTGTTGTTGCCGGCACAGCCCACAAGCGCCGCAGTTATCAGAAGGCCGCAGCCAATTGCCGCGGCCAATCGCCGGATCATGGATCAGTCCCCCGTCGTCCCGACAATGGCGGCACGAAAGTGTCGGAAGCATGAAAGCAACGCGACGGCCGGTTTCTCGGCCAAGCCTTTTTGGCCGAGTCCATCAGCGGCTTCCGCTCAACCTTCGGTAACGAATCGTTCACCATTCCTTAACCGCAAAAAAACAGGTTCTCGAATACCGTGCGCCAATTCAATTCGATGCGGACGCAATGGCTTCTGCTGCAAATCGATCGAAGGTCAGCCGCCACTGGGGCGCGGTCGCCGCAGCGGGCGGATTGGGATTTGCCGTGGGCGCAGGCGGCCTGGCGCTGTTGGGCCGGGATTGGCTTGTGCACGCGCTGGCGCAGGCGTCCGCGCCGGTAGTCGCCCTGGCCACCGGCGCGGTGCTGGCGTGTGTCGCCATGAGCCTCGCCGCGGTTTTGACCATCCTGCGCGTGCGCACCCAGTACCGCCTGATCCGCTCTGCGCTTAACAGCATGACGCAAGGCCTGTGCATGTTCGACAGCACAGCGCGTCTCGTGCTTTGCAACGAACGCTACATCGAAATGTATGGCTTGCGGTCCGAACAGGTCCAGCGCAACACGCCGCTGCGGGAACTCCTCGTGGACCGCACTGGGGCGGGCACCTTCATCGGCGACCCCGACGCCTATGTGGCCGAATGCCTCAAGCAAGTCGCCGAGGGCCGCACCGAAACGAAAACCGCGGCGATCAAGGACGGCCGCATCGTCTCTCTGGTCAGCGGGCCGATGGCGGGCGGCGGGTGGCTCGCGACGCACACCGACGTGACCGAGCAATTGTCGGCGGAAAAGGAGCGCGACACGCTGCGCCAGCGCGAGGAGCGGCGCCACGCGATCGACATGGCGATCTCGTCGTTCCGCGCGCGCGTCGAGAGCACGCTCAATACCGTACGCCAAAGCGCAACTGCGATGAAAACCGCGGCCAAGACGCTGCTGGCGACATCCGACCGCACGCTGCAACGCACCGAGGGCGCGCTGCACGGTTCCAACGAGGCTTCCGCCAACGTCGAGACCGCGGCCACCGCGGCGGCCGAACTGTCGAGTTCGATTCGCGAGATCAGCCGGCAGCTCAATCAGGCGAACGAAGTGGTGCGCAGCGCCGCCGCCGACGCCAACGCCACAAACGCCGACATCTCGGCTCTCGCACAGGTCGCCGCCAAGATCGGCGATGTGGTCAAGCTCATTCAGGACATTGCTGGGCAGACCAATCTGCTCGCGCTCAACGCCACGATCGAGGCGGCACGCGCCGGCGAGGCCGGCCGCGGCTTCGCGGTGGTGGCTTCCGAAGTCAAATCGCTTGCCGTGCAGACCGCGAAGGCGACCGAGGAAATCACCCGCGAAATTCTTTCGGTGCAGAGCTCCACCAGCAACGCGGTGGCGGCGATCCGCGCCATCACCCAGCGCATGCAGGACATCAATTATTACACCACCGAAGTCGCGGGCTCGGTCGAGCAGCAGGAAGCCGCCACCGGGGAAATCTCGCACAATGTCGCCAGCGCCGCGTCGGGCGCCAAGTCCATCGTGCAGGCGCTCGACGAGGTAGCCAGCGGCGTGACGCAGACGCGCAGTTCGGCGCAGACCATGCTGACAGCATCCGAGCAGGTAGAAGAAGCGACTGAAAGGCTGCGCGGCGAGGTCGCGGCCTTTCTCAGCACCGTCGCCGCCTAGACTGTCTGGTTGCTGCACGTCTCGCGCCTTGTCGTTCGCGCGATTTTCACTCATATCGCCGGCGTTGCGCGTTTGAACCCGCCGGGAAAGCGCCATGGACAGGATCGAGGTCGGCGATCTGAACATCTCTGTCAGCGTCGCCGGTGATGGTCCGCCTGTGGTGCTGCTGCACGGCTTTGCCTGCGGCAAACGCATGTGGCTGCACCAGATCCGCGCGCTGAAACAGCGCTTTCGCGTCATCGCCTACGATCAGCGCGGCCATGGCCTGACGGACGCTCCAACGGCGGCGCAGCGTTATTCGGCAAGCCTCCTGGCGCGCGATCTCGTGGGCGTGCTCGACGCGCTCAAGATCGAGCGCGCGGCACTTGTCGGCTTCTCGCTCGGTGGCGGCCCGGCCTTGGCGCTCGCCGCCAGCAAACCCGAACGCGTGTCTCATCTCATCCTCGCCGATGTCGGCGCCAGCGCCGACGATCCCATCAAACTCGAATGGATGGCGCGGCGCTGGGGCGATCTCATCGGGCGCGGCGACATCGACGAACTGGTCTGCGACATGCTGCGCAGCGAACTTTTTAAAGTGTATGCGCGGCGCGATTTGCGGCGTCGCAATCACATGGCGGCGCTGATCCGCGCAACGCCGAACGACGGACTGCGCTTCACGCTGTCGGAAGTGCTGGCCAAGCGAAAGTCGCTGTTCCGGCTCACGGGCATTCTCAAATCCATCCGTGTACCGACGCTGGTCATGGCCGGGCAGCTCGATTACGTCTGCAGCAAAGCGGCGCGGCTCATGGCGCAAACCATTCCCGACGCCACGCTCAAGATCATCGACAACAGCGGTCACATGGCGCCGCTGGAACGACCCACGGCGTTCAACGCCGCGTTGCTCGAATTCCTCGGCGCGAGCTGACAGCCATTCATTTACACCGTCATGGCCGGACTTGTTCGGGCCATCAATGTCTTTCTTTCATAGCTAAAAAACCTGGATGCCCGCGACAAGCGCGGGCATGACGAACAGAGTTCACGCGCGCGTCACCGTCCCGCGGCGTAACCTTGCATGCCGCGCGCGTTGGCGGCGGCGCGCCGGCGCGGACCGACGCGCGACGCGGCGGTGAGCCGGCCTTCCGACCAGTCGGGACCGCGCTCAACGATATGGCCGCGGCGCTCCAATTCGTCCACGGTCTTCTTCGGCACGCGGCCTTCGAGCACCAGAACGCCGGGACGAGCGGTGCGCGGCCAGAACGAACTCGGAAAATGCTCGCTGTGCCAAGCCGGCGCGTCGATCGCTTCCTGCATGTTCATGCCGCAATGGACGTGGCGCATGAAGAATTGCGTGATCCACTGATCCTGGCCGTCGCCGCCGGGCGAGCCCCACGCCACATAGGGTTCGCCGTCGCGCAGCGCCATCGACGGCGATAGCGTGGTGCGCGGCCGCCGGCCGGGACCGAGCGCGGCCGGATGGTCTTCCTCCAGCCAGAACATCTGCGCCCGCGTGCCGAGGCAGAAGCCGAGTTCGGGGACCACCGGCGAGGAATGCAGCCAACCGCCTGACGGCGTCGACGAGATCATGTTGCCGGCGCGATCGACGATGTCGAAATGCACGGTGTCGCCGCGCGTATTGCCAAGACGTCCGACGGTCGGCTCGCCCGAACCCATCCGTCCCACGGTCGGCTCGCCGGCGCCAGCCGCCAGCGCCTCGGTCTCGCGCCGCAGCTTGATCACGGCGCCAAAACCTTCGATCGAGCCGGGGCGCAATTCGAGCGAGGCCTCGTCGGTGATGAGCTTGCGGCGCTCCGCGTTGTAGGCGTCGGACAAGAGCGTCGTCATCGGCACTTCGACGAAATCCGGATCGCCGTAGAACACTTCACGGTCGGCGTAGGCGAGTTTCGAGGCCTCGACGATCAGATGGATAAAGTCGGGGCCGGTCGGATCGAGGCCGTCGAAATCAAAGCCCTTGAGCAGCGCAAGCTGCTGCAGCGTCACCGGCCCCTGCCCCCACGGGCCGGTCTTGCACACCGTGAAGCCGCGATAGTCATAAGTCTGCGGCGCCTCAATGTGCGGCGTCCATTTCGCCATGTCATCGGCGGTCAGCACACCGCGATGGCGGCGACCGCTGGTATCCATGATCTCCTGGGTGCGGCAGAAGCGGTCGATGGCGTCCGCGACAAAACCTTTCGACCATGATTGGCGCGCGCGCTCGATTTGCGCCACGCGGTCACCGCCGGCGCTCTCAGCCTCTTTGACGATGCGCGAATAAGTCGCCGCCAAAACCGTGTTGGTGAACAGCGTCCCGGTCGCCGGCACCTGGTTGTTGGGCAGATACACCGCCGCCGACGTCGGCCAGTAGTCGCGGAACAATTGCGCCACCGTCGCGATGGTGGCGTTGGCGCGTTCCAACAGCGGATGGCCGTGCTGGGCATAGCCGATCGCCGGCGCCAGCACGTCGGCGATCCGCATGGTGCCGTAATCGCGCAGCAGCATCATCCAGGTTTCGAATGTGCCGGGCACGCACGCGGCAAGCAGCCCGGTGCCTGGCACAAGATCGAGGCCCTCGCTGCGGTAATGCGCGATCGTGGCGCCGGCCGGCGCCACGCCCTGGCCGCAGATCACTTCGGCCTTACCGCGGCGCACGTCATAGAGAATGACCGGTACGTCGCCGCCCGGACCATTGAGATGCGGTTCGACGACCTGCAGCGTGAATGCCGTCGCAACCGCGGCGTCGAACGCGTTGCCGCCGCGCTCCAAGATGCCCATGCCCACCGCGGTCGCGATCCAATGGGTCGACGTGACGACGCCAAACGTGCCTTCGATCTCCGGACGCGTGGTGAACATATTGGGATTGACATTAGTCATGAAAGAACTCGGCGTTTTGCTGGTCATGCGTTTTGCGGGAGTGTCGTCGCGTGGCTGGACAGGCCGGTGTGTTGCACGAACCCTGCCCCGCGCATACAGACAGAGAGTATCGAGACGGACTGTACTGTACCTGCCAGCGGAGGGAAAGAAACGTGGCGCGAGAACCCCTTAGGGTGGGATTGGCCGGGCTTGGCGCAGTCGGCCTGGACGTGGCGCGGCGGCTCGAAGCCGGAATTGCTGGGCTGACGCTGGCTGCGGTCGCGGTGCGGGACGCCGACAAGGCGCGCCGCAACTTGCCGCGGATCGGCAATGGCATCGCACTCGAGTCTGCCGAAAAGCTGGCGGAAAACTGCGACCTGGTGATCGAATGTCTGCCGCCGGTGCTGTTTCGCACGATCGCTATCTCCGTCATCGATCGCGGCAAGCTGTTCATGCCGCTCTCGGTCGGCCAGCTTCTGGAGCATTGGAATCTGGTGGCGCGGGCAAAAGAGACCGGCGCGCGCATTTTGGTACCGACCGGCGCGCTGATCGGACTCGACGCGGTGCGCGCCGCCGCCGAAGGCACCATCCATTCGGTCACCATGGTGACGCGGAAGCCGCCGGCAGGGCTTGAAGGCGCGCCGTATCTGGTTGAGCGCGGCATCACACTCAAAGGTCTGAACACGGCCCGCAAAGTGTTCGACGGCAGTGCGCGCGACGGCGCCCGCGGCTTTCCGGCCAACGTCAACGTCGCCGCCGCACTCAGTCTCGCCGGCATCGGGCCGGACCGGACCAAACTTGAAATCTGGGCCGACCCGGAGATCGACCGCAACACCCATCGCATCGAGGTCGAGGCCGATACCGCGCGCTTCTCCATGTCGATCGAGGGCATCCCTTCGGCCAATCCACGCACCGGCCGCATCGTGCCGCTAAGCACCGTCGCGGCGCTGCGCGGGCTTGTGGCGGAACTGAAAGTCGGGACGTGATCGCGTTCTCGCGACCCGCTCATCGTTGCGAGGAGCGGTAGCGGCCCCCCGGCCATCACACCCCGCCCCTGGAATGCTTCGCTTGCGCTCGGAGTGACGCATGCGTGTTCGTTCTCGCGATGCGTTTTTTGAGCGAAGTCAGCTCATCGCGTGGAAACGAAGCAACGAAATGACAGAGGATGCGGCGCTCGCCGATCACTTCACGGCTTCATGGACATTCATGAAGCGCAGCGTCCGTTGCGCGGTGGCTGTGGTCAGCTTTGCATAGTCCTTTCGCGCCAGCGCGACGATATCTTCGATCGCGGGCTGGCCGGCGAGTTTGTCATGCAAGATAAAGTCCACGGTCGGCCAGCTGAGCTGGGCGGCCTTGCAGGGCAACAGGATCGCGTCATTGCGATGCCCGTTCAACAATTGAGCAATGATGCCAACCGGGCTCGAGCTCAGGCGGGCAATCGCGACGACCAGTTCCTCCTTTTGCCGCCTGCGCACGAACGTCACCAGAGCTGCTTCATCGAGCTTTCCCGACTTGACCAACGCGGCGATATTGCGTTCGGCCTCACCGTAGTCGGGTCCACTGTTCCGACCGAGCGTTCTGCCGATCTTGGCGATAATACGCTCGATTTCCTGGCGCCGCTCCGGAGGGACGAGCGACAGGATTTTCTTCATCACGGCCTCGGTGGCCCGCCGCAACAGCTCCTGCAGCAGATTGCCCGGAAGATCCCTGCGGAGTCCGACCAGTTCGCCCAGCGTATCGTCGCCGTCTGCGCGCTCGACCAGTCGGGTGAATCCCGTTTCGGAGAACTGCGCACCGGCATTTTTGGCCAGCGTCGACACAACCTGTTGGTTCCCACGTATAATCAATGCATCCGTAAGTTTTGGCTCCAGGATTGTGCGCTCGGAAATGGCCAGCAGGTGCGCTTGGCTCTTCGTCTGCGCGATCTCAACGAGATCAGCCGTGCTCAGCCGCTTTGACCCGGTCAAAACCGGCGCCGCCACCTCGATTTCCTCATCCCGGGCCAGCCGCTTGATGACCCTGATTGGAGCCATGTCGACGGGAGCAAGCTTGTGACCGAGCTCGACCAGCGCCGTTTTTTCGATCTTCTCGGCAAGCAGGCACAGCACGTCGTCGAATACGCTGATCTGTTCTTCATTGAGGCGATTAGCGTCGTGTAGAAACAGGTCGGTTATCCGCCGCAGCGTTTGCACCCGGCCTTCCGGATTGCCCTGCTTGATCGAGGTTTCCAGATCGTCAATGAGAGAAGGTTCTTGCATGGTGGCGACATTGTTCTGGTGCAAGCCACAGGTGTTAACAAAGCCGGATTAACAATTGCTCTCGGCCGCGACCGATCGGGACATTTTGTGCGGCGGCCGGAGCATGGCGGTTGTACCGCTGCGGCATGACCGATCGCACGGACGGCGCGATCACGGTCGTCTCGCCGCTTTACGGCTCGCTCCGCCGGCTCACTCAAGCTTTACGTTTGCCTTCTTGATGACATCGCCCCATCGTCGCGAGTCCTCGCGCAGATAGTCGGCAAACGCCTCGAGCGGTCCCGGCACCGGCTGCACCGCCAGGCGGTCAAGATATTTCTTCTGGAAATCGGCATCGCCGACGATCTTCTGCACGTCGGCGTTGATTTTTGTGGCAATGACGGCCGGCGTACCCGCCGGCGCGAACAGCCCGAACGACACGCTCGCCTCGTAGCCGGGAATTGTCTCGGCCATCGTCGGTACGTCCGGGAACTGCGGCAGCCGCTTGGCGCTGGCAAAGGCGAGCATCTTGAGCTTGCCGGCCTTCACGGTGGTCAGCGCCACAGACGGGCCCATGATCACCGCATTGATGTGGCCTGCGATCACATCGGTCAGCGCCGGCGCCGCGCCGCGATAGTGCACCACCGTCAGCTTGATGCCGGTCAGATTTTCCAGTTCCAGGGCGGCGACATGCAGCGCGGTGCCGACGCCGGCGCTGCCGAACGTCAGCGTTCCAGGCTCCTTCTTGGCGAGCGCGATCACGTCGGCGACCGAATTCACCGGCAGCGACGGATTCACCAGCAGCGCCGCCGGAATGGTGCCGTAGCCGGCAAGTGGAACGAAGTCCTTCTCCGGATCGTAGCTGAGTTTGCCCTTGGCATAGAGATGCGGTTCGGTCGTGTAGAAGCCGGTCTCCGACGCCAGCAGGGTGTAACCGTCGTGCTCGGCGCGCATCACCGCCTGCGCGGCGATCGCATAGCCGGCGCCGCCTTTGTTTTCGACGATGACGCCTTTCTTCCACATTTCCGACAACCGCTGCGCGACGGCGCGGGTCAGCACGTCGGTCAGGGCTCCGGCCGACGATGTCACCACGATGGTCACGGTGCGCTCAGGATAGGTTTGCGCCCGAGCCTGACCAAAAGCGGCGAGGCTTACCAACGGAAGGCTTGCCAGTAGAAGGCTTGCCAACAGAAGGCTTGCCGGCAGAAGGCTTGCCAGCGAACACAGGCGGCTGAGCAGGGCTTTCATCGCGGTCTCCGATGTCGCTGTAATCGCGGCCGAAACCTAGCACGGCGGCAACGCGCCATCGGCTCCAGCGTCAATGTGTCCGCGTCCGTCACAGGCCCATGGCATATGCGCGCCGAGACGATAGCCGAAACTGCCGTCGTACTCGCGACTCCCTCGATACCCTTGAGTCTGCCACTCTCGTTAATGTTCGTTAACCGCGCGATGCAATCATGCGGTATTGCACGGGATGGTAGCAATGAACGCGATTGTTAGGTTTGTCCGATCGAGGACCGGGCGCGCTTTTGCTGTCTATCTGGCGCTGTCGGCCGCCCTTTGCGCCGTCGCCACAAACCATTTCTACGGCACCAGCCTGCAGTCTCATCTTGCGCAAAAGGCCGATGAGAATGTGACGGCGCTTCGGCTGGTCGACGCGTTCGTGACGAACTATTCGCGCGTCCGCGCGCAGTTCGGGACGAACTCCCCGGTGCCCGCTAGCTTCCGCGCCGACGCGATCGCGGCCTTCAACAAACAACCGGGGTCGCGCGGCACGTTCGTGCTGCGCTCCGTCGGCCGCCAGGGCCGCGAAATCAAGACACCGCCGACCGACGCCGACATGGCCAAGACCATCGAGGCGTTTGCCGCGACCTCCGACCGCAGTCCACGCGCCAAACAAATGACGATCGGCGGCCACGAGGTGCTGCGCACGATCTATCCAACGCTGGCCGGCGAGCAAAGCTGCGTCGACTGCCACAACCAGCTGCAGGCTGGCAGACAGCGATGGCATCTCAACGACGTAATGGGCGCGTTCGCCATCGACATTCCGCTCGACTCGTTCATGGCGGCCATCAAACGGCAAAGCCGCACGACCGGGCTCGGGCTGTTCGCGGCGCTCGCCGGGATCGGCCTCATCATCTCGATCCTGCATTTTCATCAGCTCAGCGACCGCGAGGCGGCGGCGTCGCAATACCAGACGCAGAATGCGCGATTTACCGCGGCGCTGAACAACATGTCGCACGGGCTGTGCATCTTCGGCGGCGACAAGCGGCTGGTGATCTGCAACGACACTTACGCTCGTTTGTACAAGCTGCCCCCCGAATTGCTGCGGCCGGGAACGCCGCATGACGCCATCATCAAGCACCGCGTCACCAACGGCATTTTGGCCGGCGAGACGTCTGACAACGCTGCCCGGCAGAAACTCATCAATCTCAATAAACATTCCGGCGATCAAAAATCGGCTCGGGTCGACCAATTGTCCGACGGACGCATGATCGAGGTGGTGCGGCAGCCGATGCTCGGTGGCGGCTGGCTCGCGACCCACGAAGACATCTCCGAGCGGGCGCAGCTTGCCTCCGAGCAGGCGCGCCGCAGTGTTGTCGAAGGTGCCATCTCGACGTTCCGCACCCGGATGGAGAGTGTGCTCAAGACGGTGAGCGAAAGCTCGCGGGCGATGAAGGCCACAGCGGCGGAGCTGTTCACATCCTCCGAACAGACTTCGGCGCGCGCCGAGGGCATGGTGCAGGCGACGCAAGGCGCCGCGGCGAGCGTCGGCCGGGCCGCCATCGCCAGTAATCAGATGGCAGGTTCGGTCACCGACATTTCGCAGCGCGTGATTCAGGCCAACACCATCGTGCAGAGCGCCGAAATCAAGGTGAAAGCGACGAGCATCGAGTTCGAAGGCCTGTCGAAGGCGGCGCGGAAGATCGGCGACGTCATCAAACTGATCCAGACCATTTCCGGGCAGACCAATCTGCTCGCGCTCAATGCGACGATCGAAGCGGCGCGCGCCGGCGCGGCCGGCCGCGGCTTTGCGGTGGTCGCCTCCGAGGTCAAGGCGCTGGCCTCGCAGACCGGGCGAGCGGCCGAAGAGATCGCGGGGCTTATTTCCGCGGTGCAGGCCTCGACCAGCGGCGCCATCCAGGCGGTCGGCAGCATCGAGCAATCGATCCGCGATATCAGCCGCTATACCGCGGCGGTCGCGAATTCGGCCGACGAACAGAGCTCCGCGACATCGGAAATTTCCGCCAACGTCGGCAACGCCGCAAAGGAGACGAGCAAGATCGTCGCGGCGCTCGGCGCCTTCGCCAATGCCGCCACCTCGACGCGCTCGTCGGCTCAGGTCGTGCTATCGGTCTCGGAGTCGGTCGAAGGTGCGGTGCAGAACCTGCATCACGAGGTCGAGAGCTTCCTCGGCAACGTTGCGGGCTGATCGAGCCGAGCTGTTGCCGGAGCGGCCGTCACTGCGGCCGCAGCGGATGACATGACGGGAACTCTCCGGGAGATCGTTGGTTGAGCTAGCGGTGAAATACGCTTAGCAACCACCGTCGCCGGAACGTTTATCGCGCGTAAAAATTGCGAAAAATTCCGTCAAGACAACGTGTCTTGGTTTGCGCCCGACGCCCTGCTAGTTTCCGCGCGAACGCAATATCTGCGTCACTGCATGATATGCGTCACCTCACTCTGAGGAGAGCCACGGTGATAACGATCGAAGTGAACGGAACCCCCAAGCACGTCGATGTCGAGCCCGACACTCCGCTCTTGTGGGTGCTGCGGGACGTCGTCGGCCTGACCGGCACGAAATTCGGCTGTGGCATAGCACAATGCGGCGCCTGCACGGTCCATGTCGACGGCAAGCCGATGCGCTCATGCTCGGTGCCGATCGGCGCGCTCGATGGCGCCAAGGTCACCACCATTGAGGGGCTCTCGTCGGACAACAATCATCCGGTGCAGCGCGCCTGGATCGCCGAGGACGTGCCGCAATGCGGTTACTGCCAATCCGGGCAGATCATGGCCACGGTGGCCTTTCTGAAGGACTATCCCAATCCGACCGATGCCGACATCGACACGAATATCACCAATATTTGCCGTTGCGGTACGTACGAACGTCTGCGCCGCGCCATTCATCGCGCCGCCGACATGATGAAAGCTTGAGGGAGCGCGCGATGCACGGAACCCGCGTCACGTCTCGTCTCACCCGCCGCAACTTCATTCTCACCGGCGCCACCGCCGCCGGCGGCCTCATGATCGGCATCGGCGCCGGGCCCCGCAGCGCTCACGCCGCCACTGTGATGGCGCAACCGTGGAATGACGACCACGCTTACGCACCGAATGAGATCGATTCCTGGATCGCGATTGATCCCGACGATTCCATTTTGATTCGCTACCAGCGATCAGAGATGGGTCAGGGCAGCATGACCGCAGTGCCGATGATGATGGCCGAGGAGCTGCAGTGCGACTGGTCGAAAGTGCGGATCGAATATGCCTCGCCCAATCGCAACATCCGCGAGAACAAAGTTTATGGTGGGATGTTCTCGAACGGCAGCCGCTCGGTGCGGGCCTCGCAAAAACTGGTGCAGCAGGTCGGCGCCAGCGCGCGCGAACGGCTGATCGCGGCCGCGGCGGCGCGCTGGAACGTGCCGGCGTCGGAATGTTCGGCGGCCATGAGTGTGGTGGGCCACAAGCCGTCGGGCCGCACGCTGCGTTACGGCGAACTCGCCGCCGACGCGGCGAAAATCAAGCTCGCCAAGGAACCGGCGATCAAGACGCCCGCGCAGTTCACCTTCATCCCAAGGGCGATGCCGCGGATCGACGTCGTGCACAAGACCGACGGCTCGGCCAAGTTCGGCATGGACGCGCAGGTCCCCGGCATGGTGTTCGCCGCGATCATGGCGTGCCCGGTCCCTGGCGGCAAACTTAAGAGCGTCGATGACTCGGTGCTCAACGGCGCGCCGGGCGTGCTGAAAGTGGTGAAGCTGCCGAACGCTGTCGCTGTGGTCGCGACCGATACCTATTGGCGCGCCAAGCGGGCACTGTCGCGGCTGCAGCCGCAGTGGGATGTCGGCGCCGCCGGCACGGTCGACAGCGAGCAGCTGTCGAGCGCATTCCGTGCGGCGCTGTCTGAGCCGATGCTCACGGCGCGCAACCAAGGCGACGTCGACAAGGCTTTCGCCGGAGCGACCAAGACTTTCGAGGCGGTGTACGAGACGCCTTACCTGTCGCATTCGCCGATGGAGCCGATGAATGCGACCGTCAATCTGCAACCCGACCGGCTCGACGTCTGGGTTGGAACGCAGGCTGCGGATGAAGCGCTCGAGGCGGCGGCGAAGGCGTCCGGCCTCAAGGATGAGCAAGTCTATATCCACAACGGCTTCGTCGGCGGCGGTTTCGGCCGCCGCGACGCCAACGACGAGGTCAGGCAGGCCATCGCCATCGCCAAAGCGGTTGGGCGCCCGGTGAAGCTTGTCTGGACGCGCGAAGAGGATACCCGCCAGGACAAATTCCGTCCGCATGCGGTGGTTGGCTTCAAGGCCGCGGTCGGAGCCGACGGCGTGCCGGTGGCGTGGTCGATGCGCGCCGTAACATCGTCGATCTTCGCTTCGGTCGGCCGGAAATTTCCCGCCGGCAAGGTTGAGCCGCAAACTGTCGCCGGCCTCGCCGACAACGGCTACAAGGTGCCGAACATGCGGGTCGAGTCGCTGGTCAAGAACACGCACCTTCCGGTGTGGTTCTGGCGGGCGCCAGGCGCCAACCAGCATGTCTTCGCCATCGAAAGCTTCCTCGACGAGATGGCGACGGCGGCCAACATCGATCCGTATCAGATGCGGCGCAAATTGCTCGCGGGCCGACCCGATTGGCTCAAGGTACTGGATACCGCCGCCGAGAAGGGCGATTGGGGTAAGCCGTTGCCGGCAGGCAGCGGCCGCGGCATCGCCATCTGCACCGATACCGACAGCCTTTGCGCCCAGGTGGCCGAAGTCACCGTCACGCCAAGCGGCGAGGTGAAGGTCAATCGCGTCACCGTCGCGCTCGACACGCGCTACATGGTCAACCCGCAAACCATCGCCGAGCAGGCCGAGGGCAGCGTGATCTTCGGGCTTTCCGCCGCGCTTTACGGCAAGATCACCATCAAGGACGGCGCGGCGGTGCAAAGCAATTTCGACACCTACCGCATGGTGCGTCTGGCGGAAGCGCCGAAGATCGACGTTCATCTGATGCCGAGCGGCGGTAAGGTCTGGGGCGGCGCGGGCGAGCCCGCAACCCCGCCAATCGCCGCCGCGGTCGCCAACGCGATTTTCGCCGCCACCGGCAAGCGTATCCGTTCTTTGCCGATCAGCGATCACAACTTGGCCGGATCGGCATAGCCGGCGCATTTCAGATCGACATAATGGGAGGCGGCGCAACCGCTTCCGCCCGTTCGCGGACGTTACGGGGGTAACGCCTGCCGAGGAGGCAAGGGACGTGACGACGATTTCAAGGATGGCGTTCTGCGGACTGCTCGTGCTGTTCGCGGTCGCAGGTGGCAATGCGCGGGCGGACGAGAATACCAGCCCACCCGGCAACCCGGGCGAATATCTGGCGCGCGCCGGCAATTGCGTCTCTTGCCACTCGATTCCCGGCGGCAAGGCGTTTGCCGGCGGGCTCCAGATGGGCTCGCCGCTCGGTAACATCTACTCGACCAACATCACGCCCGATCCAGAGACCGGCATCGGCGGCTACAGTCTTGCGGACTTCGATCGCGCCCTGCGCCAGGGCATCGCCAAGGACGGTCACAGGCTTTATCCGGCGATGCCGTATCCGTCCTACGCCAAGCTCACCGACGCCGATGTTGCCGCGCTCTACGAATTCTTCATGAAGCAGGTGCCGCCGGTTCATCAGGCGAACCGTCCCAACGAGATTCCATCATATCTCGACTTTCGCTGGCCGCTGGCGATCTGGAGCGCGCTGTTCACCGATAGCGGCAGCTATGTGGCCAAGAGCGGCCACGATGCCGAGTGGAATCGCGGCGCTTATCTGGTGCAGGGGCTCGGCCATTGCGGCGCGTGCCACACGCCGCGCGGCTTTGCCTTTCAGGAAGAGGCGCTTGACGAGAGCAGCGCCGATTATCTTTCCGGCGCGCTGCTCGATGCCTGGTATGCGCCCGTCCTGCGCGGCGATCAGCGCACCGGTCTCGGCAGCTGGTCGAAAGACGACATCGTCAGCTTTCTCAAAAGCGGCCACAACAAGGGCAGCGCGGTGTTCGGTTCGATGATCGATGTCGTCAACAACTCGACGCCCTACATGTCGGACGCCGACCTGAGCGCGATCGCGGTCTATCTGAAATCATTGCCGGCGACGTCATCACAGCCGGCTTATGCCTATAACGACGCGACCACCACGGCGTTGCGCGGCGGCCACGCCGCGCAGCCCGGCGCGGCGCTCTATGCCGGCGTCTGCTGGGCCTGCCATGGCTACGATGGCAAGGGCTTTGCCCCATACACGCCGGCGCTGGCCGGCAACCCGGTCGTGCTCGACAAAGATCCGTCGTCGCTCATCAATCTGGTGCTGAACGGCTCAAACCCGGTGGTCGTCAAGGGCACGCCCGACTCGTATCGCATGCCGCAATTCCGGCTGCAGCTGGCCGACCAGCAGATCGCCGACGTCGTCACCTTCATTCGCAATGGCTGGGGCAACCAGGCGCCGGCGGTCACCGCCGCGCAGGTCGCCGAACTGCGCAAGACGACCGACCCGAACAGCGATCAGGTCATTATCTTGAAGATGCGGTAGCCGCATCGGCATGGACGAGGCGGCCGGCCGCGTCGACCAAGAACATGCCCGCGTCGATGCCATCGAGCGCATCGGCAAAAGATGCCGCTTCGGCTCTTTTTATTGCAACATCGCACAAAAATGCGGCGGCCCTGCACTGTTTGCGAAGTTCGTCTTTGCGTTTGGCTTTGTATACTAGCGACGCCGCATCAAAGAGGGTGTCAGATGTCAAACCACGATTGCAGACTACCGAAAATTGCCGCCGGAGCCTTCGCTCTCGCCGCGCTCATGGCCTCCGGCCGCGCGCACGCGGCCGACAGCGTCACTCTGATCACCGACTTCGGCTACAACGGCCGCCACGCCTATTTCTTTGTCGCGCTCGACAAGGGCTATTACAAAGCCGCCGGCCTCGACGTGAAAATCCTGCGTGGCCAGGGTTCAGTCGACGCCATTCGCCAGACCGGCGCCAACAATGCCACGTTCGGATTTGCCGACGCCGGGTCGCTGGTGCTGGCGCGCGGCAACGATCATATCCCGGTCAAGCTCGCCGCCATCGTCTATGCCAAGCCTCCGGAGGGAATTTTCTGCCGCGACGACAGCGGCATCAGGAAGCCGAAAGATCTCGAAGGCGTCTCGATTGCCAATCCGCCGGGCGGCGCCACCGTGGACATGTTTCCGATCTACGCCAAGGCGGCGGGCCTCGACGCCCGCAAAGTCAAATGGGTGGTCGCCGGCAGCGATGCGCTTCCTGGGATGCTGGCCACCAACAAGGTGCCGTGCGTCGGCCAGTTCGTCGTCGGCGAGGCGCTGCTGGCGCGGCAGGCGGCGCCGCAAAAATTGATCCGCTTCGGCTTCGCCGATGCCGGCTTGAGTTTTTACGGCAACGGCATCGTCGCGACCGACGCGACGTTCGCCACCAAGCCGGACCTGGTGAAACGCTTCGTCGCCGCCACGATCCACGGCATGAAGGACGCCTTCGCCAACCCCGAAGAGGCCGCCGAAATTCTGCACAAGTACCATCGCGAGATCGACGTCGGCATCGGCGCCGCTGAAACGCGAGCCGTCGCCGAACTCGCGCAGGTCAAGGGTCAGCCGCTCGGCATGATCGATCCGGGGCGCATCCAGGAGACGATCGACGTGGTCAACAGCTCATTCAAGCTGAAATCGCCGGTCGGCGTCAGCGAGATGTACGTTCCAGGTTTTGTGCCGAACTAAGGCTTAGCGAGAGAATATGGTTTGCGACGCCGCGTACGCGCGTGATCAACTCGCCCCCTGCGGCGCCGGCTCAAATTTGAGCGCCACGCCGTCCATGCAGTAACGCAGGCCGGTCGGCTTCGGGCCGTCGTCGAACACATGACCGAGATGGCCGCCGCAGCGGTGGCAGGAAATCGCCGTGCGCGTCATGCCGAAGGTGCGATCGCTCACTTCGTCGACCGCGCCCGGCAGCGGCGCCCAGAAACTCGGCCAACCGGTGCCGCTGTCGAACTTGGTCTTTGACGAATAAACCGGCAGATCGCAGCCGGCGCAGGCGAACGTGCCGGTACGATGCTCCTTCAACAGCGGGCTGGTGAACGGCGCTTCGGTGCCGGCCTCGCGCAGCACGTCGTATTGCGCCGGGGTGAGGAGCTTCCGCCACTCCGCATCGGTGTGCGTGACTTCGTACGGATGCGGTGGCGTCGCAGCCTCGACGGCGCGCGGCCGGAACAAATGTTCGAGCCCGATCGCCGCAACTGCGGCCGCACCGGCGTAGAAGACGTTTCTGCGGGTCAGCATGGTCTTGCCCTTCCTTCACTGTGCGCCGAGGCCGGTTCGCGTCCAGCTCGCGGTCAGCCCTTGTAGCGCAATTCACAGAGACAGTTACGGGCCGGCATGCCATTCGGTTACACTTACGGGCAGCATTCACACAGAGTTGATGGTGGGCATCGCCCGCCAACCGGGGTGGACGCGAGCGCGCCCGCGCGGGACAATTCGGCATGAGCAAGCCAAGCGCCCTGCCCCGGTCCGATACCGCTGCGCCGCGACCTGCCGGATGGTGGCTGTGGCGCTGGCTGCAACGCACCCCGGTCCGCACCTTCTTCGTCTATCCGGTCGCGGTCGCCATCTTCGAGCTGGTCCGCCGTGGCGGCACTCTGCCCCTGACGCTGTGGGGCGTGCCGCTCCTGGTCTGGGGCTATCTGCAATATCGTCTCGTCGGCCGTTATCGCGGGCAGAGCGGCGGCGGCGGGCCGGGACTGGAGCGGCCGCCGCAGCGGCTCGTCGCGGAAGGTCCCTACCGTTACACGCGCAACCCGATGTATCTTGGCCACCTGATTTTCATGGCGGGCCTTGCGATCACCTTCCGGTCGTGGTTCGCCGTCGCCATCCTCGCCGTCAATGCGGTGTGGTTCGACTGGCGCGTGCGCAGCGACGAGAAGCGGCTGCGCACCCTGTTCGGCAAGCCGTATGACGACTATTGCGGCCGCGTGAAGCGATGGATTCCGGGACTCCATCTGACGCGGCGACAGGAGAACGATGTGAGCGGTATCGAAATCAAAGTAGTCAGCACGACAGCGATGAAGACGGTGTTCGAGGAATTGGCGCCGGCCTTCGAACGCGCGACCGGCAACCGCGCCATCGTCGAACTCGGACCGTCGCTGCGGCTCGAGAAGGAGCTCAGCGAGGACAAGCCGGCGGATGTCGCAATCGTCAGCCGCACCGGCATCAACGATCTTGAGACATGCGGCCGGATCGTCGCCGGCAGCGCCGTCCACATCGCCGATTCTACCATCGGCGTTGCGGTGGCGAAGGGCGCGCCAAAGCCCGACATTTCGTCGCCCGAGACTTTCAAGCGCGCCATGCTGGCGGCGAAATCGATTGCCTGCAGCAAGCCGGTCGGCGGCGGCCAGAGCGGCGTGCATCTTGCCAAGGTGTTCGAACAGCTCGGCATCACAGCCGAGATGCAGGCCAAGTCGACATATGGCGCCGGCGGCGCCGGTGGTCTTGCCGGGCTTGTGGTGCTGCGTGGCGAAGCCGAACTCGGCATCCAGCAGATGGCCGAGCTGATGGCAGTCGCGGGCATCGACATCGTCGGCCCACTGCCGCGCGAACTGCAGAGCGTCACGCCGTTCGTCGCCGGCATATCGACGAGTGCAAGTCATCCGCAAGCGGCTAAAGCTCTGATCCAGTTTCTCGCCACACCGGAAGCAAAGCGCGTCATCAAGGCCAAGGGTCTGGAGCCGGCGTGAGCTGGCTGTTCTATCTTGAGCCACTGACCTCGTCATGCCCGCGCTTGTCGACGCTTGTCGCGGGCATGACGGATAGGCGGTCGTTGCGACTGCCTCAAATCGTCCGGCTGTCGTAGGCCCAGTGCAGCAGCGCCTGGCGCTGACGCTTGCGACAAGTGACGTCGCCCGGCTCACAGTTGCGCTGTACCTGGCGGACGTGCCGGCGGATTGCCTTCCAACGCCTGATCTGGCGGGCGTCCTCATCTAAAATGCGGCGGCCCATGTAATAGCGGCAGTACCACTGAAACCAGCCGCGCGGGTCGTCGCGATAGATCCAGCCCTTTTTGCGCCAGACCGACAGCGGCTGACTGGCGTCGACGCCGAAATAATTCAGCAATTTGTCGCGCTGCTTTTTGGCAAGCCTGGCGCGCGCAAACCAGCTTACCGGAAACTCCTTCCGGCAATCGGTCATGTACTTACCGCCAAACACGCCGAGCCTCAGCATCTGCGCGGGCGTGAGATCGGGACGGAATTCCGGATCGAAATTGCGGCCAGCCGCTGCCGTCAGCGCGTAACGGTAGCCGTGCTGCATCTTGTCATTGACGGTGACGATCCTGCGCTTCACCGCCGCGGACCCTTGAGCACATCGGGATTGACGACATTGACCGGGTTACCCGCCGCATAGGACACGATCTGATCGAAAATGTCGACGAACTGCACCTCGTACTCGTCGCGCGTGACGTAGCCGAGATGCGGCGTGCAGACGACGTTCGGCATGTTGAGCAGGGGATGCGCGACGTCGCGCACCGGCTCCTGCTCATAGACATCGACCGCGGCCATGCCTGGCCGGCCGCGGCGCAACGCCTCGACGAGCGCGTCCGGCTCGATCAGCGGCGCGCGGCTGGTATTGACGAGAAGCGCAGTCGATTTCATGCGCGCCAGGTCCACGGCTTTGACGATGTGGCGCGTCGCCTCGACGAGCCGCATGTGCAGGCTGATGACGTCGCAGGCGGCGAAGAATTCTTCTTTGCTGGCCGCGGTGGCGTAGCCGTCGGCGCGCGCCTTTTCCAGCGTCGCCGGGCGCGCCCACACCAGAACATTCATCGCGAAGGCGCGGCCATAATTGGCGACGGCGCTCCCGATACGGCCGTAGCCGAAGATGCCGAGCGTCTTGCCGCGCAGCGTGGCGCCGACGCCGATCTGCCATCCGCCGGACTTGAGCGATGCCATCTGCTGCGGAATCTGCCGCATGGCCGCAAGAATGAGGCCCCACGTCATTTCCGCGGTGGCATGCGAAGGCGTGCCCGGATGCTGGCTCGATGACACGACGACGCCGAGCCGCGTGCAGTCGGCGATGTCGATATGCGGATAGACGCTGCGCTGGCTGATGAGCCTGAGCTTCGGCAGTCTTTCAAGCAGCGGCGCGCGGATCTGGGTGCGTTCGCGAATGAGTACCAGCGCCTCGGTATCGGCGAGTCGCGCGGCGAGCGCATCGGTGTCCTGAACGTGATCGTTCCAGATCGTGACCTCGTGCCCGGCAAGCTTGTCGAAACAGGACAGCGTCCGCACGGTGTCGTGGTAGTCGTCGAGGATCGAGATTTTCATTGGCTTGAGCGGCCGTCGATAGATTGAGGAATTACTCCGGTAATCGCCAGCGCAGCCCAGGAAAGCGGGCGAAGTCACGGTCGAGCGTGATCCATTCGCAGCCCGATTCGATCGCGAGCGCAGCATACCAGGCATCGGTGACGATTGGGCCACGTGTTTCGGTTTCGATGCACAATCGCCGGAAAATATCCCAATGACGCTCGCCCGGCTCGACAAGCTGGCAGTGCGGCTGACGGAGCAAGTCCTCGCAGAATCCGAACGCCTCGTCAGAGGAACTTGGCGTGACATAAGTGCGCCGGTTCGTGGTGACGCGGACCACGGCGGCTAACGTCAACGGCGATAAACCAAAACTTGCATCGTTGAGGACCACACTATCGAGCCAAGATTTGCAGAGGAGGTGGCGAGGTGCATCAGCGCGAAAGGCGTCAATGAGCACATTCACGTCCGGTAGAATCATTTGAAATGCTTCATTCGCTCGACGTATTCCAGATCTTCCATTTCCTGGAGCGCGGCTGAGTTGGAAATATCGATTCCCGGCAATGCGCCACCCGTCGCCGTGCTCACGCGTGGCAGGATGCGTTTGGCCCTGGCATTCTTTGGATTTTCCAGCACGACCAGCCGCAGGCCCTCCTCAATCAGAGAGGTGAGCGTGCGCCGTTCGGCGACCGCTTTACGCTTCGCTCGCACGAGCAGTTCGCGCGGCAATCTGACGGTTGTTCGTTCGATCATATGTATAGACATATCATCGATATGTCTATATGTCAAATATTTAGCATACGGGAAACTGGAAACCGAAGGTTGCACAAGGGCTCTGTGCGAGCGGGGTTTAGAAGCTCACCAGTCGTTCGTCTCCAACAATATTTGAATCTTCGCCTCGGTGATTTTGAATCGAAGAATTCGCATAAAAGAAAACCGGGCCGTTAGGCCCGGTTTTAGTTCGCCAGCGTGGGGGCGCTGGCGTTCACCTTCCAGAGGGAACAGCTGCCAGCATTATGGTTGCCATCTGGGAGGATGGGGCAACCGAGTCGCCTCGCAGCATTTGAATACTATGCGATCCGCGATCAGCGCAGACAACGAGAAGGTTTACATGCCAGCCATGCGAAAAACTGGCGCAATAATTGACCTGTATACGCGCGCGCGTTGCACAAGAGTCGCGGTTTTATGGGACGAAATGCGGCGTCGGCGCACGCGCGCTTTTGACACACAACGTTGCTTAGAATTCCGGTTTCTCAGAACGCCCAGCGCTGCGCGTTGACGACCAGAAAGTCGCGGAATGCCTGAACGCGCGCCACGGTCTTGAGTTCTTCCGGATAGACAAAATACGCGTCGAGCGCCGGCGCCTCGGCCTCGCCGAACAATTGCACCAACCCGCCATTTTCCTCGACCAGATAATCCGGCAGCATGGCGATGCCGAGACCCCGCTGACAGGCGCGCAGCACGCCGAGGATGTTGTTGATGACGAGGTGCGGAATGCGCGGCCCTTTGCCGTCGCGGGCGACTTCGATCAGCCAGCGCGAGCGCTGCAGATAGGGCGGCTGCGTGCCGCCGAGCACCAGCACGCGATGCTGGTCGAGATCGTCGAAGGTGCGCGGCGTGCCGAAGCGTTTGAGATATTCGGGCGAGGCGTAGACGTGGAAATGCACGGCGAACAGCTTGCGCTGAATGAGATCAGGCTGCGTCGGCTGGCGCAGCCGGATGGCGACGTCGGCCTCGCGCATGGCAAGGTCGAGCTCTTCCTCGGTGGTGAGCAGCGTGATGCGAATGTCCGGATAGAGCTCGAGGAATTCGCCGAGCCGCGGCGTGAGCCAGTGAATGCCGATGCCCGGCGTCGTGGTGACGCGCAGATCGCCATTCGGTCGCTCGCGGCTGTCGGTCAATTTCGCCCGCGCCGCTTCAAGCTTCATGAATACGTCGTGCGCGGTGCGATACAGGAGTTCGCCCTGCTCGGTGAGGATCAGCCCGCGCGCGTGACGGTGGAACAGCGAGACGGTGAGCTCCTGTTCCAGCGCGCTCACCTGGCGCGAGACGGCCGACTGTGACAGCCCAAGCTGCTCGCCGGCGTGAGTGAAGCTGCCCGCCTCGGCGGCCGCGTGAAATACTTTTAGTTTATCCCAATCCATCTCATACCTTTCTCCCCGCACACGGGGAGAGGCCAGTGTTCATTCCGCTGCATCGCGCAGCGCAGCGTGTCCGGCGAGAAACCGCTCGGCTTCCAGTGCCGCCATGCAGCCGAGCCCCGCCGCGGTGACCGCCTGCCGATAGACCTCGTCGGCGACGTCGCCGGCGGCGAACAGTCCGGGCACCGAAGTCGCGGTCGAATGCGGGGCTGTCTTGACGTAGCCCGATGGCTTCATTTCCACTTGGCCGGCAACCAGTTCGGTGGCCGGCACGTGGCCGATGGCGATGAAGATACCGTCGACCGTATGTTCGCTGACGGCGCCGGTCTTGATGTTCTTGAGTTTCGCGTGCGTGACCTTCATCGGATTCTCGGCGCCGTGCACATCGTCGAGCACGCTGTCCCAGATCACTTCGATCTTTGGATGCTTGAACAGGCGGTCCTGTAAAATCTTCTCGGCGCGCAGGCTGTCGCGCCGGTGCACCAGCGTGACCTTCGCGGCGAAGTTGGTGAGGAACAGCGCCTCCTCGACCGCGGTGTTGCCGCCGCCGATCACCAGCACATTCTTGTTGCGATAGAAGAAGCCGTCGCAGGTGGCGCAGGCCGAAATGCCGTAGCCGCGGAATTTTTGCTCGCACGGCAGATCGAGCCAGCGCGCCTGCGCGCCGGTCGCCAGCACCACGGCCTCGGCAATGTAGATGTCGCCGGAGTCGCATTCGATACGGAACGGCCGCCGCTGCAGATCGAGCTTGTTGACATGATCGGCGACAAGCCGTGTCCCGACATGGGCGGCTTGGTTCTGCATCTGCTCCATGAGCCAGGGGCCCTGGATCACGTCCGCGAAACCCGGGTAGTTCTCCACGTCCGTGGTCACGGTGAGCTGACCGCCGGGAGCGATGCCCTGGATGAGGATCGGGTCGAGCATCGCGCGCGCCGCATAGATGGCGGCGGTGTAACCGGCGGGTCCGGAACCGATAATGACGACTTTCGCCTGGGTTGTCTTGCTCACCTGCACATCTCGTTCGAATGCCGCAGGGCGCGGAGGCACGCGGACCCTGCCTTTGCCCTTCAGAATGGGTCGATTCGACCCATTCAGCCTGGAATCGGCCGATCCCGCCCCCAGCCAGCGCCTTAACACGCGCCCAGCTACCCCAGGAGCCAATTTAGGGATTTTTATGAGCTATGCAAGCGACGCAATGGTCCCGGCCGCAGGACTCCTGACGACAGGGTTAGCGTCAGCAGGCCCAAAGGTCCCGCGCTCAGCCAAACGCCGGCATCACTTCGCGCGCGAACAGGTCGATCGAGTGCAGGGCTTCGGCGGTCGTCATGTCGCCGAAGGCAAGCCAAGGCGTCCAGTAGTTTGCGCCGGTCGCCTTGACGTCCGCGGCGATGAAATTGCGCACGGTCGCCGGCGAGCCGGCGATCGCGGTGCCGAGTGCCTGCAATTCGTCGAAGGTTTCGGGGTAATGGGCGTGGGTGCGTGGCGCCGAGCTGTTGCGCTCGAACAGCCAGAAGAAGCTCGTGCGCCAGCGCGGATAGGCGCGGCGCGCGATGGCGAGCGCCTTGTCGTCGGTTTCGGCGACGACGACATGCCGGCCGACGCCGCAGAGTGTCGTATCCGCCATGCCGAGCTTGCGCCGCACCGCATGATAGCGCTCGAAAATCGGACCGACGGTCGCGCGCGGCCCAAGCGCCAGGATGTTGACGTCGTTCTGCGCCGGCCAATCGGCATTTTCGGGAAGCCCGACGCCGTACCACAGCGGCGGATGTGGCCGCTGCACCGGATGCAGGATCATCGGCACCTTGTCGAAGCGATAGAATTTTCCCGCGAACGACAATTCGTCCGACGCGAGGCCTTTGATCAGCACCTGGAATGCTTCGTGATACATCGGCTGCGTCTGCGCGAAATCGAGCGCGTAATTCGCGGTCTCGAACGGCGACACGCCGCGGCCGATGCCGAGCTCGAGTCGTCCGCCGCTCATCTGATCGAGCATGCAGACTTCCTCGATCAGCCGCAGCGGATGATAGAACGGCAGCAGATAGACCATCGGGCCGAAGCGGAGCCTAGTGGTGCGCTGCGCCAATGCCGCCAGGAAAATGCCGGGCGACGCCGCGCAGCCGAGCGGCGTGCCGTGATGTTCAGCGAGGTGATAGGCGTGAAAGCCGACGCGGTCGTAAGCCTCGGCGAGCTTGAGCCGCCCGGCGAACAGCTCACCGAGCGGCACGCCTGCATCGTCCAGGTGATCGAACACGCCGAATTTCATGGACGGTTTGCTCCCCGATGTCATTCCGGGGCGCGCACGGCGCGAGCCCGGAATCCATAATCACGGAATGGGAGGAATTTGAAAACGGGGCGGTTGACCGGAAACGCTGAGCTTATGGATTCCGGGCTCCTCGCTGCGCTCGGCCCCGGAATGACGCGCTAGGGCGTCACTTCCACTCCACCTTCATCACTTCGTAAGCCCGAGCGCCACCGGGCGTGACGACCTCGACCTGCGCGCCCTTCTTCTTGCCGACGAGCGCGCGGGCGAGCGGCGACGTAATGGAAATCTTGCCCTTCTTGGCGTCCGCTTCGGGCTCGCCGACGATCTGCCACACCGCCTTCTTTTCGGTGTCCTCGTCGATCAGGGTCACGGTGGCGCCGAACGTGATGGTATCGCCGGACAGCTTCGACACGTCGATGATCTCGGCGCGCGCGAGCTTGTCCTCAAGCTCGGCGATATGGCCCTCGTTGAGCGATTGCGCCTCTTTGGCAGCGTGGTACTCAGCGTTTTCCGAGAGGTCGCCGTGCGTGCGCGCGTCGGTGATCTGCTGAATAATGCGGGGCCGCTCGACCGACTGGGACTCCTTGAGTTCCGCCTCGAGCGCCGCATAGCCGGCCGCGGTCATAGGAATTTTATCCATAGTCCTCAAACCTCCAAGCCTGCAGAGTCAAGGTTTGCACCGCGGCCCGGCTCCTATCCGGCCACGCGAGTGCACGCCCTGTCTCTACCTGCCGCCGCCCGAACCGGTCTGACTGTCAGCCGGGCCCGGACGCAAAATAGCGCTGCAGCGCACACACCTCGAGATCGCCTTTGAGATAAGCCTGGATGCCCTGCGCTGCGGCGACGGCCCCAGAGAGAGTGGTGTAGTACGGCACTTTATGCAAGAGGGCGGCGCGCCGCAGCGAACGACTATCCGCCAAGGCTGTGGCCCCTTCGGTGGTGTTGAACACGAGCTGGACGTCGCCGTTCTTGATGGCGTCGACGATATGGGGGCGGCCTTCGGCCACCTTGTTCACCCGGATGGCATCGACGCCATGTTCGGCCAGATAGCGCTGCGTGCCCGAAGTCGCCAACACCCGGAAACCGGACTCGTACAGGAGCCGGATCGCATCGAGAATCCGTACCTTGTCGGCATCCTTGACCGAAACGAAGACCGTACCGCTCTTCGGCAGCCGGGAGCCGCCGCCGAGCTGGCTTTTGACGAAGGCGACGTTGTAGTCGCGGTCGATCCCCATGACCTCGCCGGTCGATTTCATCTCCGGACCGAGCACGGTGTCGACCGCCGGGCCGAACCGCGCGAACGGGAACACCGCTTCCTTGACGCCGATATGCTTGGCGCTGGCGAGTTCGAAGCTTTGCGGTTTGAGCTTGAAGCTCGCGAGCCGTTCGCCCGCCATGACGCGCGCCGCGATCTTGGCGCACGGAATGCCGGTCACTTTGGCGACAAACGGCACCGTTCGCGAGGCGCGCGGATTGACCTCAAGGACGTAAATGTCGCCGTCCTTGATGGCATATTGTACGTTCATCAGGCCGCCGACTTTGAGCGCACGCGCGAGTTCGCGCGTCTGCCGCTCAAGCTCCGCAATGGTTGCCCGGTCGAGCGAGTGCGGCGGCAGCGAGCAGGCGGAATCGCCGGAGTGGATGCCGGCCTCCTCAATGTGCTCCATGATGCCGGCGATGTAGCTGTCATGTCCATCGGCGAGGCAATCGACGTCAATCTCGACCGCATCGGTCAAGTAGCGGTCGATCAGGAGGGGCCGCTTCTCCGACACGGCAAACTCGGATGGTCGTTCGAGATCGGCAGCAAGCCGCACCACGTAGCGGATGAGCTGGTGGCTGTCGTGCACGATCTCCATGGCGCGGCCGCCCAGCACGTATGATGGGCGGATGACGATCGGATAGCCGATCGCCTCGGCAATCGCCTGCGCCTTTTCGGGCGAGGTGGCGATACCGCTCTTCGGCTGCCGCAGCTTGAGGCGCTCGAGCAGTTGCTTGAAGCGGTCGCGGTCCTCGGCGAGATCGATGGCGTCCGGCGAAGTGCCCAGAATCGGCACCTTCGCGTTTTCCAGCGGTTCGGCGAGCTTGAGCGGAGTCTGGCCGCCGAACTGTACGATGACGCCGTGCAGCGTGCCCTTGGAGCGTTCGGTATCGATAATCTCGATCACGTCTTCGGCCGTCAGCGGCTCGAAATAGAGGCGATCCGAGGTATCGTAATCGGTCGACACCGTTTCCGGATTGCAATTGATCATGATGGTTTCGTAGCCGGCGTCCTTCAGCGCGAAGGCGGCATGGCAGCAGCAATAGTCGAACTCGATGCCCTGCCCGATCCGGTTCGGGCCGCCGCCGAGGATCACGACTTTGTTTCTGCCCGACGGCGCTGCCTCGTTCACCGCCGGCCCGGCGAACGGCGCCTCGTAGGTCGAGTACATGTAGGCGGTGGGGGACGCGAATTCCGCCGCGCAGGTGTCGATGCGCTTGAACACCGGCCGCACGCCGTGGCTCCGGCGGCGCGCCGCAACCTCTTCGGTCGGCATATTGGTCAGCCGCCCGAGCCGGGCATCGGAAAAGCCCATCGCCTTGAGCCGGCGCAGCGCCGGCGCCGTCGCCGGCAAGCCGTTGGCGCGAATCTCGGCTTCGGTGTCGACGATGGCGCGGATCTGCGCCAGGAACCACGGATCGACCCGGCAGGCGTTGTGAATGTCGGCATCGCTCATGTTTAGCCGCATGGCCTGCGCGATTTTCAGAACGCCGTCGGGCGACGGGGTGCCGAGCGCCGCGCGCAGCGCATTCTTGTCGTCACCCTGACCGAGGCCGGGAATCGCCACCTCATCGAGCCCGGTCAGGCCGGTTTCGAGCGAGCGCAGCGCCTTCTGCAGGCTCTCCGCAAACGTGCGTCCGATCGCCATCGCCTCGCCGACCGACTTCATCGAAGTCGTCAGTACCGGCTCGGCGCCGGGAAATTTTTCGAAGGCAAAGCGCGGGATCTTGGTAACGATGTAATCGATGGTCGGCTCGAACGAGGCCGGCGTGGCGCCGCCGGTGATGTCGTTCTTGATCTCGTCGAGCGTGTAGCCGACCGCGAGCTTGGCGGCGACCTTGGCGATCGGGAAGCCGGTCGCCTTCGAGGCCAGCGCCGAGGAGCGCGACACGCGCGGATTCATCTCGATAACGACGAGGTGGCCGTCCGCCGGATTGACGGCGAACTGCACGTTGGAGCCGCCGGTCTCCACCCCGATCTCGCGCAACACCGCGATCGAGGCGTCGCGCATGACCTGATATTCCTTATCGGTCAGCGTCAGCGCCGGCGCCACCGTGATCGAATCGCCGGTGTGCACACCCATCGGATCGAAATTCTCGATCGAGCAGACGATGATGCAGTTGTCGTTCTTGTCGCGCACCACCTCCATCTCGAACTCTTTCCAGCCGAGTACCGATTCTTCGATCAGCACCTCGGAGGTCGGTGAAGCGTCGAGGCCGCCTTCGACAATCTCGATGAACTCCGCCTTGTTGTAGGCGATGCCGCCGCCGGTGCCGCCGAGCGTGAACGACGGGCGAATGATGGCGGGCAGCCCGATATCCTCAAGCGCCTCCAGCGCCTGAATCAGCGTCTTGATCTGATGCGAGCGCGGAGTTTGCAGGCCGATTTTCTTCATCGCCTCGCGGAACCGCCCGCGATCCTCGGCCTTGTCGATGGCATCGGCGGTGGCGCCGATCATCGTGACGTCGAATTTTTCCAAAACCCCCAACTTGCGCAGCGATAGCGCGGTGTTGAGCGCGGTCTGCCCGCCCATGGTCGGCAACAGCGCAAAGCCGCCCGGAATGGCGTGGCGTTCCTTCTCGATGATCTTGGCGACGATCTCCGGCGTGATCGGCTCGATATAGGTCGCGTCCGCCAGATCCGGATCGGTCATGATCGTCGCCGGATTAGAATTGACCAGCACGACCCGGTAGCCCTCGGCCTTGAGCGCCTTGCAGGCCTGCGTGCCCGAATAGTCGAACTCACACGCCTGGCCGATCACGATCGGGCCGGCGCCGATGATCAGGACAGTGGAAATGTCAGTCCGCTTGGGCATCGCTTCCGCATCTGTGTTCGTCATTCCGGGACCGAGCGGCGGCTCGCGAGCCCGGAATCCATAGTCACCGTTCGTGGTTATGGATTCCGGGCTTGGCCACAGCCGTCCCGGAATGACAGCACACGCAAAAAAAGAGCGCCTGTGAGGCGCGCCGGCGCCAGGGGCTCAACCCCGCGCGAGGGCTGCTTAGACCAGAATTTGGGCGGCGGCAACGCTGCGCGCAACAGCGGGTGCAATCCCTGGCATTTGTCCTGTGGGCGGCACCGCGCTAAGCTTCGACCAAATCGACGGGGAGGAAAACATGCGTGCTGCTCACACGGCTGCGGCAATGGCTGCGGCGGCTGGTTCGCTCATCGCCGCCATATCCTCGGCGGCGCTGGCTCAAGCGCCAGCGGCCGACACGCGGCCGGTGACCTTGGTGGTGCCGATCGCGGCGGGCGGCGGGGTCGACACCATCGCGCGGGTCTTTGCTGCACTTCTGGCAGAGCGCCTCAAGCAGCCATGGGTGGTGGAAAACCGGCCTGGCGCAGGCGGCATGGTCGGTCTCGACTCGGTCGCCAAGGCGACCCCCGACGGCCACACGCTCGCGACCTTCGAAACCTCGGCAGCGCTGCAGCAGTGGCTGCACCGGAAAGTGCCGTTCGATGTCGTCACAAGCTTCGCGCCGGTGGCGCAGATGGCGACCACACCGCTGGTGCTGTTCGCCGGGCCGTCATCGCCGGTCAGCGATCTGAAAGGCATGATCGCCTACGCCAAGGCTAATCCCGGCAAGCTCTCTGTCGGCTCGCCCGGCATGGGCACGCCGCACTCGCTGGCCGCGCTGATGCTCAATGCCGCCGCCGGCATCGAAATTACCCACGTCCCCTACAAGGGCACGGCGCCGGCCCTCAACGATCTCCTCGGCGGCCAGATCCCGCTGATGTGGGCGACGCCCAACGTGGTGATGCAATATGTGCAAACCGGCAAGGTGAAAGCGCTCGCCGTGGGGTCGCCGCAGCGCGTTGCGCTGTTGCCGAATGTGCCGACAGTCGCCGAGAGCGGCGTTCCTGGCTTCGATGTCAGCGTCTGGTTCGGCATTGCCGGGCCGGCCAAAATGCCGCCCGGCGCAATCGCGCGCATCAGCCGCGAGATCGCGGCGATCGACCAGATGACGGACGTGCGCGCCAAGATGGCGCCGCTCGGCTATGAGCTGTCGTATCTCGACGGCGCCGCGTTTGCCAAGAAGATCGCCGCCGACCACGCGCGTTACGGCAAAGTCATTCGCGATGCCGGGATCAAGCCGGACTAGAGTTCGCATTCGGCTGACCTCGTCCGGCCTCCTCTGATCACGTCTGGCTGCTGGCGGCGCGCGCAAGGATGAGCGCGACGCACTGCGCATTTTGCGCAAGAAAAACGCCCAAAACACAGCGTCAAAAAAGCGTTAAGCGGAGGTAACCATTAACTCCCCGTTAACTTTATGTCCGCACATTATTAACCAATCAAGATTCATTCACATCGGAGCGGCGGCCTTGTCGAGCCTCATCTGCCAACGGCAGTCGCTGACGTTTCGAGCGCGGTCCTACATGGCGTTCGTTTTCACGCCAACGCCACCGATCGCCGACTGGCTTGCCGACCTTGACGCCACGCTGGAGCGATCCAAGGGTTTCTTCGCCGGCCACCCGGTCGCGCTCGATCTCTCGACAGCGGGCTTGACCCCGCCCGAAATCTCCCAGCTCACCGCCAGCCTCGCCGAACGCGGCATCCGCGTGCTCGGCATTGAGGGCATCTCGCCGAACGAGCTGACGCCGGCGCTGCCGCCGCTGCTGCGCGGCGGCCGCGCCGGCCAAGAGATCGAAATCCCCGAGCCTGCCGCTGCTGCGGCAGAGCCCGCGCCGGCTCCGCCGCCGCAGAAGCAGGAACCCGCATCGCTCCTGATCGATTCGCCAGTGCGCTCCGGGCAATCGGTGGTCTACATCGAGGGCGACGTGACGGTGCTGGGCTCGGTCGGCTCGGGCGCCGAGATCATTGCCGGCGGCTCCATTCACATTTACGGCACGCTGCGCGGGCTCGCCATGGCGGGCGCCTCCGGCAATTCGCGCGCACGCATCTTCTGCCACCGTTTCGAGGGTGAGCTTCTGGCCATCGGCCCTCACTACAAGACGGCGGACGAAATCGAAGCCAGCCTGCGCCGCGGACCGACGCAGGCATGGCTGGACGGCAACACGCTGAAAATCACAGCGATGAACTAAAGAGAGGTCGTAGACATGAGCGAGGAGAAATCTGCGCGCGTTGTAGTGGTGACATCGGGTAAGGGTGGCGTCGGCAAGACCACCTCGACAGCTTCGCTCGGCGCGGCGCTGGCCCATTTCGGCCAGAAGGTCGTGGTCATCGATTTCGACGTCGGCCTGCGCAATCTCGATCTCGTGCTCGGCGCCGAGCGGCGCGTCGTGTTCGATCTGATCAACGTCATCAACGGCGTGGCCAAGCTGCCGCAGGCGCTTATCAAGGACAAGCGGCTGGAGAACCTGTTTCTGCTGCCCGCTTCGCAGACCCGCGACAAGGATGCGCTGACCGAGGAGGGCGTCGCCAAGGTGATCGCCGACCTGCGCGCCAAGTTCGACTGGATCCTCTGCGACAGCCCGGCCGGCATCGAACGCGGCGCGACGCTGGCGATGCGGCACGCCGACACCGCGATCATCGTCACCAATCCGGAAGTGTCGTCAGTGCGCGACTCCGACCGCA
Source organism: Xanthobacteraceae bacterium (assembly GCA_036511795.1). GTDB lineage: Bacteria > Pseudomonadota > Alphaproteobacteria > Rhizobiales > Xanthobacteraceae > BOG-931. Next base: position 68,160 of record DATCBO010000100.1, read on the forward strand.
TCATCGGCCTGCTCGACTCGAAGACCGAAAAAGCCGAGCGCGGCGAGAGCGTCGACAAGCATTTGCTGATCACTCGCTATCATCCGTGGCGCGCAGCGCGCGGCGAGATGCTGTCGATCGACGACGTGCTGGATATCCTGTCGATTCCGCTTCTCGGCATCATCCCCGAGAGCGAAGAAGTGTTGCGCGCGTCAAACGTCGGCTCGCCGGTGACGCTGAATGCCGCGCTCAGCGCCCCTGCCCGGGCTTATTTCGACGCCACGAGGCGTCTCAAGGGCGAACAAATCCCCATGCACATTCCTTCGGAAAGCCGCGGCATCTTCAACAAGCTGTTCGGACGGAAAGCAGCATGAACCTGCTCAGCCTGTTTCGCCGGGGCTCCGCGCCGGTTGCGCGCGAGCGCCTGCAAATCCTCCTCGCGCACGAGCGCGAGACGCGCGGCCAGCCCGATCTGCTCGGCGTACTGCGCGAAGAAATCCTCGAGGTCATCGCGCGCCATGTCGCCTTCGATCCCGACAAGGTGCAGATCACGATGGATCGAGGCGGCACCGTCTCGACGCTGGCCGTCGACATCGAGATTCCCAATCGCCGCCGCGCCAGCGGCGCGGCATCGCAGCAATTGAGCCGGCTCGCCTTTACGGCGAAGACGGCCCCAGCACGGTCGCAATGGACCAACGGGTTAGTTTGATGCGCACCATAGTTTTCCTGACGCAAAAAGGCGGCACCGGAAAGACCACACTGGCGGCATCGCTCGCGGTCGCGGCGGCACAGTCCGGCGAGCGGGTGATTGCGCTCGACCTCGATCCGCAGGCGTCGCTGGTGCACTGGGGCGAACGCCGCGCCGCGGCGCATGCGCCCAACCGGATCATGGTCGAACCGCTCGAACGTGAGCGCTTGCAGCGTCTGCGCGCCATTCTCGACGGCTTGGCCAGTGCGGGTTTCACGCTCGCCATCTTTGACACGGCCGGCGCTGACGGGCCGGCTGTGCGCCTCATCACCGAGGCCGCCGACCTTTGCCTCTTGCCGGCGCGGCCGACGCGTCTTGATATGGAAGCGACGGCATCGACGTTCCGCACGCTTTTCCTCGCCAAGCGCAGAGCCGCCTTCGTGCTCAACCAGTGCCCGGTCACGTACCGCAGCGCGCGCGCCGGCCAGGCGGCCAAAGGCCTCACCGAACTCGGCGTGCTCGCCGAGCCGATGCTGGCGACCCGCATGGACTATCAGGACGCGATCGCCGCGGGTCTCGGCGTCACCGAATACGATGCCGGCGGCCGTGCGGCGCACGAAATCAAGATGCTCTGGAACTGGAGCCGCGCGCAGTTCGACGGCGCCGAAACCGAAGCCAAAAACGAAGCCAAAAGTGAACGCCCTGCCGAGCAGCGCGCAAACCGCCAGGCCGCCGCCTGACGCTGCCAGCAAATCAACCGAACGGATTCAAAAATTGGTGAGAGGCCCCGGTCGCAAGATCGGGGCCTCGTTCTTTTTTGATGCCGCGAGTGCGCGCCGAAGCTGCTCTCAATCGGCGCCCCGGAAGCCTTATTTGGGCAGTCCCCTCGGCTGCGACGCCGCTGCGCGATGGGCCTCGAAGTTAGCGATGCCGACCGAGGTCTGCAGCGAATAGTCGGTCGATTGCCGGGCGGGATCGAATGGCTCGCCGGATCGTATGTTGCGAAACCATTTTGCGGTGTCGGCTTGCGCCGGTGGCAGCAATACGCCGGCAGGGACTTCACCGGTTGAATGACACGACAAGCATGACGAGGTCGGATAATCGACCGGGCCGCTGAGCCGGTCCTGGTAGCCGAGATGGGGCATGTGCACAGACGGATTGATCCAAGTCTGCGACAGCGATCCCGTGCCCGAGTAGTTTGGATCGTTGCCCCACATGCCGCCGACCGTGGCGACATGAGTCCATCCGCTGCCGCTTTGTCCGCCCGGGCCGCCGCCATAGACGAACGTGCCAAAAACCCAGCCCGTCGCATCGGCGACGCGGCGATCCTTCACCGCGACGTCAATCTGCAGCAGCGGAAGCGCGAGCACGGCGCGTGGACTGGCGGCGGTCGGATCGGGTTCGTTGGCGTCGGCATACACATAGGCCCGCCAGCGCGGCGCTCCCTTCAGATAAGGCACCTCCGCTTCGGACGCGGTCGTGAACAGCAGCTTGGTCGCGACTGTGCCATCGGGAAACGCCGCCGCGGCGGCGTTCGGCGCGCCTCGGTCTTTCCAAATACGGCCCAAAATCATGCCGCCCGGCGCATTGTAAAATCCCACCGCATAGCTGCTCCATTGGTGTGTCTGCTGTGGCGCCAACTCATAAGGCCGCGACACGCGTTCGCGCGTCAGGCCATGAATGAACTCGCGGCCGGTGATGCCAACGTCCTGCCATGGCGCATGGTACCAGGCGCGTTTGCGATTGAGCGTGAGATCGAAGCTTGCTTCAGTGTCGGCACGCAGATTGCCGTCAAAGACATAATCGAGAACCGCACGCAGATATTTTTCTGTCTGCGTCCTGGGATCGTATCGCAGCCACGGCCGCACGTCGGGACCGATCGTGGCCGGGTAGCTTTGGCTCAAATGAAACACATGACCGGTCCAATCTGCGATAGGCGGCATCAGCGCGTCGCAAAATGGCGTGGTCGGCGTATCGCATCCACCCGACATATAGGCTCGGTTGGCGGACTGGGCGTTGATTGTGGACGGCAAGGACAGAAGGGCAGCAGCCAGGAGCAGCCGCCGCACGCGCGTTAGCAAAAAACTCCGGCGTTGGCGCTGCGGCATCTGCTGTTCGATCATCGTGCCGATCTTAAACGAATCCGGCTGCGGCGCGGACACGCGAGACGCGTAGCCGGCTTATTGGTTCAAATCGCGCGCAACCCGAAAGCCTACGTCGAAGCCGCGCCGATCGGGCGTGCCCTTGTCGCGGTTGGCCGAATGTACGGTTTGCGGCGTGTCGCGCCAAAAGCCGCCGCCGCGGTCGACCCGATGGCTGCAGTCGCCTGTGGTCCATGCCGAGCCATCCGCGGGCGCCCCAACGTAGTTCGGGTGATAGCAGTCCGTCACCCATTCCCACACATTGCCGATCGTGTCGAACAGACCGAAGCGGTTCGGGGGAAATGAGCCCACCGGCGCTGTTCGCTTAGCGTCCCATTGGCTGCCGCAACCGTTGCAGTCGGCCATCGGTTTGCCGTCCACCTCGATGTCGGGCCCCCAGGGATATGCCGTCTGCGTTCCCGCGCGAGCCACGTATTCGTATTCGGCCTCGGTCAGCAGCCGATACGGCTTGCCGGTCATTTTCGACAGCCACGCCACATATTGCTGAGCGTCGTCCCAATCGACGTTGATCGCCGGGCGCTGGCCGCGCCCGAAATCGGCGTCGCGGACATCGGCGCGGCACTCGCCATAAGACGCGCAGGTATCCCACTCGTCGAACGTCAATTCGAACTTGGATACCGCAAGGGCTTTGCCGAGCGTCACCTGATGCCGAGGCTGCTCGTCGCTCTGTCCATTCTCGCCTGGCGCCGCTCCCATCATGAAACTGCCGGCCGGAACGACGAGCATATCGGGGCAGAAATCCCGGCCAGGCGCCTTAGGCACACACTCTCTGAAAGTCTTGCTTGGATCGGGCTTGAGCGACCGCTCCGCGTCGGCGGCAAGAACGTAAGGCCGCATGTTGGCGGACGCGAACGGCCGCTCGGTCGCGTACCAGCGCCATTGCTGTTTGAGAAACGCCTGATTGATCCAGCCCAAGAGGCCGACAATCATCCCGACCAGCAGCATGTAAATCAGGGCACGAATGCTGCGCGCACGGGTCTGCACTTTTTTCTCGCGCGCGATGCTGAGCGCGATGAATTCGCGATCGGGCCCATGCAGATCATTGGTTCGCCGGATCAGCCAACTCTGTGCCTGGGCGAGCGCCGCGCCCATCAAAAGCGCGTCGTATCTCGAATGATGCGGCGTCGATTGCCAAGACCGCCGCGCCGCTTCGAGGCCGCTGCGCCAAGCCAGAAATTCACGCTCGGCGGCAACCCATTCGCGCAGCCGGTCCCAGCGGCGAAACAGGGCCTCGTGCGCAACCTCCGCATAGGTCTCGCCGTGCGACGTAGTTGGCGCGGATACAGCCGCGCCCCCACTGTTTGAGATCGGCGCCACGGTCTGGCTCACGGCAGTGGATTCGCCATGCGCCTCGCCGTCCTCAAGCTGCGGCCTTGCCGTAACGAGAAGACGATACGGATGATTGGCGAGTTCGCCGATGAGATGCCATTCTGCCTCGGAAAATTCGGAGTGCACCGCGCGCCGGCGCGTCGGCTCCTCGCCTTCGCGCAACGTGGCAAGCTTCAAGGTCAGGATGCGGCGGAGCGCGGTTTCGTCATCGGGATGAGTCGCCAAGAAGCTGTTGGCACGATCGACGAGGACGCGGCCGAGCTCGAAATAGGGCGCCGGCAATCGCAGAATGCCATCACCGGGCTGCGCCGCCTGCATTTGCGTCCACATGTCGTCGAGCGTGTAGGACAAAAGCGGCAGCGCGCCGACGTCCTTCACCGAATCCTCGACGGTGCGCCGGGTGATCACCTCGATAAGCCGATCGTTCTCGAAGCGCGCGCCGAGCAGTTGCGCCGGCCGGCTGATAACCTCCCGCAACTCCTCCTCGCCGAGCGGCGGCACGTCGATCTGCTGGCGCGCGTTGAACAGCGGCTTGTCGGCTTGTAATGCGCCGAGAAAATCGGCGCGCATGCTCATCATCGTGCGCAAGCGATGGTCCGGTAAAGCCTGCGCGAGAAGTTCTGAAAACCGCCGCCGCTGGCCCGCTTCGGCGCGGATGTAGAGTTCTTCGCCCTGGTCGACGTACAGCAAAAAGCCGTCCGGTTCGGGCTCCTTGAGCTCCTTGCGGCGGCGCACGGTCGCGTCGATAAGATCGGGCAGGCTCGCCTTGCCGTCGCGTAACAGCTCGATCCAGCCGTTCTGCTGTTTGGTCCGTTCAAAGTCCGTGGCGTCGAATTGCCACGTGTCCAGAAATGCCTCCACCAGCGCTTTGAGCGGATCGGTGCCAGGCTTGAGCGTGAGGTAGCACCATTGCCGGCTATGCGCGAAGACCGCCGGCCAGACGCTGGCGGCGGCCGCCTCCTCGGGCCAAGCCTGCTGTTTGAGCGCCGCAATGACGCCAGCCTGAGCGAGCGAGGATTTGCCGACACCGGAATTGCCAATCAGGATCGGCAGTCGGTTGGGCGCCGCGAGTGCGTTGAGAACATCGACTGTCTCCCGCGCGCGTCCAAAAAAATAGTCGCTGTCCTTTTCTTCCATCGCGGCGAGACCGCGATACGGACAGGTGTAGCGCCATAGCTGTCCGGGAGTGCTGCCGTGGCCCGCCGTCGCGTCGAACAGGCGCGCGATCGAGGTTTCCGCGGCCGGATCGGCTGTCACGATCCAATGCATCTGCCGCAAGAACGGCAAGCCCGGCGCGCTCTGTCCTTCGAGCAAGACGACAATCAGCGGAAATTCTGTGGGCGCCCCGACATGCCGGTCGTGCGCCTCGTAGTATTCAGGGACTTGCCACTTTCCGAGTCCGGACTCGCCGATCAGGAGAATAAACGCATTCGCCTCGGCGATTTCCTGCGCCAGCTGGGCGCTCCACGAACCGCCGGCGCGCAAATGCGCCGGGGCGAAGAACACCCGCGCCGCCGCATCCTTCGCCTCGATAGCGTCTTTGAGCCTCGCGGCCAACGCCTCGTCCGGCGAGTGATAACTGAGAAACCAGCGGCGCATTCAAGCTGTCCCGATCATCGGGCAGGATATCAATTTGGCTGCCAAGGGACAGCGGTTATTCCAGTTTTTACAAGCCTTTGGCTAACACGGCCGGCGCTCGGCGCCGACCCGAACCCGATATCGTCAGAGCTTCTAACGATGCTGACAGGCAGGATGATTTTTCACGACCGAGCGATCCTGATGGGGCGAGCGATCCTAATTGGAATGGCCTGGAATATGACAGAATCTTGAATTTATTATCGGGATCAGGCCTAGTGCGGCCGAATGACGATTTTGCCGGGCGTTAGAAGCTGGCGCGAGGAAACACGGTGATGGCCGAGGCGAATCACATGTTCCTGCTCGAGCTCTCCAACGCCTTGCCGCCTGGATTCAACTTCAAAGATTTGCTCGATGAAATTGCACGGGCGGATATTCCATACCGGCGGCATTACAGCGAATATCAATCGGGCGGTTGGTGGACGTGCTCGCTGCTGGGCCGCACTGCCGATGCCACCGACGGAGCAGTGACCGATACCGGCCGGCCTGTGGAAACCGATGCGCTCGACAGGCTGCCCCTCACCCGCAGATTTCTCGAAGACCTGGGGCTGCGCTACATGATGGTGCGTTTGGCCCGGCTCGATCCAGGCGGCGCCTTATGGGAGCATCGGGATTATCAGGATCTCAGTCGCGCCTCGCGGCAACGCATCCATTTGCCAATCGACACCAATCCCGGCGCCCTGTTCGTTTCAGCGGGCTGCCGATTTCACATGAAGTGCGGTTCGTTGCAGACCTTTCGTCCAACCATTGCGCACGGGGCCTGCAACGCGGGCAACCACGCTCGCCTGCACCTTATGATCGACGTTCACGAAGACGCCCATCTGAAAAAGCTTCTTGCCGACGCGACGCCTCCGACTTCGCGATCCATGTCGCAACTATCACCGGCGGCTTTGGCTGATACGGTCAGGTGTCTTCGCATGACGCTTGCAAACCGGCACGATGACACCGAGCGCACGCCGCACGCCAGCTCGTTAGCGCATTGGGAGCGGGCCGTGCTTGGGCTTTATTTCGCTTTCTCCGTCGCCGAGGGAGAAATCTACGAAGCGCTAGAGCACGCGTGTCTGGAGAATGGTCAGCACGAGCGCGCAGACTTCTGGGCCGCGCGGCGTCGCCTCACGCTCGGCATGGGGCTTGTGGATGCGTGAGACGGCTGGCGCGCCGGCGTCGGTAGACCAGCGTTGGCAGTCTCGCGTTCTTGACGACGTGAACCGCATTCTTCTCGCCAGACCGTGGGCGCGCGAGACGTTGCTGCGCGGCTCGATGGCGCGCGGCGCCGGCGATACCGAAAGCGACATCGATCTCGTCGCAATTGCGGCCGACGCGGAATACGAAACCGCGCTGCGCGATCTGACCGGCAAGCTGCCGCACGCCTTGCCGGGTCGGTTGCCGCCTTGGCTCGACGGGATCGTACGCGACTTCGGCGGCATGGGCTTTGTCTATCTGCTGCATGTCGGCGAACGGAAATGGGGGCAACTCGACATTTATCTGCTGCCGCAGAGCCGCAAACAACAGCTCCTCGACAACGAGTTCGTCCTCGCCCTGCAATGCGACGGCGGCATAAAGCCATTTGCCGGGCAGACCGCCGCCCCGGTCGATGCCGCGCGCAGGGATTTTGAGGTACATGCCGGCGCTGATGTCGAGCAGGCCGTGCTTGCCTGTTACGTGGCGATGTTTCTGTTGCGCAAGCGCCTTATCCGCGGCGATCGGCTGCTGACATTCGCCGATACATACGCGACGGCGTTGCGCGTGCGGGATTTGATCTTCGCCGCCTGCTACGCGGATCGTCCGGAACGCGGCTGGCGTGACGTGCCGCATGCGGCGCAACGCTCGCCGGACCGCGATTTGATCCTCAATGTCATGGCCACATTTGCGCAGCAGGATGTCGTCGATGCCGCCGGCCTGGCTCACCGCGCGGCAGGACTTGAGCAAATCGTCGCCGCGGTGGCGCCGGCCGTTTGGCGTGAGCATGGCGAGGCGTTGCGCGACCTCGGGTGCTATCTTGGTGGCAGTGCTGGCCGGCCACTAGCCTGAGCGGCCGCGGCGCCCACGCCTTACACCTTGGCCTTGAGCCAATCGCCCTGCCAGAACCGCAGCGCGAAAATAACGCCGCGCACCGCCACTTCGCCGCACAACGCGAACCAGATGCCGGTCAATCCGTAACCCAGCACCACGCCGAGAAGGTAGACCGCCGGCAGGCGCACACAGAAGATCGAAAGATAAGACAGGACCATCGGCGTGCGCGTATCGCCCGCGCCGCGCATTGCGGCGGAGAGCACCAGATAGGTCGCCATGAAGATCTCGGACGGCCCGCAGATGCGGAGCAAAGTCGGCGCGTCGTGGATGATGACCGGATCGCTGGTGACGATGGCGACAAGCGATCCCGGGGCCAGCACGAACAAAAGACCGACGCTCCCCATGATGGCCATGCAGATGTACCAGCACAGCCGCGTCGCGGTCTTGACGCGCTGATAATCGCCGACGCCGAGGTATTGGCCCGCGAGCGTCGCCGCCGCGGTGCTCATCGCGAAACCGGGAAGATAGCTGATGCCGTCGAGCCGAACCGCGACGGCATGAACCGCGATGGCGTTCGGCAGACCGGCATAAATCGTGTTGCCGACAATCCTGAGAACCACGAACTGGGCGATCCAAAAACCGGACGCCTCCACCACATTGGGCAGACCGACGCGCAATAAGCGGCGGATGATGTGCCAGTGGGGAACAAGGCGGTGAAGGTAGAGCCGCAGCCCGTTGTGGCCGCGCAGCAGCGACACCAGCATGGCGACCGCGCCGAGCGACCAGGCCAGATCGGTGGCCCAGGCGATGCCGGCAACGCCATGACCGCCGAGCGGCAGCGGGCCGCGCACGAACGTGTAATTGCCGGCGACGTTGACGACGTTGACGGCAAGCATGATGCGGAACGGCATCGCGGTGTTGCCGGCGCCGCGGTAACAGGCGCCGCCGACAAACAGCATGAAGCTCATCGGCGTCGCGAATGCGAGGATGCGCAGGAACAGGATGCTGTGCTGCAGCCCTCGGCCGGTGAGCCCGACGAAGGCGCCGATCGACGGGGCGAGCAGCAACAATACCGCGGCCATGATTGCGCCGGCGAAGACGGCGAGGACGAGCGACTGACCGAGGGTCGCGTTGACCAGGCGGCGCTGCGGCGCCGCCGTGGCGCGCGCTATGATGGCGACCGCGCCGATGCCGGCGGCCGCTTGAATCAAACCGACGATACCAATGATATAGCCGGCCACGCCGACCGCTGCGACAGCGTCGGGATCGAGATGCCCGGCCTGCATGGTATCGACGAAGGTCACGAGAAACGTCAGCAGTTGCTCGAGCAGCGGCCAGACCGCGAGAACCGCCACCTGCCGCGGCAGCGAAAGTCCGGCGAGCCGACCCGCAAGCTGCCGCGGGGGCGCCTCACCAGCCAATGTCTGCGGGCCGGCCAGCAATGAAATGTCGGCGTCGGCGCTGGGCACCGCTGGCTCCTCAGGACGCCATCGCTGGTGGTTGTCTGATTCCAGTATCCGCTCGCCGCGGATGGCCTTGCGGCGCCCGGTCCGGCAATGTCAGGACAACGCGGATAATAGCAATTCCTTTGTCGCTTGCGCGGTTTCGGGCGTTACCGCAAAGCGCTGAAACTCGATTTGCTGCGGATGACCGTCGCTGCCAAGCACCGTGCCAATGCCGTTCTCTTCCGCATGAAACATGCAGAGCGTCACGCATTCGGCATCGTCCGGAATGTTGGTTGCGTGAAACAGTCCCTTAGCCACCCCGTATTGCGTTCCGGCGCGAACCGTTTCGCAAACCTTGCGGCCTTCCGAGATTCGCAAGTCGCTCTTCGTCAGTACCGAGGTGCTCTTGGTGTAGGATGCCAGATACAGTGGCTCACCAAAGCCGAATCTGGGTTCCGGCCAGACGAGATTTTCAAGTTCGCCGCGAACCACGTAGCTCGACATCGACACTTCGTGGGAATGGATAGGCCAGTTGGGTTCCTGTCCGGGGCGATTTTCTTTCAGCCATACATTGAACCGGACATCAGCTTCGGAGATTTTTGCCGGCAATCGGACAACCAGAAAGCCGTACGGATGTCTGGAGACGGCGGCGCTCGGCACCATCTCCTTCCAAGAGGCTTTCCGCTGGGCGATCTCGCTGGCGAGATCCATGAACGCCCCCGCTGATAAATAGTAGTAAGCCCCGGTCTATATCGAAAACGTGTTGAACTAGCCATAGCGGCCGCGTGTGCTCAGCGGGCCTGCGAGCCTCCCCCTCTCCTACCGCGCCGGCGGCAACCCGCTGCCGAAGTTTTTCATTTTAATAATGCCGGGCCACGGCGATGGCGCCCGGCTGCCCGTAGGGCGCAACCGGATGCGGTCCAAGACGTTGTCTTGCGTCATGCCGCCCAACACAGCCGTGAAATCACCACAGCGTCGCGTGCCGCCGGCCGCGAACAAAGAGCGGCCGTTTAACGAACCGCGCAGTTCGGAAGAGCCGCGCGACACCCAGCTCCACCGCGCCGCGGAACACGGCCGCGGCCGCCACGCCATGCATCCGCTGCAAATCCCCTGGGCCGGCTGGAAGGATATCCTGTGGCGCACCTATCGTGAGACGAACTCCGACCGGCTGCTGTCAATCTCGGGCGGCGTCGCCTTCTTTATCCTGTTCGCCATTTTTCCCGCCGTCACCGCGCTGGTTTCGGCCTACGGCATCTTCTTTAACGCCGCCACCATCGGCCAGGAGCTTTCGCTCTTGCAGGGCGTAGTGCCGGCCGACGTGCTCGGCATCCTCAACGAGCAGACCATGCGCATCGCCGCGCAGCGCAACGGCGCGCTCAGCATCGGCGTCGTGGTTGGAATTCTGGTAACGCTGTGGAGCGCCATGGGCGGCATCAAGGCGTTGATCGATGCGCTCAATGTCATCTACGAACAGGAGGAGGGCCGCAACCTCTTCAAGCTCAACCTGGTGGCGCTTGTCTTCACCCTCGGCGGCTTTGCCGTCTTCTTGACCGCGGTCGGCACCGTCATCGCCGTACCGGTGGCCTTGTCCTGGGTCGGATTGGGCGGCGCGGCCGCCGAACTCATTCGGCTTGCGCGCTGGCCGGCGCTGCTCGTGGTGCTGCTCGTTGGTCTCGCCGTGCTCTACCGCTACGGCCCAAACCGCCGCGCCGCGCGCTGGAAATGGGTCAGTGTCGGCAGCGTGTTCGCCGCGGTGGTGTGGATCGTCGCCTCGTTCCTGTTTTCCTGGTATCTCGCCAAATTCAATACCTACAATGCCACCTACGGCTCGCTCGGCGCGGTGCTCGCCATGATGATGTGGCTGTGGATCTCGTCGATGGTGGTGCTGCTCGGTGCCGAACTGAATGCTGAAATCGAGCATCAGACCGCGCAGGATTCCACAGTCGGAGACGATAAGCCGCTCGGCCAGCGCGGCGCCGTGATGGCCGACACAGTGGGCCCCAAACAAGATTGAGGCGGCGAGCATCGGCTTCCCACGGTGTGCAAACACCGTTCAACGCGCCCAACGGCCGACAAAATACGGGAACCCGCGAGCCCCGGCCCCATTACCGAAACGTCCGCGGTCTGACGGTCGCATGAGCGCCGGCCAATGCGTATCGCCAGCCCTGCAATGAAGGCGACAGCCGATGGGAAGCCTGGTTCTGCTCGATCTGATGGGTGGTGTGGCGCTGCTGCTCTGGGGCCTGCACATGGTGCTCAGCGGCGTGCTGCGCGCCTTCGCGCCCCGACCTGCGCCGCGTGCTTGGCAAGGCGCTGCGCAATCGCTTCACCGCATTCGGCGCCGGGTTCGGCCTGACGGCGCTGTTGCAGAGCAGCACCGCCGCCGGCCTGATGACGGCCTCACTGACCGCCGAGGGCGTCGTCGGGCTCGTGCCCGCACTCGCCATCATGCTCGGCGCCAATGTCGGCACCACGTTGATCGTGCAGGTGTTGTCGTTCGACGTATCGGCGGCGGCGCCGATCCTGCTGATCATCGGAGTCGTTACGTTTCGCGCTGCGGACAATAGCCTTCCCCGTGCCCTCGGCCGCGTCGGCATCGGCCTCGGGCTCATTCTCCTGGCGCTGCATGTTCTGCTCGACACGCTCGCTCCGGCCGAGCAGGCGCCGGCCGTGCAATCGCTGCTCAGATCGATCACCAACGATCCGGTGCTCTGCATCCTCATTGCGGCGGCGCTGACCTGGGCGGCGCATTCGAGCGTCGCCGTGGTGTTGCTGGTGATGTCACTGGCCTATTCGCAATTTGTGACACCGGAGGCGGCACTGGCGCTGGTGCTTGGCGCCAACCTGGGCAGCGCGATCAACCCGCTGATCGAATCCGGCACGCGCGGCGATCCGGCGAGCCGCCGGCTGCCGGTCGGCAACATGATCAATCGGCTGGTCGGCGTCCTGCTTGTGCTGCCATTTCTCGGCCCGATCGCGCGAGAAATGGTGGCTTTGCAGCCGCATCCCGCGAAGATGACGGCCGAATTTCACATGCTGTTCAACATCGCGCTGGCCGCGATTTTCATCGGTCCGCTCAACGGCGTGGCCTGGCTGCTGGTGCGTCTTCTGCCGGAGCGAAAGCAGCCGGCCGATCCTTACGCGCCGCGGCATCTCGACGAGGCGGCGCTGGCAACGCCGCAGCTCGCGCTCGCCAATGCGGCGCGCGAAACCTTGCGCATGGGCGATCTCGTCGAGACCATGCTGCGCAATGTCATGGCGGCGCTGCTCGACAACGATCGGAAACTCGTGACCGATGTGTCGCGGCTCGACAACGCCGTCGACCGCCTCAACGAGGCGATCAAGCTCTATATCACCAAGCTCACGCGCGATGCCCTCGATGAGCGCGACGGCCGCCGCGCCATGGAGATCATTTCGTTCACCATCAACCTCGAACACATCGGCGACATCGTCGACAAAAACCTGTGCGAACTGGCGGCAAAGAAAATCAAGAAGCGCTATCAGTTCTCAGCCGAAGGCGCGGCCGAGCTGGCAGGATTTCACAAACAGGTCGTCGACTCACTGCAGGCGGCGTTCGGAATATTCATGACGGGCGATGTCGAGGCCGCACGCCGGCTGCTGCGGCAAAAGTCCGAGCTGCGGCAGGCCGAGCTCGCCGCCGCCGACCGGCATTTCGAACGGCTGCGCGAAGGCCGCCCTGAAAGCCTTGAGACGACGTCACTGCACCTCGATATCTTGAGCGACCTCAAGCGCGTCCATTCGCATATCTGCTCGGTCGCCTATCCGGTGCTCGAAGCCGCGGGCGAGCTGAAACCGATCCGGTTCGAGACAAACAGCATCGAAGATGCAAATGCGGCCGCTGGCCTGCTGCCCGCGCCACCGCGTTCGGCGTGACCAACTCGGCTTCAGCCGCGCCTTCTGAGGGGTACCGGCGGCGGCGGAGGCACCGGGACGAAACGCTGCCACACCGTGCCGTCGTCGAACTGTATGGCGAACCCGTCGGGGGAAATCACCGCGCCTTCGTTCCAGCGCTCCGCCCAGATATGGCCGGGATGATCGATCCAGGCACGCGACGGCTGGCCCGCCTCGTTGACGAGGTTCATATCCCAGCCGTTTTGGGTGATGTACACCAACTGCTGTCCGGTACAATTTTGGACGCACTGATATTGACCGGACAGAAGCTCCTGCGCCGAGGCGCCGGTAATTCCTGCGGCGCACAGTGCGAGCAATGCGAACAAGATTCTCATTGTCACATCTCCCGAGCGGGACGGACTGGTTCGCTGCCCAGTCAGCAGCGAACTCCGACAGCGAGTTTCAATCGGAAATAGAGTAGCGCAATAAGTTGCCGCTGTCCTTCGATTCCGACCTTCACGCCCGCCACAGCGCGATCAGCGGTCCGTTGGCGCCGAATACCGGATCGGTCGCGGGCGCCGGCACTTTGGGGATCGACGCGATCGCCTTGGCGTGCTCAGCCTTGCTGCCGCGGCAGAGATTGTATTTACCGCTCGGCGGATAAGCGCCGATCACCACCAGCTCCTGGGTTTGAGTGATGAGCTGATGGCCGGTGCCGGCCGGAAGGATCACCACGTCCCCGACGCCGATGTCGATCTCTTTGCCCTTCTTGCCGCCGAAGCGCACCTTGGCGCGACCACGCGCGATACCCATCGCCTCGTGAATCATCGAATGATAGTGGGGATACGGATAAATACCGTTGCGCCACATGTGGCCCCAGCCGTTGTCCGCGAACGTCTGTTCAATCAGCTGTTCGGGGTCGGGCGAACCGGACAGATCGATGCCGGCGCGATACACCACGAGCGGCAGCGCGGCGTTGTTGGGGATCGACCCGTCGTCGGAGAAATGAAAGGTCGCGGGAGCGGAACGTTTGCGGGCGATGGGCATGGCGTGCGTTGGCGCCCGAGTGGGCCGCTCCTTCTACGCCAACATCGGTTGAGATTTTATAACGGCGCACGCAACAAATCGCTGACTTCAAAACGCTTACTTAGTAACGCTACTCGGACGATCGCTCGGATGATGACTTGAAAGATGACTTGAACGAACGGTTACTTGAAACGAACGACTACTTGGCCCGGAATTCTTCCATCAGCCGGACGAAACGGCCGAAAAGATAGTGGCTGTCGCGCGGGCCGGGCGACGCCTCCGGGTGATACTGCACCGAAAATACCGGCCGGTCCTTGAGCTTGAGCCCGCAATTCGAGCCGTCGAACAGCGACACATGCGTCTCGACCGCGTGCGCCGGCAGTGTTGCGCGGTCAACCGCGAAGCCATGATTCATCGAGGTGATTTCGACCTTGCCGGTTTGCAGGTCTTTCACCGGATGATTGGCGCCATGATGGCCCTGGTGCATCTTGACTGTCTTGGCGCCGATCGCGAGCGCCAGCATCTGGTGGCCGAGGCAGATGCCGAATGTCGGCACCTTTTCGATCAGCGAGCGGATTACCGGCACGGCGTATTGGCCGGTGGCGGCGGGATCGCCCGGCCCGTTGGACAGAAAGACGCCGTCGGGCCTGAGCGCCAGAATGTCCTCGGCCGCGGTCTGCGCCGGCACCACCGTCACCTTGCAGGCGTGGCCCGTGAGCTGGCGCAGGATGTTGCGCTTGATACCGTAATCGACGGCGACGACCTGGAACGCAGCGCTGTCGGCGCGGCCGTAGCCTTCGCCCCAGCGCCACGGGGTTTCATCCCAGGTGAAGCGCTGCGCCGTCGTCACCATCGGCACCAGATCGAGCCCGATCATGCCAGGCCACTCGCGCGCCTGCCGCTTGAGCGCATCGAGATCGAAATTGCCGGACGGCTCGTGCGCGATCACCGCGGTGGGCATGCCCTGTTCGCGGATGCGCGCGGTGAGCGCGCGCGTGTCGATGCCGGCGAGCCCGATGACGCCGCGATTCTTCAGCCAGGCATCGAGGTGGCGGGTCGCGCGATAATTCGACGGCTGGGTGATCGCCGCGTGCAGGACGACGCCGCGAGCGCCGGGCGTCGCCGCCAAATTGACCGTTTCGGTGTCCTCGTCGTTGGTGCCGACGTTGCCGATGTGCGGAAACGTGAATGTGATGATCTGCCCCGCATAGGACGGATCGGTCAGGATCTCCTCGTAGCCGGTCATTGCCGTATTGAAGCAGACCTCGCCGACCGCATGGCCGCTGGCGCCGAAGCCGATACCTTCGAGCACGGTGCCGTCGGCCAGCACCAGGAGCGCGGTCGGCTTGCGGTCATGCCAAGCCCCGGCCGTCGCGCCGGCGGAGGAATCTTGCAGCTGGGTCATGGCCTCTTAGTCGCGTATTATATAGTGAGACGCAACTGCCGTTCTGGGCCGTCCCCACCCCGACCCTGTTATTGCCGGGGAACGGATATCAACGCTCGAGGAGCCGACATCGTGCTGCGCGACGAGATTAATACAGCGATGAAGGAGGCCATGAAGGCCGGCCAGGCGCGGCGGGTTTCAACGCTGCGCCTGATCAACGCCGAGATCTTGAAGCGCGAAACCAGCGGCGCCGAACGCACCTCGCTCAATGACGCCGAAATCCTCGATGTCATGGGCAAGATGATCAAGCAGCGCCAGGAATCGTTCGAGATTTACGAGAAGGCCGGGCGCAGCGAGCTTGCCGCGCAGGAGCGCGAGGAAATCGAGATCATCTCCGCGTACATGCCGAAGCAGATGTCCGATCTCGACGCCGCCGAAGCGATCTCGGGGCTGATCAAGGAACTCGAGGCTGCGACGCTCAAGGACATGGGCCGCACCATGGCGGCGGTCAAGCAGCGCTTCTCCGGCCAGATGGATTTTTCCAAGGCCGGCGCGATGGTGAAGAAATTGCTCGGGGGCGGGTGAGTTCTCGCCCCGCGCCGCCGTGACCAAGCGCAGAATACTGGTCGGCCTGATTGGCAGGAATATTCAGGGCTCGCTGTCGCCGGCCTTGTTCGCCGAGGCATTCGCGGCCGCGGGCATCGACGGCTTTTATCATCTGATGGATGCCGACCGGCCGCCGGGACGGCAGTTGCCCGAACTGCTCGGCGCCATCAAGGCGGCGGGCTTTGCCGGCGTCAACATCACCTATCCGTTCAAGCAGGACATTCTTCCGCTGCTCGACACCATCGACCCGGAAGCGGCCCAGGTCGGCGCCATCAATACGATCGCGATCGCGGAGGACGGCCGCACCACCGGCTATAATTTCGATCGCCACGGCTGGCGTAACAGCTTTGCCGAAACGCTGGGAGCCGACAGCGCCCGCGGCAAGACCGTGGTGCTGATCGGCGCGGGCGGCGCAGGACGCGCGGTCGCCTTTGCGCTGATGGACCTTGGCGCCGCCACGCTCGTGCTTCACGATCTCGATCTTGCCCGTGCCAATGCGCTAGCGGCCGATGTTGCCAAACACTACGGCGCGGCACGCTGCCGTCTCACCGACGATTTGGAGCGCGACATCGCCGCGGCCGACGGCATCGTCAACGCCACGCAGACCGGCATGAGCGGCTTTCCCGGTAATCCGGTGCCTGCCGCCGCGATCAAGCCGAGGCACTGGGCCGCCGACGTCATCTACACGCCGGCCGAAACCGAGTTCCTCAAAGCCGCCGCCGCCAACGGCGCGCGCACGCTCAACGGTAGCGGCATGGTGGTACATCAGGCGGCCGCGGCATTCCGCTGCCTCACCGGCGAAACAGCCGACCCTGCGCGCCTCTATCGTGCGTTCGCCAAGGGCATGGCCGCGCGCGACGGGGGCAACTGACCGTCTTTGAGTGCGTGGTCGTCACGCCCGCTTCTTGTGCTTCTGCTGCACGTAGGACCGCAACACCGCATTGATGCGGCGCTGATAGCCCGGGCCTTCGGTCTTAAAATAATCGAGCACATCCTCGTCGACTCGGATCGAGATCGCCTTCTTCTTCGGAGGGACGAGCACGGCTTCGCCCCAATTCCAATTGTCGCTCCAATCAGGATCATTGGCAATCGAAGCCTCGATTTCTTCATCAGTCAGCGCGTCAAGAGCCGCCCAATCGGTCTTACCTTTGCTCGGTGCGTATCGTGAGACCACCGTAATATTTTTTTCGCTCGTCGCGGCTCGCGTGCCGCGCCGAGATGAGCCAGCAGAACGACCCGTGGACGGTGCATATGACCGCGACAGGCCGGCCTTGGAGATATCCGAAGACTTGGTATCTGGTTTCGCCATGACGGTCGGATCGGCGGATATTCATGTAGCCGCCGAATGCTCCCTTTGCGTCATCAAAGTCGATTTTGTGATCGCGTAGATTGCTCAAACGTTTCTTCCAGTCCCATCCGAACTCACGAATAGCTGCCAAATCTGCAAAAATTCTGAGTCGGCCATAACCGGCTACTCCCTCGAAGGCAATGAATGCGTTCCATTCTTTTTCTCCGCGGTTTCAGACTGGCCGGGCATTGTGTCCCTATGGGCAATAGGTATATACATATGTATATACAAACGGCAAGCAGTTTCTCTCGCCCATCCTTTTGGTAGCCGGGAAGCTGTGGAAAACCGGGACAAGCCGTGTTTGCGCGTCCCGCGCAGCCGTCCTGCCTATATTGAAGACGCCGTTGCGCTACCCTTGTGGGTTCAGGCGAATCACCATGCGCTTTACGCCACAATTTCTCGATGAGCTGCGTGCGCGGCTTCCGGTTTCGGGGGTCGTGGGCCGCCGCGTGAAATTGCGCAAGGCGGGGCGCGAATGGAAGGGTCTTTCGCCGTTCAATAAGGAGAAGACGCCCTCGTTCACGGTCAACGACGAGAAGGGCTTCTATCACGACTTCTCCTCCGGCAAGCACGGCGGCATTTTCGACTTTGTGATGGAGACCGAGGGGGTCAGCTTTCCGGAAGCGGTCGAACGGCTGGCGGAGATGGCCGGTGTTCCGCTGCCGGCCTATTCGCCCGAGGCCGAAGCGCGCGACGAACACCGCAAGACGCTCCATGACATCGTCGAACTCGCCGCCAAGTTCTTCGAGGCCACGCTGGCGTCACGGAATGGCGCGCGCGGCCGCGGCTATCTCGCCGACCGCGGGCTTGCCTCGGCGACCCAGCTGAAATTCCGACTCGGCTACGCCCCGGCGGAGCAATATGCGCTGAAAGAGCATCTCGGCGCCGCCAAGGTGCCGGTCGAAGACATGGTCGAGGCCGGACTTCTCGTTGCGGGGGAGGACATCGCGGTGCCCTACGACCGCTTCCGCGATCGCGTCATATTTCCCATCGCCGACTGGCGCGGCCGCGTCATCGCCTTCGGCGGCCGCGCGCTCGAAAAAGACGTGTCGGCAAAATACCTCAACTCCCCGGAGACGCCGCTCTTCCACAAGGGCGGCACGCTCTACAACATCGCCGACGCCCGCAAGGCCGCCCACGACGGCGCGCCGGTAATCGCGGTCGAAGGCTACGTCGACGTCATCGCCATGGTGACCGCTGGCTACGAGGCGACCGTTGCGCCGCTCGGCACGGCGCTCACCACCGACCAGCTTGCCCTGATGTGGCGCATGACCGATGAGCCGATCCTGTGCTTTGACGGCGACAATGCCGGGCGGCGCGCCGCCTACCGGGCGGCCGAGCTGGCGCTGCCGCTGGTCAAGCCCGGCAAGAGCCTGAAATTCGCCGCGCTGCCGGACGGGCAGGACCCGGACGATCTGGCCCGCTCTGGGGGCCGCGAGGCGATCGCCGACATACTCGGTGCGGCGCGGCCACTCGCCCACGTCTTATGGGCGCGCGAGAGCGAAACCGGCCCGTTCGATACGCCCGAGCGGCGCGCAGCGCTTGAGGCACGGCTGTCGACCGTAACCGCGACCATCGCCGACGAATCGGTGCGCCGCTACTACCGGCAGGATTTTGGTGCGCGGCTTCGGCAATTGTTCGCGCCCGTGGAGATTTCTTCCTTCTCCGCCCGTCAGCGCGGCTTCGACCCGCAAGGCCGCGGCGGCGCAGGGCGCCGGTTTCCGCCCGGACGAGGTCTCGGCCCCGGCCGTTTCGCCGATCAGCGCCAGAACGGACCTTACGTGGCGGCAAGCTCGCAGCTTGCGGCGAGCCCGCTGCATCGCGGCCATCGCGCCGCCATCCCACGCCGCGAGGCGCTGATCCTGCAGGCCGCGCTCAACCACCCCTGGCTCCTCCACGACCACCTTGAGGAGTTCGCCGCCGCCGAGTTCCGCCACACCGACACGCAGAAGCTCAAAGGCGCACTGGTCGATGTTTTCGCCCACGGGGCGGCGAATTTCTCGCAGAATTCCGAACAGGCCGGCGATGGCGAGCGCGCCGAACTCACCGCCGAGCTCACCCGCCGTGGTTTTGACAATCTATTGGGCCGTATCGAGCGCACGATCACGACACCGTCGGTCTGGGCTGCGCGGCCGGGCGCCGCTTCCGCCGACGTTTTGCTGACCTGGAAACAGCTTGTCGCCTTGCATACACAATGGCATTCCCTAACTAGGGAACTTAAGGACGCGGAAATGGCCCTCGGCCAGGACAACAGCGAGCCAAACTACGCCCGGCTGTGCGACGTGAAGGCGAGGCTATCCAAGCTCGACGGAACCGAGGCGCTGGTCGAAGGCTTCGGAGCTTCCTCGGGCCGCACGCCGCGGTCATTGTAGGCGTCAGGCGCGCTGGACCTCCCCCCGGCAGAGAGGCCTCGGGCTTTGCGATTTTTCAAGGTTAGCCCGAGCTTAACGGAGGCCTGCGAAAACCTAGAGATCGATTCTCTCGGCATAGGGTAGGGGGAGATGTGCGGCCAGGGCCGAAGCGGCCCACCCGCTCCTCCGCCGGCTTCGTACCGGTCCTTGGACGGGTAAGGCCTGGTACGGGTAATAGAACGGCGCGGGCAACAATGGGCCTTTTGGCCCGCCGGCGTGAGACGGGGACCATAGGGTAGGAGGGCCGCTTCGGCCGGCCCAGCCCGAGGTCCAGCGGAGGCCCACCCCCTTTCAGGGCGGTCGGTGAGCGACAGGCGTAGGTGGAGACAAAGAATGGCGAGCAAGAACGCGGGGACGGTCGCGAGCAAGACCAAGGTTGCGGTGCAAAAATCTGCCGCGCCCAAAGAAGCCGACGCTCCCGAGAAGGAGGGGCCCGAGGCTCCTGACGCTCCGCTGCCGCTGCTCGACCTGTCGGACGCTGCCGTCAAGAAGATGATCAAGCAGGCGAAGAAGCGCGGCTACGTCACCTATGAACAGCTCAACGCCGTGATGCCGTCCGAGGAAGTCACCTCCGAGAAGATCGAAGACATTCTTGCGATGATGAGCGAGATGGGCATCAACGTCGTCGAAACCGAGGAGGCCGACTCCGAGGACGAGGAAGAATCACAGGAGGCCGAAGAGGAAGAAACCGAAGGCGGCGAACTCGTCCCGGCGACGCCCAAGACGCCGGCCAAGTCCGAGACGCGCGAGCCCACCGAGCGCACCGACGATCCTGTGCGCATGTATCTGCGTGAAATGGGCTCGGTCGAACTCTTGTCGCGCGAAGGCGAAATCGCCATCGCCAAGCGCATCGAGGCTGGCCGCGAGGCGATGATCGCGGGGCTTTGCGAAAGCCCGCTGTCGTTTCAGGCGGTCATCATCTGGCGCGACGAATTGAACGAGGGCAAAGTCTTCCTCCGCGACATCATCGATCTCGAAGCCACCTATGCCGGCCCCGACGCCAAAGGCGGCGCGGTGCCGCCCGGCGGCGACCCCAACGCGTTAGGCCCGAACGGCCTGCCGATCGCCAACATGCCGGGCGCTCATATGCCGGGAGCTCATGGCGGCTTCGTGCCG
>DATCBO010000101.1:0-11144 GCA_036511795.1 Xanthobacteraceae bacterium
ATCGCCGGTCTATGCGAGAGCCCGCTGACGTTCCAGGCCGTCATTATTTGGCGTGACGAGCTCAACGAAGGAAAAGTCTTCCTCCGCGACATTATCGATCTCGAAGCGACCTATGCGGGCCCCGATGCCAAGGGCATGCCGGGCGCCGCACCGGGGACCGATCCGGCCGCCGCGGCCAACGGCAATGGCGTTGCCGCAGGGCCGGCCGGCGTCACACAGTTCGCGCAGCCGCCGCAGACCGTGGCGCCACCGTCGGCACCGCCCGCCCCTACCCCGTTCAAGCCACAGGCCGCCAACGGCGACGGCGGGGATGCGGGCGAGGAAGCGGCCATTGCCGATAACGACCTCGACGAAGACGATCTGGAAAACTCCATGTCGCTCGCGGCGATCGAGGCCGAGCTGAAACCGAAGGTTTTGGAGACATTCGATACCATCGCCGACTCCTTCAAGCGGCTGCGCCGGCTGCAGGACCAGGACATTCAGAACAAGCTGCACTCGACCGGCTCGCTGTCGCCGGCGCAGGAGCGCAAATACAAAAAACTCAAGGAAGAGATCATCCAAGAGGTGAAATCGCTGCGGCTCAATCAGGCGCGCATCGATTCGCTGGTCGAGCAGCTCTACGACATCAACAAGCGGCTGGTGAGCAACGAAGGCCGCCTGATGCGGCTCGCCGAGAGCCACGGCGTGGCCCGTGAGGAATTCCTGCGGCAATATCAAGGCTCGGAACTTGATCCGCGCTGGATCAACCGCGTGTCGAAGCTGTCGGCCAAGGGCTGGAAATCACTGGTCGCGCGCGAGAAGGACCGCATGAGGGAACTGCGGACCCACATCCATACGCTTGCGTCTGAGACCGGGCTCGAGATCGGCGAATTCCGCAAGATCGTGCACATGGTGCAGAAGGGCGAGCGCGAGGCGCGCCAAGCCAAGAAGGAAATGGTCGAGGCCAACCTGCGGCTCGTCATCTCCATCGCCAAGAAATATACCAACCGCGGCCTGCAATTCCTCGACCTGATCCAGGAAGGCAATATCGGCCTGATGAAGGCGGTCGATAAGTTCGAATACCGCCGCGGCTACAAGTTCTCGACCTACGCCACGTGGTGGATCCGGCAGGCGATCACCCGTTCGATCGCCGATCAGGCGCGCACCATCCGCATTCCGGTGCACATGATCGAGACGATCAACAAGATCGTGCGCACCAGCCGCCAGATGCTCAACGAGATCGGCCGCGAGCCGACGCCCGAAGAGCTTGCCGAGAAGCTCGGCATGCCGCTCGAGAAGGTGCGCAAGGTTCTCAAAATCGCCAAGGAGCCGCTGTCGCTCGAAACCCCGATCGGCGACGAGGAAGACTCGCATCTCGGCGATTTCATCGAGGACAAGAACGCCATCCTGCCCGACCAGGCGGCGATCGCCGCCAACCTGCGCGAAACCACGACGCGGGTGCTGGCTTCACTGACGCCGCGCGAGGAGCGCGTGCTGCGCATGCGGTTCGGCATCGGCATGAACACCGATCACACGCTGGAAGAAGTCGGCCAGCAGTTCTCGGTGACCCGCGAGCGCATCCGGCAGATCGAGGCCAAGGCGCTTAGAAAGCTCAAGCACCCTTCGCGGTCGCGCAAGCTCCGCTCGTTCCTCGATAACTAGCAACCAGCAAGCCTTGCCCCCGGACTTGATCCGGGGGTGAAGCATCCGAGCCGGAGCGGGAAGCTGCGCAGCTTTTTGGATGATTAGGCGCTCCAATGGCACGGCGGCCCCGTCCGTTGGGTGCGCCGCCGCCCCTGGCACCACTGCGGCGCGCCGTCAGTCGGCGAGCGGATAGCGGCACCGGGCCGCCGATGCGCTCTCGATCGCCTCGGCAATAACCTGCAAAATCGTCTCGATGACCGTGGGTACACGTTCACCAAGGTTGCGGGACTGGCGAGTGCTGCGGGCATTTTCCATGGCAATATCTCCTCAAATCGGCCGCTGAAATGGCTTTGTTGCAACGCAACATAATGATTCGTCGCCGTTGAGCAAGTTACAGCCATGCATGGAGTTCATGCGTCGGGATCATATGTTGCGTCGCAATATCTTTACCAAAGGCATTTTGGGTCTTCGGGCGGTCACAGCCGCGGCGGTGATCTGCACGGCGGCCGCGGCAGCACCACGCTCCAACCCCGCGTCGTGCCGGGAGGCGGCAAATGGGCTCATCTCTCTGCTCGATGCCCAAAAGGATGACGGCGCGCTCTATCGCGACACTTATGCGGTGGTCGTGACCACCTGCGGGCCCGCGTCACGGACCCCGCGGCCGGCGGCGGCACCCTCCCGGGTCGGCCGCGCCCAATGCCGCGGTCTCGCCGCCGCCATGGTCGATCTCATAGAGGACGACAAGATGAAATCGGGGGAGTTTGTCCGCGCCCGCGAGGCCTTCGCGGACGCCTGTACACCAAGGTGAGGCCTCAGGCCGCGCCGCGCACCGGCTTCTTCTTCGCCCCCGTGCGCGTGATGTCCTTGATCTTCAAGGGTGGGCGGCCGGATTTCTCGGCGATCTCGCGATCCTGCTCGATCAGAAAGCCGTGCGCCGGCTTGTCGCCGTCGATGCCGCCGAGAAGCGCGCGCGGCACCTTGCGGTTCGAACGCTGCGTGCCGTCCTCATAGAGGACGTCGAACATGACGAATTCGGAATTCAGTCCCGGCTTTCTCGGCATTTTGTTCTCCGTTGTGTTCTTTGCGCCGCTTATAGATCTGGTCGCATTTTCTTCGGAAAACCGGCGGACACTTTTTCCGGAAAATGCTCCAGGAAACGAAAATGCCGGCGCCGCTGTGGCGCCGGCCCGTATATGGCTATCGATCAGACCGTTTGCAGATTGGTCGCGGCCGACTTGCCGCTGCGGCGGTCGGCTTCGATGTCAAACGAAACTTTCTGGCCCTCGGCGAGGCCGCGCAGTCCGGCGCGCTCGACCGCCGAAATGTGAACGAACACATCCGGGCCGCCGCCGTCCTGCACGATAAAGCCGAAGCCCTTTTGGGCGTTGAAAAACTTGACGGTACCTTGAGCCATAGTGGCCCTCCATATGAAAACGCAGAATGCGTTTTGTTCCCGCGCGAACCATTCGCGACGGTTCGAATCCGGATTTTGCGTGGTCTTGGGAAAGGCCCTTGTTAGCGGGGCATGATGCCTATCGAGAATTCACCCCGATCCAATCCGGGGCAACTTCTCCCGATCATGCACGGGCGAGACGACAAGGCAGGCTCAATCACGAATCCGCGCTATATAGTGAGGCGCCGCCGCCTTGGCAATCGCGCTACCCGCAGGGCCGGCGAGGTGATTGGCGCGCGGACGAAGTCGCGGCCGGCCTAACCTTCACCAGCTCATTTCTAATTCTTTGCTGGCGTCGAGCTTGTGCTCCATCGCCCCGTTGATGACGTCAAACACGCGCCGTGCGCTCGACATGCGGATCGCGTCGCCCTGTTCGAGGCGGTAAATCGACGAAATGCTCGGCTTGGCGCCGGGCAGGCGGCTTAGAATATCGATGATTTCCCAACCCAATTGCTCCTGCCTGAGCTGCCTCAGGCGGGGGAATCGTGCTTTGAGGAGTTGGACTCTTTGACGTTTGGCCATGCGCCGCTGCGTGGCGTTTCTGAGGAAGTTCGGCTAGCTACGGCAAGCTGCCGGCAAATGCAAGTCATTGATTTTCTTTGTATTATTTGAGTTGTAGGACAAGATCAATGACAATCATTGATAACCAAACGATAATCGGTAATAGTACACAACCGTCGCGTGCTTGCAGGTGCGATTCAATGCGACAGCCAAGACGATTGCAACTCCCGAGGCTGCTACGCCGGTCGGCGCATGCGCGGCGAAGAGCGTCCACAGATACCGGGGCAACCGACCGGGCAGCCGCCGGCTCTGCAGCGTTCGATGCCGGCACCGTCCAGAGCAGCGCCACCGGCCGCCTCCCACCCAACGCCGGGCGAATTGCCGCCGATATCGGCACCGCAGCCCTCGAACTGGCGAAGCAGGCAAACGGCGCCGGGCTGACCACGCTCGGCTACCTGTTGGAGAGCGCCGCGCTCGAGGCCGGCGCCGAAGCAGCCTCTTATGACTGCCCGGCCGACGCCGCGCAGCGCTGAGCGCCTCGTCGCCTTTACAGCGCCGCGACCACGCTGACCTCGATCAGAAACTCCTCGCGCACCAGCCGGTCGATCATCAACAGCGTGTTTGGCGGATACGCGCCGCCGGCAAACAGGCGCGGAAATTCGCGCGTGCGGTAGGCATAGAATTTCGCAATATCCTGCGAGTGCACCAGATAGGTGGTGAACTCGACCACGTTGGCGAAGCTCGCGCCCTGCGAGGCCAGCGCCGCGCCCAGATTGGCAAATACCTGCGCGCATTGCGCGTCAAAATCGGCGGCCGCCTTGTCGGCGCCGGGCTTGATGCCGACCTGCCCGGCGATGAACAGAAACTCCGCCGCCTTGACGCGGGTCATGTGGGAATATTGCCCGAGCGGCGTGCCCAGAATTTCCGGATTGAGCATCTGAATCTGCGGCATGACTGGTTCCCCGTGTTTTGCGAGCCGAACAAAAAGCTTACTGCACGCCGTGCGCGCATGCGAGACGGGCTCACCCGGCAGAAAGCGGTCACGCATCGTCCCCAAGCGGTCTGCCGGTCCACATTTCCGGTCCGCACGCAATTGCCCATCAAGATTCATTCCAACCGACACCGATAAAATTTTATTCCAATCGGCTGCATGATCGGTGTTTCCATCAAGTTGTCCGTTCCAGGATCACGACATCACCTTCCGGCATCCAACAAAAAGCCAGACCTTTGCCCGCTTCTGCCGTGACAAGCGGGCCAAGGGTGAGGGACAACCCGGAGCAAGTTGATGTTGTTTTTCTGGCGTCCTTTGGCATTGATCGCATTTCTCCTCGCGCTGTCGGCGCAGCCGGCATTGGCCCGTTCGCATTCCGCCGCGTCGCATCACGCCACCTATCGCGATTATCGACATGATGGGGCTCTCGCTTGGAACTCCAGGCGGGATGAAGGTTCTTGGCAGCAAGAGGCTTCCTCGCAGCGCCAAGCCTTCTGGCAGCGCCAAGCCTCCTCGCAATCTCAAGAGTCTTGGCAGCAACACGACTCTTGGCAGCAAAAAGGTTTTGCAGGTCATCCAGCCGCTCGCGGTTATGCTGAGCGTCATCCGACGGCGTACGGCCGCCGAAGCCGTCAATACGAGGAAGAGTGGAGCAACCGTTCGGCCGAACAGAATCCCGGTGATCGCCCACAGTTGCGCGGCATGGCGGAACAACAAGCGAGCGCGAACGGCATTCCGGTTTCGTTGGTCGATGGCGTCATCAAGCGCGAAAGCGGCGGCAATCCGCGGGTGGTCAGTCGCGGCAATTACGGCCTGATGCAGATCCGGCTCGGCACGGCCCGCGCCATGGGCTATGGCGGTTCGGCCGCAGGTCTGCTCGACGCCTCCACCAACATGACCTACGCGGTGCGCTATCTGGCCGGCGCCTATCGGGCCGCGGGCGGCAATGAGAGCCGGGCGGTCGCGCTTTATGCCCGCGGCTACCGCGCTGCGCCGCGCGTTCACGACACTTCGTATTAGGGCGAGCAGCCGCAGGGTGCGGCGTTCAGCGACGGCGGCGCCCCTGGCCCGTGACCTGGCCCGTGGCGACCAACCCCACAACTTGAGCGCTTCCCGATTCTAACGTAATCGGGAAGTGCTTTAGTCGGTTCCTTCGACGATGCGGATATCGCGCACCGCGCCGTCGCCGAGCGCCTTGAGCGCGTCCTTGTAGGCCGGGCTGTTGTAGGCGGCGATCGCCTTTTCGACCGAGGGAAATTCCGAGATGACGATGCGTTCCTTCTGGCCGGCCTCGAACGCCGCAGCCGCGGTGCCGCGCACAATATAGCGGCAGCCAAACGGTTCGGTCGCCTTCGGGGCAAGGTCCGCATAGGCGGCGAGCTTTTTCGGATCGGAAATCGAACGGTAGCAGGTCACCCAGTAACCTTTTGGCATTGGCATTCTCCCCAATCGTGCGCCCCGGAAACGTCGAAACATCACACTAGGGTCGGGACTGCGGCGTAGCAAATAGACGTCGGCGGCTCGACATTTCCACGGCCGCAAGTAACATCGCTTGGCGCGCCCATGCGCACAAGACGGGAGGCCGGCATGTCATTCTGGAGTGCGCTATTCGGCCGGCGCGGGGCCACCGAGACGGCCAAGGCTTCGGACCCGGTCGAATACAAGGGCTTCATCATCCACGCCGCGCCATACAAGAACAACGGCGGCTATCAGACAGCGGGCACGATCGAGCGCGACGTCGGCGGCGTGCGCAAACAGCACCGCTTCATCCGCGCCGATTCGTATGCGTCCTATGACGACGCGGCATCGTTCACGCTCAATAAGGCGCGGCAGATCATCGATCTGCAGGGCGAGCGGATGTTCAACGAGTGAACGCGGCTGGACTCACGCTGGCGCGCGCACCGGCTCACGCTGGCGCGCGCCCCCGAATGACAACTCACCCCAACCCTTCGACAATGCGCAGATCGCGCTGCGCGGCATTGCCGAGCGCTTTGAGCGCGGCCTGATAGCCGGGACTGTCGTGCGCGGCCGCGGCCTTATCGACGCTGTCGAACTCGATGATGACGGTGCGCTGCATCAGACCCTTTTCGTACGCCTTGGCGGCATTGCCGCGCGCCAGAAAACGGCCGCCGCCGGCCGCAATTGCGGGCCCGGCAAGTTTGGCGTACTCGCCGAGCGCATCCGGATTTGAAACGGAAAAATACGTCGCCACCCAATAGGCCTTGGCCATTTTGCTCTCCTTGTCGCGATGCGAGATCGGATTGTTGGCATGGCGGCAATCGTCACGCAATGCGGTTAAGCCGCGCCGCACGGGGGCAACCGCGTCGCATCAAAAGACGTGAGGGAACGTCAGGCGACGTCGAGGCCCTCGCGGGGCTCGATTTCGTGGCGGAGGTGTTTGAGCTCGCGCCGCAGCGCGCTGACCGCGCCTTCGAGCTGTGCCACGCGCGCCGCCAGATCGGCGTCCGTCGTACCGCCGGCGGCGCGGACCGCGTCGGGAAAGGCAAGCCCGACCTCGTCGCCGTGACGCCATTGCACATGGGCGCGCACGGTCTGTTCCTTCTGCGGGATATAGAGGTCGACGATGTCCGGTATGCTGACCGTGTCGGAAAAGATGATGCGCGCGCCGGCGTCGGAAAAATCGCGGATCAGACAGTCGACCGCGTTGCGGCGTTTGTTGAAATAGACGCAGCCGCGCAAAAAACTCTTCTTACGTTGCGACCCGCGGCGTTCGGCCATTTCTCGCTCGTGACCCTCGAGATGCAGCACCCCCATTTACCCTAGCGGCCTCCGATTAATGCCATCTTACCCTGCCGGACGCACACAGGCTCGAAACCGTAGGTATTCTCGGCTACAAACGGCCAATCAGGTTTCCGTCGCCTTTCCGTCGAGGCGCGAAGCGGCAACAGGAGTAGACCCCCGATGCAGGTTTTCAATCTGGCGCGCGAGGCCACGTACAATCCGCAACAGCACGTCGAAAAAATCCTCGGCAAGGTCGAAGACGGCGACGTGACCGTCGCGTGCTGGGAGCCGGGCCAGATCAGCCCGTATCACTGTCACCCGCACGCCACCGAAATCTATTTCTGCTTCGAGGGCGGCGGCACCATGCGCACGCCGGAGACGAATGTGACGGTGGTGCCCGGCGCCTTCGTGGTGCACCCGCCGGGCGAGGTCCATGAATACGCCAACGGCCCCCACCGCACCCTGCTGTTTCGCGTGCGCTACGGGACCGACATGGCGGCGCGCCATGTCGACTGGCGCGGCAGGGTGGACTGGAAGCAAAGCGCGGCGGACGCCGAATATTATCGGCTTAATCCGCCACGCTCAGCAACGTCTGCTTAAACTGTCAGACTGCGCTTAATGGTTCTGCGGCGCACTGTTCTGGGAGCACGTGTCCTTACCGCCGCTCTTGGCGGCCTCACATTGCGCCATCGAATCGTATGCGCATTCCGTGCTCGCCCCCTTCTGCAGGCAGAACGAGTGGTGCATGTAGCTGCCTTGGGCAAAGGCTTGCGAACCGGCCAGCGACGCCGCCAGCAGGGTGGTGGCTGCAATTAGACGAATCATTGCTCTTCTCCATCGCCCCTCCCGCGGCAGTCAACGCCGCTGCACTGAGGGGGTTCCGGACCGCATCGTTCCACGGATGACTTGCGGTGCGCGGCTTGCTAGGGCAAGCCGCGTATGGAACCGCAACAAGTCGGCCGCAAACGGGGAGACTAAATGTTTACCAAACCGCATTGCCCGGTGATCGCCATCGAAGAGCATTATTGGGACGAGGAACTGGAAAAAACCTACACGGGCAGCGAGGCCGGCAGGCCGGGCGAGCAGTACAAACGGCTGCACGACTTTACCGGCATGCGCATCAAAGAGATGGACGAGGCCGGCATCGACGTACAGGTGATCTCGCACGGTGCGCCATCGACGCAGAAGCTGCCTCCCGAAACTGCGGCCGCGATGACCCGCCGCGTCAACGACCGGCTGCGTCAGGCAATGTCCGGCCATAAGCAGCGTTTCGCCGGCTTTGCCGCGCTGCCAACGGCGGTGCCGGAGGCCGCGGCCGACGAACTGGAACGCACCATCAAGGAGCTCGGCTTCAAGGGCGCGATGCTGCATGGCCTCGCCAACGGCGTCTTTCTCGACGACAAGCGGTTCTGGCCGATCTATGCGCGCGCCGAAAAGCTCGACGTGCCGATCTATCTGCACCCCGCCCATCCTCAGCCCGACGTGCAGCGCATCTACTACGACGATTACGTCAAGGACTTTCCGATGGTGGCGCGGCCGGCCTGGGGCTACACGGTCGAGACCGCGACGCTTGCCATCCGCCTTATTCTGTCCGGCGTGTTCGAACGGCATCCCAAGCTGAAAATCATTCTCGGCCACCTCGGCGAGACGCTGCCGTTTCTGATCTGGCGCATCGATCACGCGCTCAAACGGCCGGGGCAGAAGTCGATGAGCTTCCGCGACATTTTCTGCAACAATTTCTACATCACGACGAGCGGCAATTTTTCCAACCCGGCGCTGTTGTGCTGCGTCATGGAGATGAGTGTCGACCATATCCTGTTCGCGGTCGACTGGCCGTTCGTCATGAACCCGCCCGCGATGGAATGGATGGCGACCGTGCCGCTGTCGGACGCCGACAAGGCGAAAATCCTTTCGGGCAACGCCAAGCAGCTGCTGCGGATGTGAGCCTCGACGCCATTAATTGTTGACCTCATCCTGAGGTGGCCGCGCAACGCGCGGCCCTCGAAGGATGCAGGCCGGAGCGCTGTGGCCTCGCCCTTCGAGGCTCGACGCAACGCGCCGAGCGCCTCAGGGTGAGGAAAACAGCTACGCCGGTTTGAACATCGGCACCGGCGGCCCGTTCTCCGAGTCGTGAAACACGACGTTGACATTCTGACCAACTCGTAACGCATCGAAATCGCACTCGACGATATTGGTCAGCATGGCGGGGCCCTCTGCCAGCGTCACATAGGCGATGGCGTAGGGCTCCTTGGCGCGGCGCATGACGCTGTAGCTGTAGATCTGGCCCCGGCCCGACGCCGCGCGCCATTCGATCTTGTCACTGCCGCAGAACGGGCAGATGGCGCGCGGATACCAGTGTGCCTTGCCGCAGGCGGTGCACGTTGGGACGACGAAGCGGCGTTCGCGCGCCGCGTTCCAAAAAGGCTGTGTTTCGACCGTGACAACCGGAGCCGGGATTTTTCGCGCGTCCGCCATTGTCCTACTCCCGCTCCATGATCAGGGTCGCACTGCAGTGCCGCGTGCCGAGTTGCATGCCGGTGCCTTGTGCCAGCGCAAGCGCGCAGTCCCTCACCTGCACGGCCGGATGCGCTTCGCCGCGCAACTGCCGCACCGCCTCGATCACCTTGGTCATGCCGCCACGATTGGCCGGATGATTGTTGCACAGGCCGCCGCCGTCGGTATTGAACGGCAGCTTGCCGACGCCGGAAATCAGGTTGCCGTCGGCGACGAACTTGCCGCCGCCGCCCTTCTCGCAAAAACCCAGATCCTCGATCTGAATCAGCACCGTGATGGTGAAACTGTCGTAGATCGACACATATTTGATGTCGGCCGGTTTGACGCCCGCCTCGGCGAACGCCGCCGGTCCGGAACGCGCCGCGCCGGAGGTGGTGAGATCGAATGTGCCGCCGGCAAGGTGCTTCACCGTCTCGCCAGCGCCGATGATCTTCACCAGCGGCCGGCGCAGGCACCGGGCAATCTCCGGTTTGGCCACGATCAGTGCGCCGCCGCCGTCGCTGATGACACAGCAATCAAGCCGGTGCAGCGGGTCCGCGATGACCGGCGAGTTGACCACGTCGGCGACCGTGACCACGTCGGGCAGCATCGCGTTCGGATTATGCTGCGCGTGGTGCGACGCCGCGACCTTGATCCAGGCGAGCTGCTCGCTGGTGGTGCCATACTGATGCATGTGGCGCATCGCGCAGAGCGCGTAGCCATTGGCCGTGGTCAGCCCGTAGGGAAATTCAAACGCCGCTTCCGGCTGGTTCGGGTCGCGCAACCGCGGCATCGTGCCGGTGGCGACGCCCTCGCTGCGCGGCCGCCCGGCAAGCGTAATCAGCGCGACATTGCACTTGCCGAGTGCGATGGCCTCGGCCGCGTGTGCAGCCAGCGCCACATAGGAAGAGCCGCCCAACTCGGTGGAGTCGACATGGCGCAGTTTAGGCAGATTGAGATACTCGGCCATCGACGCCGGACCCGGACCCGGCGCATCACCGGCGCAGAAAAAGCCGTCGATATCTTCGCGCGTCAGCCCCGCATCGGCGAGCGCACCGAGCGCCACCTCGGCATGCAGCTGCGCCACGCTCTTATCCGGCGCGTGACGGGTCGGATGCTCGAAGATGCCCGCGATGTACGCTTGGCCTTTGATGGTCATCGGCGAAATTCCCCCTTGCCGAGCGACGGTAGCCCGGATCGAGCGCAAGCGAAATCCGGGTCGGCAATTCGGCTGGACTGTCCCGCTTTCGCTTGGCTCGACACACGTACACACGAGTCGGTAACGTCCCGGCCGCAGAGCGTTCTCTTCTGGGGCGGACTTCTGTGTCGACGGCGCTCGAA
>DATCBO010000102.1:0-2347 GCA_036511795.1 Xanthobacteraceae bacterium
CCGTGTTCGTAGTCACCGCCTTGATGAACATTGTGGTGGTGGCCTTGGCGCTGTTCGTGCTCAAGCCGATGCGGGCGCGCCAGATGGCGAAACTCTAAGCAATTCCCCTCCGTGGCTTACCGGCCACGGAGGGATATCTCCGATTAAAATGACATTGCATGTGCCAGGGTGCCTGGCATATTGTATACCAGTTATGCGTAACCCCGATCAGTCGTCCCGTCGCGTCAACGTGCGTCCCCGCAGCCGGCCGTCTTCTGTCGGCGCCGCGGCGACAGCGCAGCCGGCGCTTTCGCCGATCGACATCACGCCGAGCTTCAAAAACAAGGCCTATACCGCCTTGAAAAACGCCATCGTGGCGATGGACATCTACCGCAGCCGCGACGACATCCGGTTGGACGAGCGCAAACTGGCGCTCGATTTCGGCATCAGCCGCACACCAGTGCGCGAGGCGATGGCGCAACTCGAGAGCGAAGGCTTCGTGCGCTCGGTGCCGCGGCGCGGTATTTACGTCGTGCGCAAGACCAAACGCGAAGTGATCGAGATGATCACCGCCTGGGCGGCGCTGGAAAGCATGGCGGCGCGGCTCATAACGGAGGTCGCCACGCAGGAAGAAATCGCCGGTCTGCGCCGGATGTTTGCCACCTTCAAGAACGGCAAGTTACGCGCGCATCTCGACGAGTATTCCGACGTCAATATCGAATTCCATCAGAGCATCATCCGGCTCAGCCGCAACGCCGTGCTGATCGACCTCGCTGAGAATCTTTTCACCCACATGCGCATGATCCGCCGCAAGACCATTGGCGAGAAGGATCGGGCCGACCGTTCGATCCGCGACCACATCAGCATCATCGAAGCCCTGGAAGCGCGCGCGACCGATCGCGCCGAGGAGCTTGTGCGCGACCACGCGCTCGGCCTGGCCGATCACGTGGCGCGATTTGCCGACTATTTGGACTGACGGACCCGACGACAAGACGTTAAGGGAGGATTTTCATGGCTGAAGCAGCAGTAAAAACAAAGCCTGCGACGACGACCGCGGAAGCAACCGGACCAGAGCGCGAGCTGACGGACGGCTTTCATCTCATCATCGATGCGCTCAAACTCAACGGTCTCAATACGATCTACGGTGTGCCCGGCATCCCGATCACGGACTTCGGCCGCATGGCGCAGGCCGCGGGCATCCGCGTCATCTCGTTCCGGCACGAACAGAACGCCGGTTACGCCGCCTCGATTGCCGGCTACCTGACGAAAAAGCCCGGCGTCTGCCTGACGGTGTCCGCTCCAGGCTTTCTCAACGGCCTGACCGCGCTCGCCCACGCCACGACCAACTGCTTCCCGATGATCCTGATCTCCGGCTCGTCCGAGCGAGAGATCGTCGACTTGCAGCAAGGCGACTACGAAGAGATGGACCAATTGGCGATCGCCAAGCCGCTTTGTAAGGCGGCTTTCCGCGTGCTGCACGCCGCGGACATCGGTATTGGCCTGGCGCGCGCGATTCGCGCGGCCGTGTCCGGCCGTCCGGGCGGCGTCTATCTCGACCTGCCCGCCAAGCTTTTCGGTCAGGTGATGGACGCCGAGGCCGGGCAGAAATCGCTCGTGAAGGTGATCGACGCGGCGCCGGCCCAGATTCCCGCTCCGGCCGCGGTCAAGCGCGCGCTCGATGTATTGAAAGGCGCCAAGCGTCCGCTGATCATTCTCGGCAAAGGCGCGGCATACGCGCAGGCCGATGACGCGATCCGCGCTCTGGTCGAGAAGAGCGGCGTCCCGTTCCTGCCGATGAGCATGGGCAAGGGGCTTCTGCCCGATACGCACCCGCAATGCGCGGGCGCGGCCCGCTCGACGGTGCTGAAAGACAGCGACGTCGTCATGCTGATCGGCGCTCGCCTCAACTGGCTGCTGTCGCACGGCAAGGGCAAGAGTTGGGGCGAGGCGCCGAAGAGATTCATCCAGATCGACATCGAGCCCAAGGAAATGGACTCCAATGTCGAGATCGTTGCGCCGGTGGTCGGCGACATCGGTTCATGCGTCACCGCGCTTCTGCAGGGCATGGGCGACAACTGGCCGGCCCCGCCGGCCGATTGGCCCGCCACTGTCGCCAAGAAGCGCGAAGAGAACGTTTCAAAAATGGCGCCGCGGCTGATGAACAACAACTCGCCGATGGACTACCACGGCGCGCTCGGCGTGCTGCGCACCATCGTTAAGGAGCGGCCGGATGCCATCCTGGTCAACGAAGGCGCCAACACGCTCGATCTCGCGCGCGGCATCATCGATATGTATCAGCCGCGCAAGCGGCTCGACGTCGGCCCCTGGGGCATCATGGGTATCGGCATGGGCTATTCCATCGCCGCGA
>DATCBO010000103.1:0-11678 GCA_036511795.1 Xanthobacteraceae bacterium
GCATCTGCAATGAGCGAATCATCCTCCAACGCTACAAACCGCGACTCCTTCCGGGGAATCCCCCAGAACCAATATTTGCCCGTCCGTGACAAATTCGACTCACTCATTCCCTGACGAGCCCTTAGCTGTATGTCGAAGCCATTTAGGATTTTGCTTCGTCAGTCGGCCGGTACGTCAGGCGCTTACCCTCGATACCTCTGAGAGCTGCCTCCGTCCGTTCCCCGTCAGTAAAGCCGAGTTTGGTACGGTGATTGTGCCTGAACTAGAACTCGTTCAGGTAACGTTGCAAATGTTGCTCGCTGCAAAGCCGATAGGTGCCTCGCGTTGAGCGCTTGAAATTGCCGAAGAAGTTTTCGGCAGGTTTTTTGTCAAGTATATTAAATGCGAATATTATTATCCCCAGGGTCCCTGATCGTCCAGCCGCGCGCATGCGTCCAAAAAGAAAGGCGCCGCCTTCACGAGGGAAGGCGGCGCCCGTTCCGAAGACGTTTCTTTTTGTTCTACTGGAACAGCTTCATCGAGTTGATGAGTGTTTGGATGACGCCCAGAGTGAGCGGAATACCGACGAACAGCCAGGCGAGCGCAAGCTGCCACGCCGTTGTGCCGTGCTGATTTTCGTTTGCCATTTTTTCCTCCCTTATGCGCCGACCGGTTCGCCCGCGGCATCGACCGCCATCTGCGCCCGGACCGCTTCGTGATCCGTCCGCATGTGGAAGCGGTGATGAACCGCTTTGACCAGCAGGTTACAGATAAAGCCGATCACCAAGAGGCCGGCCATGATGTACATGGTGACGTTGTAGGCCTGGGCCTTCGGTACGCCGTGAGCTACGTTGTAGGCCCGGATGTAGTTGACGAGCACCGGGCCGAAGATGCCGGCCATCGACCAGGCGGTCAGCAGCAGGCCGTGGATGGCACCGACATAGCGGGTGCCGAACATATCTTTGAGGTATGCCGGCACGGTGGAGAAGCCGCCGCCATACATGCTGATGATCACCAGGAAGCAGCAGACGAATCCGACGACGCTGCCGACGCTGCCGGTGTAAGGCACCGTGCAGTACAACAGGAAGCCGAGCACCATGAACACGAAGTAGGTGTTCTTGCGCCCGATATAGTCAGAGGTGGACGCCCAGAAGAAGCGGCCGCCCATGTTGAACAAGCTCATCAAGCCGACGAAACCCGCCGCCGCCACCGGCGTGATGTGGCCGGGAAACATCTCCTGGCTCATCGCGGAGGCTTGGCCGAGCACGCCGATGCCGGCGGTCACGTTCAGGCACAGCACCCACCAGATCAGCCAGAACTGCGGTGTCTTCAGCGCGTCATAAACAAACACGTCGCTGGTGGTGATCAGCTTGGTTGCCTCCACTGCCGGCGTATAGCCTTCCGGTTTCCAGCCCGGCGCCGGGACGCGCACGATGACGGAGCCCACTACCATGAACACGAAATAGATCGCCCCCATGACGATGAAAGTCTCGGCGACGCCGATGTGGCTTGCCGTGTTGAATTTGCTCATCAGCCAGACGGAGAGTGGGGAAGCGATGAAGGCGCCGCCGCCGAAGCCCATGATGGCCATGCCGGTCGCCATGCCGGGCCGGTCGGGAAACCATTTGATCAGCGTCGACACCGGCGAGATGTAGCCGATGCCGAGCGCGATGCCGCCGATCACGCCGTAGCCGATATAGATGACCCACAGATTGTGGATGTAGACGCCGAACGCCGAAACGAAGAAGCCGCCGGCCCAGCACAGGGCCGCCGTGAACATGGCGCGGCGCGGGCCGCCTTCCTCGACCCAGCGGCCGAACACGGCCGACGAAACGCCGAGGAAGAAGATCGCCAGCGAAAAGATCCAGCCCAGTTCGGTGAGTTTCCAGTCGGCCGGGGCAGACTTCGAGATGCCAATGAGTTTGGTCATCGGCAGGTTGAACACGCTGAATGCGTAGGCCTGGCCGATGCACAGATGCACGCATAGCGCTGCCGGCGGGACCATCCACCGGCTGAAGCCGGGCCCCGCAACCGTATTGCTCCGATCGAAAAAGCTCATAATGCGCTCCTCCCCCTGGCTCGTCGGCCCGGTTTTTGTTGTCCGCGGACAGTGGGTAGCCGCTCTTTTTCTGTAAGGGGCGTGCTATCCCGTCCGTCGCAGAGTGCGGACGGCGATTTGTTGAATCAATAAGCGACCTTCTATCGGCCGATAGAAAATGCAGATGATCTGATCGTGGGCCGTTGCGCGCGAACCGCCTGACCGTGGGCGATGGCCCGGAGCAAAGACGGGTCGGACGCTGGCCTCGGGCCGCGCG
This sequence comes from Xanthobacteraceae bacterium, assembly GCA_036511795.1. Classification (GTDB taxonomy): domain Bacteria; phylum Pseudomonadota; class Alphaproteobacteria; order Rhizobiales; family Xanthobacteraceae; genus BOG-931. Next base: position 2,295 of record DATCBO010000103.1, read on the forward strand.
ACAGCCGCCCGTGCGGCAGCGGTCCGCGTCACGCGTGCGGGCCAATAGACGCGCGGCGAGCCGTTTTCTTTCAGTCGGCCAGGAGCTGAGTCGCGCGGCGGCCCACTTCGACCAGCGCCGCCGTCAGAGGTTTCATCGGTTGTCTGGACGGGATGAGGAGCCCGATCATGTGGCTCGCGTCCGGCTCGACGATGGGAATGGCCCGCAACAGCTCGGTGAGGCCTAGTGTCGCGGCCAGGCGGAACGGCATCACGCTGGCCCAGCGTCCGGTGCGGACGTGGGAATAGAGCACGATCATCGAGTTGGACTCGAGACTCGGTCGCGGATCGCCACCGGCGTCGCGCAACAGCCCGTCGATGACTTGGCGCAGCTGCGTGTCGGGTGTCATCAGGCACAGCGGGATCTGCGCGACCTCCGCCCATTTCACCTTGCTGCGGTTGCCGAGAGGCGCGTCGGCCGCTGTCAGCAGGCAGTATCGCTCGCGATAGAGCGGGATGCCGGTGATTCGCCCGGCCGGTTCCTTGTCGAGATAGGAGACGCCGGCGTCGATCTCGAGATTTTCCAGCAACTGAAAAATCTCCTCGGCAGTGGCGGATAAGACAGTGAATTGCACCTCTGGATGCCGCTCGCGATAAAGCGTGGTCAGAGTCTCGATCATCGCGAGCGTGGTCTGAATCGCGGCGATGCGCAGGCGGCCGCTCAGACCATGCTTGAGCGCGTGAATCTCTTCGCGCATGGCGCGGGTATCGCCGACGATGCGGCGTGCCCATTCAAGGACCCGTTCGCCTTCCGGCGTGAAATTCTGAAAACGGGAGCCGCGATTGACGAGCAGAACGCCGAAACTATCCTCCAATTGCTTGACGCCCGCCGAGAGTGTCGGCTGGGTCACGCCACAAGCCTCGGCGGCCCGGCCGAAATGGCCCTCGCGCGCCAACGCCAGCAGGTACTCGAGTTTGTCGATCACCACCCGTCTGGCCTCGAAATCATGGATTTGGTTGGAATATCCGGGGACGAACGCCTATCTTGGCATCATACGAATGATCGGTTATTCCAGAGGATAGTCAACATTTCAATAGATGTTCTCTATTGATCTGTCCGAGTTTGGATTGATAGCCCAGCTCTTACCTTTTGGCTTCGAGACGACAATGAGCCTGACTGAGCCGCCGACATCGCTAGTGCCACCCCAAGATCGCGGCGGGGGCGGTCGCCGCCGGCCGCCGCGTACCCCGAAGGGCCGTCAGATCGATCCGGAGGCGTTGGCCGACATCCAGGCGCTGCTGATCGACCGGCCGCGCCGGCGCGATCTGCTGATCGAGCATCTTCATCTGATTCAGGATCACTACGGGCATTTGTCGGCTGCGCATCTCACGGCGCTGGCCAATGAGATGAAGCTCGCACTCACCGAAGTGTATGAGGTGGCGACGTTCTACGCCCATTTCGACGTGGTGAAGGAAGGCGAGACACCGCCGCCGGCCGTCACCGTGCGGGTCTGCGATTCGCTGTCCTGCGCGCTCGCTGGGTCGGAGCGCCTGCTCGAACAAATCTCGAAACGGCTCGGACCGGGCGTGCGCGTAGTGCGCGCACCATGCATGGGCGCGTGCGATCGGGCGCCGGCCAGTGCGGTTGGGCATGTCCAGGTGCTCGACGCCGACGTTGAAAAGATTATCGCCGCGGCGGCGAAGCCCGCACACGCACATGTCTATCCGACGCCGAACGCATTCGACGCGTACGTGAAGAACGGCGGCTATCAGCTGCTCAAAGCCTGTAGGGGCGGCTCGCGCACGCGCGACGACATCATCAAGCTCGTCAGCGATGCCGGCCTGCGCGGCCTCGGCGGCGCCGGGTTTCCGACGGGGCGCAAATGGTCGCTGGTGCGGGCCGAACCGGCGCCGCGTCTGTTTGCGGTCAATTGCGATGAAGGCGAACCGGGAACCTTCAAGGACCGCTATTATCTGGAGCGCGATCCGCATCGCTTCATCGAAGGCATGCTGATCGCGGCCTGGATTGTCGAAGCCGCGGACACGTATTTGTATGTTCGCGACGAATATCCGGAGGTCATTCTGCTGCTGCAGCAGGAGATCGCCAAGGCCGAGCAAGCCGGCCTTTCCGCACATACCAAAATCCATCTCCGCCGCGGCGCCGGCGCCTACATCTGCGGCGAAGAATCGGCGATGATCGAATCGATCGAGGGCAAGCGCGGTCTGCCGCGGCATCGGCCGCCCTATGTGGCGCAAGTCGGCCTGTTTGGCCGGCCAACGCTCGAACAGAATGTCGAAACGCTGTTCTGGGTGCGCGACATCGTCGAAAAGGGCGTGGAGTGGTTCACCTCGCAGGGCCGCCACGAGCGAAAAGGCTTCCGGAGTTTCTCGGTATCCGGACGTGTCAAAAATCCCGGCGTCAAGCTTGCGCCCGCGGGCATCACCGCGCGTGAGCTGATCGATGAATTCTGCGGCGGCATGGCTGATGGCCACGCCTTCAAGGGTTATCTGCCAGGCGGCGCGTCCGGCGGCATCCTGCCGGCATCGATGGCCGACATCCCGCTTGATTTCGGCACGCTGGAAAAATACGGCTGCTTCGTAGGCTCCCACGCGGTTGTCATCCTGTCCGACAAGGACGACATGAAAGCGGTGGCGCTTAACCTCATCAGATTTTTTGAGGATGAGAGCTGCGGCCAGTGCACGCCGTGCCGCGTCGGCACCGAGAAGGCGGCGCAGCTCATGGCGAATGGACCGTGGGACCCGGCCCTGCTCGACGAACTGTCGGCGCTGATGCGCGATGCCTCGATTTGCGGCCTCGGCCAGGCGGCGCCGAATCCGCTCTTGTGTGTGCTAAAATATTTTCCCGAAGAACTGACCAAGCCGCTGGGACGTTGGTGACCGAAGGTTTTGCGCGATGAGCGACAGCAAACAGGACAAACCCGTCGGCTACGGCCACGACAAGAAAGGCGCCGCCGGCGGTGCGGCCTACGGCGAAGGAAAGCCGGGGGTGGCCCATACCGCGCCGGCTGACAAATCCGCCGGTGAGGGCCACGGTGCGACCGGAAAGACCTTCACCATCGACGGTCGCGACGTCGATATTCGCGAAGGCGAGACAATATTCCGCGCCGCGGAGCGGCTCGGCATCGCGTTGCCGCACCTGTGCTATTCGCCGGAACCCGGCTATCGCCCGGACGGCAATTGCCGCGTCTGCATGGTCGAGATCGAAGGCGAGCGCGTGCTGGCGGCAAGCTGCATTCGCACGCCATCGCCCGGCATGACGGTCAAGACGCAGACCGATCGCGCCAAGACCGCGCGCCGCATGGTGGCCGAGCTTCTGGTCACCGATCAGCCCGATCCGGCGCATGCTCACGATCCGGCGTCTCAGCTGTGGCAGGTCGTGACCAGCATGCAGCTCAAGCAGGGCCGCTTCCCGCGCCGCCATTCTCCCGCGCCGGACCGCAGCCATCCGGCGATGGCGGTCAATCTCGACGCCTGCATCCACTGCAATCTGTGTGTGCGCGCCTGCCGCGAAGTTCAGGTCAACGACGTGATCGGCATGGCCGGACGCGGTCACGGCGAAAAGATCGTGTTCGACTTCGACGATCCGATGGGCGCCTCGACCTGCGTGGCCTGCGGCGAATGCGTGCAGGCTTGCCCGACCGGCGCGCTGATGCCGGCGACGCTGGTCGACGCCAATAACCTTTTTAAGGGCAAGGCTGATCGCACGGTCGACAGCGTCTGTCCGTATTGCGGCGTGGGCTGCCAGCTCACCTATCACGTCAAGGACGACAAGCTGCTTTACGTCACCGGCAAGAACGGGCCGGCGAACGAGCAGCGGCTGTGCGTGAAGGGCCGCTTCGGCTTCGACTACGTCTCCAATCCGCAGCGGCTGCTAAAGCCGATGATCCGCAAGGATGACGCACCGAAGGTGCCGCATGAAGCTATCGATCCGTCGAATCCGTGGACACATTTCCGCGAAGCGACCTGGGACGAGGCGCTCGACCGCGCCGCCACGGGGTTGAAGAAAATTCGCGATCGTGAAGGCCCGCAGGGGCTCGCCGGGTTCGGCTCGGCCAAGGGCTCCAACGAGGAGGCGTATCTGTTCCAGAAGCTGGTACGGACCGGTTTCGGCACCAACAACGTCGATCACTGCACGCGGCTGTGCCACGCCTCGTCGGTGGCGGCGCTGATGGAAGGCGTCGGTTCAGGCGCTGTTTCGGCAACGTTCAACGAGTGCAAAAACTCCGAGGTGATCTTCGTCATCGGCGCCAATCCGACCGAAAACCATCCGGTGGCGGCGACCTACTTCAAGCAGGCCAGAAAACGCGGCGCGACGCTGATCGTTGCCGATCCGCGCGGCCAGGCGCTCAAGCGCCACGCCACGCATATGCTGCAGTTCAAGAACGGCACCGACGTGGCGATGCTCAACGGCATGCTCAACACGATCGTGTCTGAGAAGCTCTACGACGAGCAGTATGTCCAGACCTATGTCGAGGGGTTCAAGCCATTCTGCGATAGCATCAGGGACTACACGGCAGAGGAAATGGCGCCGATCTGCGGCATCGAGGCCGATGTCATCCGCACCGTGGCGCGCAAGTTCGCCCGCGCCAAGTCGGCGATCATCTTCTGGGGCATGGGCATTTCGCAGCACACCCATGGCACCGACAATGCACGTTGCCTGATCGCGCTGTCGCTGATCACCGGCCAGATCGGCCGCCCCGGGACGGGCCTGCATCCGCTGCGCGGGCAGAACAACGTACAGGGCGCCTCCGACGCCGGCCTCGTGCCGATGTTCTTCCCGGACTACAAATCGGTCGAGGATGCGCAAATCCGCGCCCGCTACGAGGACGCGTGGGGCACCAAGCTCGATCCGAAGAAGGGCCTGACCGTCGTCGAGATCATGGACGCGGTGCACCACGACGTCGTCAAGGGCATGTACATCATGGGTGAGAACCCGGCGATGTCCGATCCCGACCTCAACCATGCGCGTGAGGCGCTGGCGCACCTCGAACATCTCGTGGTGCAGGATCTGTTCCTCACCGAAACCGCGATGTATGCCGATGTCGTGCTGCCGGCCTCGGCGTGGCCGGAGAAGGACGGCACCGTCACCAACACCAATCGTCAGGTGCAGATGGGCCGGCACGCGCTGCCGCTGCCGGGCGATGCGCGCCAGGACATCTGGATTATTCAGCAGATCGCCAACCGCATCGGCTGCAACTGGAACTACGCGGGCGTCGGCGAGGTCTATACCGAGATGGCATCGCTGATGCCGTCGCTTGACAACATCTCCTGGGAACGGGTCATGCGCGAGAGCGCGGTGACCTATCCGGCCGACGCTCCCGACAAGCCCGGCCGTGACGTGGTGTTCGACAAGGGATTCCCGCGGCCCGGCGGCTTCGGCAAGCTCGTTGCGGCCAAGCTGCAGCCGCCGGACGAGACGCCGGACCACGAATATCCGTTCATTCTCACGACCGGGCGCGAGCTCGAACATTGGCACACCGGCGCGATGACGCGCCGTGCGACGGTGCTCAATGCGCTTGAGCCCGGCGCCGTCGCGTCGGTGTCACGCGGCACCATCGCCAAGCTTGGCGTCAAGCCGGGCGATATGATCCGTGTCTCGACACGCCGCGGCGTGGTGGAGCTCAATTCGCGCCAGGATGACGCCATTCCCGACGGCGTCGTGTTCATCCCGTTCGCGTTCGTGGAGGCGGCGGCAAATCTGCTCACCAATCCGAAGCTCGATCCGTTCGGCAAGATTCCGGAATTCAAGTTCTGCGCCGCCAAGGTCGAAGCGATCACACCCCGGCTTGAGGCAGCGGAGTAATCAGAGCGCCGCGGCCCGAGTCGCATGTGACGGCGGGGTCGACACCACGGGCGCCGCCCCCAGCGAAAACGCCAGCACGATATCGTCCGGCGCTTGCTTGAACTCCTTCGTGATCGTCTGCCGAACCGTCTCGGCCAGCTCGGTGAGAGGCTTGTCGCGGTAGAGCCGCGGAAACGTGACCGTCACCTTGTTCAGCCGGCCATTGTGCCAATTGAAGCCGACTTCCGGCTTCATGCCGGTCGCGGCCTGCAAATCGTTTCGGACGTCGCTGACGTGCTTGAAGCCGTCGAATAGCGTATCGACGGCGCCGCAGGAAGCGAGGGTGAGCGCTAGGACGAGCAAGACTGCAATCTTCGACATCTAAGGGTCCCCGGGTACGCCGGCCGGCGCGGTTTCTATTGGACAGTCGAAACCGCATCCCGGTTCAATGGCGCGTGACGATTTGGGGTTTCGGCCTCTCGAATAGCATTTCGTCTGTTCTTCAACGGGTGCACCTGTCGTGTATGCTGTACGCATGACCGATGAGGACGCGCGCGAGGACGACCCGCACGGTGAGATCGAGCGCCTTGAGACGCAGATCGACAAACTTTCCGCCAAGCTCGAAAGCTGCCGCAAGTTCATCCTGGTCGCGCGCGTTGCCGTCGTGGCGGGCGCCATTTTGCTCGCCGCGGTGCTGCTTGGCCTCTTGTCTTTCGATCCGCGGCTGTTGCTGGCAGCGATCACCGCATTGCTTGCGGGCATCGTCGTGTGGGGCTCGAACCACTCGACCGCGGATGAAGCCGCGCAGGAACTTCGCGCTGCCGAGGCGGAGCGCGCCAGCCTGATCGAGTCGATCGCGCTGCGTGTCGTGACCGAGCATCCAACGCTGCATTGAATCGGCATTGTCGCGCAATCGCGGCCGCCATATTCTTGGCAAAACTTGCGGGAGGACGCGCCATGGCTCAATCCTACGTGTACGCCGGCGTCGGCGGTTATTACGGCGGCAACGAAGGCAATCTCGCCGGCGTGTTCCGCCGCGACGCCGAAGGCTCAGAATGGACGCACGTCTTGACGGAGCCTGAGGCCTACACGGTGTTCGTGCACCCGCGCGATCCAAATCTTATTCTCGCCGGCACCAAGAACGGCATCTACCGCAGCACCGATCGCGGCGCAACATTCCGGCGGGCCAACTTTCCCGACAGCGGCGTACAAATCTGGTCGTTCCTGCCCGACCCTGCCGATCCGCGGCGCGTGCTCGCCGGCGGCTCGCCGGTTTCGATTTATCGCAGCAATGACGCCGGCGAGACTTGGACGCGCCAAGCCGAGCCGCGCCTGCCGGACCGCGGCAAAGCGCCGTTCGCGGTCCGCGTCATGCGGTTTGCCCGCCATCCGGCCAAGGCGAACGAAATCTACGCCGCGCTCGAAATCGGCGGCGTGATGCGCTCGACGGACGGCGGCGAAACCTGGGGAGACTCTAGCGACAACCTGATCCGTCTTTCGGTCGACGAGCCGCGGCTGCGTTCCAAGATCGTCAGCGACACCGAAGCGGAAGGGATGCTTGATGGTCACGCCATCTGCATGAGTGCCGCCGATCCCGACAGCGTTATCCTCGCCGTGCGCATGGGGCTGTTCCGCAGCCGCGACCAGGGCAACAGCTGGGAGGATTTGCGGGTCGACCGCTTCTCGCCGTTCACTTACGGGCGCGACGTGAAGGTGTCGCCGCAGGACGCGAGCACGCTTTATGCCTGCCTGTCCGTTGCGGCTTCATCGAAAGATGGTGCGCTCTACCGCAGCCGCGATCTGGGCGGCAGTTGGCAGCGCTTCGATAAGGTCAAGCCGCACGGCACGCTGATGTCGGTTGCGCTGCATCACGGCGACGCCAAGCAAGTCTATATCGCCGCTCGCTACGGCGAAGTTTTTGGCACCGCCGACGGCGGCGACAGCTGGCGCGAAACGCCGCTGCCGGCGGGTGTGCAGCACATCTACGCGCTGGCGTGCGGATAGTTAGGCTTTCGCATCCTTGAAATACGGCTCGACGGTGCCGGAGAGCTTGATGGTCAGCGGATTGCCGTAACGGTCCTTGGCCTTGCCGGCGGGCACGCGGATCCAGCCTTCGCTCACGCAATACTCCTCGACATTGGTTTTCTCCGCGCCCTTGAAGCGGATGCCGACGTCGCGTTTGAGCGCTTCGGCGTCGTAATACGGACTGCGCGGATCGTTGGAGAGATGGTCGGGCGGCGTATCGGTCATCGTGATTTTGGCCCTCAATCGGTCGGCTGAAGATGCGCATCTTTGGCGAGTTTTAGTGTCGCCGCCATATCGTCGCCGACGAACTTGTCGAATTGCGCGACGGTCAGGAACTGCTCTTCAACGCCGAGCTTTTTCAATTTTTCCTGGACTTCGGGTGCTTGAAGCGCCTTTTCGATCTCGTCGTGAAGCTTGGTGACGATGGCGCTTGGCGTCTTGGCGGGTGCAGCGACGCCGCCCCAGAACACGTACTCGGCTTCGGGATAACCTGCCTCGGCGACGGTCGGAACGTTTGGCAGCAGTTTTGCTCGCTTGGGGGTGCTGACGGCCAGCACCGTGACCTTGCCGGCATTGATCAGCGGCACCGCCGGCGCCGCGGGGACGCAATAGAAGTCGATCCGTCCGGCCATCACCTCAATCACACCCTCGGCGCCACGAAACGGAATATGGCGGGCATCGATGTGAGCGGCGACAAGCAGGCGCTCGGCGGCCATATGCGAGGCTGACCCCACTCCGGCCGATGCAAACGTCAAGGCGCCGGGCTTTGCCTTGGCGGCGGCGATCAGATCGGCCAGCGTCTTGAAATTATGTTTTGGCGCGGCGACCACCACGGTCGGCTGAATCCCGATCAGGCTGACCGGCTGAAAGGCGCGTATTGCGTCGTAGGGCATGGTCTTGTGGAATACGACCTGCGAACTGAGCGAGGCCGAACTCAGAAGCAGCGTGTAGCCGTCGGGGTCGGCTTTGGCGACAAAGTCACCGGCGAGCGTGCCGCCTGCGCCGGGTTTGTTTTCGATAAGCAGCGCTTGGCCGATCTGTTGCGAAACGCGATCGAACACGATGCGCGCTACGGTGTCGCCGGCATTCCCGGCGGTGAACGGGCTGATCACCCTGATGGGCCTGCTCGGCCAGGTTTGGGCATCCGCCGTTACGGCGGTCGCAAGCATAGCGGCCGCGGCTACGGCCATCCCCATGACCATGGCGGCCGATGTTCGACGTGGTGTCATTGTCGCCTCCCGGATTCGGTAATGAGGGTTCTAACGCGAATTTATTCGATCGACATTCCCGCGGCCCTGAGCGGCGCTCCGTTCTTCTCGATTTCGGGACCGATAATGCTCTGCAAATAGGCCGTGGTCTGATGCTCGGGTGGCACCACAAAGGTGCCGGTCGCCGCAAGTTGCTCCTGGACCGCGGGCGTATTGATTGCGGTGGTTGTCGCGTCGTGCAGTTTCTTGATGATCGCGGCCGGCGTGCCCTTGGGCAGGAAAAAGCCGAACCAGGTCGAGGCTTCGAAATTCATGCCTTGCTCGTAGGTGGTGGGCAGGTCCGGCAGCGACGACAGCCGTTTGCGGCTGA
>DATCBO010000104.1:0-76537 GCA_036511795.1 Xanthobacteraceae bacterium
CGGCCACTTCGGGCCGGACCCGTTGGCTCCTCGCAATGACGAGGCGCCGCGACAACGGGATTTTCTGCGTGCACTTCGGTGCACAAGGCGATGCGATATGCAGGAGCAGAACCGAGCTGCGAGAGACCGCTCACATATTGCCGTGGCCGCGGCTGATGGTCTGGCGGATTACCGGCGCCGTGACCTTGTCCGAGATCTGGATGTTCCAGATTTCACTGTCGCCCTGCGCGGCGAAATCGGCAAACAGCTTCGGGATCACCGACACATCGCGTATCTCGTGGCCGCGCAGGCCGAAGCCGCGAGCGATGTTTTCAAACGCGGGCCGGCCGAACACAGCCAGGCCGTCGTCGATGCCGTCGGCGCGCAGCTTGTGAAACTCCGAGCCGTAGCCGCCATCGTTCATCACGCAGATCAGGATGCGGAATCCTTGGCGCTTGAGCGTCTCAAGTTCCTGAATGTGGAACAAGAGCCCGCCGTCGCCTTCAAACAGCACGATCTTGCCATCGCGGCCTTGGCGGCGCGCCGCCGCGACGCCAAGCGCATACGACAGGCCGTTGCCGACCGCGCCGAAGTCGCGGACGGTCGTGTAGCGCTCCGCCGGCCGACCGCGCATCTGGGTATTGAAATAAGCCTGATGGCCGCCGCCGACGACGCAGTCCCAGTCCTTTGGCACGACCGCGTCGATGGCCTTGATCACCTCGCGTGGATCCAGCACCCCAGGCTCGATGTCGAATGGCATCGAGTCCGCCGGCTCGGTCGCGATGCGATGCGCGAGCTCTTTCGAGCGGATCGCCGCCGCCGTCGGTTTGCCCGCGCCCAGCTTCTTGTCGAGGCCGGCGAGGATTGCCTCGACGCCAGCGAGCGCATCCGATCTGACGTAAAGGTCGGCAGCCTTCTGCCCATCGCGCAAGCCGCGCGGCGCATCATCCAACTGGATCTTGTAGGCCTTTCCCCAGTAGTGCCCGCCGCCGACGTAGTAGGACAGGCTGGTACCGACCGCGACCACGAGGTCCGCGGACTCGTACATCTCTCTGCCCAGCGACGTGAAATAGCTGCCGGTGGTGCCAAGCCCGAACGGATGGTCGTGGAAAAGACCACGCGCGGGCAGCGTGTTGGAGAGCAGCGCCCCGCAGCGATCGGCAAGCTCGACCACCGTTTCGCGCGCGCCGGACCACAGCACGCCGCGGCCGCCGAGGATGATCGGCCGCTTTGCCGCGGCGAGCCGCTCGACGGCCTCTGCGATGACCTGTGGATCGGGCTGCATGCGCCCGACCTTGGGCTGATACATCGCCGAGGTCTCGTAGGGCTGGTTGGCCATGTGCTCGACCTTCTGCAGGTCGTAGGGAATGCCCAGCACCACTGGACACCGCTCGTACTTGGCGACGTGGAAGGCCTCGCGCACGTAATCCATCATGCGCGGCACGCTGTGCGCGGCGATGTAACGGGCACCCGTAGCCGTCACCAGCGGCGCCTGGTCGATATACTGGTTGTAGAACTTGGCATTGATCGGCGACTCGCCGGCGAACACCACCATCGGCAGGCGGCCGCGCACCGCGGCCGGCAGCGCTGTCATCAGCTGGGTCACGCCGGGCCCGCAGGTGACCGAGGCAACGGCGACCTTGTTGGTGGCCACGTTATAGGCCGTCGCCGCCGCCACGGTGACGTGCTCGTGCCTGACGTGGACGGTATGGACGCCCGGCAATTTGGCAAACGCCGTGGACCAATGCATGTTGCCATCGCCCATCAGGACGAACTGCGTGTCTACTCCCTCCGCGAGGAATGCGTCGGCGAGGGCTTCGTAGAGCTTGGGCATGGGCGCGGCACCACTTTGAATGATGAGGTGGGCCGGTACGCAAGCATGCCGGGCAACGCTCCGTCAATTCCATCGAAGCGGCCATTCGGGACCGGGCCACAACGGCTAGGCGAAGAGCGCGAGGTCGATCGCCTCGCCCATCTTGCAGTAACCGGCGTCGCTTGGGTGCAGTCCGTCGCCGCAGTCGTCAGCGGCACGCATCTGGGTCGGGATTTCGGGGTCGCGCAATGCGGCGTCGAAGTCGGCCACACCGTCCAACGCGCCGCTCGCCCGGATCCAGGCATTGACCGCGACCCTGTGCCTTTCGCGCGTCGGGTTCCAGGCATTGGCCATGTAGGTCTCATTGCCGAACGGTGTCAGGGTCGCGCCAATGATCTTGATGCCGGCGGCGTGGGCGCGCAGCGCCATCTGCTGCAGGCCGGCAATCATCTGCTCGGCGGTGACCTCCTCCTCGGGTTTCGCCCACCGATTGCGCAAATCATTGGTGCCAAGCATGACGATGACGTGCGTGACGCCAGGTTGCGCCAGCACGTCGCGGTCGAAGCGCCGCAGTCCGCTGTCGCCGCGGATATCGTGCAGAATCCGGTTGCCGCCAAGCCCGTTGTTCATGACGCCCACCGGTCCGCCGGCGCGGGCGATGAGCCGCCGCGCCAATTGATCCGGCCAGCGGCAGAAGGCGTCGATCGTCGAGATGTTGCCGTCGGTGATCGAGTCGCCGAGCGCGACGACTCCGAGTGTGTCGCGTCCGGCGAGCACATCGACGCCGCAAAGGAAGAACCATTGGTCTGTCAGATTCCCGATCGGCATCACTGTCGCGGCGGTGTAATTGCCGGGTGGCGAGATGTAATTGGTCTGTCTTGCGTATCGGCCGGTTATCGCGAAACTCGCCGGCACTTCGCCGGGCAGGTGGAAGCTGACCGTGAGATCAGCGAGCGGGGGAACGGAAAGATCAACCGCGTCGCTGTATTGCACCGCCCCGGCTGCGATGACGGTCGAGTCGCGGCCACAGAAGCTGAGTTTGCGGACGCTGCCCGCGACGACCGCCGGACCTTTATCACGCAGCGCGACCGTCACGGCGCCGATGATCAGGGGGCGATTGCCATAGGCATTCGATATCCGCACACGCAGCCGCTCGCCGCCGATGCTAATGCGCGGGCTCAGGCGGATCGTCTGGTTGTTGAAACCGACGACGCCTTCCGCCGGCGCAGGTGCAGCGGCCCAGGTTCCGACCCACCGTTCGTCGCTTGGCATGACCATTCTCGCTTTCTGTTGGAGTTTAGCCCCAGTTGTTCCGCCGCAACCACCCCGACCGATTTTTTGTCATCCAGCTCGGGCGCCCAATCCGCTCCGCGAGAATTTATTGGCGCGATGTCACCGCCGCTCGCGGAAGAACTCCTTGAGCAGCGCCGCGGCTTCAGCTTCGGCGAGGCCGCTGTAAACCTCGGGCCGATGATGGCACGTCGGTGAAGCAAAAAACTTCACGCCGCTGTCGACCGCACCGCCCTTAGGGTCGGCAGCGCCGTAATAGAGCCGGCGGATGCGGGCGAAAGACACCGCACCAGCGCACATGGCGCACGGCTCAAGCGTCACATAAAGGTCGCATGCGGTCAGCCGCTCGGACCCGAGCATCGCCGCGGCCGCGCGGATCGCGACCATTTCGGCATGCGCGGTCGGGTCGGCATCGGTCAGGGTGCGGTTGCCGGCCCGCGCCAGCACGGCTCCGTCATGCACGATGACGCAGCCGACCGGCACTTCGCCCGCCTCGCCGGCGGCGCGCGCTTCGTCCAGCGCCATTTCCATGAAGGTTGCCATGGTCCGTTGCCATTCCCTCTGCTATCGACCGTCTGCCGGAGCAGACGATGACCGAGAAGACCAAATCCCCAGCCGACGGCGAACGCATCGCCCGCGCGATCGCGCGCGCAGGGCTCGCTTCGCGCCGCGAGGCCGAGGAATGGATCACCGCCGGCCGCGTCGCCGTCAATGGCGAGGTGATCCATTCGCCCGCACTTAACATCACGGCACGCGACCGCATTACCGTCGACGGTGAGGCACTGCCGCAGCGCGAGCGCACGCGGCTGTTTCTTTATCATAAGCCGCGCGGCCTGATGACGACGCATAGCGACCCGCAGGGCCGGCCGACCATCTTCGCGCGCCTGCCCAGGCATCTGCCGCGGCTTATCAGCGTCGGCCGGCTCGATTTCAACACCGAAGGCTTGCTGCTTTTGACAAACGACGGCGCCCTCGCCGGCATGCTGGAACTGCCGGCGACCGGCTGGCTGCGCCGCTACCGGGTGCGCGCGCACGGCGCGGTAACGCAGCCGCAGCTCGATGCCCTGCGCAAGGGTATTATCGTCAGCGGCATCCATTACGGTGCGATCGACGCCGCGCTCGATCGCGTCCAGGGCTCGAACCTGTGGCTGACGTTTGCGATCCGCGAAGGCAAGAACCGCGAAGTACGCAACGTGCTCGGCCATCTTGACCTCACCGTCACCCGCCTCATTCGCGTATCGTTTGGTCCATTCCAGCTCGGCGAACTGGCCGAAGGCGCCATCGAAGAGGTGCGCACCCGCACCTTGCGCGAACAGCTCGGCGATCGTCTCATCGCGCAGTCTGGTGCGGATTTCTCTGCGGAGCGCAATGACAAGCCGCGAGCGAGCGCCGAGCCGCGTGAGGGCAAGGAGCGCAAAGCCGTGCATCATTCCTGGCGCGCTCCGGGCGAAGAGCCGGCGAAGCCATTGCGCGGTCAGTTCCGCGGCTCACGTCGGGGACGTGACGACGCCCGCGAGCGCACCGCCGAGGTGCGCACCGATACAGTCACCGATCGCAAGGGCCGGAACGTCGCGGTAGAGCGCTTCGGGCAGAAGCCGCCGCCGCCGCAACCGGAAGAAAAAGCGCCGAAAAGCGTCCGCGGCGGTCGCCACCCGCGCGGCTGGCGCGACCGCGCCTCCGGACCGCGTCCGTCGCATCCCAAGCGCCCGCGAGGGAAATAATGCGCGTGGTTGGTGGACGGCTGCGCGGCCGCGCGCTCGCCGCACCGCAATCCCAGGCGATCCGGCCGACCGCCGACCGGCTCCGCGAGGCGTTGTTCAACATCCTGACCCACGCCTATGGCGATCCGGTCAGCGGCGCGCGCGTGCTCGACCTGTTTGCCGGCACCGGCGCGCTCGGTATCGAGGCCGCCTCGCGCGGCGCCGAATTCGTGCTGTTTATCGACGAGGCGGCGGAGGCGCGCGCGCTCGTTCGCGAGAATGCCTCGACCCTCGGCCTTGGCGGCACGACGCGGATCTTCCGCCGCGATGCCACGAGGCTCGGCCCGGCGCATCCCCTCGAACAGTTCACGCTCGCCTTTCTCGATCCGCCTTATGGGCAGGAACTCGCCGGAAAAGCGCTCAGCTCCGCGCGCGACGGCGGTTGGTTTGCGCCCGATGCGCTTATCGTCGTGGAAGAAGCCGCGGAGGCGAATTTCGCGGCGCCCAGCGGCTTTGGCGAAATCGAACGCCGCCGCTATGACGAGACCGAGCTGATCTTTTTGCGCGCTGCGGCGGAAAGCTAAAGCGGATTGATGCCTGCGGCTTTCACGACCTTGGTCCAGCGCGCGACCTCTTCGGGCAGGAATTTAGCGAGATACTCGGGTGCGCGCCGGTCGGGCGATGCCACTTCAAGCCCGAGATCGGTCAGTCGCTTGTGCACCGCCGGATCGTCGAGCGCGTCGCTGATCGCCTTGTTGAGCTTGTTCACGATCGCCGCCGGCGTTCCCCGCGGCAGGAAATACGCATCCCACACGCTCGCTTCCACGCCCGCCAGGCCGGCTTCGCCCGTGGTCGGCACTTTCGGCACAACGGTTGACCGGTTCGGCGCCATCACGGCGAGAGCTTTGACTTGGCCCTGGTTGGCGAGATTGGCGCCGGTCTGAATGGTGGAGCACATGTAATCAATGCGCCCGGCGATCAGGTCCTGCTGCGCCGGTCCCTCGCCGCGATACGGCACGTGGGTGACGTGCACATCCATCGCCATGTTGAGCAGGACGCACGGCAAATGCGTGCCGGAGCCGACACCGGCCGAGCCGAACTGCATGTTGGCCTGGTGCGCCTTGGTATAAAAAATGAATTCGCGCAGGTTATCGACGGGCAGATTCTTGCGGACGATCAGAATGCGCGGCGAATCTGTGACCAGCGCGACCGGCATGAAGTCTTTGATCGAATTGTACAGCGGCTTTTTGTACAGCGCCTGGCTGAAGGCGTGCGTGCCGCTGTTGCCCATCAGAAATGTGTAACCGTTGGGCGAGCTTTTCGCGACGTGCTCCGCGCCGGTCATGCCGGCGGCGCCGCCCATGTTGTCGACAACAATCGACTGGCCGAGCAGTTCGCCGATCTTCTGCGCCTGGATGCGCGCGCTGATATCGACTCCGCCGCCGGGCGCGAACGGCACCACAAGCGTGATCGGCCGCGTCGGCCAATTCTGCGCAATAGCCGGCGCCGCGCTCAGTACGCCTGCGAACAACAGTGTGTACCCGATCAAAAACCCGATCTTCTTCATCGCAAATTCCAATCTGCTTCTAGTCCGGCGTGATGCCGGCGGCCTTGATGGCCGCGCCCCAGGTCTTGATTTCGCGTTCGACAAGCGATTGCAAGTATTGCGGGGAACGCTCGGCCGGCGGCGGCAGGCTGGCGCCGAGTTGCTTGAGCCGCGCCTGTACTTCCGGGCGCCCCATCGCCGCGATCACGGCGCCATTGAGTTTGGCGACGATCGGCTCGGGCACAGCCTTCGGCATGAAGATCGCATTCCAGCTGTTGGCGTCGAAGCCCTTGATCCCCTGCTCCTGTGCGGTCGGAATATCGGGGAACGCCGCCGAGCGTTTGGCGCCGAGCACCGCCGGCGCCTGGATTTTGTGCGCCTCAAGTTGCGGCATGGCGGTGGTGATCGTCGGGCACAGATAATCGATGCGGCCGGCAAGCAAATCCTGCATCGCCGGCGCCAATCCCCGATACGGTACGTGCGTGACCGATATCTGCAGCGCGGCGTTAAACAATGCGCAGGCCAGATGCGAGCCGCTGCCGGTGCCCGGCGAGCCGTATTGCATCTTGCTTTGGTTGGCTTTCGCGTAGGCGATGAACGCGCGCAGATCGCCGGCCGGGATGCCGCTGCGCACCGTCAGTATCAGCGGCTGCTCGGCGACCAGCGCCACCGGCGCGAAATCGCGGGCAGCGTCGTAAGGCGGCTTGAGGTGCATCAGCTGCACCTGGGCGTTCGGCGATTCACCGCCGAACAACAACTGATAGCCATCAGGATCGCCATGGGCGACGCGCGTCGCACCGGTCATGCCGCCGGCGCCGGGCACATTCTCGACCACGACCTGCTGGCCCAGCGTCGGTGACAACGCCGCGGCGTAGACCCGGCCAAGCGTGTCGTAGACCCCGCCGGGCGCGAACGGCACCACCATGGTCACCGGCCGCGTCGGCCAGCTCTGGGCATCGGCAGGGCCGCAAAGCAAAGCGGCGAAGCACGCTCCAAGGGTCGCGCCCAACAGAATTCGGTTGCCCCACATGCTCTTCCCTCCTGCGTTGGCCTTATCGCCGCCCGAACAGCCGCTCGATGTCGCCGAGCTTGAGCTCCACATAGGTCGGGCGGCCATGGTTACATTGGCCCGAATTGGGCGTCGCTTCCATGTCGCGCAACAGCGCATTCATTTCCTGCGGCCTGAGCCGTCGCCCAGCGCGCACCGAGCCATGGCACGCCATCGAGGACGCTACCGCCATCAGCCGGCGTTCGAGCGGCAGGGCTTCGTCCCATTCGCTCATGTGTTCGGCGAGATCGCGAACAAGACCAGCGCCATCGATCTCGCCAAGTAGCGCCGGCGTCTCGCGCACCGCAACCGCACCCGGGCCGAACGCTTCCAGCACGAGACCGAAGCGAGCCAATTCCTCGGCGCGGGCGGCGAGGCGCTCGACGTCGGCGCCATCGAGTTCGACGATCTCGGGAATCAGCAGGAGCTGCCGGCCGACGCCTGTTCTCTCCAGAGCGGCCTTCAGTCTCTCGTAGACGATGCGCTCATGAGCGGCGTGCTGATCGACAATGATGAGGCCGTCGCGGGTCTGCGCCACGATATAGGTTTCGTGGATTTGCGCGCGAGCCGCGCCGAGCGGATGGTCGAGCGTCTCGGCCGACGCTTCGCCATCGGCCATTGCCGCGGCCTCGGCCGCTTCGCGCAGATCGGCGGCCGGCAGGCCGGTCGCGAAGGCGGCCTGCGCCGCTTCGGCAAAACCGCGCGGAGCCGACGGCGAGCTTCGCCAATCCCAGCCGAAAGGTTGCCCAGCACCGTTGCCGTGCGCCTGAAACGACGCCGCCGAATAAAATGCGGCGATGGTCGCACTCCCGCCGGTCGTTGCCGCGCGGCCGCCCTCGCGGACAAGCGCGGCCTTCAGCGCATGCACAATCAGCGCCCGCACCAGTCCGGCGTTGCGGAACCGCACCTCGGCCTTGGCTGGATGCACGTTGACGTCGACCTCACGCGCCGGAAGCGTGACGAATAGCGCCAGGACCGGATGCCTGTCGCGTGGCAGATAGTCGGCGTAGGCTGCACGTACCGCGCCGAGCAGAAGCTTGTCCCGCACCGGTCGGCCGTTGACGAACAGATATTGGCCGAGCGCGTTCGCGCGCGTCAGTGTGGGCAGCGCCGCATAGCCGTCGATGACGACATCCTCGCGCTCCGCGGCGATCTCGACCGCATTGGCGCGAAACTCGGCGCCGAGCACATCGCCGAGCCGCGCCAGCTGGCCAGCAGCGCCCGGTAGCGCCGCCGCGAATGTCACCGGCATGCGCTCCTCGCCGGCGAGCGTGAAGGCGACATCCGGCCGGCTCATGGCGAGCCGGCGCACGGTTTCGCGGACCGCCTCGGCCTCGGTGCGGTCGAGTTTCAGAAACTTGAGTCGCGCCGGCGTGGCGTAGAACAGGTCACGCACCTCGACGCGCGTGCCCGCGCCGAGCGCCGCGGGCTTGAGCTGCGATTTCACGCCGGCGTCGACCTCGATCGTCCAGGCGTGCGGCTCGCCAGCTTGCCGCGTCGTCAGTGCCAGCCGCGCCACCGCACCGATCGACGGCAGCGCCTCACCCCGAAAGCCAAGCGTGCGGATCGACACTAGGTCGTCGTCGGCAAGCTTCGAGGTGGCATGGCGCTCGACGGCGAGCGCCAGATCGGCGCGGCTCATGCCGTCACCGTCATCGGTGACGCAGATCAGCCGCCGCCCGCCCCCGTCGGTGAGCACGTCGATGCGGTGCGCGCCCGCGTCGAGCGCATTCTCAACCAGTTCCTTGACCACGCTCGCCGGCCGCTCGACCACCTCACCGGCGGCGATGCGATTGACGACGGATTCGGAGAGTTGCCGGATGGCCATGCGCTGCGGCCCGTTGACGATTCGTCCCAAGCGTATCCCGGATTGAGCGCGGGCGAAATCTGCGGCACACAAGGGCCGAGGCGCAGTGGAGTAGGCGATGATCGATGCAATCCTCATCGGGTTTGGCGTGATCGCCTTTGCGATCGGCGTCGCGGTCTATGTGGTTCAGTTCCGACAGGGGCTGCACGCCGATGCCAGCAAAAAATGGCCGACCAATCCCGGAACGATCGTCTCGTCCTCAATGGAACAGGTGCCCGAGAACAAAAGGCGCTACCGAGCGGAGGTGCGGTACCGATACCGCGTCAAAGGTAAGGACCATGAATCGAGCCGGATCTTTTGGGGCGGAAACGAGGGCCGGCAAAAACACATGACGTCGGTTGTCACCGCCTATCCGGCAGGTGGCAGCGTGCCGGTCTATTACGATCCACAAAATCCGGCCGAAGCCGTGCTCGACCCGACCCAAAACACGGGATCGCGACCGCTTGTCATCTATGCGATGGGTATGGTGTCGATCGGGCTATTCGCCTTCGCCGCCGGCATGTACGCGCTGATGCACTGAGCGCCGTCTTCAATCGAACGCCGCCTTCGTCTGGCGCAAACCCTTGACCTTGCCGCGGCGCTTCTTGCCTTCGATCCGGCGCTCACGCGACGCCTTGGTTGGTTTGGTCGGCCGGCGCGGCGCCGGCGGCGTCGCGGCGCGGCGAATGAGATCGATCAGGCGGTCGCGCGCATCCTGGCGGTTGCGCAGCTGCGTGCGGTGGCGCTGCGCGATAATGACGAGCACGCCGTCGCGCGTCAGCCGCGCGCCGGCGAGCCGCTCAAGTCGCGCCGCGACGTCAGACGGCAGCGACGGTGAACCCCGCACGTCGAAGCGCAGCTGTACCGCGGTAGAAAGCTTGTTGACGTTCTGCCCGCCCGGCCCCGAGGCGCGCACGAAGCTTTCGCCGACCTCGCGCTCGTCGATACTGATCCTGCTGGTGATGCGAATCATAGCCGGCGCCCCTGTCACGCTTCGGCCCTCCAGAGCATGCCGTCATCGGCCGCGCCAGCGAATATCGCGCAAATCCGCGAGGGATGATCGACCGCCTACGGGGGAAGTTGGCTGGATTGACCAGCCTCAGTGCAGGTCGCCGCCTCCGATGGCCGCCGGCAACAGCGGCGGCACGCGGGCGGCTGCCGTTCCCGGGCCGTCGCTAGCCGACGCGAGCGCCGCCGGACGGCCAACCACAGTAACCAGCATGCCACCGCCAAACAGCCGCTTGGCCACGCGCTTGGCGTCGTCGAGCGTCACCGCGGCGATCTTTTGTTTCCGCCTGTTGATGTAGTCGACGCCGAGATGGTCAAGCTGGAACTGGACGAGCAGAGACGCAACTTTCGCCGAGGTGTCGAGATTGAGTACGAACGAACTGTTCAGATAGGCCTTGGCTGCGGCAAGCTCGTCAGCGGTCGGCCCGTCCTCGGCCAACTTGCGGACGTCCTTGTGGATCAGCTCGACGGTCTCATCGGCGCTGTCGGCCCGCGTCGCCGTAGACCCGAAGAATACGGCCGTATCGTCGTACCACAACAGGGCATCATACACCGAGTAAGCTAAGCCGCGTTTGACGCGAATTTCGCTGGTCAACCGCGAGGAGAATGTGCCGCCGCCGAGAATGTGGTTGACAATGTAAGCGGCGAAGAAATCCGGATCGTTGCGCGCGATGCCGGCCCCGCCGAAATCGATGACGGTCTGCGGCACGTCGAGATTGATATTGATGCGTTGCCCCAGTCCCTGCGGCGGCACGTTTTGGTGCGCAACCAGTTGCGCCTTCGCAGGCAGCGCGCCGAATACGCGGTCAAGCATGGCTTTCGCCGCCGCGGCGTCGATGTCGCCGACGATCGCGACCGCGAGATGGTCACGCGCAAGGACACGGTGTTGGTAGGTTTTGAGATCGTCAATGGTGATCTTCTGTACCGATTTGAGCGTGCCGCCGACCGGCTCGCCATAGGCGCGCCCAGCATAGGCCGTGCTCCACCAGCGCAGCGCCGCGAGATCGGTCGGGCTTTTGATCTGGCGGCGCAATCCGGAAAGAATCTGCGCGCGATTAAGCTCTACAGCGGCCGGATCGAAACGCGGTTGCGTGAGCGCCAACCGCAGATCATCGAACGCCTCGTCGCGGTTTTCCGACAGCGTCTGCAGCGTCCCGCGGATGTGATCGCGCCCCGCGCGAATATTCATCTGCACGGCCTTGCGATCGAGCCGCTCCTGAAACGCATCGGCATTAAGATCGCCGGCGCCTTCATCGAGCAGCGACGCCATGAGGTTCGCCGTACCCGCCTTGCCGGCCGCATCCTGTGCGCCGCCGCCGGCAAACGCGAAATTCACCGTGATCAGCGGTACCGCGGTCTCGTGCACCAGCCAGGCCTCGATGCCGCCGGAACTCACGATGCGCTCGATTTTGGTCGCGGCAGCCGGGCCTGCCGACAGCGCCAACGTTACCGCCACCGCGCACGGCGCCAGCCCTGCCATTGCGTGCTTGCGGACGACCAGCGACACCGCGCGACCCAGTGCGATCACGAGCGACTCTCCTCGCCATGCAGACTTTTTACGAGATAGCCGGTGACAGACCGGCGGATGTCAAGCCATTGCCGGGCGGCCTCCTGCACCTGCGCGGCTGTCACCGCGCGCACTCGGTCGGGCCAGCCGCTGACCTCCGCGACGGTCTGGCCGGTCGTCAGGCCCGCACCGTACCAGCGCGCCAACGTGGCCTGGTTGTCCTGCGCATATACGGCGTCGGCAATGAGCCCGGTCTTGGCGCGATCGAGCTCGTCTGCGGTGATACCGTGTTGGATCACGGCGTCGAGCACGGCGTCGATTCCGGCCTCGACCGTATGCAGCGTCACGCCTGGCTTCGGCGAGGCATAGACGCCGAACTTGCCGTAATCGAGCGCGGAATCGGAGTAGAAGGCGCCGGCGCTAAGAGCCAGGCCCTTGTCCATAACGAGTGTCTTGTAGAGCCGGCTGTTGGCGTCCTTGCCAAGTACGGTCGCGAGAACGTCAAGCGCTTCTTCTTCGCCAGGCTTGGCTGTCGCCGCCGATGGCGCCAGATAATAGCGCTCGACGCTCGGCTCCTCGACGCGCGGATCCGCCAACGTCACGGTGCGCGGCGCATCCTGCACCGGCTCGGTTGGCCGCACCCGCGGACCGA
Source organism: Xanthobacteraceae bacterium (assembly GCA_036511795.1). Lineage (GTDB taxonomy): Bacteria > Pseudomonadota > Alphaproteobacteria > Rhizobiales > Xanthobacteraceae > BOG-931. The sequence goes on from DATCBO010000104.1 coordinate 12,390, forward strand.
TTTCGGCGCGCACCGGCACCTTGCCGTAGGTGGCCTCGGCGTCGGATTTGACTTCGTCGGGCGTCACATCGCCGGCAACCACTACGACGACGTTATTCGGCGTGTAGAAGCGCCGATAAAATGCCAACGCATCATTGTAGGTGAGCTTTTCGACCTCGTGGTGCCAGCCGATCACCGGGCGATGATAGGGATGGTTGAGATAAAGTGCCGCGTCCATCTGCTCATCGAGCCGGGCACCCGGATTATTGGCCACTCGCATGTTCAGCTCTTCGAGCACGACCTTAAGCTCCGGACGCGCAACCGCATCGGTAACGACCAGGTTGGTCATGCGATCGGCCTCGAAAGCCATCATCTCCTTGAGGTGCTCGCGCGGGACGCGCTCGAAAAAACCGGTATAGTCGCTCGCAGTGAAGGCGTTCTCCTCGCCGCCGATGGCGGCAACCGCTTGCGAGAACGTGTTGCCGGGATTTTTAGTCGTCCCCTTGAACATCAGATGTTCGAGGTAATGGGCCAGTCCCGATTTACCGGGCGTCTCGTCGGCGGCGCCGACCTTGTACCAGACCATGTGGGTGACAACCGGCGCACGATGATCGGGGATGACGACAATTTCGAGCCCGTTGTTGAGCTTGAAATCCGACACTTGGGGGCCTGAAGCCGCTTGCGCTACGCCGGTGGCGGCAGCGAACGCGAGCGCAACTACAAGCGTGCTCCGCGCGCGCCTTAGGAAAAGGACGCTGTCAGCCAAACGTTGGTCTCCGCCAGTTCGAGCCAGCACGCGCCCCCATGGAAAGCACGTAGCTCAGTCGCGATGCCCAGCTCCTATTTTCCGGACGCGGAACCGCTATCCGGCGTGGCGCGGTCGGCGACGGTCGGGATCTTGTACTTCTTCTGGTCCGGCCCAATGCCGTAGGGCTGATCGGCCGACGGGGTCATATAACCGGACGGAGGGTCGGTCAGACTGCTCCGCTCCGGCTCGCCAGTGAAGGTCGCGTATTGTTGCTTGCTCGTGTTGAACAGGTCGAAGACGCTCTTCTTCGGCGGGGTGTAGTCGTGCTCTGGATAGTCGGCGTTGGACGAGGCCCCAGGCGTCGGCATGCTGGTCCGGCCGTTGGTATTCCCGCCGGGTACGCTGAGTTCATCGGGCCGCAGCGGCCGCGACGAGTCGACAACGTAATCCATACGCGGATGAGGCCTTTCCTTTACTTTGGCCTTGGCACGTCGCGCCACGTCCGGGTCTTTGGGCCAGTCCGGCACGGCCGGTGGCGCGTCGGCAGACGGCGGTGGCAGGTCTTTCGTCGGCGGCACGACGAGCGGCGAGCGTTCGCTGTAGTTGATGTTCGCCCCGCCGGAAACGCCGATCACTTGCAAGAATTGATCATAGAGCGAGCCGCCCGAGGCCTGCGTATCGTCATCGCCGGCGCAGGCCACAACCGTGGCGCCACAAATGATTCCAGCAGCCAATGCGATCAGGCACACGGCGCGCGCTAACGGCCCATGCCAATGCGTCGGCCGGACATCGACTCGGCTTTGCAAGCGATATTGCGGCATACCCTCACCCTGAGGTGCCGGTTCGGCACGCTTCCCCAAGAGCTTCACGCCCCTAAGAAATACCCCACTGCCACCCGTTATATACCCGATCAGGGCGCTTTTGCGGCGCGTCCTTGGTACACGGACTCATAGAGGAGTCCGACAACCCCCGCAACGATGGCCACGTCGGCAACATTAAACACATACCAATCGTAGGTCCGGCCGCTGATCTGGACGTGGAGCAGCACAAAATCCATGACCCCAGGCCAGTGCAGCCGGTCGATGGCGTTGCCCACCGCTCCCCCGATGATCAAACCGAGCGACACGGCCGTTAACCGCAACTGGGACCGCGACAGCCACGCCCACAGAAACCCCACAGCCACGACCTTGAACGCCAGCAATGCCCACGGCCCGATCGGCCCGGTTTGCGGGAACAGGCCATAGCTGATGCCGGGGTTCCAGATCAGAACCAGTTCGGCAAACGGCGTCAGCACGATGGGTTCGAGACTGTCGAGGTGCGCGACCAGCAACAGCCAGAACTTGGCGGCCTGGTCGGCAACGCAGGCGAGCACCGCGACAAATAGTCCAAACGCGCTGAGCGGCCCCCACACGCAGGAGCGAAGCACCCTGGAGCGATCGGCCTTTTGGTTCGGCTTTGCGGGCGCCGCGTCGGCCACGCTGCCCCCTACTCTGCCGCGTCGCGCATGGCTTCCCATTCGCGCAGGGCTTGGGCGTCGCGCGGCGTCACGTCGGGAAACTGTGGATCGAGCCCGACCGCTTCGGTGATCTTCCACGAGCGCGCGCATTTGCGGCCCTCGGCGCGGCGCGGCTCGACCGCAACGCCGCGCACGTCGTCGAGCCGGAAGGCTGAAGCGGGGCCATTGCCCTCGACCAACGTGGCGGAAGACGTGATGCATAATTCGGCGAGATCGGCATCGACCGCCGCGGTGAACAAGTCAGCGTCCGCGACGTAGATCATCGGCGCGGCTTCAAGCGACGAGCCGATGCGCTTGGCGGCCCGCTCGAGTTCGAGTGCACCGGTAACGACCCGGCGCAGGCTACGGAGCTTGCGCCACTTTTCGGCAAGCACATCGTCGCGCCATGCGGCCGGCACCTCCGGGAACGGCTCGAGGTGAACCGAGGTCGCCGCCGGGTCGCGCGCCAGCCACGCCTCCTCGGCGGTGAAGCACAGCATCGGCGCGAGCCAGACGACGGTGCAGCGAAATAGCTGGTCGAGCACGGTCAGGCAGGCTTTGCGCGTTGGCGAGGAATAAGGGTCGCAATAGAGCGCGTCTTTGCGGATATCGAAATAGAACGCCGACAGATCGGACGTCATGAAGACGCTGAGCGCGGCGAAGATGCGTTTGAAGTCGAAATCCGCGTAAGCCGCGCGTACCACCGGATCGAGTTCGGCGAGCCGGTGCAGCATCAGCCGCTCAAGTTCCGGCATCCGATCGTGCGGGACGCGCTCGGCGGCATGGAAATGCGCGAGATTGCCAAGCAGCCAGCGCAAGGTGTTGCGCAGCTTGCGGTAGGTGTCGACCGTGGTTTTGAGAATCTCGCCGCCGATGCGGAGATCATCAGCATAATCGGCCGCGCACACCCACATGCGTAGTATATCAGCGCCGGAATCCTTGATTACATTCTGCGGCGCGGTGACGTTGCCAAGCGATTTCGACATTTTGCGCCCGTCTTCGTCGAGCACGAAGCCGTGGGTCAGCACCACATCGAACGGCGCGCGGCCACGCGTACCGCATCTCTCCAAAAGCGACGACTGGAACCAGCCGCGATGCTGATCGGAACCCTCCAGATACATCACCGTGTCGGACCCGCCAGCGGCCTTGCGCTTGATGCCGGCAAGGCCCGGGAAATGTTTCGGGTCCTCTAGAACGAAGGCGTGAGTCGAACCGGAATCGAACCAGACATCGAGAATGTCGTCGACCTTCTGCCAATTTTCGTTGGCGCGCTTGCCGAGGAAGTGCTCGCGGGCGCCGGGCTTGTACCAGGCGTCGGCGCCTTCGGCCTCGAAAGCCTCGACGATGCGGACATTGACTTCGGGATCGTCGAGAACGGCGACTGATCCATCGGGTTTTTCTTCGATGAACACCGTGATCGGCACGCCCCAGGCGCGCTGCCGCGAGATCACCCAATCGGGACGCGATCCGATCATCCCGGCGATTCGGTTCTGACCTTGCGAGGGGACCCAGCGCGTGGCCAGAATTGCTTCATTGGCGCGCTGACGTAGCGTCTTCCCTTGCTGCGGGGGAAACTCAATAGGAGCGTCCATCCCGATGAACCATTGCGGCGTGTTACGATAGATCACCGGCTTCTTCGACCGCCACGAATGCGGATATTGGTGCTTGAGCCGCGCCCGGGCGAGCAACATGCCGGCATCAATCAAAGCCGTGATGACCGCTTCGTTGGCATCGCCCTTCTCACCGGTCTCGGTGAGCACGCGTTTGCCGGTGAAACCGGGCGCTTGCTCAGTGAAGCGGCCGTCGGGATCGACTGTGTAGGGAATAGCCGTGCTGATACCGCGGTGCGCAAGCTCTCGCGCATTCGCTGTCCAAACGTCAAAGTCTTCGCGCCCGTGCCCCGGCGCCGTGTGTACAAAGCCAGTACCGGCATCCTCAGTGACATGATCGCCGGCAAGCAGCGGCACCTGGAATTCATAGTCACCGCCGAAACCTTTCAGCGGATGCGTGCACACCATTCCCGTCAAAACGTCAGAACTGACATCGCCCATTCGCTTGAATGCTGTAACGCGTGCCTGCCGGAAAATCTCGACAGCGAGTTTATCGGCAATCACCAACAGGTCGCCGACCGTCGCCCAATTGCCGGACGGCGCATCGACCACGTGATAAAGGCCGTATTCAATTTTTGGCGAATAGCTGATGGCGCGATTGCCCGGAATCGTCCAGGGCGTCGTGGTCCAAATCACGACGCTTGCACCGAGCAAGTTCGCTTCATGCGTGGGCGCCGACAGAATCGGAAACTTCACCCAAACCTGATCCGAGACGTAATCCTCGTACTCGACCTCGGCTTCGGCGAGCGCGGTCTTCTCCACCACTGACCACATCACTGGCTTGGAACCGCGATAGAGCATGCCTTCGGCGGCAAACTTCATCAGTTCACGCGCGATCTGCGCCTCGGCGGCGAACGCCATGGTGGTGTAGGGATGCGCCCAGTCGCCAACCACGCCGAGGCGCTTGAATTCCTCGCGCTGCACATTGATCCAATGTTCGGCGAAGGCGCGGCATTCATGGCGGAATTCGACCAGCGCAGCGGCGTCGGAAAAGTCCGGCTTACTCTTGCCCTTGGCGGTGTAATTTTCCTCCTCGATCTTCCATTCGATCGGCAGGCCGTGGCAGTCCCAGCCCGGCACGTAGTTCGAATCGAAGCCGAGCATCTGCTGGCTTCGCGTCACCACGTCCTTCAATATCTTGTTGAGCGCATGCCCGATATGGATGTTGCCGTTGGCGTAGGGCGGCCCATCATGCAGCACGAATTTCGTCCGCCCGTTGCCGGCGGCACGCAGCTTTTCGTAAAGGCCGAGCTTCTCCCAGCGCGCCAGGATTTCCGGCTCGCGTTGCGGCAGCCCGGCGCGCATCGGGAAATCGGTCTTGGGCAAAAACAGCGTCTCGCTGTAATTACGCGCTTTGGTCGGCGTCTCGCTCATGCGCCGCCTTCTAACAAGCCGGTTGCGGTGCGGAAAGGGTCGAGGCGGCCAGGCTACAAGGAGGTTTCCGCTGGAACCCGAGGCCCTAAATCGGCGTTAACTTAGGCAAATCTGCCTGAATGCGCCGAAATTTGCCGGCGGCCAGGCGCGGAAGACCCGGAGAATATCGTGGACTATATCCGCGCCAGCCGCGAACCCCGACACGCGCTCATCATCAGCGACCCGCAGCCGGTGGGCAGTGTCCAGGCGATCTGGGCGTCGGCCGGCCAGGCCGCCAATATCGGCATTTTTCTCATCCTGCTGGGCGGGGTTCTGTATTTTGGCGGCGAAATCCTGCTGCCGATTCTGATGGCGGCGGTGGTTTCGCTGACGCTGGCACCGCTGATCAAGGCCGGCGCCCGCCACGGTATTTCGCCGTGGATCAGCAGCATCCTGATCGTTGCGCTTGCGGTCGGCGCGCTCGCATTGGCCGCGACCGCGCTCGCCGGCCCCGTCAGCGAATGGATCGGACGCGCGCCGCAGATCGGCGCCACCATCAAGCAGAAACTGAACGTCCTCGAACCGCCGCTGGCGGCCTTGCGCGAACTGCAAACGTCCCTGTTCGGCGGCGGCGTCTCGGCGCCGGCAGCAGGGGGGCCCAGCGTCGTCCTGCCAGTCGTGGCCTTCGTCACCCCGGCCGTCGGCGAATTGATGCTGTTTTTCGGCGTGCTGTTGTTTTTCCTTGTCGACCAGATCGGGCTGCGCAATCGCTTGGTTCTGATGTTCTCCCATCAGGAGGCGCGGCTGCGGCTGCTGCGCATCTTCAACGATATCGAGAAAAATCTTGCCGGCTACCTCGCCGTTGTCACGATGATCAACGCCGCGCTCGGCCTGATTGTCGGGGTCGGGGCGTGGCTTGTCGGCCTGCCGGATCCGGCGATTTTCGGGCTGCTCGCCGCGCTCCTCAATTACGTGCCCTATGTCGGGCCGGCGATCATGATGATCACGATATTCGGCGTCGGGCTGGTGACATTTCCCTCGCTGGGCCATGCGCTGATCGCACCGGGCGCGCTGCTTGGGCTATGCACGGTGGAAGGACATTTCATTACCCCCGCGATCATTGGCCGGCGGATTACGCTCAACCCCCTCCTCGTCGTGCTGTCGCTGGCATTCTGGACCTGGATGTGGGGACCGCTCGGCGCGCTTCTCGCCGCACCGGTGGCCATCGTCGGTCTCGTTGTCTTCAGCCACCTTTTTCCGCAAGAAGACATCAAACTGCCGGACTGACTTAATTGCGCTCGGCGTTTGATAATGATCAAATGGAACTTTCCCGGCGTCCGCTAATTGACCGGGCAGCCTCCCGCTTTCGCTTCATGGAGTACTGGCATGAATACCGCCTCCGATGTCACGCAGAGCGCCCGTGAAGCCCTGAAGGAAGCGCGCGACGGCGTGCGCGAGGCGAGCGGCGCCACCGCCGCGGCGTCGAGCGACATCCAAAAAGATTTGCAGGCGTTGCGGGACGATCTCGGCCGCCTCGCCGAGCAGGTCAGCGCTATTTTCTCCAGTAAGGGAAACGCGGCGTGGCAGCGCGCCAAGACAGGCGTCGACGGCGTCATGTCCGAAGCGCAAGCCAAAGGCCACGAAGCAGTCGGCGCGGTGCGCGAGGTGTCAGACAATTTCGTCGAGGCGATTGACCAGTCGATCAAGGAACGACCCTACGCAACGCTCGCGATCGCCGCAGCTCTCGGTTTTCTGTTCGGAGCCACTTGGCGGCGCTGACGCGGCGCGGCGGGGCAGCGCGGGGTTTTCATGATCAAACGCTTTGTGCGCGACGTACGGCTCGCGGTTCAGTCCAAGACCGGCGCAACCCCCGGCGTTTTCGTGTGGCTCGCGCTTGCCGCATTCGCCGCGTTGACGGCATTCGTGTTCCTATGCGTGGCCGCTTACGCTTGGCTCGCATCGCATTACGGCAGCGTCCATGCCGGCCTGATTGCCGCCGGCTTTTTCATCTTGATCGCCGTGATTGCCGCGCTGGTTTCAGCGCTGATGCGTCGCCGCGCCAGAGAACGCGCGATCCTCGAACGCGCCGCACATGCACATTCCGGTTCGTGGCTCCTCGACCCGCGCATCCTAGCGACCGCAATGCAAGTCGGTCGCTCGCTGGGCTGGCAGCGCCTGGTGCCGATCGCACTCCTCGGTTTTCTGGCGGCACAATGGGCGCGCGAGTACCGCAATCAGCGCGGCGAAGACGAAAGCGCAGGCAAAGAATAACTGACAATCATCGCGCGGCGGCTCACGCCGCCGGCGCTTCGCCCACCGGCCAGAGCCACGCGGCACCGCGCACGCCGCTCGAGTCCCCATGCACCGCACGCACGATCCTGGTGTGCAGCACGTCGGTGAAAGCAAATTTGAGGATGAGATCGCCGAGCCCGGCGTAAAGTGCCTCGATGTTGGAAAGACCGCCGCCCAGAACGATAATGTCGGGGTCGAGCACATTGATGATCGACGCCAAACTGCGCGCCAACCGGTCCCGATAAAGAGACAGGCTGTTGAGCGCGGCCCGATCGCCGTTATGCGCCGCCGCGGCAATTTCGGTCGCGCTCAAGCTACACTGTGTCATTGACTGATATTGGCGCGCCAAGCCGGCGCCGCACAGGTACGTTTCGATGCAGCCGAACTTGCCGCAATAGCACTGCGCGCCGGGCCACTCGTCCTGCCGTATCCATGGCAGCGTGTTGTGTCCCCATTCGCCGGCGATGCAATTGCGGCCGCCAACCACACGCTTGTCGATGACGATGCCGCCGCCAACGCCGGTGCCCAGAATCACGCCAAACACGACGCGGCCATCGCGCCCAGCGCCATCGGTCGCTTCCGACAGGGCAAAGCAATTGGCGTCGTTCTCGATGCGGATCGGCCGATGCAAAAGTTCCCTGAGATCGCTGTCGAGCGGGCGGCCGATCAGGCACGTGCTGTTCGAATTTTTGATCATGCCGGTCACGGCAGAAATCGCGCCAGGCGTGCCGATGCCGACCGTGCCTCGGCGCGACAGCTCCTGTTCCGCTTTGCGCACCAGATCGGCAATTGCGGCGAGCATCCCATTGTAATCGCCGACCGGCGTCGCAACGCGCCGCCGCCACAACTCGGCACCGCCGTCATCCAACGCGACGGCTTCAATTTTTGTGCCGCCGAGATCGACTCCGATCCGCATCGTTTTCCTCCCCCCGCCACGACCCGCACTGACGCTGTTATGGTGGCGCCAGCGTGCGCGCCACCCGCAGGCCGAGGCTGTAATTGCGGCTGCCGGCCGCATAGCTGCCGCGAAAGGCGATCCGCAGGTTCGAAGCCGCGCTGATCCATGAACCACCGCGATCGACGCGCAGGCTGCAATCGCCGCTGGTCCATGCCGAGCCGTCCGCGGGCGCGCCCTCATAACTCTTGTGGAAGCAATCCTGCAGCCACTGCCAAACGTCACCGGTCACGTCGAAGAGTCCGAACGGATTGGGCTTGAACGATCCGACCGGCGACAGACCTTTGTCGTCCCATTGCGTGCCGCATATCATGCAATTGGCATTGCCCGCTCCGATGTCGTTGCCCCAGTAATAGGTCGTCGTTGTGCCGGCGCGCGCCAGGTATTCCCACTCGGCCTCGGTCGGCAGCCGGTATGATTGCCCCGTCATCTTGGCTAGCCATTCGACGTAAGTCTCGGCATCGTTCCAGGTCACATTCGTGATCGGCATGTTGCCGCCGGCGTAACCGCTGTCTGCGACCTTGGGGCAGCCGCCGACTTTCACGCACGCATTCCACTCGTCGAACGTCACGTCGTAGATTGACACCGCGAATTGCCTGGCAATGGTGATGGGGTGCTGCGGTCCCTCATTCGCGGCGCGGCCAGCCTCGCCCGCGGGCGAGCCCATGGTGAATTTGCCCGGCGGAAGCACGATCATCTGCGGACAATTTGCTGAGCATTCGCGAAACGTGTCTTTGGGCTTGAGCTTCTGTTCCGCGTCCGCCCTGAGCACATAGGGCGTGAAATTCGCCAGCATATAGGGACGCATGGTGACGAACCAATTGAAGCGCTCGCGGATATAGGCCTGGTTCATCCAGCCGATCAGGCCGACAATGATGCCTATCAGAAGCGTGTAGATGAGTGCCTGTATGCTCCGCCGCCTTCTGCGCGCCGACGATTCCGCACTTCGGCAGGCCGCAAGATACTCATAGTCGCGGGACTCCAGGCTCGCGGCGAGGTCCGGCCGCGCGCTCAATCGTTCCGCGGCAGCCAAACGGTCGGTGGTATGTGCAAGCCACGTCGCATTCCTATCGTGATCGTTCCATTCCCGCGCGGCACGTTTCACGCCCTCCAGCACGGCAAGCAACGCCGCGTCATCCGCCAGCCAGCCGTCCAGCGATCCCCATTGGCGCAGCAATGCCTCGTGCGCAGGCTCGATGGTCAGTTCGCCTGTTTCCTTGGCAACATCGGTGACCAGAAGGCGCTGCTCGACGAGGTTGGCAATGAGCGGCCGCGATCTTTCGGGGATTTCCGACAGACGGGCGACGCGGCGGCGCGGCGCACCGGTATCCGGATCGATGCCAGCGAGCCACGGAATAAGTCCGCGGCGGAGCAGAGCGAGTCGGGCCGCAGGGTCTTTTGGAATTGTCGGATCGGCGTCGGCGTTTTGCAAAGCGCGCTCAACCGCGGCTTCAATCGATCCCTTGATGCCGCCGAGCGCCTGATACTTCGAGGCAGTGAGTTTGCCGTCACCGCCGTGCTCCAGATAAAGACGTTCGAGGGTGAAAGCGAGCAGAGGCAACGCGTCCTTGGCGCCGCCGGCATCAATATCGCTGAGCAGGTTGTCAACCAGCGCATCCTCGATCTTCAGCGGCCGATCCGACTTCTCCAGCCGCGCGGGGGGCCCTTTGATCACTTCGGCATAGGACCCTCTCGGCATCGAGCCCAGGTCGAACGGCACCTTGCCGATCGAGTCGAGCAGCTTGGCTTCCTGCAGGTAGCCGTAGGAATCGGAGCGGATCGCGAGCAGCACGATCACGCCCGGGGCGTCGGCAATCAGCACTTGGCGCAGCAATGCCAGGAACGTCTGCGCTTCGTCCTGGCCCTCGGCGCGAAACAATTCTTCGCCCTGATCAATGGCGATGACCGGGATGGGTGGGTTGGCCTTGGCGTCGGTGTCGGGACTCTCCTCGACAGCCTTATCGACGAGAATCTGCAGCAACGGCCCGAGCGAGCCCGCTTCGCCTTTCCGCACTGGTCCAATATCCACCGCGCCATTTGCCGCCGCCGCGAACACGGCTTCCAGCGCGGCAATCAAACCGGACTCACCCGTCATGACGGCGCGTCCCGGCCGAACGATCGGCAACGGCAGGAAATGCCGGTCGTCGCGCGCCAACCGCGGCAACACGCCGGCGCGCATGAACGACGATTTGCCGGCGCCGGACGCGCCGAGGATGACCAGCAATCGCGGCGGCGCCGCTTCGCGCAAACCGCGCAGCCGGTCGAGTGCTTCGAGAATCGGCGCGTTGCGGCCGAAAAAAATGCCGGCGTCCTCGGCTTCAAGGGCGCGCAGCCCCCGATACGGCGGGCGAGCCGGATCGGGGGCGGGCGGCCAGGCAAAAAACCGCGGATCAAGCCCCGCCTTGACCAGCCCCGCCCGCAGGCGCGTCAGCCCTTCCTGCGAAAAGCCGATCTTTACCTCGTCGTGGGTGCGCGGCAGCTTCACCCGAAAGAACGCCGTGTCGTGGCCCGCCGCCAGATCCGTGAGTTGCCACGTCCCGGTCAGGTCCGGCGGCAAATCGGCGTGATCAAGCGGCTCGATCAACAGGCCGAACAGCCTTTTGTTGAGCTTGTGGGCGAGGTTGAATTCCCGCTGGCACCAGCGCGAGTCGATCCAGGCGCGCGAGACAAGAAACAATACGGCTTCGCAACGATTCACCGCCTCGTTAAGCGCCCGCTCCCAGCGCTCGCCGGCGGCAATGCCGTGTTCGGGATCGAGATCGAGAAAAATGTCATCCCAACCTTCCGCAGCGAGCCAATCGCGCAGGCAGACGGCCTCGGCGGCATTGCTGCTCGAATGACTGACAAATATTCGCGACACGGCGAACACCTGTAGCAGTTAGAAGCAGGACGGGCGACCTGATCGATGGTCGCGCCCTAAGCCGGAGACGCTCGCGATCGCGCTTTGCGTTTAGCGCCGCCGCGAGTCTTGTGCCTTGCGCTGCCGCGCGTTTTGCGCGCCGCGGCCGCCTCGCGCTGCTTCCTGCGTTTGCGGGCGCGTTTTTTGCGGCAGGCGGCACATTTGCAGCCGCCGGACTCAATGAAATACTGCAGATATTCCTTGCCGTAGCTGTAGGTAATTTCTTCGTCGGGCTCGATCCGCCGGTCCGCCACGATGACGATGCCGCCCTTGCGCCCCACCGGCTTCGCGTTCGGCTTGCAGGAATGATTGATGTAGCGCGCGATGTTCCAGCGCGGCGATCCGTCGATAGTTTTCTTTTTGGTCAATTCGAACATGTAGCGGGCGCCGCGGGCTTCGCGACGTTCGGCTTCCTCGTCCGGAATAATACGGCCGCGATAGGTGGCGATGTAGGCGCCGCGTTTGATCGGCCGCGTCGCGAACATGCCGAGTCCGGTTCTGGAGCGGCCTAAGCGGAAGTGGCGGGACATGGCTTTGTGAAGCGAGACATGGCTTTATAAAGCGAGATATGGCTTTGCGAAGCGAGATATGGCTTTGCGAAGCGAGACATGGCTTTGCGAATAGCCGCGGATTCGCGCGCTGTCACCCGCAATCCCAGTTCAACCGCGCGGGTGTGGATGAATAGTCAGATCGGCGATCACCGCCTGCGCGGCGTTGTGCCCCGGCGCCCCGGTGACGCCACCGCCCGGATGCGCGCCGGAGCCGCACAGATAGAGGCCCGGGACCGGCATGCGGTAGTCGGCAAAGCCGAGCATTGGCCGCGCCGAGAACAGCTGATCGAGCGTCAGCGCGCCGTGGAAGATGTCGCCGTTGGGCAGGCCGAACTCGCGCTGCAGGTCGGCCGGCGACAGGATCTGCCGGGCGACGACACTCGCCTTGAAGCCCGGCGCATAGGCCTCGACGGTGTCGATCATCAGGTCGGCGAGCTTTTCCCGGCGCTCGTCCACCGCCGAGCCGGCGCAGAACTCTGGCGCAACATGCTGGCAGAACAGACTCGCCACATGCGCGCCAGGCGGCGCGAGGCTGTCGTCGAGCGTCGAGGGGATCACCATTTCGACGATCGGCGCGCGGCTGAAGCCCTCGCGTACGCAGTCGCGATAGGCACGATCCATGTAGGCAAGGCTCGGCGCCATGATGATACCGGACGTGAGATGATCGCCGTCGCCTGGCAGTGCCGAAAACTCCGGCAGTCGCGACAGCGCGAGGTTCATACGGAACGTGCCCGATCCGGCCTTCCAGCGCTTCATGCGCGCCGCTGCTCTGGCTGGCACCGCATGGCCCGGCACCAGCGTCTGCAGGAGACTTTGCGGATTGACATTGGCGATGACCGCGCGGGCGCGCAGCGCCGTGCCGTCGTCAAGCACAATGCCGCGGGCGCGGTTCCCTTCCACGATGACTTCGCGCACCGGTTTGCCGACGTCGATGCGCACGCCATGCTCACCGGCAGCGCGCGCAATCGCCTGCGTGATCGCGCCCATGCCGCCGACGGCGTGCCCCCACACGCCAGGACGGCCATTCACTTCGCCGAACGCATGATGCAGCAGCACATAGGCGGAGCCCGCCGTGTAGGGACTCGCCAGATTGCCGACGACGGCGTCAAAGCCCAGCACCGCCTTGATCGGATCGGATTCGAACCAGCGGTCGAGCGTTTCACCGGCAGATTTGCGAAACAGGTTGAACGCGACCTTGAAGCCGTCGGCCTTCCACAGCCGCTTGCCGAGCCCCGCAAGCTTGCCAAGTTCGCCCAGAGTACGGGCGAAATTGCCGAGCAACAGATTAGGCGGCGCCTTGAGCGCCAGACCGCGCAGCACCGCCGCGGCGCGGCCGATCTCGGCCTGATAGTCGGCGTAACGCTGGGCGTCACGCATACTGAACTTGGCGATCTCACGCGCCGTGCGACCCTCGCCGGTGAGCAGGTACCGGCCGTCGGGCAGCGGCAAAAAATTCTGCGCGCGGCGTTCGACGATGCGCAAGCCGTGGCGGTGCAGATCGAGATCGCGAATGACCTTGGGCTGCAGCAGGCTCACCGTATAGGCCGCGGTCGAGTTGCGGAAACCGGAATGAAATTCTTCGGTCACGCATGCGCCGCCGACCACATTGCGACGCTCGAACACACGCACCCGCAAGCCAGCCATGCCGAGATAGGCCGCGCAGGTCAGCCCGTTGTGGCCGGCTCCGATGATGATGGCGTCGAGGTCGGACATGAGGGTCAGGCAGACAGATCAAACGCAACTTTAAGAGACCGGCGGGAAGGCGTCGCCGGCGCGCGCCAGTGCCTGGTGCGCGTGGCGCGCATCCTCATGCATCTGCTGCACTAGGACGTCGACCGAAGCAAACGCCGCCTCCTCGCGTAGCCAAGCGATGAAGGCGACGTCGATGCGCTGCCCATAGATGTCGCCTGAGAAATCGAACAGAAATACTTCGAGCAGCACCACGCCGCTATCGAACATCGGGCGGCGACCGAAACTGGCGACACCGTCGTAGCGTCGACCTGCGATTCCGACGCGGACCGCATAGATGCCGTGGCGCAGTCCGCAAGACGCGTCGAGCACCAGATTGGCCGTTGGAAAGCCGAGCTCGCGTCCACGCTTGTCGCCGTGGACGACCTCACCGGTCACAAACCACGGATAGCCGAGAAATTCGGCCGCCTCCGCCACCCTGCCGGCAATCAACGCCTCGCGGATCGGCCCCGAGGAGACCGGCCGGCCGTTGTCCCGAAATGGCGGCACCACATCGACGGCGAAGCCGCATTTCTTTCCCTCGGCGGCAAGGAAATCCGGCGAGCCGGCGCGGCTCATGCCGAAGTGAAAGTTAAAGCCGATCACCGCGCCGCTTACGGCAAAGCGTTCGACCAGGATGCGCTGCACAAATTCTTCCGCGGTCAACTTGGCAAGGGCCGCGTCGAATGTGAGGACGATCGCGCCATCAAGCCCGGTGCGGGCCAACAGCCGCAGCTTGTTCGCTTCGTCGGTCAGCCGGAACAATTTCTCCTGCGGATTGAAGAATGCGCGCGGATGCGGCTCGAAAGTCAGCGCCGCGGCCGGCTTTGCCAGAGTCCTAGCGCGATCCAAGGCGGTAGCGATGACGGCCCGATGGCCGCGATGCACCCCGTCGAAATTGCCGATGGCGACGACTGCGCCGTGTAAGCCACCGTCGCCCTCGCCGTCGCGCACGATGAGGAAGTTTTTTGTCGGCATTGGACGGCAATGGTTAAGAAATTCCTGCGCGGTAGGTGCCGTCCCGGCCGCTGCCGAGTCAAGTCGGCTGCTGACGCGGCACGCCACAGGTCTGTTCCGCCGGTTAACCCGATATTCAAACCCGCAATGGTACTTTTACGTCTCGTTAGGCAGGGCGACGCCTCGGCGACGGCCTGCCCACGACCGCAGAAGCTGGCACAAATCCGTTTCGACCTATGTCCATTTCGGCCCAAGTTTCGAATCAGGTCTCAGTCCAAGTTTCGAACCAAGCCGCTCTGGTCAATGTGGGATGGACGTAAGCCGGTTATTCGTAATTGCGCCCGCCAGCGGAGCGAAACGCTATGGCTCTCGACCCGTCAATGTCCGTGCTCGTTGTCGATGATTACAGCACGATGATCCGCATCATTCGCAACCTCCTGCGGCAGATTGGTTTCGCCGACGTGGACGACGCCAATAACGGCGCCGCGGCGCTCGATAAGATGCGGGTCAAGCGTTACGGGCTCGTCATCTCCGACTGGAACATGGAGCCAATGACCGGTTACGACCTGCTGCAGCAGGTCCGGTCCGATCCGGGCCTCGGCAACACGCCATTCATCATGGTCACCGCCGAATCCAAGACCGAGAACGTGATCGCGGCCAAGAAGGCGGGCGTGAACAACTATATCGTCAAGCCGTTCAACGCCCAAACGCTCAAGGCAAAGATCGAAGCGGTGTTCGCCGAGAACAAAGAACCCGTCGCCGAAGCCGCGCGCTGAGGCCGGCTTTCTTTCTCAAAACAGTTCTAGCAGGTCACCATACCAGTCCGCGCATGATCGCCTTCGGGGCGACGCCGGCGGTGTTAAACATCGCATTCAACGCCGCGACGTCCGGCGCCGCGCGGGTGCCGTAATGCTCGGCATGAAGGCGCGAGGTCACGAACACGCAATCGAGTCCGAACGCCGCGGCGCCGGCTAGATCGGTCCGCACCGAATCGCCGATCGCAAGCAGGCGCGGCAACGGCGGTGGCGTACCGCCGCGCAGCGACGCGGCCGTGCCGAGCGCCGTCTCGTAGATCGGCGCATGCGGCTTGCCGCAATAGAGCACCTCGCCGCCCGCGGCCGCGTAGGCGTCGGCGAGCGCGCCCGCGCAATAGACCAGCGTGTCGCCGCGCTCGACCACGACGTCCGGATTGGCGCAGACCATGAACAGGCCGCGCCCCCGCATGCGCGCCAGGCTGTCGCGATAGCTGTCCGGCGTTTCGTTCGTGTCGTCGAACAGGCCGGTGCACACCACGTAGTCGGCGGTCTCGAGCGGCGCGAACTGGACGTTCAGCCCGGTGAAGATCGGCAAATCGCGTTCCGGCCCGATGTGATACACACTCTCGGTCAACCGGCTCTCGACGATGCGGCGGGTGACATCGCCGGAGCTTACGATCGCATCGTAAGCCTCATGCGGCACGCCCAGCCGATCGAGGATACGCACCACCGAGGCGCCAGGCCGCGGCGCGTTGGTAACCAGGATCGCCGCGCCGCCCATACGGCGAAACCGCGCCAGCGCCTCGCAGGCATCAGGAAAAGCCGCGATCCCGTTATGCACCACGCCCCAGACATCGCAGAGCAGCACGTCGTAGTTCTGCGCCAGCGGCGCCAAATGTTCGACGAGCGGCACACTGTGCTGCGATGCCGGTGATTGCGGTGATGACGCCATTGCGGACACGCGTGGCCGAAGCGATCCAGGACAGATGATTGAGCAGCCTAGATTATTGCTTCAACGCTTCGCTCCTCGCAATGGCGGTGGCGCTCAAATTCAACCGCGTCCGGCGCCGGCACGAATGAGTTGCGCCAGCGAACCGCGCGAGGCGGCAGCGGGAGTGATTTGCGGCGCGGTGGGCGCTGGCCCGAGACCCCTTATGCCTGACTCGCCGAGGCCGGATTTGACATGATCCTTAGCCTGATCCTTCGGTGCCTCACCGTTCGTCGTCTGCAGCGCCTCGGCGCGAACCGGGCGCGGCGGTGCAAACAAAAAGCCCTGACCGAAGCGCACGTCGTAGTCGAGCAGATCGACAACGACGTTTTCACTCTCGATGCGCTCGGCAATCAGGTCGATGCCGTAGCGCCCCAGCAGATCGGAGAAATCGGCAGGGTGAATGTCGCTCGATGTCGCGCCGACGCGGTTGAGCAACAGTCCAGCCGACGCCTTGATGAAGCGGAAGCCGCGATCGGTGAGTTCACGCGGCTCGACGCGAAGGTCGGTGAGGTTATCCATGGAGAAACGAAAACCGCGCTCGGCGAGCGCCGCGAGACTCTCATGCTCGATCGGCCCCATGGCGCGCACGGCGCTCTGCGAGAACTCGAACACCAGCGATGGGGCAATGGCGCGGTTGGCCTCGACGAGATCGAGGAAGGTCGAGAAGCTCGCATGCGTCAGCGTCAGGCCCGACACGTTGCAGAACAGACCGATCTCGCGGTTTTTCAGCAGCAGACGCCGCACCACCTGCACACAGCGCGTCACCGTGAGATGGTCGAGCTTCGGCATCAGTGAGCCGGCCTCGGCGTATTTGAGAAAATCGGCGGCCGCGACCACGTCGCCGTTGTCGGCCTTGAGCCGCGACATCGCCTCGTAGAAACGCACTTTGCGCTGCGGCAGCATGACGATCGGCTGGAGGAAGAGGTCGATTTTCCCGCTGTCGATGGCTGACCCGATCGCGCCTATGATGCCGGCGCGATCGAGCCCGATAAAGGCCGGCACCGTCGATTCGACCGGGGCAGCGGGCGTTGGCGCGGCGACCGCTGACGGCGGGACCGCCGCGGGTGGTTCGGCGACGACAGCGGCTGGCGCTAAGGCAGACGTCGAGACAAGCGTTGCGGCCGGTTCCAAAACGGCGGCCGCAGATGGCGTAG
The DNA here is from genome assembly GCA_036511795.1 of Xanthobacteraceae bacterium. GTDB lineage: Bacteria > Pseudomonadota > Alphaproteobacteria > Rhizobiales > Xanthobacteraceae > BOG-931. The sequence continues at coordinate 29,857 of DATCBO010000104.1, forward strand.
CAGCGGCGACGGTTGCCGGCACCGCGGGGGGAAGAAAAGGCGGCACAATTGCCACATCGGCAACACGTACGGCGGAACCGGCTTGGCGTGCGGCAGCCACTGCTTCGAATTGCGCTCCAATGCGGCTGATGGCCGATTGATGGGCGGCGACCGAATCGGCAAGCTGTTGCACCAGCGTGGAGAGTTCCTCGATCTCGGTGGCGAGCGGCTGCGCTGCCTGCAACGAGCGATTCAGAGCGTGCTCGACCTTGGTGTCCATGGTATTGAGACGCAGACCGAATTCGGCCAGTTGGCGCGCGAGATCGCCGGAACTTCGCGACAACGTCGATATCTGCGCGCTCGCTTCGGCGCGATCGCGCAGCCGTGCGGAGACGGCGTTGTAAACCGCCAGCGCCGTCAGGATGCCGAGCGCCACCAGGGCGGATTCCGCGCCGGTAAAACCGAAACGCAAATAAACCGCGATGCCAAGCGAAATGGCGATGAGCACCATGCAGGCGGCGATGAAAATCGCGCTGATGCGCACCATGCCGAACCTCGTTATGCCTCACCGCGCGCGATCAGCGCCGCCCGATTCGCCGACCGTATACTCTCTAGCGTCGCCCGCCCGGTGTCCATACGCGCCACAACGCTTGATAGCGCGGCGTTGCGCACCGCCATCGTAGCCAAAGCGGTGGCGTGCTTCTATAAGGTTGCCGGCGGGCGGCGGTGAATGACGGTGAAATCGTCCCGCCTCCGATTTCCATGAGCCAAATTCCCGATGCACGAGCCGCGCCTTCGGCGCTCCCCGATGTGGCGCCACGGCGGGCCATGATCGCATGGATGGCGCGCCGGCCTGACGCGGCGTTTGGCGCCTTTTTGGCGATTCACTTCGCCGTCTGGACCGCGCTGCCGACGGTGCTCTATGCCAATCTGCCGCTCGATCTGATCGAGGCGCTGACCTACGGCCGGGAATGGGTGCTTGGCTCGGACAAGCTGCCGCCGCTGCCGTGGTGGCTGGTCGAAATCATGTACCGAGTATTTGGCGTGGATGCCGCGTATTACGCGCTCGCCGAAGTCGTGGTGATCGCCGCATTTGCACTGGTATACGCGACCGCGCGGCCACTGGTCGGGCCGGCGCGCGCGCTCGTCGCGGTTCTGATCATCGATGGCCTGCATTACCTTCAGTACACGGCCGCGAAATTCAATCACGACGTCATGCAGTTGCCGTTCTGGGCGCTGGCCGGCTTCGCGTTTCATGCCGCGCTTAAACGCGGGAAACTCAGACACTGGCTGCTGCTCGGGTTTGCGTTCGGCGGTGCGCTGTGGGCAAAATATTTCGTCGTCGTTCTAGCTGCGCCCTATCTACTGTTTCTGCTACTCGACCGCGATGCCCGGCCGGCCCTGCGAACGCGCGGCCCGTGGCTGGGCGTCGGGCTCGCGCTCGTCATCGCGAGCCCGCATGTCCTCTGGCTGTTCCAGAACGACTTTGCGCCCTTTGCCTATGTGGACGCCCGCGCGGCGCCGGCCAGCCAGTGGTGGGATTACATCTGGCACCCGGCGTTCTTTGCCATCGGGCAGTTCTTCTTCCTACTGCCGGCGCTGTTGATCGCCGCCATGTTCATCTGGCCGAGGCCGACAAAGAAAGGCTCGCCCCCCACGCTGCCGGCGGCGTTTGGCGCCGACACATTCGACCGTCGCATCGTCACGCTGATCGCATTCGGGCCGGCTGTCGCCATGCTGGCGCTGATTGCCGCAACCGGCCGCGGCGCCGTTTCCTTGTGGGGCTATCCGCTCTGGCTGTTTTGCGGGCTGTGGATTGTTATGTTCCTACCGCAGCAGCTCGACGCCGCGCGCCTGACGCGCGTTGTAGCCGCCTGGAGCACCGTATTCGCCGTCCTCGCGCTCGCCTTCATCGTCGATTATACTGTGCTGCCGCTCCTCGATCATCGCTATCGCGCCGAGTTCTTTCCCGGGGATGCGCTGGCAGCGACATTGACGCCGCGGTTCCACGCGGCGACCGGCGGCAAACCCCTGCGGTACGTGGTCGGCTCGATGTGGCTCGCGGGTAATCTCGCGCATTATTCGCCGGATCAGCCGCACGTCCTCATTGACGGACTGCCGCGGCGCGCGCCCTGGGTCGATCTCGCCCAGATGCGCGCCAAGGGTGCGCTCTTGGTCTGGGATGTCGGCGACTTACAAAAATTACCCGGCCCGTTCGCGACGTTGGCGCCGAACGCGAAAGTGGGCACGCCGTTCACACTGCCGACGCGCCGCATCGGCAAGACGCTTGAACATGTCGGCTGGGCGATCCTGATGCCGCAGTAACATGCTCTACGCCGTCGCCCGGATTACCTTGGCAAGTTTGACGAACATCTCGCCGATCTGGGCCTCGCGCACGATCAGCGGCGGACACAGTGCGATCGTGTCGCCGGTAATGCGGATCATCAGGCCCTCGTCGTGGAAGGCCCGGTTCATCGCCTCGGCGGCGCGCGCACCCGGCGCGCCGGGGCGCGGGGCGAGATCAATCCCGGCCGTCAAACCCACTGTGCGAATATCGAGCACGCCAGGCAGTTCCTTGAGCGCCATCGCGGCGTCGGCAAACAGCGGCTCGAGCTTGCGTGCGCGCTCAAACAGACCTTCGTCGCGGTAGAGATCGAGCGCGGCCAGTCCCGCCGCGCACGCGAGCGGATGCGCCGAGTAGGTGTAGCCGTGAAACAGTTCGATGGCCTGCTCCGGACCGCGCATGAAGGCGTCGTAGACGCCCTGCCGCGCGATCACGCCGCCCATCGGCACGCTGCCCGAGGTGACGCCCTTGGCAAACGCGATGAGATCGGGTGTCACACCGTAGCGCTCTGCGGCAAACGCGTAGCCGAGCCGGCCAAAGCCGGTGATCACTTCGTCGAAGATCAACAAAATGCCGTGCGGGTCGCAGATTGCGCGCAACCGCTCCAGGTAACCCTTCGGCGGTGGCAGTACGCCGGTCGAGCCGGCCATCGGCTCGACGATGACGGCCGCGATCGTCGCAGCGTCATGCAGCGCGACGATGCGCTCCAGATCGTCGGCGAGGTGCGCGCCCCATTGCGGCTCGCCCTTGGTGAAAGCCTGGTGCTCGCGGCTGTAGGTCGCGGGCAGATGATCGACACCGCTAAGCAGCGTACCGAAGAATTTTCGGTTGTTGACAATGCCGCCGACTGAGATGCCGCCGAAGCCGACTCCGTGGTAGCCGCGCTCGCGGCCTATCAGCCGGGTGCGCGCGCCGTCGCCGCGGACATGATGATAGGCGAGAGCGATTTTGAGCGCGGTATCGACCGCCTCGGACCCGGAATTGCAGAAAAACACCCGGTCGAGCCCGGCAGGCGCCAGCGCCGCGATGCGGCTCGCCAGTTCGAACGCCTGCGGATGGGCGAATTGGAACGTTGGCGCGTAGTCGAGTTGTTCGGCCTGGCGCTGGATCGCGGCGACGATCGGATCGCGGCTGTGGCCGGCATTGCTGCACCATAGCCCGGCGGTGCCGTCGAGCACCGCACGGCCGTCGTCGGTGTAGTAGTGCATGTCCTTGGCGCGGACGACGAGCCTCGGCGCGCGCTTAAACGCGCGGTTGGGCGTGAACGGCAGCCAGAACGATTCCAGATCATTGGGCTGCCGCGTCGCTGTGCTCTCGTGTGTGACCGTCATGATGGGGCAAAACTCGTGGGTCTGGCCGGTGTGGCGCTCCAGCAGGCCGCACGCTTTGGCCGTTGAGCAAGGGGGTTCCCGCGGCCGGCGACGCCGTTCTTACTGTGGCAGGCAGCGACGTCTCGCCGCACCTGGCCAAAATGGAACAATTGGCCTTCCGATAACCTCGTTTCGCTGCGATTCGCTGCAATTGCCGGATGGAATATATACTTAAAGCTGCAATCAGCTGAATGCCCTACTACGATAGTACGACGTCATCGATCCGTTGACGACAGATGGCAGGCCGCGTCGGCCCGATGGGGCATTGCATGGCGCTTGAGCGACGATCCGGCGGCAAGCCGGAAGCGCAGCGCTTTCTCAGTGGAGGAGGACCCGGCCAATCGCGATTGCAATTCGCGCCGGGAAGCGTCGTTTGCGCGCAAGGCGACCCGAGCGACGCGCTGCATTATATCGAGACTGGCTGGATCAAAGTGTCGGTCAGCGCGTCGAACGGCAAGGAGGCCGTGATTTCGATGCGCGGCCCGGCCGAGTTCTTCAGCACACGTTGTCTCATCGAGCATCATCAGCGCATCGCCACGGTGACCGCGCTGACCGAGTGTACGCTGGTGCGCACCGGCAGCGCGGCACTGCGCCGGCTAATCCGCGAAGAACCCGATTTCGCCGAGTTCTTCTCGATCTATCTGGTGCGCAAGGGCTGCGCGATCAGCTTCGGCTGGTCGACCAATTAACCGATGACAGTGAGCGGCGGCTGGCGCGCGCCTTGCTGCGACTTGCCGGCGATCCGATTGGTACCGCGTCGCAACCTATTACAGCGCGTCTTAGCCAGACCGATCTGGCCAGCATGATCGGGACGACGCGCTCACGCGTCAGCCATTTCGTGAACAAATTCAGGCGATTGGGCTATATCAGCTACGATCGCTACGGTTATGTGACCGTCCACGCCGAACTCGCCAGGATGCTCCCCGGAGTTTAGTTAGCCACACACTCAAATTGCGCTTTGTGTGCGATATTGTACAATGCCCCCTGAATTTGTATGGCAGCTTTGGCTGGCCTATGCCCACAACATCGCGGAAAATCGCACGCGTAGCGAAGGGTTGTTGCAGCCGAACATGAGCGGATCGCCGCTTTATAGACGCTCTCCTGCCAAGCCCGGCGCCGAGCGACCACCGCCGGATCCCTTCACCGCCGACGATATCCACAGACAACTTCAACGCATCCTCGCCAGCAGTAAGTTTCGCGACTCGTTGCGCCTGACGCGTTTTCTCAGTTTCGTCGTCAGCACGGTACTCGACGGGAAGCCCGCCTGCCTCAAGGCTTACACCATCGCGACGCAGGCCCTCGGACGCGGCAGCGAGTTCGATCCGCAGAACGATCCAATCGTACGGGTCGAGGCCGGACGGCTGCGTCAAGCTCTTGAACGCTATTACGTCGATGCCGGCCGCGACGATCCGCTGGTGATCGATCTGCCGCGCGGCAGCTACGTACCGTGCTTCCGCCGCCACGACGCGAGCGTGCTTCCAGCGCCACAGACCGAACGCGAAAGTCCGGTCGACAGCGCCACAATTGAGAACACGACGGCTGCATCTGCGGCGATCGAACTGGCGCGTTCGGAGAAACCGCTGGCAACGCAGGACAGCCAACGCGTCCGCGGCATGCCGGTGTGGATGAAGCACGTGCCCCTACGCGCTCGAATTTGGGGCATTGTCTTCGCGGCCATTGCGGTGCTGTCGAGCCTGGAAGTTTTGTTCGACATTGACCGCCCGCTCTTCGGCGGTCCCAATCACGGCCTGTGGTACAATCTCTGGCCGGCATCCAAGGCTGCGGCGGAGCAGGCCCCTGAAGGGGAAGGCGCTCCGATAATCTACGTCCAGCCGGTGACCACCGTCGGCCAGCCGGTCGAGGGACTGTTTTCCGCGAAAATAATTCGCGAGCGATTGATCGATGCGCTAGCGCGTTATGACGACGTCACTGTCGTGACCGGCGAGCCCGACACCGCCGCAAGCGGCAAAATCGCCACGTCAGAATTGCGGCGCCCCCGGTCGACCTACCGTCTAGCGTCGACGGTGCGCTACGGCGACACCCAGGCGACGCTGATCGTGCAATTGATCGATACCGCGAACAGTGCGCTCGCCTGGTCAAAGCAATACGATCGCCCGGTCACACCCCATCCGCGTCGATCGAACGGCCCGATTGCGCCCGACGTGGCGCGCTCGTTGCTCGATCTCTTCGGCGTCATCCAGGCGCGCGAGCGCGTCAAGCGCGCTGCCGCCGACCCTATGAGGGACACTTATCGCTGCGTCCTCGACGCCAACGTCTATTTGCGCAGCTTCGATCCGTCGCAATACCAGCAGGCGCACGATTGTCTGGTGCACGCCAGTGAGGAAGACTCTCAGTCTGTCACTGTGTTCGCCGATCTCGCCTTCATTTATCTCCGTAACTACCGCTTCGGCATTGCCGCGCGGCCGGCCGACCCCATCATGCTCGACAACGCCTACGCGATGGCCGCACACGCCGTCGACAGCAAGCCCGAAAGCGCATTTGCACAATATGCGCTCAGTGCGGTCTTACTGGCAAAGGGCGACGTCGCGCGAGCGAAGATTGTCAGTGACAAGTCATATCGGCTCAATCCCGACGATGGCGCCGTCGCCTTCGGCCACGCCACGACGCTGATCCTCACAGGCGATACTGATGCGGGCTTGGCACTCCTCGACAAGAACGCCATCCGGTCGCCGAACAATTGGATCGGCTACCATTTGGTGAAGGCGCTCGGGTACTATCTTAAAGACGACTTGACGACCGCCGCCGCCGAATCTCGGCAGATCGCCAATCCGTTCTTTCCGCCTGGCCTGATGCTCGATGCGCTTATTGCTGACAGGGCCGACGATCGCGCGCGCGCGCAACAGGACATCGCCATGCTCTATCAATTCTATCCGGCCTGGCGCGACCAATTCCGCGCTAGTGTCGGCCGGTTTTTGCCCGAGACCGCGATGGCCGACCGTATCGCTGCCGCCTTCAAGGCCGCTGCCCCGGACACTGAGCAATAACGGCGGCGCAGCGTTCGCACTGAGACATTTTGGTCACACTTCACGCAATCTGCTGCGGCCAGAGCGGCTTTGGCGGTGACAAGGGAATTTCTTTGCACTTACGATGTTCCCGTTCACACAGTGTGCTCCCACGGGGCTTGGGTTCGTGCGAAAGCGTTTCGACAGTTGGCCATCTCTGCGGCGCCTTATTGCCGTCGCGGTCGCTTACGCGATTGCGCTGTCGGGCCTGCTCGCAAGCTTCAACGCGGTCCGCATCGCGGCTAGCGCTGCTGATCCTTTAGCCAGCGTCATTTGTGAGCGGGCGCAGTTTGGCAACCCGGCGCCGGGCGACGATCACGGCGACCTTGGAAAATCGTGTTGCGTCGGCTGCCTCATCCAACTGGGTGCCGTGCCGCCCCCGCCGACCGTCTCGGTTTCGATCGAGCAATCGGCGGGCGAGTTGCTGGCGCTACCGATCGTCATCGATTTTCGTTCAGATCCTCAGACCAAATCGCATCAATCGCGAGCTCCTCCACAGTCGGCGTGACGTTGCCGCGCTCGCTACGCGCGGCGTCATTGCATGCCACTGAAACTGGAGTATTGCGCCATGTCTGCCCGATCGCTGGTCGGCGCCGTCGCCTTGGCGGCGAGCGTCGGAGTCTGCGTATCGCTTCACGCCCAACCCGCCAATCCGTCCGCGGCGGTGCCGCTTCCGCAAATCCAGGTGACCGGAAAAAAGCCGCCACCCGTCCGACGTCGCCAGGCACACCGGCCAGCTGCGGCAGCGCGCGCGGCGACGGCCGCGCCGGCGGCTACCCCTTCGGCGGCCACGACAACCCAGACCGGGCAAGGCGGCACGGCATCAAATCCGTTTGCAACACCGCCAGTCGTGCAGCGCTTTCAATTGCCGAACGACACCGTCTCGACGACGGCCAAACAAATTGAGGAAACCGTCAACCTCAAAGATCCCGAGGACGCCATCAAATATTTTCCCAGCCTGTTCGTGCGCAAGCGCAACGACGGCGACAACCAGGCAGTGCTGGCGACGCGAACCTGGGGGCTTAATTCCAGCGCCCGCACCCTGATCTACGAGGACGACCTTCTAGTCTCGGCACTGATCGGCAACAACAATTCAGGAGCCTCGCCGCACTGGAACCTGATCGTGCCGGAAGCCATCGCCCGGATCGACTTTATCAACGGCCCTTATGCGGCGATGTATCCGGGCAATTCGATGGGCGGCGTGCTGCTCGTCACCACCAAAATGCCGGACAAATTCGAGGCCGACATCAAGCAGACGGTCTCGGTGCAGCCCTGGCACCAATACGATACCAAGAACACCTACGCCGACACCGTCACCAGCATGTTCGTCGGCAACCGCAGCGGCCGCTTGTCATGGTTCGTCGCGGCGAATTTCCTCGATGGCTACCAGCAGCCTTTAACCTACACCACGGTTTCAGCGCCGCCGGCGGGTACGCGCGGGACAATCGCTGCGCTCAACAAGCAGGGCGTCGTCGCCGACGTGGTCGGCACCGGCGCGCTTATCCACACGCAGCAGACGTCGGCCAACTTCAAGGCGGCCTATGATGTTCTCCCCACGGTCCAGGCCACTTACTCACTCGGCATCTGGAACAACGTGCAGACGTCGAATCCGCAGAGCTACCTTACGTCGACGGCGACCGGCCTGCCGACACTTGGCGGCGTCTCGAGCTTCGCCAGCAACGAATATAACTGGAACCAGACGCACATAAGCAATGCGGTGTCGCTCAAGAGCGACACCAAAAGCACTTTCGATTTCGACCTTTCGGCGTCGAGCTATAATTACCTCCAGGACATCATGCTCAACCCGTATACGGTGACGGCGACCGGGTACGGCTATTCGCAGAACGGCAAAATCACCCGTAACGACGGCACCAACTGGCAGAACGTCGACGGCAAGGGCATCTGGCGGCCGAATGGTTACGGCGGTCCGCAGGAGATCAGTTTCGGCATTCACGGCGACCGTTATTATTTCACGAATCCGGTCTACGGCTCGTCGGTCTGGAACGAGGCCTCAAGCGTCACCAGCCAGACCTATTCGGACGGCATCGGCGAGACGCGCACCGGCGCGCTGTGGGCGCAGGATGCCTGGCGCTTCGCCCCGATGTGGAAATTGACGGTGGGCGGCCGGCTGGAAACCTGGCAGGCACTGGACGGCTTCAACATCAACACTGTGGCGACTGGTGCCGGGGTCATCACATCGACCACCGCGGTCAATCAGCCGGGCCTCAGCGCGACCAATTTTTCGCCCAAGGCATCGCTGGCCTTCGAGCCGAACAAGGACTGGACCGTCACCGCCAATTTCGGCGAAGCCTATCGCTATCCGACCGTCACCGAGCTCTATCAGAACGTCACGGTGAATGGCGTAGCCACATTCGCCAATCCGTTCCTGACGCCGGAGGAGGATCTCAACGGTGAACTCAGCATCGAGCGCAAATGGACCGACGGTCGCGCGCGCTTCACCGTGTTCGATGAGCGCACCAACAACGCCATCATCTCGCAGACCAACCTCGTGACCACTCCGACGACTAGCGTCCAAACTCCGACCACCACAATCAGCAACGTCGCTGCGATTACAATGCGCGGCGCCGAGGTCTACGCCGACAAGAACAATGTCGGAATCAGAGGACTACAATTGTTCGGCAGCGTCACCTACGTCGACTCCCGCATTCTGTCCGACCCGAACTGGGCCGGTACCAATCCACTGACCGGGCTGCCCGACACCGTGGTCGGCAAACGCGTGCCGTACGTGCCGGATTGGCGCGCCAAATTCGGCTACACCTACCACTGGGCGGACGACAGTTGGGCGTGGACGGTCGCTGCTCGCTACAGCGGGAAGCAGTATTCGACGCTCGACAACACCGACATCGTGCCGCATGTCTATGGCGCCTTCGATAACTATTTCGTCGTGGACACCAAGCTGCACTACAACGCGACCAAGAACTTCTCGTTCGATGCCGGCATCGACAACATCTTCAACGAACAATATTTCCTGTTTCATCCGTTCCCAGGCCGCACTTACGTGCTCGCGGCGAAATACCAGTTCTAAGGAGCGTGCTCCGGCGCGGTGCGTCGACCTGACACAGAAACTCACATCGGAGGTATTTCACATGCGATTGCTTATCGCGGTCATCACGGCAGCCGTCGTCATGCTGGCACCCGCCGTCGCCGACGCCCACGCCCATCTCGATCATGCCAGCCCGCCGGTCGGCGCAACGGTGCCAACCGCGCCGCCCGACGTCACGATCTGGTTCACCCAAAAGCTGGAAGCGGCCTTCAGCGGCGTCGACGTTAGCGGGCCGAGCGGCGTCAGTGTAACTGCAGGCAAGCCACAGATCAGCGGCAACACCATGAAGATCGGGATCAAGGCCGACGGCCCGGGCGCTTATCACGTGCGCTGGCACGCCGTTTCTGTGGACACGCACAAGACCGAAGGCAATTTCACGTTCTCCGTGCGCGGCCAATAACTTGCTCAACCTGCTTATCTACGCGCGCGCCGTCCATTATGCCGCGACGATCATGGCGGCAGGGGTCGCCTTCTTTGCCGTCTGCATTGCCGAGCCCGCGTTCCGCGAGTCGTCGGGCGATCTCCTCGTTACGACCCTGCGGCGACGGTTCGCCTGGATCGGATGGATCAGCCTCGCACTCTGCCTACTCTCGGGCGCTTCCTGGTTCGTCCTGACGGCGGCTTCGATGAGCGGACAAGCGTTGGCACAGATCTACGCGAATGACGTGCTGTGGACCGTGTTGACCCAGACCGATTTCGGCAACGACTGGCTCGCGCGCTCGGTGCTTGTCTGCGTGCTCGCCAGCACATTCGTTCCGCTCTTCTCGGCGAATGGTTCAGCGTCGCCGTGGCTCAAGGCGGCGGCGGTGGTTCTCGCGGCAGCGCTCGTTGGATCATTAGCCTTCGCCGGTCATGCCATTGGCGCCGAAGGTGCAGAAGGCATCGTTCATCCAATCGCCGACGTCCTGCATCTCGTCGCCGCCGCGGCTTGGGTCGGAGCGCTGGCGCCGCTGGCATTGTTATTGGCCGCAACCGGCCGGGACGCGGCGACGCTCGTGGTAGCGCAGACAGCGACACTCCGCTTCTCGACGCTCGGCGTCGTCAGCGTGGCGACACTGCTGCTTAGCGGCATCGTCAACACTTGGTATCTCGCCGGCAGCCTCGACGCCCTGACAGGGACCGATTACGGCCGTCTCCTGCTCATCAAGATCGCGCTGTTCTTCGCGATGGTCGGCGTCGCTGCGGTCAATCGCCTGCGGCTGACGCCAAGACTGGCGGTCGACACCGACGCCGCCGCGGAGCAGAGCGCGCGGCGCGCACTTTGCCGCAATGCCACGATTGAGGCGGCGCTTGGCGCTGCCGTCATCGCCATCGTCGCGGTGTTGGGAACGCTGCCGCCGGGGAGCCACGCCGACCACCACGCGGCCGAAGGGTCGATCCCGCCCGATGCCGCGTTCCAACACATTCACGGCGAAGACGGCATGGCGGATGTGACCATCGAGCCGGGCCACATCGGCACCGCGAACGCCAGCATTCATCTACTCAATGACGACCTCGATACGCTCGTGGCCCGGCAGCTCACGCTCACGCTGACCGCGCCGGCGCCAGGCAGCAAGCCGGTGACACGCGCTGCCGTCGTGGACGCCGACGGCACTTGGCACATCAAGGGCATTGCGCTGACCACGGCCGGCAACTGGACCGTCGCGGTCGACGCGCTGCTGCCCTCAAACAAACACCTGAAACTTGCCGCGCCAATCGAGATCGACCCGAAGTAGCGGGCCGGCAATTCGGCACGGGGCCGCGTTGCCGGTTTGCGTCAGGATGTCGGCGCCTGCGACGCCAGACTTTTCAGCTTGGCGACCGCCGACGCGTCGTTCTCCTGATAGGGGATGATGGCGTCGAAATTTTCGCGCGCATCCATCAGATAGATCATGGAGGAATGATCCATCACGTAGCTGCCGTCGCTCGTCGGTATTTTCTTGTAATAGACGCGGTACTCACTGGCGATTTTGGCAATCTGCGCCGGCGTACCGGTGAAGCCGCGGATGTGCTTGTCGAAGGATGACAGGTAAGCGTGCATCAGCTTCGCCGTATCGCGCTCCGGATCGACGGTCACGAACACATAGTTGAGCTTGTCGGCGTCCGGACCGAGTTTTTTGATCCAGCGCGACAGGTCGAACAGTGTTGTTGGGCACACTTCGGGGCAGTACGTGTAGCCGAAATAGATCGCGTAAGGCTTACCCGCGAGCGTCTTGTCGGTGACCTGCGCGCCGGCATCGTCGACGAGCGTGAATGGACCGCCGATGGATGCGATGCCGGAATGCCCAGGCTGGCGCGCGGTTACCGCGAAAGCGATAGCCACCGCCGCCACGGCAAACCCGGCAACGCCGGCCATCACCGTGATAACCCACTGGCGCGCCTGCATCACTTCATCTCCATTTTGCCCATGCCGCCGCCCTTGTCCTGCTGCGCACCGCCCATTCCGCTCATGCCGCCGTTCCCGCCAGTCGCGCCCATGGCCTGGACTGGCACCGTGACCGAAATATTCCCGGCCTTGGCGAAGGTCAGCGTCAGCGGAATACTCTGGCCGGCGACCAGCGGCTTCTTCAGCCCCGTCAACATCACGTGATAGCTACCGGGCTTGAGCGTCACCGATCCGCCGGCGGGTATTGCAAGACCCCCGGTGACCTCGCGCATCTGCATGACGCCATTGACGACCTTCATTTCGTGGATTTGCACTTTAACGGCAACGTCCGAGGACGCGCCGGTGAGACGGTCCGCCGTGCTGGTCTTGTTGGCGAGCGTCATGTAGGCGGCACCGCTCATGGCGCCGGCCGGCGTCGCGCGGGCCCAGGGTTCTTGTACCGTAATCTTTTGTTCGACGTTAATTTTGGCATTGTCGCCTCCTTGAGCGAAGGCGGCCGAGGCGGCGCCGATCAGAGCCGCCATGAAGACGAGTTGCGATAGGGTGCGCATAGTATTCTCCGAAAACGCATGAGTGATGGCTCCGCCGAAACGGAGCAAGTGCGAGCGTTATGCGGAGAAAGCCGGGGGTGCGCGTGGATCGCCGGCGACGCGGCGGAATCTTGGGACAAAAGCACCCCGCCCAATTGGGTCGGGCACCGCGGCAATCGCCAGACCTGCGTAGGTCGGAACCGCCGGGGCTGCCCCCATTAGCGCGGCGTGTCCCGCGCTTTGCGCAGCGACAAAGCAGAACGGACATGACGGAGCGGGATTTGGCCGGGGGCGATTACCGGCAGGACCGGGTCCGGGGGCCGACACCTGGCCGCAAATGACAAGCCCGCCCGGTTCGGACGCCGCAAACGCCGACATGCCCGCGCCGACGCTGGCCACTACCGCCTGGACGGCGAGCGCATAGGCCAGGCAAACAGCGAGTACGCGGCCCGACCGCCGCAATCGTCTCAAATGCCGCAAATCGAACATCGTGCGTGCAGCATACCACGTTGATGCCCGCCACGACCATGAAATCACCTGCCGGGCAGTTGAGCGGCGTTGCAGGCCAGCGCAGCCGCTTCGTTTCAGAACTGCCAATGAAAGCGCCCGCCGAACACGCTGGCCGGACCGCGATCGGAGTTGTAGGCGGGATTATCGATGAACTGATAATCGGCCGTGATGTGCGTCGCGGGGGACAGCGCGTAACTGTAATACGCCTCGATAATCTTCTCAGCGCCGGGATGCGGCAGCATGCCGTCGCCCACCAAAATGCCCAGGCCACCGGCATTCAAATAGGCCTGGTGTTCGCCGGAGATTTCGTCGACGACGCCGGCGACGCCGACCGTGTCGTCAGGCCTGCCCCATTGCGTTCCCTTCAGCTGCAAGCCGGCCGCCACCGTGCGGTCGATGTCGGCGTACTCATAGGGCTCGACATTGCCGTCCGCCCAGCCCACACGGGCGAAAACCCCGAGGTCGGATGTGATCTCCTGTTCGAGGTTGGCCGAAAGGCCCGGACGGCTCCGATAGCGGCGGACGTCCGCCGTGGCGGGGATACCGCCACTCATCTGCGCCAACGCGATTGCATCCGCGAAGGTACCCATGCGGCCACGGCTCAAAAACCCGGTGACGGCAATCTTGCCGGCATGGCCAAACAACTGATACCGGCGCTCGATTTCACCCAGCCATTGGAATTGCTCGAAATTCGGGTCGAGTTCGGCGCTGTTGGGAACGATGGAGAGATCGAACAGCCCGCCACGCACCGTCCAGTCGCCCTGATACCATTCGGCCGCGGCGCCATAGCTGTAGCCCCATGCGTCGGCCGCATAGTCGAATGTGCCGGTATCAACGAGCGCCCAGTTCAGGAAATCGTTCCGGGGATCGGTGGCATATTTGTTCTTGTCGAAGATATCGGTGGCGGCGTACTTGCCGACGGTGAACACTAGCCTGTTCTCCGTCTGCGAACCGGCAAACTGATTGGCCGCGCCATCGACCTTCTGGCTCTTGCCGCCGAGGTCGATGGTCTGCCGCATGAAATAGCGCGGCAGGCGCGCGTAAGGAACCGCAGCGCCGACCTTTGCGGCCGCGCCGTTGACGTAGCCGGCAACGCCCTCGGTGTTGCTCACCCCAAAGCCCTGATCGATTTCCGGGTCGATCCACAATTCGGCGCCCTGCCATAGCCTAAAGCCGGCGCTGAGCGAGGCGTCCCCGCCCTCCCGGCCCTGATTGGGAATGAGGCTGTTGGCGCCTCGATACGGTGCGTGGAACGGCGGCACATATTGCTCGATGAAAGTGGTTTCGCCATGAACGGCGAACCAGCCGAGATCGAGCGGCGCAGGGCCTTTGCTGAGCAGATCGGCCTCGACGCCAGTCTGGCCGAGCTTGTAGTCAAGGCCGGCGCGCAGCATCGCGACGTTGAGGTTCGACGTGAAGCCCTCGGCCGCATCGGGAAAAACGACGCTATGCGATCCATAGTCGGTATAGAGAAATTCCAGCCGCGCCATCCATTTCGGCGACAGCGCGAGTTCCACGCCGCCGCCGACCGCCGCGCCGAAGCGCGGCACCGCGAAGTGATTGTCGAAACTGCCGGGCAGCGCCGTGCCGCCTGCCGGCATGCCGGACAACTGGGTGCGGGTAAGCTGATCGTAACTGTAGGCAAAGCCGCCAGTGGCGTAGAATAGCCAGTTGCCAGCGGAGTAGCCGATGCGCGCGCGCAGCGTGCCGGAGAATTCGACCAGATCCTGGTAGGCGGCCGTGCCGCTCGATGGCGAGGAGAATGTCGAAGTGCCGCCGAGCAAGCTTGGAAATGAGATGTCAGCCTCGGCACCGACGACGACGTGCGATGGTAGTCCGTAGTTATAGCCCGCCTGAAATCCGTGCAGATAACCGCCGGTCGCGGTGAACGGATCGTAGGCATTGAGCATATCGAGCGAGCCGGACAGCGGCGACGCCGTCCCGCTCTGGGTGGCCGACCAATGCGAGGAACCCGCGGCGTAGCCATAGTGAACGCCGGCGTAAAATCCGGTCCAATCGTATGCGACGGGCGCCGTTTGCGGCGGCGCTTTGGTCGGCATCGACGCCGCGACGTCCGCCGCTTTGGCGCTCCCGCCAAGCGCGATCAGCGCCAGCCATGTCAGCAACAAGCCCCGCATCGCTCCGACCCCCCGCCCATCGCACGGCCGAATACGTTTGCTGCCATTCCTATCGCAACAATAGCGTGACACGGCTTCGCGTCGAAGTCCGCCCCGGGGAGCGAGGAAGACATACGCCCGATCGGCCGCCGAGCCTTTAGCTACAGCGTCATGACCGATCCTGGACACCGGAATGGTGCGCCGATATATCATACCCCCTACCCTATTATGGTTGAGGACCATGTCTCACACCCAGCGCGAAAAGGTCAAGCTCCTTAACCGCATCCGCCGCATCCGCGGGCAGATCGAGGCGGTCGAGCGCGCGCTCGAAGAGGAGAAAGGTTGCGCCACCGTACTGCACCTGATCGTCGCGGCGCGCGGCGCCATGAACAGCCTAATGACCGAAGTGATCGAGGATCATATCCGGCTCCACGTGGTCGATCCGGTCAAGGATGCCGAGCGCACGCGTGGCGCCGAGGAGTTGATCGAGGCGTTCCAGGCATACCTGAAGTGACACGCGAGGCGGGCGAAGAGGGACGGACCATGACCGATGCGCCGGACAATGGCTATTCCCACGTCTTTCTCGGCGAAGGCCATGACAGGAATGAGCGCCGCACCTGGATGGTGATTGCGCTGTGCAGCATCATGATGGTGGCGGAGATCGCCGGCGGACTTTTGTTCGGCTCGATCGCGCTCGTCGCCGACGGTTTGCACATGTCGACACATGCCAGCGCACTGCTACTCGCCGCGGTCGCCTACAATTATGCGCGCCGGCACGCCGAGGACGCACGCTTCTCGTTCGGCACCGGCAAGCTCGGCGACCTCGCAGGGTTCACCAGCGCCGTCGTCCTCGCCATGATTTCGCTCTTGATCGGCTACGAGGCGTTGACCCGCTTCATCTGGCCCGTTCCGATCCACTACAACGAAGCGATTCCCATCGCCGTGCTTGGATTGATCGTCAACGTGGCCAGTGTTCTCCTGCTCAGCGGCGGGAACCACCATCACGGTCAAGGCCATGCAGGGCACACGCACGACCACGGCCACGGCGGCCACGATCATGATGCTCACGACCAGGTGCACGCGCTGGCGACCAGCGCGGGCGCCGCGCGACTTGAGATTGTCGAAGCAGACGGACCGCCCCGCTTCCGGCTGTCGTGTGCGAGCGGTGATCTCGCGGCGAGCGAAGTCGTTGTCGAAACGCTGCGTCCCGGCGGTGTGCGCCGAATCTTCGTCATGGTGTCGCGCGCCGGCTATCTGGAGTCGCTCGACGAAATCCCGGAACCGCACGCCTTCACCGCATGCGTCGTTCTCAGCGGCGAGCGCCACGACGTCGCATTCGCAGAGCACGAACATGCACATGCCTCCGCCCATCGCGACAACAACATGCGCGCCGCAATCGTCCACGTTCTGGCGGACGCGGCGGTGTCGCTTCTGGTCATTGCCGGCCTGTCGTTCGGCTGGCTGTTCGGCTGGACCTGGATGGACCCCGCCGTAGGCCTGATCGGCGCCATCGTCATCGCCGCCTGGGCCTACACGCTGATCCGCGACACCGGCGCGATCTTGCTCGACATGACGCCCGACCGCGCCATGGCAGAGCGCATGCGCGCCGTCATCGAGGCGGATGGAGACCGCTTGACCGACTTCCACCTGTGGCGTCTTGGCCCAGGCCATCTCGGCGCGATCTTATCTGTAGCGACCCAGAGCCGGCGCGGAGCGGATCATTACCGATCGCAGCTGAAACGCTTCCGCTCCCTGTCGCATGTGACTGTGCAGGTTCAGCACGAGTGAGGCTACCGCCCACTGTCCTGCTCAAAATATCTGCATGCGGCACGTGCGTCGCTGTGGCGCAGGAACGCACCGGGCTTGCCGTCCAAAGACGATCCGTTAGACTGGCCTCCAAGCAGCGGCCGCCGTTACAGACTGCCGCGATCGTCAAGGGAGGATAGTATATGAAGAAACCAGAAAATCGCGGTGCGTCTGCGCCGCTTTTAGCTGCGCTTGCTGCAGGAACCGCGTTGTTTGCGCTGACGCTTACGGCGCCCGCTTATGCCCAGTCCAATACGCCGATCAAGATCGGCGTCATCGCCGAGGCGACTGCAGTGGCCGGCTCGTCGATCCCGCAGGCCGCACAGCTTGCCGCCGATGAAATCAATGCCGCCGGCGGCGTCAACGGCCGCAAGATCGAAATCGTCTCCTACGACAATCATTCGTCCGCCGCCGAGTCGGTACGCGCCTTCCAGCGCGCCGCCACCCAGGACCACGTCAACGCGGTGATCACGAGCTACATCAGCGAGGTCGTGCTGGCGCTTGAGCCTTGGGCCGGACGCCTGAAGATGGTGACAGTGACGCCCGGTGCAGCGTCCGACGTGATCACGCAAAATATCGCCAAGGATTACGATCATCTCAAATACATGTTCCACGGCTATGCGACATCGACCAGCATCGCCGACGCCACTTGCGCTGCCGCCAAGGATCTTCTGGTCGGCCAGTTGCACATGAAGACCGCCGTGGTGATGAGCGAGGACGCCGCCTGGACCACGCCGCTCGATGCCGAATACCTGAAATGTTTGCCGCAAATCGGCATCAAGGTCGTCGACCACATCCGCTTCTCGCCCGACACCACCGACTTCACCCCGATCTTCAACAAAATCGAAGGCGAAAAGCCGGACGTGATCATGACTGGTATTTCACACGTCGGCGTCCAGCCGACTGTGCAGTGGAAGCAACAGGAAGTGCCGATCCCGATGTTCGGCGTATCCTCGCAGGCCACCAATTCGAGCTTCTGGAACGATACCAACGGGGCCACCGAAGGCGTGCTGTTCCAGGGCTTCTCCGCCCCCGACGTCGCGGTCACCCCCAAGACGCTGCCGTTCGTCCAGGCGTTCAGCAAGCGCTTCGGCCATACCCCGTCCTATTGCGGGTACACCGCGTATGACGAGGTCTATTACATCGCCGACGCAATCAAGCGCGCCGGCTCGGTCGATCCCGACAAACTGGTCACGGCGATGGAACAGACCGACTTTGTCGGCACCATCGGCCGCGTCCAGTTCAAGGGCAAGGACACGCCGAATCCGCACGCGCTCAAGATCGGCCCCGAAACCATCAGCGGCCTGATGCTGCAGTGGCAGAACGGCAAACAGGTCAACCTGTGGCCGGCCAAGGTCGCGAACGGCAAAGTGAAATTCCCGTCCTTCATCAAGGTCGGCGCAGCCAATTGACAAGCGCAGGATCGACGCCCCTCGCACTCCCCGCCCGCAGTCGCGCGCGGGGAGTTTTTGCTGGGCGCCGATGAACGTGGCGTGATGCAATGACGGTGTTCTGGCAGATCCTGATCGACGGCTTCGCAATCAGCTCGCTCTACGCGCTCGGCGCCACCGGCTTCGCGCTAATCTTCGGCGTCTCGGGCGTGCTCAACCTCTCGCACGGCTCGCTGATGGTGGCGGCGGTGGTTGCGGCCTGGGCGGCCGGCGACAGTCTGCATGTCGGTCCCTACACGGGGGCGGCCATTGGCGTCGCGGTTGGCTTCAGCCTGTCGATGCTCACCTATTTCGTCGTGGTTAGCCCGCTACAGCACACGCGTAAGATCCGCGAGGAAGAAAAGGAGATATTCATCCTCACCGCAACGTTGCTGTGGGGCATTATGATCCAGCAGCTGATCGCCTATTTCTACACCGACAATGCCAAGACCGTGGCGCCGATCGTGCAGGGTGTCATCAAAATCGTCGGCGTGCGCACGCCCGCCAACGAGATTTTCACCGCCATTGTGTGCGGATTGGCGATCGCGATCTTGTGGCTCCTGGTCAACCGCACCCGCGCCGGCAAGGCGGTGCTTGCCGCTTCGATGAATCCGCGCGGCATTACACTGCTTGGCGTCGAGCTGTCGCAGGTCTACATCGCGGTGTGGGCCATCTATGGTGTTCTGGTCGGCGTCGCCGGCGTGCTGCTTGGCATGTTTCTCGGCATCTCGTCTTACAGCGCGGGTCCGCTGACGGCGAGCGCATTTTCCATCGTCGTGCTCGGCGGCTTGGGCAGCGTTCCGGGCGCGCTGATCGCTGCCTATGTGGTGGGGTATCTGGAGACGATTACCGCCTACCTGATCTCGCCGGCCTATCGCACTATCCCGGCGCTGCTTCTGCTCGTCGCCGTCATGTATGTGCGCCCACGCGGGCTGTTGGGACGGCGCTAAATGCAGATCCCCACGGCGCGCCTTCTCCTGATCGGTCTCGGCGCGATCGTGCTCGCCTCGTTCCTGCCGCTGTGGGCGAGCGGCTACATTCTCGGCCTGCTCACGATCGCGTATTACTTCGGTGTGTTCGCGATGGCCTGGGACCTGTTGTTCGGCTTCGCCGGCGAGGTCAATTTCGGGCCGACCTTTCTGATCGGCGTCGGCGCCTATACGGCGGGCATCCTCGACAATCTGTATCAACCGCCGATCTGGCTCTGCATCGCAGCGGGCACGGCGGCTGCGATCACCGGCGGGCTCGTGCTGGCGCTGCCGGCGCTGCGCCTACGCGGACCATATTTCGGACTGACCACGCTGGTTGCCGTGCTGATCCTGCAGAATTTCATCGTCGTCGACGCGCACCTCACTGGCGGTGAAATCGGCCTCACCGTGCCTGATGTGATCTCGATCAGCGACGCCACCAATTATCTGATTGCACTGTGGTTCATGGCGATCAGCGGCGCGATTTTGTTTTCGCTGTCGCGCTCGCCGGTCGGCCTCATCCTGCAGGCCAGCGGCCAGGATGCGGTCCAGGCCGGCGCGCTCGGCTTCAACGTTACCAAGCACAAGCTCACCGCGTTTGTCATAAGCGCATTTTTCTCGGGCCTCGCCGGAACCCTGATGGTGTTCTATCTCGGCTCGGCCTCGGTCGGCACCTTCATCGACATCACCGTCGGCGTGCAGATCATTATCTCCGCAGTGCTCGGCGGCCGCCGCACCATTCTGGGCGCGGTGCTGGGCGCTATCTTTCTCATCGCCATGAGCGAGGCGCTGCGGCCGCTCGGCGATCTGTCGAACTTCATCGTGTTCGGCATGGCGCTGATCGTGGTGCTGGTATACCCGAATGGCTTTTTTGGTCTGCTCACCCGCACGAGAGAAGACGCGTGAGCGCGACCGAGCTCGCCCACCTCGAAGTCACCGGCCTCACCAAGCGGTTCGGCGGTCTCGTCGCCGTCAGGGAAATGTCGCTATCGGTCGCTGCCGGCAAGATTTTAGGACTGATCGGCCCCAACGGCTCCGGCAAGTCGACGGTGATGAAGCTGATCATGGGTATCGAACGCCCCGACGGCGGATCGGTGCGCATCAGCGGCGTCGAAGTCTGCGGCTGGCCATCGCACCGCATCGCGCGCATGGGCGCCGGCATCGTGTTTCAGCATTCCCGCCCGCTGCATCGCCAGACGGTCTTGGAAAACATCAAGCTGGCGCTGCTGCCCGACAAGCTCACGCGCCTGTTCGCCGACCCGCAGACCGACGCGCGCGCCCGCGCCATTGCCGCTCGCGTCGGCCTGACCGCCGTACTCGATCGGCGCCCCGGCACACTGCCATTCGCCGACCTGCGCAAGATCGAAATCGCCAAGGCGATCGCGCGCGACCCCCAGGTGCTCCTGATCGACGAGCCGTTCGCCGGACTGACCGCCAAGGAGACCGCGGCCTTTTCCGATCTGATCTGCGAATTGCGCGACGACGGCCGCGCCGTGCTGCTGGTCGACCACAACGTCAAGAGCGTATCGCGCCTCGTCGACCGCGTCATCGCCATGTATGTCGGCGAGCGCATCGCCGAGGGCTCGGCCGACGAGGTGATGCGCAACGAAACCGTGCGGCGGGTCTACCTGGGCGGCGCCATCGAGACCGCGGCGCGCCCGGAATCCTCGTTCCGCGATACGGCGACTCCGTTTCTGGAGGTCGACAAGGTCAGCGTCCATTACGGCAAGGCGCAGGCGCTCGAACAGGTTTCGATCCACGTGCACGAACGCGAGTTCGTCGCCGTCGTCGGCCTTAACGGTGCCGGCAAGACCACGCTGTTCAACACCATCTCGGGTTTCCTGCCTTATGCAGGCGAGGTGCGCCGCCAAGGCGCGACGCTGCGCGGCCAGTCCGCGGCGGCGATCGCGCGCGGCGGCATCGTGCAATGCCCCGAAGGCCGTGAACTGTTCGTTGACATGACGGTGCGCGAAAATCTCGACCTCGGCGGTCAGCATCTGCCGACCGAAGAGAGCGGAGCCCAGATCGAGTGGCTGTTCGAGCTGTTTCCCATTCTGCGCGATCGGCAGCGGCAAGCGGCAGGCACTTTGTCGGGCGGCGAGCAGCAAATGCTCACCATCGCGCGTGCTCTGATGATGAAGCCGAAGCTGCTCATGCTCGACGAGCCGACCTTGGGATTGGCGCCGGTCATCCTCGAGCAGATTTCCAAGGCGCTCGAACGGCTGCGTCAGACCACGCCGATCACCGTTCTGCTGGCCGAGCAGAACGTCACCTTTGCGCTGCCGCATGCCGACCGCGTCTACGTACTCGAGCATGCCCGCATTGTCTGGGAAGGCAATCCGGCAAAATTCGCAGCCGAAGGCGGCGCGGGATTCCTGTAAAACGTCTCCAGGCGACGGCCCGGCGCCAATTGATCCAAATCAAAGTCGGCCCGCCCCACCGCGTGCACAATGCGCACAAAATGGAGCCGGGCCATGTCCACACCAGACATTCTGATTCTCGCTGCCGTCATCGTCGCTTTTCTCGCTTTCGGCATAGTTTTGGCCTGGGGCGATTATCAGACGCTCGATATTGCCCGGAAGAGCCGGGAGCGCGCGTTGAGCGGCACGGCCGACACCTCTGGGCACGCCGTCCACCATTGAGTTAGCCGCGCGCGGATGCGGCGCCGATCAGGCGTCTTGGCGCCCGTCGAGCGCTGGTCGATGGCGCACGCGAAACACGACGTAGTGCGACAGCGTAAAGTTGACGGCGAAGCTCGCCAGAATGGCAATGGCTTTGGCAAGCGCGATCGGCAGCAGCAGAACTTGCGCGGCGAACACCAGCGCCGCCGTGTTGGCGAGCCACCCGGCGATTCCGGAAGCCGCGAACGCGGCGTAAGCGCGCCAGCGCAGCTTCCGTCCAGACTCCGCCGCGAAGGTGATCGAAGCGTTGAGGATGTACGAGCCGGTCACGGCGACGGCCCACGATGTCAGGTTGGCAACGATAAAAGAAACGGTATCCGCGCCGGCACAACGGCACGCACCGGAAATCGCGGCGAACAGCGCCAGCGCCGCTGGCCACTGCGCAAACACCGCCCGCGCCAGAAAGAATACGCCGTAATCGACGAAAGCATTGACGACGCCGATCAGCGCGAAAGACACCGCCTTGCGGCTGATCGCGCCTTTGCGCCAGCCGTGAAGAAACCGCAAGTGAAGCGCGTTGAGCCGCATGGCCAAGCTCATCGCACCCCGCGTAACATGCCGCTTGCCGTCCGCCAGCCCAGTCCCGGCATGTTATCAGGCGATTTTACCATTTCCTTGCTTCCGTCCTCCCCTTGCGCGACACAAACGGGCGACTGCACTATAAAAAACCGGCGCGGCAAGGGAAGAGCCGATGGACGAGACGAACGAGCCCCGAAATCCGGCGGCGGTCCCGGTAGGCGCCGGCGCGCGCGCCGGACTCTCCATCGTTGTGCCGCTCTATAACGAGGGTGCAGGCCTTGAACGCCTTCACACACGCCTGACCGACGTCGCACGCAATCTGAAACAGACGCGCGCGCTCGCCTGCGAGGTGGTCTACGTCGACGACGGCAGCAGCGACGGTACGCTCGCCGCCGCCCGCGCGCTGCCGGCCTCAGGCGTCGACGTCCAGGTGGTGTCGCTGTCGCGCAATTTCGGCAAGGAGGCGGCGCTGCTCGCCGGCCTCGACCATGCCAGTCTCGGCGCCGTGGTGTTCATCGACGGCGACGGACAGCATCCGCCCGCTCTGATCGAGACGTTGGTGGGGCACTGGCTCGATGGCGGCTGCGATGTCGTCTACACCGCCAAAGCTCATCGCTCGAATGAATCGATGACGCGGCGCTTCGCCGTGAAGAGCTTTTATCTGTTGCTCAATTGGGGCCTGCGCACAAAAATTCCTGAAGACGCCGGCGATTTCCGCCTGCTGTCGCCACGCGCGGCAAGCGCGCTGCGGCAGATGCCAGAGCGCAATCGCTTCTTCAAGGGGCTGGCGAGCTGGATAGGCTTCCGCCAGATGCGTATCGACTATGAGCCGGCGCCGCGCACCGATGGCCGCAGCACCTGGAACGTCCGCTCGCTTATCGGGCTGTCGCTTAACGGACTGACATCGTTCTCAGTGGCGCCGCTGCGCGTTGCCACTATGCTCGGACTGCTGTTGGCCACGATCGCGCTGCTCTATGGCGCGCAAATCCTCTATCAGACGCTCGTATACGGCGTCGACGTGCCGGGCTACCCATCGCTCTTCGTCGGCATGATGGTGCTCGGCAGCGTGCAGCTGATCATGCTCGGTGTGCTCGGCGAGTATATCGGCAAGATTCTTTCTGAGATCAAAGCGCGGCCGGTTTATTTCGTCGCCGAGCACGCTTTAAAGCGCGATGAAGAGGCGCGCGCCGGCGCGGCGCCCTCCGCAACGACGTCGCCCTACCCGCCAGGCAAGGTCGGGGAAGCCGCCGAATGACCGTTTCCGCGGGCCGGCACATTATCCTGTGCGCCGACGATTATGGCATTTCGCCCGCGGTCAGTGCGGCGATCCGCGATCTTATCGGCCGCCGGCGCATCAACGCCACGTCGGCGATGGTCGTGACCCCGAGCTTTTCCGGCGCCGAAGCGGACGCGCTACGTGCCGCCGCGGCCGATCGTGCGGCGATCGGTCTGCACCTGACATTGACCGCGCCATTTCGCCCGCTGACTCCCAGCTTCGCACCGCTGCGCGACGGCGCGTTCCTGCCGCTGGCGGCGATGGCCGGCCGCGGCCTCGCGCGCATGTTAACGCCGGCGTTGTTGGAGGCCGAGATCGCCGCGCAGATCGCGGCATTCCGCGCTGCGTTCGGCCGTGCGCCCGACTACATCGATGGCCATCAGCACATCCACGTGTTCCCGCAGATCGGCGAGGCACTTATCCGCGTCGCGAACAAAGCGGCGCCGCACGCCTGGTTGCGCCAGTGCGGCCGCGCGGTGCGGCATAGTCTAGAACCGAAAGGGCTGATCCTCGACGCTTTGAGCAGGCGTTTCAGGAAGCTCGCGGCGCAAGCGGGCCGACGGACCAATGCGGCCTTCGCCGGCACTTACGGCTTTCGCCCTGGCGCCGATTACACCAAACTCTTTCCCGAATTTCTCGACGGCCTGCCCGACGGCGGCCTTGTCATGTGTCATCCGGGCCGCGTCGACGCCGAGCTCGCACGGCTCGATCCGCTTACCGATTTGCGCGAGCGCGAATACGCGTATTTTCTCGACGACGCGTTTCCGCGATTGCTGGCTGAGCGTAGCGTGGAATTGACCTGAAACTGTCATGCCCGCGAAGTCGAGGCATCCAGTACCCACTGTTCGAGTTTACCGGATCGTCCACCTTCGCGGACGATGACACGTCACATCACCACGACTTTGGTGCCGACTTTCACACGATTGTAGAGGTCGATGACGTCGGCGTTGCGCAGCCGGATGCAGCCCGACGAGACGTTGTGGCCGATCGTCCACGGCTCGTTGGAGCCGTGAATCCGATAATCGGTCGAGCCGAGATACATGGCGCGGGCGCCGAGCGGATTTTGCGGACCGCCAGCCATAAAGCGCGGCAGTTCCGGCTGGCGTTTGAGCATCGCGCCCGGCGGCCGCCAATCGGGCCACTCGTGCTTGGCGGTGATCGTCTTGACGCCCGCCCAGGTGAAGCCGGGTCGGCCGACGCCGATGCCATAGCGCATCGCCTTGCCGTCGTCCTCGACCAGATAGAGAAATTTGTGCGGCGTATCGACAATGATCGTGCCGGCCGGTTCCTTGCCGGTATAGGCGACGACCTGGCGGTCGAATTTTGGGTCGACCGGCGCGTGACTGCCCTCGTCGGCATCGGCAACCGCCGCGTCGGGATCGTTGCCGAGCGCCGCAGTCTGCGGCTGCGGAACTGGCGTGACTGCCGGCGCCTGCGGATAGTTCTGAGGCGCTGCACCACCCTGCGAACCGCCAAACAGGTATTGAATAAAGCCGCCGCCGAGGTTGGCTTGCGCGTCGGCAACGCGCAGCGGCGCCGCAGCTTGTATCGTCGCCGCGGGCGCATCTGGAGGCACAGCAGCGGGAGCTGCCCTATAGGCGTCGGGGGTGATTGGAAGTGGCTCGGCAACAGCCGGAGCCGAAAGCGCGCCCAGAACGAGCGCCGAAATGCAGATACGCCGCATGTTGAACTCTGTACTGTTTACGCCGCGCAGCGTGTTCTCCGCGCGCGCTCAGTACAGGCTCAAACCTCGACTGTTTGGTAAATTTTTTTCCGTGCCACGCGGCAGCCTGCGTCTTTGCACATTGTTCATCAAGACAGGGTTTATTTTGCGTCAACGCGCTCACCCTATGGTTAACCGAACGTGGTAAGCGGCTGCTAAAATGCGCCGCGCCGGCATGAACGCGGTATTAAGTCCCCTAATGCTATTGATAGGTTGGGAAATGGGCGGTGAGGAATAAACAGAGACTGGTGCAGGGATGCCTGAGCCGCGCAAGATTTTCCGCATCGAACAAACCGCAACCGCATGCCTCGAACAGGCGGCCGAAAACACGCCGTCCGGAATGCCCTATCGCGAAATCATGCGGGAACTGCGTGCGCTACGCGCTGCGCTGTCGGTGGCGGCACCGCTGCGCGCAGAGGCAAACGGCGAGCGCGCCGATGGCCGCGTCACGCAGCTCGCGACCGATCTCAATCTGATCGCCGGCGCGATCAGGGGTGACGGGGCCGCCGCAGCCGCCGCCGAAGTCGGCAAACGAAGCGGTCCTCCCGCAGAGACGCCGCTGTCGCGCATCGACATCGAATTGCTCGCGGTGGTCAGTGGCACCGAGCAGGCGACGCAGAAAATCCTCGCCGCCGCCGAAGAAATCGATATCGCCGCCAACAACCTGTCAGCCGCGCTCAACGGTAAGCTTGAGCAGGGGCTGGCGCAGGACATCCAAGATCTTGTCATCCAGATTTTTGAGGCTTGCAATTTTCAGGATCTGATCGGCCAGCGTGTCGCCAAGGTGCTTACGGCGATGAAATTTGTTGAGGATCACATCGCGCGCGTGCTGGAAGAGATCAAGACAGCCTCCGTCGCCGCTGCGGCGCTGCATGGTCCGCGGCTCGACGGCGATCACGGCCATGCCTCGCAGGACGACATCGACGCGATGTTTGCCGACTAGGGCTTTTTTCGGAAATGTGGCCACCGGTTTTCCGAAGAAAACGCGACCAAATCTGTAAAACTAGAGCGCTTCCCGATTCAACGTAATCGGGAAGGCCTCCAGGCGCGGGCTTCATCAATGGCCGGCGTTGTCAGGCGGGCAGCTGCCGTTGAAAGCGGTCAGAGAAAACCGCCGCGATCTGAATCTGAACAACGTCGCCTAACAAACAACCGAGCAGCTGTTTATTGCGGCGCCGGTGCCGGCTTGGGTTTCGGCTTGGGCTTGGCCGGCGCTCGACGCGCGGTGTGCGGGGCGCCTTCAGGCGCGCAGCGGACGTAGACGCTGGTGCCGTAGCGGCTGGCCACTTCGGGATCCAACCACTTGAGCACCATGGCGCGGCCGTCGAATGACACGATCTGACGATCGTCCTTGCCGCCCGCCGGTCCGGGTGGGCCAATATAATTCTGACCGCTTTGACTGCCCTTGAGTTCCAGTTCTTGCAATTGCGCGTTGTCGGCGAGGTACATCATCACACCGCCGCTCGGCCCGCGATTGATGACGACTGGTTCGCCACAGGCGGCGCGCGCTGCCGCCTCGGTGCGCACCAGATCCTCCGGCCGATGGAACGAACCATAGCCCCAGCGGCCGACGACTTCCTCGGCGCGGATCGTTGACGGCACTTCGGGACCGGCCGGTGCCTCCACGGCGGGCGCTGGGCCGGCCGGCTGGTTGCTGGCGCAACTCCCCAGCGCCAAAGCGCACGACGCGGCAGCAGCCGCGAGCCAACGATCCTTGCGCAGCCACCCGCTCATCGAAATTCTCCTCGAACGCTTCATCGCGACGGCAGCCGCTTTTCGCCCACCGCCATACCCGGTTCTTTGGCAACCCCGTCGCTGTCCCGTTTTGCCGCCGGATTTGGCCACCAGAGTGACCGAAACCGGCCCCGAAGAGCAAGAGGATGCCTATACCGGCGTTTTACGCGCCGGTCCTTTCCAGTTTGTTAGCCATCCGCCACTGCCGCCTTGACAGCACCGGGCCAAGCCCTTATTTCCGCAGCGGGCCTTTGGCACTCCTTTATAAAGAGTGCTAAGTCTCTGAAAAACAATCTGAAAAAGTTTCGTCCACGCAACGGCCGCGCGCCTAAGGCGGCCAAGAGGGTGATCATGGCTAAATTGAAATTCCGCCCGCTACATGACCGGGTGGTCGTCAAGCGCATCGATGCCGAGAGCAAGACCAAGGGCGGCATCATCATTCCGGACACTGTCAAAGAGAAGCCGCAGGAGGGCGAGATTGTCGCCGTCGGCCCGGGCGGCCGCGACGAGAACGGCAAGCTCATCGTGATGGATCTGAAGTCCGGTGACCGCGTGCTGTTTGGCAAGTGGTCGGGCACCGAAGTCAAACTCGATGGCGACGAACTCCTCATCATGAAGGAGTCCGACATCATGGGCGTGATCGCCTGAACTCACACGTCATCATGGCCGGACTTGTACCCGGTGTTCCATGGGGCCGACGCGCCTGCATGGCTTACTGCAAGTCCGGTGATGACGAGCTAACAAACCAGGAGCAAACAAATCATGGCTGCTAAGGACGTAAGATTTTCCACAGACGCGCGCGACCGCATGCTGCATGGCGTCGAAGTGCTCGCCAATGCGGTGAAGGTAACGCTCGGCCCCAAGGGCCGCAACGTCGTCATCGACAAGAGCTTCGGCGCGCCGCGCATCACCAAGGACGGTGTCACCGTCGCCAAGGAGATCGAACTCGAAGACAAGTTCGAGAACATGGGCGCGCAGATGGTGCGCGAGGTGGCGCAGAAGACCAACGACCAGGCCGGCGACGGCACCACGACCGCAACCGTACTCGCGGCGGCCATCGTCAAGGAAGGCGTGAAATCCGTCGCTGCCGGCATGAACCCGATGGACCTCAAGCGCGGCATCGATCTTGCGGTCAGCGCCGTGGTCGAGGACATCAAAAAGCGCGCCAAGAAAGTCGGCTCTTCCGCCGAGGTGGCGCAGGTCGGCACCATTTCGTCGAATGGCGACAGCGCCATCGGCAAGATGATCGCCTCCGCGATGCAGAAGGTCGGCAACGAGGGCGTCATCACCGTCGAAGAGGCGAAGGCGCTTGAGACCGACGTCGAGATCGTCGAGGGCATGCAGTTCGACCGCGGCTATCTGTCGCCCTATTTCATCACCAACGCCGAGAAGATGATCGCGGAGTTGGAAGATGTCTACGTGCTGTTGCACGAGAAGAAGCTGTCGCAGCTGCAGGCGATGCTGCCGGTGCTTGAGGCGGTGGTGCAATCGGGCAAGCCGCTGCTCATCATCGCAGAGGACATCGAGGGCGAGGCGCTCGCCACCCTCGTCGTCAACAAGCTGCGCGGCGGGCTGAAGGTCGCGGCCGTCAAGGCGCCGGGCTTCGGCGATCGCCGCAAGGCGATGCTGGAAGACATCGCCATCCTGACCGGCGGTCAGCTCATCGCCGAAGACCTCGGCATCAAGCTTGAGAACGTGACCACTGCAATGCTTGGCCGCGCAAAGAAGGTGGTGATCGAGAAGGAGAAGACCACCATCGTCGACGGCGCCGGCAAGAAGAAGGACATCGAAGCCCGGGTCGGCCAGATCAAGGCGCAGATCGAGGAGACCACCTCGGACTACGACCGCGAGAAGCTGCAGGAGCGGCTGGCCAAGCTCGCCGGCGGCGTCGCGGTGATCCGCGTCGGCGGCGCGACCGAGATCGAGGTCAAGGAGAAAAAGGACCGCGTCGAGGACGCGCTTAACGCAACCCGCGCCGCCGTTGAGGAAGGCATCGTGCCGGGCGGCGGCGTCGCGCTGCTGCGCGCGAAAAAGTCGGTCGGCAAGCTCACAAACAGCAATGCCGACGTGCAGGCCGGCATCAACATCGTGCTCAAGGCGCTGGAAGCGCCTTTGCGCCAGATCGCCGAGAACTCCGGCGTCGAAGGCTCGATCGTGGTCAACAAGATCATGGAGAACAAGTCCGAGACGTTTGGCTTCGACGCGCAGAGCGAGGAGTATGTCGACATGCTTGATAAGGGCATCGTCGACCCGGCCAAGGTGGTGCGCGCCGCGCTGCAGGACGCGGCCTCGGTTGCGGGCCTTCTGGTCACGACCGAAGCCATGGTCGCCGAACTGCCGAAGGATGCCCCCGCCATGCCGGCGATGCCGGGCGGCGGTATGGGCGGCATGGGCGGCATGATGTAAGCCGCCGACGACTTGCGGGAAAATCGAGGGCGCGGCACAGGCCGCGCCCTTTTTCTATGGCTTCGATCGTGGATGGTTGAGCGCGACGAACCGGTCGGCGACTACTCTGCCGCGGCGATTGCGCTTTTGCCGCGCCGCCGCACGCCCCAGACGAGGCCGATTCGCTCCCACATCAGGATCGTCAGGTACGTTGTGTCGAGTTCCCACCAACGGTGAAAGCCATGCGCGGCGCAGCGCGGATCGGCATGGTGGTTGTTGTGCCAACCATCGCCGCCCGACGTGAGCCCGATGAGCCAATTGTTGCGGCTGTTCTCGCCGGTCTCGTAATTACGATAGCCCCAGACATGGGAGGCCGAATTGGTACCCCAGGTCACATGCCAGGAATAAACCGTGCGCACGAACACGCCCCACACCAGCATGCTCAGACCGAATTGCACCCCGCCCCAAACTGCGCCGGTCCACAGCCAGCCGGCCAGAAATCCGAACAGCAAAATAACGAGCGCGTGCGCCGCATAGACGAAGGACCACATTTCGTTGCGCACCAGCGCCTTGTGGAACGGATCGCGAAGGAGATCACGCACGTATTTTTCGTAGGCCGGCACGTTCTGGAACTGGCTATTGACGATGAACAGCCAGCCCATGTGCCCCCAGAAGAAGCTCGCCAGCGGCGAATGCGGGTCGGCCTCTTCGTCAGGATGCCGGTGATGCACACGATGGACGGCGACCCATCGCGCCGGCGAATCCTGCAAGGTGCAGACGCCCAGAATGGCCAATAGATGCTCGAACCATTTTGGACAGCGGAATGAACGATGCGTCAAACAGCGGTGATAGCCGGCGCCGATACCGAGCGAGCAAAACAGGTAATTGCCGACGAACACCATGGCGACGCCAGTCCAGCTGAAAAGCCAAGGGATGAAAGCCAGCAGCGCCAGAACGTGAATAACCACCACGCCGATCGCATAAGACCAGTTGACACGGAGATTTTGCGTGGTGGCCGGCCGCGGCAACGCCTTGCGCCTGCCCGGACGGCGCTCAAGCACGATCTCAGAGAGGGATGTTCCGTCCATCAACTCAACTGCGTTGGCGGCTGCAAATTTCGCAGATTTCGACGCCGCGCCGGCCCCAATATATCGCACCTATCCATTAGCTTCGCGCGATTCCGCTGGCAAGCCAATGCTACACCCCGCGCTCACCGGACTCCCGGCCCTCGCCCACTCGCTCCCGCTCGCGGCAAAGCGGACGGAAAGCCGGCGTCGAACGGCCCCTTTGCCACGCACGTCGACCGTCAATTTGTCATCAGACGGAAGCGAAGTGTCGCGGTCCCTGTCAGATCGACCTCGTCGCCTTGGCGGTGCCAGCCGGTCATCTGCGACAGCTGCGCCAGGAGATCGGCGTCGCGGCTGATCTGGTCGGGCGTACATTGCGACGGCAGCGCGGTCGTCGGCGTCAGGCTGATCGTATCCTGTCCGACATTCGCCGAGCCGCGCGCGCTGGCGCACCACAGATAGAATGAGGCGTCGCCGTTCTCGTCGATCTCGATCATCGGAACCCGCTTGGTTCCGGGCAGCGGCGCGGCATCGAGTACAAGCGAACTACCGAACGGAAATGCCGTCTCAGTCGCAAAAGCAGGCACGCACATGCCGACGAGAACAGCCAACACGAAGCACAAACGCCGGCGCAGCAACAGCATCGTCGTCTCCAAGCGAGATTTCGGAGCAGAATGGAAAGAGCGGGTGTGGGTAACGAAATAGCGAATAGGGCGCAGAAAATCCAGTGCGCCGCTGTTCGCTCCTCGCGGGTTCGTCACCCGCAATGCGGGCTAAGCCCGCGAACACCACCAAAGCAAGATGACTTTTCCCCGCGTCCTCATCCCACTCCGACGTCCTGGCGGCGCGTGATCTTTTTCGCGATCACGCTCTCTAATGCCCGGCCAGCACCGCGATGTTCGGGAAGAACAGGTAGCAGGCCACACCAATGATCACGAGGTAGCCAAGAAGGACCAGACACCAGCCGAAATTATGGCGGATGACCTCTCCTTCGTTGCGCACGAATTTGGTGGTCGACACACCGACGCTCGCGGTCTGCGGCGCGATCGGCTTGCCGATTTCGGCGCCCACCGAGTTCAGCGTCGGTAACAGCAGCAGCGGAAAGCCAAGCAGCTTGCCGACCAGCGCCTGGAACGCGCCGAACATGGCGTTGGTCGAGGTGTTGCTGCCGGAGAGCGCGACGCCGATGAAGCCGAGGATCGGCGCCACGACAATGAAGGCCGGTCCGATCTTGGAGAATGCGCTGGCGAGCGAGCCGGCCATGCCCGAGTAGTTGAACACGTAGGCCAGTCCGAAGATGAACACGCCAACGAGGCATGCGCCCCACATCTGCGACCAGGTCTTGGCGAAGATTTCGCGGACCTGGCTGCCGCTGACCCGCAGCAGCAGCGCGGTGATGATCCACGACACCAGGATCGCCGTGCCGGCGACAAATGGCGTCCAGTTGAAGACCGCGACGATATTAGTTGCCGTCGGACCGGTCTTGATCGCCGAAACGGCGGACACGGCGTAGTGCAGCACCACGTAGGACGGCAGATGCGACCACGGCCCGGTCCAGGCCACGACGACAATAACCAGGACCGCGATCGGCAGCCAAGCCGTAAAGATCTCGCTGCCGCTCAGCCCGTGCGCTTCCACGCGCGTGTCGCCC
Organism: Xanthobacteraceae bacterium; assembly: GCA_036511795.1. Lineage (GTDB taxonomy): Bacteria > Pseudomonadota > Alphaproteobacteria > Rhizobiales > Xanthobacteraceae > BOG-931. Next base: position 62,399 of record DATCBO010000104.1, read on the forward strand.
GTTGCCGGGCCGCCGCCATAGGCGAGTACCTGCGATGGCCGCCACATCTTGAGCAGGATCAGCAGCGCGACGAAGCACACGATCGAGCCGATCACGTCCGGCAGATACGGTCCCAGATAGACGGCGGTCGGCAATTGCCCGGCGATGTAGCCGAGCGAGCCGACAATCGCGAGCGGCCAAGCCGACCACATGCCTTTGCGGCCGGAGACGAGGTAGAGCAGGATCCACGGCGGGAGGAGTGCGAGAATCGCAACGATCTTGCCGACCGAGGCCGAATAAATCGGCAGCAGCTGGACGTAATTCATGCCAAACACGCCGGCAGTGACGGTCGCCAGCGCGATGATCGGCGCGCCGAGTGCGCCGTACGACACCGGCGCATTATTGGCGATAGCCGCGACCCGGATGGCATCGAGATCGGGGATGCCCATCGCGATCAGGATTGGCGCGACGAAGGCCCACGGGTAGCCGAAGCCGACCAGCCCTTCGAGCAACGCCCCGAATGCCCAGGCGAACAGGATGGTCTGCACGCGCACGTCGCGGGTGCCCTGCTGCACCAGCCAGCGCCGCAATTTTTCGAACGCACCGGTCGCAACCAGCGTGTTGAACAGCATGACACCCCAGAACGTGATCCAGTCGACGTTCCAGACGCCGGTCGCCGAACCGTAAAGATAGGCGAGTGTGCCGTCGTGGACCGGCATCTTCCAAACCCACACGGCCAGCAGATAGGTCACGATCGAGCCGATCAGCACGGCGAGCCACGCCGACAGCCGAAAGCCGGCCAGCAGAATGAGCAGCAAAACGACTGGAATCAGCGCGACCAGCCAAGTCACAAACAGATTTCCAGTCGGATCGAGAATTTGCGTGAACATGGACAGTCCCTCCCGGCGCGGAACCGCGTCATATTTTTTCGCCGTCCGTTGTCCGGACGTGCCGCGAGAATGCTCCTCTGATGGTGGTGAATAAAGCGCCATTTGGCGCTGCCCACCAAAATCGTCGGCAAATCGATATGTTCTATCGCCTCATAGCGGCGTGCTATCGACCGCGTCTCGCCGTAAAAGGCAGCTTATCGCGCCGCACCATTGCGAGCGTGCACCGCAAAATAAGACGGGCGGAAGCGCTGCCGCTTCCGCCCGTAACCGATCGCAACTTCGGCCGAGAGTTACTTGAGGTTCGAATTAAAGTCGATCGAGGCCGAGAGTTTGGCGATGAACGTCGCGCTACACCAGTTAGTGCCGAGGCCGTTTGGATTTTGCGCTGTGATGTTGCCCGGCGAGAAGGAGGCGTTCTGTGCACTGGTGAACGCATTACATTCCGACCTGCTCAAGTTGGTGTCGTAGTAGCGCAGGTCGAGCGTAAGCACTTTCCAGGTGAAGCCCACGCCCGCGTCCCAGTTGGCGTAGCTGGTGTATTTGGTCATGCCATAGAAGGCATCGCTGGTGCCGAGATCCCAGTAGCCCAGGTCGCCGGACACGTACATGCCGAGACCGTTCTGGAACCAAGTGGACGGCGCAGTAAAGGTCAGGTTGCCGACCGAGTACCAGCCCCAAGCGCCGAGATTGACCACGTTCGGCGAGTACCATTCTTGGAGGCTCGCGGCCCACTGGTCGTTAAAGGTATAGGTTCCCTTGCCGTAGACTTCCCAGAAGCTGTCGTTGGCCTTGGTGACGTTTCCGCCCAATGGGGCTAGCTGTGTTGGCGGAGTGGCGAGAACGCCGCCCCAGTGGCTCGTGCAAAAGGCGGCCGTGTTGTAACAGTTGCCGCCCGGGTAGTAGTACTCCCAGAAGCCGAAATCGAGCGCGAGCTTGTCGAAGGTGGGGCGAATGCCGCCATACAGGTCGATCTCGGCGGCGGCGTTGTTCGGGAAGTCGATGCTCTCACCCGAGACGCCCGCATAGGCCTGCCAATTGGGATTGAAGTTGTAGCGGACTTCGAAGCCGCCCTGCGTCGACGGCTTGTGGTCCGATTGCGAGATGCCGCGGAAATTGTAATCGCTCATCACGGCGGCGGTGACGACCCAATCCCAAGCCGACGCGGGAACCGCCGGCGCAGGCGGCGCCTTCACGGGCATGTCGGCGGCGAACGCCGGCGCGGCGAGACTGGCAGTTACAAGCAACGAGTAGGCAATCCGTTTCATGAGCTTAGCCCCTATCCCCTGTCTGCACCGAGCGCTTGTCCCGCAAAACCCGGCTCAGACCATGTTGCCGCGCCCCCGAAGCGCGACTGATGGGATGGACTTTCAAAAACTATTCGCGAATGGCCAAGATGAAAACTCGCGCAACTGCCGTTTTTTTATGCGATTTCACTTAGTTAGCCGGCCGCTGTAATGCTTTCTTCAGAGGTGTGGCGCGCGGGATACACTTGCGAACCCATTCCGCTACCGCCAGTTTGACTTATCCACACCCTGACCAATGCCGGAGATCGAATCATGCAAGCCAGCGTCGATGGTCAAATAGTTGCCCAGAGCAACGATCTCGTGGAATGCCAAGGCTATCAATATTTTCCGCGTGAAGCGGTGCGCATGGACTTGCTTGAGAAAACAGCAAAAACCGACGATGACCGCGCGTGTCCGCACGGTGTCCAGTTCTACGATGTAGTTGTTGCCGACGAACGCCACCCGCGTGCCGCCTGGTCCTACGAAGCACCGCAGCCGAAAATGCGCCAAGTCGCCGACCGATTCGGCTTCTGGCAGGACGTCGAGGTCAAGTAAGGCCGGCTAGCTAGGCCGCCGCTTTCCGGCGATTCGCCTCGAGGCGGGAGTCGACCAAGGCGACCTGCGCATCAATCGCCGCATTGCTCATGCCTTTCTGTCTGGCGATGAGCTGCACCAGCTTGTCGGCGCGCTCGATATACGACGCGCCGTTCTGCAAGGCCCGTGCGGCGGAAGCCGGCCGCGTCAGCGATTGCGCGGCGGCGGCATATTTCTCGAACGGCACGAGATCTTCCGGCTTGGCGCCAAGCTTGACGCACAGATCAAACACGAAATTGTAGACCGAACGCGCGGTCTCAATATCGCTGTGAACGGCCTCCTGCGCGGTGCGCATGCCATCCTTGGTGACGCAGCGGTAATTGCCAGCCAACAGCATCGACCACTTTGCCAGCGGCACAAATATCGAATCGTAGACCTTCAGCTTGACCGGAAGCTCGATTTTGCCCTCAGGCGTATCGAAACGGGCGGCTTCAACATCGGCCTGCAGGTTGCGTAGAATCTGAGTCGCTTTGTCGTCGTCGAACCGAGCGCATTTGAAATTGGTCGGCAACGTGACCAGGAGTTCGTTGGCCTTGCCGTCCGGCGGGCGGATCGCCTGCGGATCGGGGCTGTTGAGCGTAATGGTCTTCGGGTCGAAGCTGTCCCAGACGCGCGGGTCGGTGTAGGCGGGCTCCAGCGCCCTGTAGTCGAGCCCGGGGATGCGCTTAATGTAGGGCAGTGGCGGCATGTTCATGATCGACATGCAGGGCACGCGCGATTTGGCGACCGCGTCGAGCAGTTCGCGCACACCCGGCGAGCGGTATTGCGGCTCCTGCATGCACAGGCCGACAAGATCATATTGCTTGGGATCGACGCCCGTTGCAGGACCGGCCGTCACCTTGCCGGGCAACTTGCGCGATTCCAGCACCACCGGGTCTTTGCGACCGCGTATCGGCAGCCGGACTGAGAAGCCTTCAGCGTTGATCAGGTCGGCTTCCGCCGGCAGGCAAACCAGATGAATGGAATGGCCGCCGAACAGGAGCTTCGACGCCAGCAGCGAGCCATAAGACGCGCCCATCAGCAGGATGTTGTAGCTCGGCATGACGCACCTCCCGGAAAGGACAATTGCAAGCAACGCGGCCGGACTGTGCCGGCTTCGGACCGGCACTGGGTCGCCGGCCGTTGATGCATATTCACTATGCTATTGGGCAGCGGACAGCGATGCAATGAGGTCAATTGCTCACTGCGCCCAAAGAAGGCAAACGCCGCGGCGCTTCTGCCGCGACGTTTCACGACCAACAGGAAACCGAGCGAATTGTTCCGCGGCGCGCTGTCAGTTGGTACCGCCGCCCATACCGGACCCCATCGGAGGCGGCCAGGACGGAGCGGGCTCAGCTGCGGGCGCTGCGGCGGGCATCGGTGCGGGCGCCTTTTTGACCGGGGCGCTTCGCTTCGGTGCCGCTTTCTTCTTCGCCTTCATCTTCTTCGCCACCTTCTTGGGCGCCTTCTTGGGCGCCGCTTTCATTGTTTTCTTCTTGCGCGCGGGCGCGGCCTTTTTCTTGACGGCCTTTTTCTTCGTCGCTCTCTTCTTCACCTTCTTCGCCATAATTGTCCTCCCGTTCATGACTGCGAGTGGAGAATCCGGGCGGCCCCAGCCGGGGACCGCATTGCGCCGGAACGGCTTACGCTACGCGGCCAAGCAAAACTTGCTCAGCCTACTGCTGCGGCGGGACGCGCCGTCAAATGCGTCGGGCGCTCCCGAACTTGCTGCGGGCACGGCCCCCCGGTGGCCCAGTCGATCAACTCAACAGTGTGAACGATGGGCAGTGCCGTACCCGCGCCGATCTGTGTAATGCAGCCAATGTTACCTGCCGCGATCACATCAGGCCGTAATCTTTCGATAGTCCCGACTTTGCGCGCGCGCAACCTCTTCGCAATGTCGGGCTGCAAAATATTGTAGGTACCGGCCGAGCCGCAGCACAGATGACCCTCAGGAACGTCCTTCACAGTGAAGCCCAAACGGCCGAGCAACTCCTTCGGCTGCCGCGTGACTCGCTGTCCATGCTGCAGCGAACACGCCGCGTGGTAGGCGACGACCAGGCTTTCCGCCTCCGGGGCCGGTTCTAGCGGCAACAATGCGAGGTATTCGCAGATGTCCTTGGCGAGCCCGGAGACACGAGCCGCACGTGCGGCGTAGGCCGGATCGCTGCGCAGCATGAAGCCGTAGTCCTTGACCGTCGTGCCGCAGCCCGAGGCATTGATCACGATAGCGTCCACGCCCTCAATCGCATCCCAGGCGTCGACATTGGCGCGCGCCTGCGCAAGCGATTCGCGCTCACGCCCCATGTGATGAACGAGAGCGCCACAGCAGCCCGCCCCTTCAGGTAGAATCACCTCAATGCCATGGCGCGTCAGCACGCGGATCGTGGCGGCGTTGATCTCAGGCATCAGAAGATCGTTGACACAGCCGGCAAGCAGAATGACGCGGCCCTTCTTCGCCCTCCCACCAGCCATGAAGGTTTGCGGCGCCAGCGGGCGGCGCGGCAGCGCGGCGGGAGCGAGCCCGAGCATGGCGGCGAGGCGGTTGAAGCCGAAGGCGGCCATCAGCGGTGCGAACGGCTTAGCCAACAAAGCGGCTGCAAGCGCAAGGCGGAAGCGCCGCGGATACGGCATAAGCGAGCCCAGCATTTCCCGCAGCAGCCGCTCGCCCAACGGACGGCGATAGGTCCGCTCGATATGGCCGCGGGCATGATCGACCAGATGCATGTAATGGACGCCCGACGGACAGGTCGTCATGCACGACAGGCAAGACAGGCAGCGATCGATATGCCGGACGACCTCAGCTGTCGCCGGCCGGTCGTGCTCCAGCATGTCCTTGATCAGGTAGATGCGCCCGCGTGGCGAATCGAGCTCGTTGCCGCCGAGCACGTAGGTCGGACACGTCGCGGTGCAAAAGCCGCAATGCACGCAGGCGCGCAGAATCTTTTCCGACTCGGCGGTGTCCGGATCGGCGAGTTGCGCCAGCGTGAACGAGGTCTGCATCGCCCTGCCTCTGCCCGCCCTCTACACGCCGGCCCACATACGGCCGGGATTAAGTACACGGTTTGGATCGAAACTCTCACGCACGCGCTTGGTCAATGCGGCAAGCGCAGGCTCCTCTGGCGTGAAGACCTCGGCGGCAGCGCGAACCGCCGCCGGCGCGCGAATAAGCGTCGCATGGCCACCACCCACCGCGCCGACTGCGGCCCGAACCAGCCCCGCATGCGCATCTGCGGCCGGCGGCAATGCCGCCCAGACGAGCCCCCCAGCCCAGTCGTAGAAAAGTTCGGCATCCGCCTGTTCAGTCAGAACCCGGCCGAGTTCAACGCCGCGCGTCGGTGCGGTCGAAAGCCGCCACAGATCGCGCTCGCCCGCGGGACCGCTGGCGGCGAACGGCATAAGATCGCGGACGGCCCGCCACAACGATCGCGACGCCGCCTCGTTGAGCGCGCCGAGGCCGCCGAACGGCGCAAGCAGCGTCTGCAGCACGCCGTTGCGTTGCGCTACCGATGGCGCGACGCCTTCGAGCCGGAAAGCGGTGACAGCACCGCCGGCGCTCGCCGCCTCGGCGATCCGCGACGCCGCGGCGGCAGGCAGATGAGCTGCCGCGGAAACATCGGCAAACGAACCCATGGCGGCCACCATCACCTTGCCGGCCGTGGTGTCGTCTAGCCCGAGAACGAGAAGGGTTTGTTCGGTCTCGGCCCGCGGCAGCGTTTTGACAGTCACGTCGGTCATCGCCGCGAGCGTGCCCCAGGAGCCGGCCAGCAGCTTGCAGAGATCGTAACCCGTCACGTTCTTGACGACGCGGCCGCCGGACTTGAAGGTTTCGCCCCGTCCCGAAACCGCCGTGAAGCCGAGGAAATGATCGCGCGCGGCACCCGCCTTGATGCGCCGGGGACCGGAAAGGTTGGCGGCAATCGCCCCGCCGATCGTGCCGGCGCCGGGCGCGACGCCAAGCACGTCGCTGTAATCCATTGGCTCAAAGGCGAGTTCCTGCCGGTTCGCGGCGACGAGCGCTTCGATTTCGGCGAGCGGTGTGCCGGCCTTGGCCGAAAGCACCAATTCCTCCGCTTCGTACAGCGTTACGCCGGATAGTCCAGACAGATCGAGCGTTGCATCCCATTGCGCCGCGCGCCCGATCGCCCGCTTGCTGCCGCGTCCCACCACTTCAAGCGTCTTGCCGCCGGCGAGCGCCCACTGAATTGTCTGCTCGACCTCGGTGGCTTCGCGCGGCTTGAGGTGATCAGCGGGCATCCTGGCACCCTGCTTCGCCGCGCGGCCGACCCGGCGCTATGCCGCTACGGACGCGGCGTAATCGGCCGTCGGCTGCGGTCCCTCGAACAGGCCGCGTTCCTCGATCCACGTCTGCGTCCGCGCGTACATCTCCGCCGTGTAAGGCTGAAACACGATGCGCTCGCCCGGCGAGAAGCGCCGCACATCGACCATCGCCTTATACCGCTCGGGAATTTCGTTTCGATAAAAGTGCCGATACTTCTCCGGCGCGATATCCAATTCAGTTTGCGCCCGTTGCAACCCGCTCATGTACTTCTCGACGTCGCTGGCAACGACACCCGCCGGAAACATGAAGGCGATCATGAACGACGTATCGACGACTTTGCGGAAGCCCAATTGTTCAAGGAACTGAAACGTCAGTCCCCAGGCGCTGACGGCAGGCAGATCGCGCCCAACCGCGATATCGACCCGCGCCCAGACCGAGCCGCCGAAGCGAAGCTTGATTTGATCCTTCGGTAAGATGGGCTCAAGCGATTGCACCGTGGTGAAGTGACTTCCCGAATGATAGCCAACCGCAATCTCCTGCCCGGCGAGTTGCTCGGGCGCCGTGATTGGCGATTCCGGCGGCACCATGATGCCACCGGGAGTTACGACGTAGGATTTGCCCCACATCGTGCCGACATGCTGCGCCGACGCTCGGCTCACCGCCCAATGGCAGGCGCACGAAATATCGGACTTCACACCCTCGCCCTTGTTGCCACCGCCCTTTTCGTAGGACTCGAACGCCCCGGACAGCAGATCGGTCACCTTTCCGGCGGCATCCACGCGCTTGCGCGTATCGGCGGATGGGCCGCGCACAAACTCATAATCAAGGCCGGCATCGCGAAAATAGCCATTCGCATCGGCGATCCACTCCTGCAGCCGGCCGTGCGGTTGAATAATGAATTTGGCCATTGGGCATCCCCTTTTTTCACGTGGCGTTTCTAATTGGTTCAACATACACGCTCCCGCGCGCCCGTGCCATTCGCCTAGCGGCGAACCGTGCTGCGGCAGCGCGTCCTACTCGGCGGCGTCAGCCGCAGAGGCAGCGTTCGCAAAGGCCGGCATGATGTCGCGCGCGAAGCGCTCGAGTTGCTCGACACCGCCCGAAACTGTGAGCAGAACGTAGTCGGCACCGGCATTCCGCATCGCTTCGAGGCTGGCGGCAATTTCATCGGGTGTACCGTAAAGCGCGTACTCCTCGGTGCCGCCGGACTTGTCCGAGTAGGCCAGCACATGCGAACCGCCGGCACGGCCTGGGGCGCGCGACACATCAACCGTCCGCCTGGTATAAGCCGCCTGACGCACCAGCGCCGCCTGTTTGTCGGCCGCGTCCCGGGCGACATAGAGCTGCCGCGCCACGGCAATCCGCGCCTGATCGAACGCGAGCCCGTTACGACGGCGCTCGTCCCGATAAAGCGCGATACGCTCGGCGATCTGCTGCGGTGAGGCGTACTGATCGAGGATCAGATTAAAGCCGCGCGTCGCCGCGCGGCGGATCGACGATGCGCTCGCGGCAGCCACCCAGAACGGCGGATGCGGTTTCTGTGCGGGCGGCGGCTCGACCACGATGTCCTCGAAATGCCAGAAGCGGCCGCGGTGCGAAAACCGCTCGCGCGTCGAAAACGCGCGCGTCATCAGTTCGACCGCTTCCTCGAAACGAGCCTCAGCCTCGTCCGGTGGAATCTGAAAACCGTGGAATTCGCTGTGCCTGTAGCCTTTGCCGATGCCGAAATCGAAACGGCCGCCGGAAACGAGGTCGAGGGTCGCCGCCTGCTCGGCGAGCAGTACAGGATTGTGCCACGGCAACACCATCACGGCCGAACCAAGCCGCAGCGTCTTGGTACGCATGGCAAGCGCCATCAACAGCATCAAGGTCGAAGAGACCTGGTTCCAGCCGGTAAAATGATGCTCGACCAGAAAGCTCGACTTAAAACCGAGCGCCTCAGCCACGACGTTGAATTCGAGATAGTCGCGAAAGCCCTGGCCGGTTTGCGCCGGAAGATCACGGTTATTGGCTTGCGCCGAACAGAAAAGACCGAATTGCATGTTTTTAAAACCGCGGCAAATCTGGAAATGCCACGCGGCCGGCGTGGACATGCATCCGGCCAAGTTCGGCACAGCGATGCAAGGTCGGAAACACCTTACCCGGGTTGAGCAGGCCTTTGTCGTCAAATGCGCATTTTAGCCGCTGCTGCTGATTAAGATCGGCTTCGGAGAACATTGCCGGCATCAGATCGCGCTTTTCGACACCGACGCCATGCTCGCCGGTGAGCACGCCGCCAACCTCGACGCAAAGCAGGAGAATATCGGCGCCGAATTGCTCGGCGCGCTCCAGCTCGCCCGGTTTGTTGGCGTCGTAGAGGATCAGCGGATGCAGGTTGCCATCACCGGCATGAAACACATTGGCGACGCGCAGATCGTATTTCTTCGACATTTCCTGCATGCGCTTGAGCACCAGTGGCAGCCTGGCGCGCGGAATAGTGCCATCCATGCAATAATAATCCGGCGAGATGCGACCGACGGCCGGGAACGCCGCCTTGCGGCCGGCCCAGAACAACAGCCGCTCCTCCTCGGAGTTCGACACACGGCAGGTCAAGGCGCGGCAGTCGCGCGCGATCTGCTGCACGCGGTCGAGCAGATGATCGACCTCCGCCGGCGGGCCGTCCAGTTCGACGATCAGCAAAGCTTCGACGTCGAGAGGATAGCCAGCGTGCACGAAATCTTCGGCAGCCTTGATGGCAGGCCCGTCCATCATCTCCATGCCGCCCGGAATGATCCCGGAGCCGATGATGCGGGCGACGCAGGCGCCGCCATCCTCCGACGTGGGAAAACCGATCAGCGCCGCGCGCGCTGTCTGCGGCCTTTTCAAAATGCGCACTGTCACTTCGGTGACGACGCCGAGCAGGCCTTCGGAGCCGGTGACGATGCCCAGCAGATCGTAGCCTGCGGCGTCGAGATGCTTGCCACCGAGCCGCAAAATTTCACCGGTCATCAGCACCAGTTCGCAGCCGAGCACATTGTTGGTGGTGACGCCGTATTTGAGGCAATGCACGCCGCCTGAATTCTCCGCCACGTTGCCGCCGATGGTGCAGGCGATCTGCGAGGATGGATCGGGCGCGTAGTAGAAGCCGGCGTGTTCGACCGCCTGCGTCACCGCGAGATTGGTCACGCCCGACTCAACCACGGCGACACGGTTGTCAAAGTCGATCTCGCGGATCCGGTTGAACTTGGCCATGCCGAGCAGCACGCCGTCGCCGAGCGGCAATGCACCGCCGGACAGCGAGGTCCCTGCCCCGCGCGGAACGACCCGCACGCCCTCGCGGTGGCAGTAACCGAGGACGGCAGCGACCTGCGCAATCGTTTCCGGCAGCACGACGACCATGGGAAGCTGGCGGTAGGCTGTGAGCCCGTCGCTCTCGAACGGCCGCATGGCGTCTTCGGACGCGATCACCCCCTCGCCGGGAACGATACGCTGCAGCGCCGCTACGATGTCTGCACGGCGTCCGAGCACGGTCTCGTCGGCTAGCGGCATCGCCACTGTCATGTCGCCGATCTCCAATTTCCTGCCTTGCGCATTATAGCGCGATTCATGATGCGCAAGCCCCGGGGACATCTTCGCCGTTGACAGGCTCCGCCCACCCGGGCTTGAACGGCTGAATGCCGCGATCACACCGCAGGGGGGCAAGCAGCGGCAAGGCGCCGCGCGGTCACGCGTTCGTCTTTACGCCGGAATATCCAAGGAAGAGGAATTGGAATGAAACATCTACTCATAGCGGCCGCCGCCCTCGTTGCCTCGCTCGGCACCGCATTCGCGCAGGACACGGCCAACGGCGAAAAAGCCTTCAATATCTGCCGGCCTTGTCACCAAGTCGGCCCTGACGCTGTTAACATGCTGGGACCGCCGCTCAACGGTCTCGATGGCCGCAAAGCAGGCAGCCTGCCCGACTTCCCCTACTCCGCCGCCATGATCGCGGCCGGAAAAACCGGCACGCCCGCGAGCAAGGGGCCGGTCGTCTGGGACGAGGCTACGTTCACCCAATACATCGCCAATCCGGCGGCCATGATCCCGAACATCAACATGATGTTCGCCGGCATCAGCGGTCCGGACAAGGATCAAAAGATCAAGGATCTGTGGGCCTATCTCAGCCAGTTCGACGCCGACGGCAACAAGAAGAAATAGCGGAGCTATCCTGCATCCGCTTGATCTGGGTCAATTCGCATGGCTGTAAAGTTCGTCACAAGGGCGGCGTAAGACCGCCGGCACAAGGGAGACGCTGCAATGACCATCAAGGATATTGTCGTCAACCTCAGCGTCGCTGAAGGCGGCAGTTTTGCCGGGGACTATGCCGTCTCGGTCGCGGCGGCATTCGGCGCGCACGTCACCGGCATCGCGTTCGCCTACGATCCGATCGTTCCGGTCGCCGCCACGGGCTACATCCCGCCCGAGGTAATCGACACTCAGCAGCACGACAGCGACGAGGCAGCGAAGTCCGCCATGGCCCGCTTTTCGGCAGCGGCGGATCGCGCCGGTATAGCCGCCGAGCCGACCATGCTGGCCGCGAGCTTTGCGGGGGCTGGCGAACATTTTGGACAAATCGCACGCCGTTTCGATCTTGCTATTGTGGGCCAGCCTGAACCGAACACAGGCGCCGTGGAAGAATTGATCGCCGAAAGCGTCCTGTTCGAAGCCGGGCGGCCGGTGATCATCGTGCCGTACATTCAGAAGACGCCGCTCAAGCTCGACCGCGTCATGGCGTGCTGGGATGGCAGCCGCCCGGCCGCGCGCGCCATCGCCGACGCCATGCCGCTCCTGGAGCGTGCCGGGCTGGTCGAAGTGGTGATTGTCAGCAACGAACGCGGCAAGCGGGATGAAATTCCCGGCGCCGACATGGGACAGCACCTCGCCCGCCACGGGCTGAAGGTCGATATAAAGCGCATCAGCGAAGGCAGCATCGACGTTGCCGACGCGCTGTTGTCGCACGCCGCCGATTTCAGCGCGGATTTCATCGTCATGGGCGGCTATGGTCACTCGCGGCTGCGCGAGTTCGTGCTTGGCGGCGTAACCCACAGTATCCTAAAGTCGATGACGGCGCCGGTGCTGATGTCGCATTGAGTTTTCCTTTACTGCTCCGGCGGGGTCGCGGTCTGCACCACCAAGCCTCGCGCCCGCGCATCCGTAACACCGAGCGCACGCAGCCCTAGCAGCGTCAGCGACTGCACAAGTTCGCGCTCACGCGCCGTAGCGTCCGGTGCGAGCGGACCGACGAGCCCTTCTACCAGAAGGCCGAGCAGCGCCGCTGCCGAGACCGCCGCATCCTGCTCTGGCAGATGCTTGTCCGCGACCGCTGCAGCGACCAGCGACGCCAATTCGCCAGCCAGCGCTCGGCGAAACGACAGCCGCGCTGCTTCAAGCTCAGCATCGATCGGCTCAGCGATCACCGCGAAGGCGAGACGGCGATGCCGCAGCGCGCGCATCGCAAACGTCATGATCGCCGCGGCAATTGCCGACAGCGGACCGGGAGCCGCCACAGCCGCGCGATGCAGGACGGCGATCTCGCGGGCGGCGATTTCCGCAATTAGCGCGGTGACGAGATCGGTCTTAGCGGGGAAATAGCGGTAGACAGTGCCAGCCGCGATGCCGGCGCGTTGCGCCACCGGCGCAATCTGCACCGCAGCCATGCCGCCCTCGCTCGCCGCTTGCCGTGCCGCGGCAATGATCGCCGCATGCCGCGCAGCGAGCCGACGGGTGACATTCTCGGTGCGCCGATATGGCATTCGATGCGAAGGAAAGAATCACTTGTTGCTCAACAACTGAACCATGATTCACCCTGAGCCGCAACATACGGTTATCCGAACATTGTTCGGTATTTCCAGCTTGGTATTTGCGCAGACTCTCGTCAGCTCTGCTAAGAGGGACGCCAAACTCGCCGCTTAGGGAGATGCGCTCATGCTCGGCAAATTAGCCGTCGCTGCCGGTATCGCGATCGGTCTTAATCTTGGTCTTGCGGCTCCGGCGCCGGCGAGCGCGGACGATTATCCGTCACACCCCATCACCATGATCATCCCGCTGGCGCCTGGCGGTTCGACGGACGTGCTCGGCCGTATCATGGCCCAGGCCATGAGCACGCGGCTGAAGCAGCCGATCATCGTCGAGAACGTCGCCGGCGCCGCCGGCACCATCGGTGTCACCCGCGCCGAGCGTTCCGCGCCCGATGGCTACACGGTTCTCTGGGGCATGTGGGGAACGAACGTCGCCAACGGCGCGATCTACAAGCTGCCGTTCGATATGCTCAACGATTTTCAGCCGGTTGCGCTTGTCGCCACACAGCCGTTTTTGATCGACGCGCGTAAGACCATGCCGGCCAACAATCTGAAGGAACTGGTCGCCTGGCTCAAAGCCAACGGCGACAAAACCACCATGGGCACGTCCGGCGTCGGCAGCCCGAGCCATGTCGCCGGTGTGTTGATGGAAAACTTGCTCAGCCTGCACTGGCAAATGGTGGCGTATCGCAGCGCCGGGCTTGCGACGAACGATCTCCTCGCCGGCATCACCGACATCCAGCTTGACACGCCTGCGGTTTCGCTGCCGCACGTGCGGTCGGGAGCGCTCAAAGCCTACGCGGTCACGTCGAAGAATCGCCTCGCCGTTGCACCCGACATTCCGACTACCGACGAAGCGGGCATGCCCGGCTACTATTTCTATTTCTGGCACGCGATGTGGGCGCCGAAAGGCACGCCGAAGGACATTGTCGCCAAACTCAACGCCGCGGCCGTCGCCGCGCTCGCTGATCCGCAGACGCGCAAGCGGCTCACCGATCTTGCCCAGGAGATTTATCCGCGCGACCAACAGACGCCCGAGGCGCTCTACGCCTTCCAGAAGTCCGAAGTCGAAAAATGGTGGCCGATCATAAAGGCTGCCGGTATCAAGGCAGAGTAGCGCGTTCCTGACGAAGCCGCGCAAGCCGCGGCTTGCGGACCCGGACCGTCAGTCGTTCGAATCTTGATCCGGATCTTGGTTTGGCTTCGGATCTTGCGCGTGTTCTTGCTCGCGCTTCTTCTTCGCCATGTGCCGGCCAACCACACAGCCGGCCGCAGCGCCGATCAGCGCATGGTGGTGAGCGTAGTGGCCAGCCACG
>DATCBO010000105.1:0-21533 GCA_036511795.1 Xanthobacteraceae bacterium
CGCCGGCGGCTTTGGCGGCGGCACCCCTTCGAATTCCTACACGGCCTTAGGCGGCGGCGGCGGTCTTGGCGCGGGCGGCGATATTTTCGTCCAGCAGGGTGGCACGCTCACAATTGAGGGCGACGGTACGCTGTCCGGCGGCAGTGTTACCGGCGGCGCCGGCGGCGGTAGCCCCCCGGCCAATGGCCGCGCCCTGGGTAGCGGCCTCTTCCTGCAAGGAAGTGGAACGCTGACGGTCGCGTTGACGTCTGGGCAAAACGAATCGATCAGCGATGTCATCACCGATCAGAGCGGCTCCGGCGGCACCGGAGCGAATGCCGGAAGCTGGGGACTCTTGTTCAATGGCGCCGGCACACTGACGCTCGCCGCGGCGGACAGCTACAGCGGCGGCACCACGATCAGCGCCGGCACGTTGCGGCTCGGCAGCGGGAGCAACATCGGCTCGATCAACGGCGATGTCTCAGACGATGCCACATTCCTCGACGACGATGCCGGCAGCAACACCTTGGACGGCGCGATCTCCGGCTCGGGCACCTTTGCGCAGATCGGGACTGGCACCACGATTCTGACCGGTGCCGACAGTGTAAGCGGCGGCACAACGATTGAGGCCGGCACGCTGCAACTCGGCGACGGCGCGACCACAGGATCGCTCGTCAACCTCGGCGCCGACGACGGAACCCTGGCCATCGACCACTCCGATACGGTCACCTGGAACACGTCGATATCGGGCAGCGGAGGTTTCGCGCAGGTCGGCGCCGGTATCACGATTTTCACGGCCGCCCAGGACTACACGGGCAACACCACTGTCAGCGGCGGGACCTTGCAGCTCGGGGCGGGCGGCAGTCTCGCGAGCCAAGCGACGCTGGCGGTCAGCGGCGGCACTTTCGACCTGGGCACGGATAATCAGACCACCGGGGCTCTGACGCTGACGGGCGGCCTGATCGAAGACGGCACGCTGACCAGCGCGTCATTCGGGGTTCAGGCCGGCACTGTGAGCGCTGTGCTCGGCGGCGGCGGCGCACTGACGAAGACCGGCAGCGGAACGGTTACGCTGTCGGGAGCAAATACTTACAACGGCGGCACGACGATCAGCGCGGGCACGCTGCAACTCGGCAGCGGCGGTTATTCCGGATCGCTGACCGGCAACATCACGGACAACGCAACGCTCGCGGACGATCGTTCCGATACCCTGACGTGGCTGACGACCATATCGGGCAACGGAGCCTTCGCGCAAATCGGCGCCGGCATCACGGTTTTTGATGATGCCGAGAGCTACAGCGGCGGCACCACGGTCAGCAACGGCACCTTGCGGCTTGGCGCGAGCGGCAGTCTGGCAAGCGCGGGAGCGCTGGCGGTCAGCAGCGGCACTTTCGACCTGGGCACGGATAATCAGACCACCGGGGCTCTGACGCTGACGGGCGGCCTGATCGAGGACGGCACGCTGACCAGCGCGTCGTTCGGCGTCCAGGCCGGCACCGTGAGCGCGATACTCGGCGGCGGCGGCGCGCTGACGAAGACCGGCAGCGGCACGGCGACCTTGTCGGGCGCAAACTCTTACACCGGCGGCACGACGATCGGCGCGGGCGTGCTGCAAATTTCCGGCGGCGGCACGCTCGGAGTGTCAGCCGGCACGCTGGCGGTGAGCGGCGGTACGCTCGACCTCGGGGCGACGACGCAGACTTCCGGCGCTCTCACTCTCACCGGCGGCGCGATCCAGGACGGCACGTTGGACAGCGCGGCGTTCGGCGTTCAGGCCGGCACCGTGAGCGCTGTGCTCGGCGGCGGCGGCGTGCTGACGAAAACCGACAGTAGCACGGTGACCTTGTCGGGAGCAAACATTTACAGCGGCGGCACTACGATCACCGCGGGGACGCTGCAGCTTGGCAGTGGGAGCAATTCCGGATCGTTGACCGGCAATATTACCGACAACGCAACGCTCGTCGTCGATCGTTCCGACACCTACGCCTTCGCGGGAAGCATTTCGGGCTCCGGCGTGTTCGAGCAGCTTGGGTCCGGCACGACAATTTTCACAGCGTCCAACAACTATAGCGGCGGCACTGCGATCAGTGCCGGTATTCTGCAGTTGGGCAACGGCAGCAGCGACGGCTCCATCGCCGGCGGCGTGACAGATAACACGACTTTCGACATCGACGACCTCGGCACAACCACGTTGGGTCAAATCTCAGGCAGTGGTTCGCTGAACCAGATCGGCTCTGGGACGACCATCTTGAGCTCAGCAAACAATTATGCCGGAGGCACGACGATCGTCGCGGGCACGCTGCAGCTCGGCGAGGGCGGCGGCGCGGGATCGTTGACCGGCAACATTACGGACAACGCGACGCTCGCCATCGATCGGTCCTACATCTACAGCTTTGGCGAAAGCATTTTCGG
Organism: Xanthobacteraceae bacterium; assembly: GCA_036511795.1. Classification (GTDB taxonomy): domain Bacteria; phylum Pseudomonadota; class Alphaproteobacteria; order Rhizobiales; family Xanthobacteraceae; genus BOG-931. The sequence continues at coordinate 2,392 of DATCBO010000105.1, forward strand.
CACCGGCGCATTCGCGCAGATCGGAATCGGCACCACTGTCCTCACGACGGCGCAGAATTACACCGGCGGCACCACGGTTCTGGCGGGTACATTGCAGCTTGGCGCCGGCGGCAGTCTGCCAACCGCCGGCAACGTCGCCATCGACGGTGGGCTGCTCGATCTCGCCGGTTACAATCAAACGATCGGTGACCTGTCCGGCACCGGCGGGTTTATCGCACTCGGCAGCGATATCCTCACGGCTGGCACGGCGGATTCCACGACTTTCGCTGGCGCGATCTTCGGCTCCGGTGCCTTCGTCAAAACCGGCAGCGGCACCCTGACGCTGATCGGAGCAAACAACTATACCGGGGGCACGACGATTTCGGCCGGCACGCTCGAATTTTGCGGCGGCGGCTCGATCGCGGGCAACGTGACGTTTACCGATCCCGATGCGCCCGAGACGTTGCAATTCGATGCCGGCAGCAATCAACTCGGCGGAGTCATCGGCGGTTTTGCGCTCAATGACGACATCGATCTCGGCTTCCTCGGCTTTAATTCCGCGCTGTCCGCCGTTTGGCGGGAGAACGGCAGCGATACCGGCGGGACTCTGTCGCTGGACGAAAATGGTGCGGCGCTCGCGACCCTGGATCTCTCCGGCCAATACGCGTCGGCCAACTTTTCACTCGCCAGCGACGGCCACGACGGCACCGTGATCGGCTTCCAGAATCAGACGACGCCGGCCGCAACTTCGGCCGACATGATCATGGAACGCGGTTCCGACGGCACCTGCGAGATTTATAACGTCGGCGCGAATACGATTCTGGCGGCTTATTCGCTCGGCCAGATTTCGACGCAGTTTCAGATTGCCGGGGTCGGCGGCTTCGATGGCGATGGTACGAGCGACCTGCTTCTTCGCAACGTCAGCACCGGTGCGTTGCAGATCGATGATGTCAATAGCAACACCATCAGCAATAGTGCCTCCATAGGTCAGGTTGGCCTGGAATGGCAGGTCGCGGGCTTCGGCGATTTCTCCGGCAACGCTGGTGAAACCGACATGTTGATGCGCGACAGCAACACCGGAGCGTTTGAGGTTTACGACATCGCCAACAACGCGATCACGTTCGCCGGTCCGATGGGCCAGGTCGGTCTGGAATGGTCGGTTGCGGGATTTGGCGACTTCTCCGGCAACGTCGGCGAAACCGACATGCTGATGCGCAACAACAATACGGGCGCGTTCGAGGTTTACGATATCAGCAACAATATGATCACGTTCGCGGGGCCGATGGGCCAGGTCGGTCTGGAATGGTCGGTTGCCGGATTCGGCGATTTTTCGACCCGCGCCGATGAAACCGACCTGCTGATGCGCAACAGTAATACTGGCGCGTTCGAGGTCTTCGATGTCAGCAGCAATGCGATCACGTTTGCGGGGCCGATGGGCCAGGTCGGTCTGGAATGGACGGTTGCGGGATTTGGCGATTTCTCCGGCAACGCCAACGAAACCGATATGCTGATGCGAGACAGTAATACCGGCGCCTTTGAGCTTTTCGACATTAACAACAATGCGATCACGTCCATGGGACCAATGGGACAGGTCGGCCAGGAATGGTCGGTCAGTGGCATCGCGGCTAGTTCGACGACTTCGGTGCCGGCCGCACAGCTCACCCAGGCGATGGCCTCGTTCGCGCCAGGCCGCGCCGCGCTTGCAAACGGCACGGTGCTCGGCCAGCAGCCGGCCTCGTCGATGGCGGCCGGCTTGTTGGCGGCGCCGAGCAGTCAGCCGCCGGTTTCGGTGTGAATGGGGCCCCGTCCAGGCAATGCGTCTCCTAATCGAGGCTGACTTTGCGCTCGTAATAGGTCCACAGCAGCGGGAATAGCCGCGGGTTGAAGGTGCCCGCGGCGCAGTCGCGGGCTTCCTCTTCGGACAGCGGGATGGCGCCGCCCATGATCTCCGCTTGGAGCTGGATCTGGGCGTTCTCCTCCAGAAACGTGCAGGCGAAAAATGCCTCTTCGGCGGTGGCGCCGACGACGACACTGCCATGGCCGCGCATCTGCGCCACGCGATGGCTGCCGAGCGCGAGCGACAAATCGGCGGCTTGATCGTCGTTCACTACGAGGCGGGGGTTGTCCCAGGTCGGCACGCCGGTGCAGAGAAACGAGCCGTGCAAAAACACTGGCTTTAGCGGCTTGCCCGCAATGCCGAGGGCGCGGGCATGGGGCGCGTGCAGGTGGCACACGCACATGGCGTCCGGCCGGTCGCGATGGATCTGCGTGTGAATGCGCCATTCCAGCGGGATCAAACCGCCCGGATGCTCGATGATCGTGCCGTCGATGTTGTAGGTGAATATCTGCTCAGCCCGCACCATAGCCTTGTCCGTGCTGGCGCCGGGACTGATGAAGCATTTCGGTGTGCCCGGAACACGGATCGAAACATGTCCGAACATGCCGATCGTGCCTTGCATGTTGAGCATTCGCGCCAGCGTCGCAGTCTTTTCGCGCAACAGTGTTTCTTCGCTCATCGGATTTCCTTTTTTTTAAAGACCTGCCGCAAGTCGTGCGTTGCTAGAGCGTATTGGCCGCGCCCGCGCGCCGGATCAGCTCACCCCAGTGGTCGATTTCGGTTGCGAGGAATTTTTGAAGTTCGGCGGGGGAAGGGCTCTGCACCGGGATGGTGCCGAGCTTGACGATCAAGTCATGAACCGCGGGGACTGCGGCAACAGCCGCGAATTCCGCGCTCAGGCGGTCGACGATGGGCTTCGGCGTTGCCGCGGGAGCGGAAACGAGCGTCCAGCCGACAGCCTCAAAGCCAGGGACCCCCGCTTCGGCGATGGTTGGCACATCGGGCAGCACAGGCACGCGCGTTGTCGACGTCACGCCGAGCGGGCGCACCATTCCAGCTTTGATCTGGCCGACGACGCTGCCGGCATCGGCAAACATCAGCGCGACGTGGCCGCCCATGACGTCGTTGAGGCCGAGTGGCGCGCCGCGATACGACACCGCGATCATCTTGGTGCCGGTCATTGTCTGGAACAGCTCGCCGGCGAGATGGATCGCCGAGCCGGGACCGCCGTGGGCATAATTGATTTCGCCGGGCTTCGACTTCAGTAGCGCGATCAGCTCGGCGATTGAGTGCACTGGCAGCTTCGGATTGACCACGAGAACGAGCGGCGTGCGAAAGATCAGCGACACGGCCTGCAGGTCCTTGAGGGTGTCGAAGGGCAAGGACTTGAACAGCGTCGGATTGGCCGCGATCGAGCTCGCCGATGCCAGCAGCGTGCGGCCGTCCGGCGCCGCCTTGACCACATTCTCGGTTGCCAGCACGCCGCCCGCTCCGGCGCGGTTTTCAACGATAACGGGCTTGCCAAGCCGCTGCTGCAATTGTGCCGCGACGGCGCGCATGACCACGTCGATGCTGCCTCCCGCGGGAAAAGAGACGATGATGGTGATCGGTCCCGATGGAAAATTGTCCGCAGGCGCCGCTTGGCTCAATGTTGCGGTTGCGGCGGCAGCGAGCGGTGCAAATAGCAGGGTCCGTCGAGTCGGCATCATTATCTCCCGGTCTTGGTGGCGGCTACGTTAGGCGCTGTCGGTCTCTTCGAGAATTCCATAATCGGTCGCAGGCTAATCGTGAGCGCGCGCAGGTGGCGTGATTTTCGGGCGTCATGCCGGCGCAGGAGGGTCGTGTTGGAGCTGGATTGATGACCGGCGAGCGGGCGCTGGCTAGCGCGCTGCTGTTCTGCCGGCTGTGCGTTACAGGCATCCCACGGCGTGACCGCGCGCATCCTTGATCGTTATCGAGCACTCGAGGTGTTTAAGTTGCACTTTCGCGTCCTCGTCCCCAAGCGCGGCCGCGCGGCTGTAATAGCCCTTCGCAGCATCGATGTCGCGCGGGCCACCGCGCCCGCTCGCCGCGAACGAGCCCATCCATTCCAGGGCGTTGGGATTATTTTGCGCCGCCGCCTTTTCGAACCAGGAGCGCGCGGCGACATCGTCCTTCGGTCCGCCGAGGCCGTTTGCGTACATCAGGCCGAGTTGAAATTGTGCGTCGGCCGAATTTCCTTCCGCGGCGCGCGTCAGCATCTCGCGTTCCTGCGCCGGATCGGCCGCGCCGCCGCTCACGTTGCCGGCCGTTGCCAGACGGGTCAGGGCACGGGGATTGCCGGCCGCCGCGGCGCGCTGCAACAACGCGCGGGCCTGCGCGTCGTCCTTGGCGATACCGGCGCCGGCCTCGAGCGAGATGGCCAATTCCACCATGGCGGCCGTGCTGCCTTTGGTCACGGCCTTACGATAGGCAGTGATTGCCTCGGCCAACTGTCCGTTGGCCGCGTAGGCGCGGCCGAGTTCGTACAATGCCCGGCGCGGACCGCCGGCAGCAGCCTTGCAGAACTTGATCGCAATCGGGATGTCTTGCGACGCAATGCGCGGGACGCCAGGAATGGCGGACGGTTTGTCCGGATCGGTCGGGTCGGCAGCGATGCGATCGCACAGAACAAGATCGGCGGATTGCGCGCGTGCCGCGGAAAAATACGGCGCGACGGCGGGGGGCGTCGCGGCGAGGCCGAGACCGCAAACGATCGCGCGAAGATTTGCCCGCCTGCTCATGGTGACAATTTGCTCCCAGCTTGGTTCGGGTCACGTCGGGCCGGCGGCGCGACCTTAAGGGCGCATGCCCAGTCTGACAAGTTTATGCGCTGAACACGGCGGCTTGCGCTCAGGCGACCGGCCGGTAACAATCCGCGCGTTCCATCAAGGAAGGTACGGCCATGACAACGCCGATCGCGCTCAAGGACATCACGATTTATCCAATCGTCGAACAGCAGGGCCCGTTTTTCAAAGCCCTGGAGTTTTTCCCGAAGCTCAGCAAGGAAACGCTCGACGAAAATCGATCATGGCTGCAACCGACATTCATCGATCCTGAGGGCGGGCTGGTGCTGTGCATCCAGGGTTTTGTCGTCAAGACAGCGCACCACACTATTCTGATCGACTCGTGCGTTGGCAATCACAAGTCGCGACCGACGCGACCGTTCTGGAACATGATGGACAGCGACCGGTTCGAAAAGGCGCTCGCCGGTGCGGGAGTGAGCGTCAACGACATCGATTACGTCATGTGCACGCATCTGCACGGCGATCACGTCGGCTGGAACACGAAACTCGAAAACGGCCGCTGGGTGCCGACCTTTCCCAAGGCGCGATACATCATGGCGGAGCGCGAGCTTGCGCATTGGACGGCGCGCGAGAAGGAAAATCCGCAAAGCGTGCCGTGGATCACCGACTCGGTGCTGCCGATCGTTGCGGCCAAGCGCGAGCAAATCGTCAAAAGCGATTTTGCTTTCAGCGAAACGGTCCGGCTTATGCCGACACCCGGTCACACCATCGACCATTTTTCCGTCCTGGTCGGCAGCCGCGGCGAGGACGCGCTGATTACCGGCGACATGATCCACTCGCCGATCCAGGGCAAATATCCCGACCTCGGCATGCTGGCGGATCACAACTCGGCACAGGCTGGGCAAACCCGGCGCCACGTCTTCGACCGCTTCTGCGAGGAGCCGACGCTGATGTGCTTGACGCATTTCCCGATGCCGTCGACAGCGCGCGTGCGCCGCTGGGGCGACGGATACAAATTCGTCGCATCAGGCGCTTGAATTTTCGCGCCGCCCCGCCGCCGCCGAAGCGGCATTACGCCGTGGTCGGTTCATCTTCGAACTTGAAGCCGATCTGTTGCAGGCCCTTGAGCGCGTCCTTGCCGTACTCAGTCTCGATTTCGCGCGCCAGGCTCGGCGCGTAGGAAATCGGGTCGGCCTGCTCGGCGGTTTCCGGCACGATCATGACAAGGAGCCGGCCGGTTTCGTTGCCGATATTGCGGAAGCTCCGGTTCTCGCCGCGCGGCACCGAAATCATGTCGAGTGGATCGAGCACCAGCGTGTGTTCGCCGCGGTCGCCCCACGCGATTTCGAAGCGGCTCGACAGGCACATGAAGTTCTCGACCGTGTTGAGGTGGCGGTGCAGTCCGGGACCGTTGCCCGGTTCGCACTCGGCGATCGTCACGATTAATCCGCGCGGTCCTTTGACCGGAGCGCCGGCGCTGCGGCCCTCGTAGTCAGTCGGCGCCATCACCGGATAGACGCGCCGGGCCGTAATCTTCTCGACCGCGCCGGCCGGAATGCCGTGGGCGGAAAAATTCTGCTGCTGGTAGGTCTGCAATTTGTTGAAACGGGCAACGCGCTTTTCCATGTCCGCAGGTGTGGATGATGTCGTTGTCAAAGCGGTTCCTCCAGTTGGATGCGGCTTGTTAGACGCGATTATTCTCGGCAGCCGGCAAAGTGTCGAGTCCAAAAGGCTTATCGATTTAGGCCGTGGGTGTCGCACCGCGCAGAATTTGCGCCAGCACCGGCATGTCGATATTGCCGCCGGACAAGATAAGCCCAACACGCCTGCCGGCGTAGCGCTCCTTCTCTTGCATCAGCGCAGCGAGCGGTGCGGCGCCGGCGCCTTCGGCGAGATTGTGCGTTGCTGTGAAGTAGAGGCGAACGGCCTCGGCGATCTCGTCGTCGCTGACGGCGACGATCCGCGCGGCGCCGCCTTTGATGATCGCGAACGCATCGGGCTGCGGATCGCGACACGCCATGCCGTCGGCGAATGTGCGCGCCGAATTGGTCGGCACCGGATGCCCCGCAGCGAATGACAGGGCAAAGGCCGGCGCTTTATCGGCGACGACGCCCACAATCTCGGTCTTGAGCCCGAGCAGGTCGCGTACGGTGATCAGCCCGCAAATGCCCGAGCCCATGCCGATCGGAACGTAGACGACATCAAGGTCGCTATGGCCGGTAAACAATTCGAGCGCGTAAGTCGCGACGCCTTTCATCAGTTCGACGTGGAAGGACGGAACGAAATGGTAGCCGTGCTCGCGCTCCATCTGCATGGCGACGGCGCGGCTCGCATCGAAGTCCACACCGGCGGTGACGAGTTCGCCGCCGAAGGCGCGCATCGCCGCATTTTTCTCTGGCGAATTCCCCTCTGGAATGACGATCGTGCATGGGATGCCATTACGCGCGGCCGCAAGTGCGACCGATTGACCGTGATTGCCGCGTGTCGCGGTGACGAGCCCTTTGGGTGCCGAACCCGCGCGGCGCAGCGCATCGACGTAGACCAGGCCGCCGCGGGCCTTGAACGATCCGGTGGGCGTGTGGTTCTCGTGCTTGACCACGACCTTGGCGCCGGTTTTCGCGGCGAGCAGGGGCCAGGCATAAGCGGGGGTTGGCGGCACGAAGGGCCGCACCGTGGCAGCCGCTTCAGCAAGCTCATCGAGCGAAAACAACGGCATGCTCGATCCCTCGGTCGGCTATTTGCGCGCGGCGGAGGCGAACCGCTGGGCCTCCTCCGCGGCGCGAAACAGCGCCTTCGCCTTGTTGATGCACTCCTGTTGTTCGAGATCGGGATTGGAGTCCGCGACGATGCCGGCCCCGGCTTGAACATACATGACGCCGTCCTTAACCAGCGCAGTGCGTAGCGCGATGCAGGTGTCCATCTCGGCGCCGGCGGAGAAATAACCCACGCAGCCGGCGTAGAGCGAACGTTTCTGCTTCTCCAACTCGTCGATGATTTGCATGGCGCGCACCTTTGGTGCTCCCGAAACCGTGCCGGCCGGGAAGCCGGCGGCCAGCGCATCGAGCGGATCGCAATCCTTGCGCAGCTTGCCCTCAACATTGGAGACGATATGCATGACTTGGCTGTAGCGCTCAACAAAGAACCGGTCGGTGACCTTGACGCTGCCGATCTCAGCGACACGGCCGACATCGTTGCGTCCGAGATCAAGCAGCATCAAATGCTCCGCGCGCTCCTTGGGGTCGGCGAGCAGCTCGGCCTCGAGTGCGTCGTCCTCGTGCGGCGTTGCCCCGCGCCGTCGCGTGCCGGCGATCGGCCGGATCGTCACGATGCCGTTTTCGGCTTTGACCAAAATCTCCGGGCTCGATCCCGCGATTGCGAACGTCCCGTAATCGAGAAAGAACAGATAGGGCGACGGGTTGACTCGGCGAAGCGCGCGGTAAAGCGCGAACGGCGGCAGCCGAAATGGCGCTTCGAACCGCTGCGACAGCACCACCTGAAAAATATCGCCGGCTGAAATGTACTCCTTGGCACGAACCACCATGCGCTTGAAAACGGCGGGCGTAGTGTTCGAACGCGGCGCTACCTTGAGCGGCCCGCGGTGGGTCTCGGCTGCGGATTTGCCGAGCGGCCGATCGAGCGCGACGACAATCTCGCCGAGTCGCTTGCGCGCGTGCGCCAGCGCCGCCTTCGCGGTGACCGCCTTTTGTGGCCGCACGGGCGTGACGACGGTAATCGTATCTTCGACGGCATCGAACACGATCACGACCGTGGGACGAACGATAATGGCGTCCGGAATACCGATCGGATCGCCGGTCGGCGCCGCCAGAGTATCCTCCATCAGCCGCACCATGTCGTAGCCGAGATAACCGAAAACGCCGGCCGCCATGGGTGGCAGCGCATCCGGTAACGCGATCCGGCTTTGCTGGATCAGAGCACGCAGCGCGACAAGCGGTGCTTCGGCGACGGGCTTGAAATCGAGCGGACGATCCTGCGGATTACGATTGATCTCGGCGCTGCTGCCGCTGGCGCGGAAAATCAGATCAGGTTCGAGACCGATGATCGAATAACGGCCGCGCACCGCGCCGCCTTCGACGGACTCAAGCAGAAAGCTGATCGGCGGGTTTCGTTTGCGGCGCGAACTTTGCGTCCGCGCGCCGGTCACTTTGAGAAAGGCCGAAACCGGCGTTTCCAAGTCGGCGACAAGCGTCGTCCAGACCACCTGCGGTAAGCCCGCCGCATAATGCGCAGCGAATTCACCGGCCGCAGGCGCGACTTGCATTATTCGCTATCCGGCGGCGCAGTGGTGCCCACAGCCTGCGTCAGCGCGGCCTGATTGATTGTCGTGCCCAGATTATTTTCGAGCCAGCCGAGATATTGGCTGAAAACATCGTCGCCCATTGCTTGCTGCAGGAGCTGCACGAGTTTCTTGCCGTCGGCCGAATTCGAATCGAGCGGCGGCGTTTTGACATTGCTGACGCGAAACACCAACCATTGGGTAGGTTTGTCGCCTTCGGAACCGCCAAACGCGCCGTTCGCGGTATGAAATACCGCATCGATCACCTTGGCGGGAATGCCGTTGCTCACGGGGCCGCGTTTGAGATCGGCGGCCGTTTGGACCTTCACGTTGTCGGCTTTGGCAAGCGCGTCAAAGGAATTGCCGCTGTTGAGCTTGCTGAGCAGGTCCGCGGCCTTGGTTTTGACGTGCTCTGCAACCTGATCGTCGTGCCAGCGCTGCTCGACCTCGGTCTTGACCTCGTCGAGCGTGCGATCACGCGCCGGCGTCACCGACGCGACCTCGTACCAAACGTAGCCGCCGTCGGCATCGACCGGATAGGTATCGACGCCAACATCGTTGGAGAAAGCGCCACTGATGACGCTGGTTGCGGCCGGGATGGCCGCCACGAATTTGCCGGCGGCATCGCGCCCAGAACGATCGATATCCATCGCGACCGCGGGCAGCCCCAGGCTCTTTGCCGCATCCGCGAGCGTGCCGCCACCGGCGCGCGCGTCCTCCATCTTGTCGTGAAGGTCTTGCACTTTGCTTTTCGCGCGTTCCAGCGCCATGTCGCTCTTGATGAACGGCTCGACGACGTTAAACGCCTTCGTTTCGGCCGGCTCGACGTCCAGCACAGTCACGATCACGACGCCAAATTTGCCCTGGACCGGCGGGCTCACCTCGCCGGGCTTGAGCGCAAATGCGGCGTCGGCGACCGTCGGGTCAATGATCGCCGATTTCGCCACGGTCCCAAGGTCGACGTCGCTTGCCTTGAGACCGCGCTCGGTGGCGAGATCATCGAACTTGATTCCGGACTTCAGCCGCGTGCTGGCGGCCAGCGCCTGCGCCATGTCCGGAAATACGATCTGCTCGATGTGCCGGCGCTCCGGGGTCTGATATTGTTTTAGATTGTCGTCGTATCGTTTTTTGGCGTCGGCATCGGAAACCGTAATCGTTTTCGCCACCTCGGCCGGTGTGACGACGACGGTCACGACTTTCCGGTACTCGGGCGCGCGAAACAGAATCTTGCGGTCGCTGAAATACTTGTTCAGCTCCTCAGGCGTCGGCTTCGGAATGTCGCCGGCCTGCTCTGGTCCGAGTGAGATATACTGAATGCTGCGCTGCTGGTTTTGGTACTGATTGACCGCGTCAAGATAGGTTTTCGGCGCGCTGATGCCGCCGGAGACCGCGTCGGTAATTTCGCGGCGCGGAATCGTGCGGCGCAGCTCATCAAAGTAGCGCTGCTCGGAGAAGCCGATGGACTGCAAAAAATTTTGAAACTGTGCGCGGTCGAATTGCCCTGTGGGTGTCTGGAAATGCGGGTCGGCAAGCACCTGCTTTACGATGTCGGACATCGGAACCCCGATGCGCATGCGGCTCGCCAGCTGATCGAGGCCGGCCTGTGCGACCAGTTGAGCCAGCACCTGCCGGTCGATACCCAGCGCGGCCGCCTGTTCGGGCGGGACCGGGCGGCCAAGCTGCTGGCCAAGCTGCTGCAGGCGCTCGTTATAGGCCTGACTGAACTGGTCCTGCTGGATTTCGGTGTCGCCGATCTTGGCAAGATAGGTTGAGCCGTAGCCCTGGAAAATATCGTTGATGCCCCATACTGCGAAACTGCCGGCGAGAACCGTCAGTACGACGCCCATGAGAATGCGGCCGAGCCAATTTTCGGAGGCTTTGCGGATCCCTCGAAGCATAAGTTCCAGCGTGGTTCGGTGAGAGAAATTGCCTTGCCGGAGCAAGGGCGGCGCATCATACGGACCGAAGCCCTGCGCCGCAATCGACTGAATTGATTGTTAAAACGTCCCTTTTCGTCATGCAATCGGTCTGCTAACGGCTGTTTGTCGCATTTTTGAGGCCTCAATCCCAGGCAATTGGAACATGGCGAGTCGCCGGCTTATCGCAGGCAATTGGAAAATGAATGGCCTATCCGGCGCCTCGGTGACGCTGGATAAGATTATTGCCGGAGCGGCCAAGCTCCCTGCCCAGGTGGACGTGCTGATCTGTCCGCCGTTTACGCTTATCGCCGGTTTCGCGGAGCGCGCTCGAGGCAGCCGCGTCGCAATCGGGGGCCAGGATTGCCACGCCAAGCCGTCCGGCGCGCATACCGGAGACATCGCCGCCGAAATGCTGGCCGATGCGCAAGCGACCACCGTGATCGTCGGCCACTCCGAGCGGCGCCGTGATCATCACGAGACTGACGCGGAGGTCCGCGCCAAGGCGCTCGCGGCACGCCGCGCCGGGCTGGTGTCCATTGTGTGTGTCGGCGAGACGCGAGCCGAGCGCGATGCCGGGCGCGCCTGGGCAATTGTCGGCGCGCAACTCGATGGCTCGCTGCCCGACGGCGCACCGGATTTCGTCTTGGCCTACGAGCCGGTCTGGGCGATCGGCTCGGGTGTCACTCCGAGTGCGGCCGACGTCGCCGACATGCACGGCTTCATTCGCGAGCGGCTGCTGGCGCGCTTTGGCCACGCAGCGGAAGCAGTCCGCATCCTTTACGGTGGCTCGGTAAAACCGGCGAATGCCAATGAACTGATGACGCTCGCCAATGTGGACGGCGCATTGATCGGCGGCGCCAGCCTCAATGCCGATGAGTTCCTCGCGATTGCTGGCGTTTATCGCTAATCTGGACTTGGGGAAATCTGCTCCGATGCTCAAGTCGAAGGGAATGGAGCCGGGCTAACGAGCGCCTCGCGTCGCCGCTCAAATCGGCATATCCTGTTCGCAACAAGCAAGAATGATTGCCGCGCGCCTAGGCTTCGCGCGCGTCTCAGCGCTCAACGAGCGCACACAGCGGAGGACGCCATGGCCGAGGACGACCATCCGATACGACGTCGTAATTTCCTGATGGGGGCGGGGACAGCGCTTGCCGCGTCGCTCACGCCGCCGGAAGCGCAGGCGCAATCCGCCCCGGCCTCCGCCGCAGCGACGCCCGAAGTAGAGCCGCTACTCACGCTGACCCAGACTGAGTTTGCGTTCGTCACCGCGGCGGCGGACACGCTGATCCCGGCCGACGAACTGACGCCGTCGGGCAGCCAATGCGGCGTCGCGACGTTCATCGACCGGCAGCTTGCCGGCGCTTATGGCAATGGCGCTCGGCTTTACCGCGACGGTCCGTTCCATAAGGCCAAGCCCGAGCTCGGCTATCAGCTGCCGCTCAATCCGCGCGAATTTTTTCGCGCCGGTATCGCCGAGGCCAACGAGTGGTCGCGCAAGACGCACGGCAAGGATTTCGACCGCCTCGCTCCAGCCGATCGCGAAGCCGCCCTCAAGGCCATAGAGGCCGGCAAGGCGGAATTCTCCGGCCTGTCGAGCCGCGCTTTTTTCAACGCGCTGCTCGAGATCAGCATGGAAGGTTTTTTTGCCGACCCGATCTACGGCGGCAATCGCCAAATGGCGGCGTGGAAGATGGTCGGCTATCCGGGCCTGCCGGCTACTTATCGCGAAGACATTCAGAAATACTTCGGCAAAAAATACGACAAGCCGCCGCAGTCGATCGCGGATTTCTCATAAGGGGAGGCGGCCATGATCAAACTCAAAGAGACCGATGCCGTCGTGGTGGGGGTGGGCTGGACCGGGTCGATCCTGGCGCGTGAGCTGACCAAGGCGGGCCTGCATGTCGTCGGCCTGGAGCGCGGCGCAAAGCGCATGCCGGGCGAGAATTTCACCATTCCCTCGGTGCGCGACGATCTCAAATATGCGGTGCGGCAGGAGCTGTTCCAGGATACGCAGCTCGAAACCGTCACGGTGCGTCATTCGCCGTCGGAGAGCGCGTTGCCGATCCGGCGCCTCGGGTCGTTCCTGCCCGGCACCGATCTTGGCGGCGCCGGCGCGCACTGGAACGGTATGACGTGGCGCTGGCTGCCGTCGGACCACCACATGCGCTCGCATCTGACCGAGCGCTACGGCAAGAACGCCATTCCCGCCGAGATGACAATCGAGGATTTCCCGGTCTCGTACGACGAGCTCGAGCCCTACTACGACAAGTTCGAGAAGCTGTGCGGCGTTTCCGGCAAGGCCGGCAATCTGCGCGGCAAGATCGTCGATGGCGGCAACGTATTCGAAGGGGCGCGGCAGAACGAATATCCCAATCCGCCGCTGATCCGCAGCATGGCCGGCACGATCATGGAACAGGCATCGCGGAGCCTCGGCTATCATCCGTTCCCGTGCCCGTCGAGCAATATGAGCCGCACTTACACCAACCCCGAAGGGCTCACGCTTGGGGCGTGCGAGTATTGCGGCAACTGCGAGCGTTTCGGCTGCGAGGCCAACGCGAAAGCCTCGCCCAACGTGTGCATCCTGCCGGCGCTGCTTGCCGACAACAAATTCGAGTTGCGTACCTATTCGCAGGTCAAGGAGCTGGTTTACGACAAGGCGGCGCGCAAGGTCACAGCGGTGCGCTATGTCGACACCCGCACCGGCGAGGAATACGAGCAGCCGGCGGGCATCGTCATCCTGGGCGCCTACGTGTTCAACAACGTGTTGCTCATGCTCACAGCCGGGATCGGCGAGCCGTATGATGCCAAGACCGGCACCGGCGCCGTGGGCAGGAACTACTGCTACCAAGTCAGCGGCAACAGCGTGACGGTGTTCTTCGAGGACAAGGAGATCAATCCGTTCATGGCTGCGGGCGCGCATGGCGTGCTGATCGACGATTTCAACGGCGACAATTTCGATCACTCCGGCCTCGGCTTTTTCGGCGGCGCCTGGATTCAGGCAGGGCCGACCAACGGTCGGCCTATCTTTACCCGGCCGGTGCCTCCGGGCACGCCGCGCTGGGGCGGCGCGTGGAAGCAGGCGACGGCGAAATGGTACAATCACGCCTTCAGCATCGGCGCCTCGGGCTGCAATTACGCCCACCGCAAAAATTTCCTCGATCTCGACCCGACCTACAAGGACGCGCTCGGCCGGCCGCTGATCCGCATGTCGTATAATTTCCGCGACAACGACTACAAGCTTGCGGAATATATCGGCGGCGTGCTTGGCCGGCTGGGCAAAGCCATGAACCCGACGATCATGAGCAAGCCAACCGTCAAGCATGGCGACTACAGCGTCGTGCCTTACCAATCGACCCACAACACCGGCGGCACCATGGCGGGCAGCGATCCGAAGACCAGCGCCGTCAACCGCTATCTGCAGGCGTGGAATGCCGACAATCTGTTCGTCATGGGCGCGTCGGTATTCCCGCAGAATACCGCCTACAATCCAACCGGCGTCGTCGGCGCGCTCGCCTATTGGTCGGCACACGCGATCACCACAAGCTACATCAAGAAACCGGGCCCGCTCGTTCACGCCTGACGGGTGAACACGTGGGAAGAGCACAGGTGCGAAGAGATCATGCGCAGTGCGATAGCGGGCGCCGCGCTCGCATGTTTTACGGTCATTGCTTTTGGCGTGATCGCGGCCATCCTCCGCACCAATGCGGCGCAGGCGGCCGACGTCGAGCATGGCAAGGTCGTATTCCAGACCTGCGCCGCCTGCCACAGCGACAAGCCCGATGCGATCGGACCGAGCCTGCGGGGCGTCTATGGCCGCAAATCGGGCTCGCTCGATAATTTCCGCTATTCGAATGCGATGCTGCGCGCCAACCTGGTCTGGGATGAGACCAATCTGCGGGCCTACCTCAAGGACCCGCAGGCCAAAGTCAAAGGCAACCGGATGCCATTTGCTGGCCTGAGCGATCCAAAGGACGTGGACGACGTCATCGCCTTTCTCAAGCAGTACAAGTAGCGGTCGGGGCATAGTCGCAGATGGGACTTTTCGCGCATTGATCCGGCGCGAAAGTGCCCAACGGCGCGATTGCGGCCTAAATCAATGCCGCCATAGAAAATCCACGGCGGGTCGTGTAGAGAGCGCCCCAATATCCTATATCGGGGGGCAGTGCGCAGCCGGGACGATACGACCCAGCCGCGGCCAAGAGCGGATTAACCGATGCTGAGTGTCGTTATCGCCATCCACCTGATGCTCGTCCTCGCCTTGATTGGCGTGGTTCTGCTGCAAAAATCCGAGGGTGGGGGGCTGGTCAGCACCACAAGCGGATTTATGACCGGCCGTGGCACGGCGAACGTGCTCACCCGGACGACCGCGCTGCTGGCTGCCGGGTTTTTTCTCACGAGCCTCATCCTGTCGCTGTTGGCGGCGCATAACAACGCGCCGGTGTCGCTGATCCCCGGTAGCGGCCCGGCCGCGCAGGCGCCTGCACCCGGAGCGCCGCCGCCGGCTGCACCGTTGAATTCAGGCAGCGGCGGCTTGCTTGGGACGCTCGGGGGCGGTACCGCGCCGCCCTCCGGTGCTCCGGTAGCGCCCAGCCCGTCGTCTTCCGCCCCGGCCCCGGCAAGTCCAGCGCCCACGCCAAGCGGTCCGCAGGTGCCGCAGTCACGGTGAGGACGGTCGAATCATCAGCTCACGGACAGCGTTTGGCGGCTTCGGAATTGGCCTGAGGATGCATGCCGAAGGCCATGCAGTGTATGGGTTTTTACCCTCTGGCCGAGCGGGTCATTCGGCGCGCGGCAGATATTCCAGAAAATCGCTCGTCGAATCGTAACCGGCACGCTAAGGATTGGCTCCCATGGCGCGGTACATTTTCATCACCGGCGGCGTGGTTTCCTCACTTGGCAAAGGCTTAGCGTCAGCGGCACTCGGTGCGCTGTTGCAGGCACGTGGCTACAAGGTTCGGCTGCGCAAGCTCGACCCCTACCTCAACGTCGATCCCGGCACGATGTCGCCGTACCAGCACGGCGAGGTTTTCGTCACCGACGACGGTGCCGAAACGGATCTCGACCTCGGCCATTACGAACGCTTCACCGGCCGGCCGGCGACCCGGATGGACAACATTACCACCGGCCGCATCTACCAGGATATCCTGCTTAAGGAGCGGCGCGGCGACTATCTTGGCGCCACTATTCAGGTGATTCCGCACGTCACCAACGCGATCAAGGATTTCATCCGCGACGGCAACGACGATTTCGATTTCGTTCTCTGCGAGATCGGCGGCACCGTCGGCGACATCGAGGGCCTGCCGTATTTCGAGGCAATCCGGCAACTCGGCAACGATCTGCCGCGTGGGTACGCGGTCTATATCCATTTGACGCTGATGCCGTTCATCCCGAGCGCAGGCGAGCTCAAGACCAAACCGACCCAGCACTCGGTGCGCGAGCTACGCGCCATCGGTATTCAGCCAGACATTTTGCTCTGCCGCACCGACCGGCCGATCCCGGCGAGCGAGCGCAAGAAGCTTGCGCTGTTTTGCAATGTCCGCGAGAGCGCCGTGATCGAAGCGCGCGACGTCGACAATATCTACGCTGTGCCGGAGGCCTATCACGCGGGCGGTCTCGACGACGAAGTGCTGGCAGCGTTCGGTATCGAGAATCCGCCGGCGCCCGATCTGAACACTTGGCATCTGATCAACGAGCGCGTCCGCAATCCCGAGGGCGACGTGACCATCGCCATCGTCGGCAAATATACCGGGATGAAGGACGCCTATAAGTCGTTGATCGAGGCGCTCTCTCACGGCGGCATCGCCAACAAAGTGAAGGTCAATCTCGACTGGATCGAGAGCGAGGTCTTCGAGAACGAGGATCCGGCGCCGTTTCTTGAGCATGTCGACGGCATCCTGGTGCCGGGCGGGTTCGGCCAGCGTGGCGCCGAGGGAAAAATCCGCGCCGCCAGATTCGCCCGCGAGCGCCAGGTGCCGTATTTCGGCATCTGCTTCGGCATGCAGATGGCGGTGATCGAGGCGGCACGAAACCTGTGCGGCATCGAGGCGGCGAACTCGACCGAATTCGGCGCCACGTCCGAGCCCGTGGTCGGCCTCATGACCGAATGGATGAAAGGCAACGAGCAGCAAAAGCGCGGGCTCGAAGGCGATCTCGGCGGCACCATGCGGCTTGGTGCCTATCCGGCGGTGCTCGGCCGCGGCTCACGGGTCGCGGAAATCTACCGTTCGACGGAAATCTCCGAGCGCCACCGCCATCGCTACGAGGTCAACACCGCCTATAAGGATCGTCTCGCCCAGCACGGCATGCGCTTTTCCGGCATGTCGCCCGATGGCCTGCTGCCGGAGATCATCGAATACGACGATCATCCCTGGTTCATCGGCGTGCAATTTCACCCCGAACTGAAGTCGCGACCATTCGCGCCGCACCCGCTGTTCTCGTCGTTCATCGGCGCGGCGGTGGAGCAGAGCCGGCTGGTGTAGTATTCCGTCATTCCGGATTGCCGCGGAGCGGCAAGTCCGGAATCCATATTCATGGACTATGGTTATGGATTCCGGGCTCCTCGCTGCGCTCGGCCACGGAAAGACGAAAGGGAGGAAACGTCAATGATCTACGAAATGCGCGTTTATCGCTGTGTGCCTGGCCGGCTTCCGGCTTTGCTGAAGCGGTTCCAGGACGTCACGCTGAAGATTTGGGACAAGCACGGCATCAAGCAAGCCGGCTTCTGGACCACGCTGATCGGCGAGTCCAATCACGAGCTGACCTATCTGCTCGCCTGGGAGTCGCTCGCGGACCGCGAGAAGAAGTGGAACGCCTTCATGGTCGATCCTGAATGGGTCAATGCACGCGCCGCGAGCGAGAAGGATGGTCCGATCCTCGCCAATGCGACCAATCAGATCCTGCAGCCGACTGCGTTTTCTGCGGTGAAATAGGCGGCGCCGTCGCGGTTGACCAGGCGCGGCGCGCCCGTCATGGTCGCCCGCGAGAAACCGGATGACCGAAAAGCCCAATGCATCTGTAACCGTCGGAAAGGCGCGTTTCGGCAACGCGCTGCCGCTCGCGGTGATCGCTGGACCGTGCGTGTTGGAAAGCCGCGCGCACGCCTTTGAGATGGCTTCGGCGTTGAAGGAACTCGCCGCGCGGCTTAATATCGACTTCGTCTACAAAACCTCGTTCGACAAGGCCAACCGTACCAGCGCCAAGAGTACGCGCGGCGTTGGCCTCGACAACGCACTCTCGATCTTTGCCGAACTGCGGGAAACGTTGGCGATACCGTTGCTCACCGACGTGCACGAGCCAGATCAGTGCGCTTCGGTCGCCGACGTCGTCGACATCCTGCAAATCCCGGCCTTCCTGTGCCGCCAGACTGACTTGCTCGTTGCTGCGGCAAAGACTGGATGCGTCGTCAATGTCAAGAAAGGTCAGTTCCTGGCGCCTTGGGACATGGCCAACGTGGTGGAAAAAATCACCGGCGCCGGAAATCGCAACGTGCTCGTCACCGAGCGCGGCGTATCGTTCGGCTACAACACGCTCGTCTCCGATATGCGCGCGCTGCCGGTCCTGGCGGAAAAGACCGGCGCGCCTGTCATTTTCGACGCGACGCATTCGGTGCAGCAGCCGGGCGGGCAGGGCACCTCCTCGGGTGGCGAGCGGCAGTTCGTCCCGGTCCTGGCGCGCGCCGCCGTCGCGGTCGGCGTCGCCGGCGTATTCATCGAGACCCATCAGGATCCCGACCATGCGCCCTCCGACGGGCCGAACATGATCGCGCTCAAGGACATGGAGCCTCTTCTGAAGCGGCTGATGCAATTCGACGCGCTGGCGAAATGCGGACCGTCGCCTCGTTAATCGCTCATCACGTGGATCGCCTCCGGCTTGATTTCGACGACGACCGGGCTACCGTTCTCGAGGTTCATTTTTCGCACTTGCGATCCAAGCAAATAAGCGGTGAGGCGAAGACCGCAATCGACGGTTACACCGACCAACGGCCCGGCGCGGCGAAGCTGCGCAATGCGCCCCGGCAGCCGGTTCGTGCCGGCTTTTCTCGGGGGTGCGGTGTGTACCGGGTCAATCTCCACGTCCTCCGCACGGATACCTAAAAGCACAGAACCATCAGACGGGGTCGCGCTCGCGGGCGAAACCGCGCGCACGACTTGGTCGCCGACCGTGACTGTCAGAAAGTCTTTGGAGGTCTCCATGACGCGGCCGGAGAGCACATTCTCAACGCCGACAACGCGGGCGATGAATGAATTTGCCGGCTTCTGAAAAACCTCTGCCGCAGGTCCGCTCTGGATCACAGCGCCGCCGCGCAGGACGATGACCTTGTCGGCAAGCGTCAGGGCGTCGCTGCGGTC